>NZ_AP024469.1:2643715-3334930 GCF_016865365.1 Geobacter sp. SVR
AGGGCCTTTTCGACCGGGATGATATGCCCGAAAAACTTACACTCTGTTGCCATACTCATTGATTCCCTCCCGTGGAAAACTAAACGGTGTTGCATATCCGATACATTTACCATTATCAGGCGCCCGGGTCCACACCTATTCAATTAGATACACTTGAAACAACAGATCTGCCGGGAACGTTCCGGCACCCTGTTCCGTAAGACTTTTTGCAGGCAGGCGTGAGTCGCAGACGGGGCATATCGCTGCCGCAAAGGCACTGGAATCGACGGAGAACGCCGTTCCTGATGGCCCCTTGTGCCTGGGCGCAGCGTGCAATTGACAGGGGTGAGTCGTTATTCGCCCCCCCAGGTACCGAAACCGCTATCCGGCGGGGACACTGTCTGTCCTGACGAGGGGGGAGATGCTGGGCGGGAGGGCTTGGGAAGCCTGCCCGGAGCTGCCGGCGCGGCAGAGGGTATCTCCGCTGAGCTGGCCTGCGGAGGCTGTTTGGTCATCGGCCGCTTGCCCAGGGGAATGATACCCATCTTCAGGTCGAGGAGCGCGATTTCATCAAACAGGCAGGTATACTCGATCCCGTTCTGGCGCCCTTTCCAGTTGACGTGGAAATGCCCGAAAATCCAGTGCCGCGGCTGTACCAGAGGGCGGAGATCGGCAAGCATATGTTCTGTGGGATCGCTGAGGTCGTTGCGGCTGTGGATCGGCAGGAGGAACTTTATGTCCGGCGGGCAGGTGTGAGTCAGAAACACGTCCACCGGCCCCTGGCCGGCGGCGTTTCGGGTTGCCTGGACATCGGTCCCGGTCGGCACTTCGTCTTCGAACCAGCTTTCACCCGGGACCCTCTTGTGCCGGTCGATGGAACGGGCGCCCCCCAGGCAGAGAATGCTGCGGCCGTCGATGGTGTAGCGCTCGCCCCTCTGCAGATAGTAGACGTTATCGGCAGCTTTCCCGACAGTGCCGCCAAAGCGCTGCTCCAGGGGGAGCGAACGCAAGCGGGGCATGTGTTCGTGGTTGCCGTCAATGAACAGTGTCGTCCACGGCCTGCGCGACAGCCAGTCGAGCTGCACCTGCTCCTGCCTGGTAAGGCCCCCGTGGGCATAGATCATCTGGAAATCTCCCGCAACGATGATGAAGTCGTCACGATCCAGGACCTCCCCTTCGGGAAAGGATTCCGGGGCAAAACGATGGATGCCTCGTTCACCATGCAGGTCGCCGGTAAACAGAAGTGCCATGCATAATTCCATACCATGACAGGCGTTTCCTTGTCAAAAACAACAGGAGTGCCGGGGATCGGTGGGCAGCCAAGCCGGAGAAATAGCCTGTTCACAATAACCCCCGCCCGGCGTCCCGGGCAGGGGTTATCAGACGGCAGGGATGCAAAAGCCAGTCTACCCAAGCTTCCGGGCAGTTCCGTTATTTGGTCTGCCCGGCCTTTTCCACTGCTACCGCCAGGGCCTGGTAATAACTGATCTCCACCTGATCCCCCTTCTTGATTTCGCCTTTCCGGATCTTTTCCAGGTTCTCAGGGTCGCGTACCTTGACATCCACGCTATTGCCTTCCGGACCCATAAGGGTCACCATGGTGCCGTCATCGGAGATCTTATCGATGGTGGTAACGGCGGTCACCAGCCGCTGAATCGATCTGCCCGGCATCTCTGCTTTGGGCTCACGCCCGGTCGATTCCTGCACCGTTATGCTCGGTGTTGCCTTGGTTTTCCTCAGCTTCACCGTAATCGCCTCCTGATAGGTCGCTTTCACCAGATCGCCCGGCTTTACCCGGTCAAGTGTGGTAACGGACCTCTCCAGGGTTAAGGTGCGCTCCTTTCCGTCGGGCAGAGCCAGAGTGATGGTGCGCTTCTCCGGATCCACCGCCTTCACTGTGCCGGTTACCGATACCGTATCCCGGGAGATAACCTTGCCCGGGTTTTCCTGCGTTCCGTCCGATGCCATTGCAAGGACCGGCAGCGCCAGGATTGCCGCCACACAAAAGCCAGCCGTCAGTGTTTTCATGATTTCACTCCTTTCATTGCCGGGTTTATTCGCGATGAAATTTTTTGACACATGATGTGCATTCCCAAATGCGTGCCAACGCTGCAGAGAAGGAAAAAAATCAGATAATCAATGGATTGGAAGGCTTTGTGAAAGGAGGGAGAAAGAAAGGGACTCTGGCTGGGACGGGATATCGTCTTCAGGACGACATCCCGTCTTCAGCAGCGACAGATGGGTTCCGACCAGCAAGGAGGCATCTTTGCTCGAAGATGGAGATACGAGCGGCACCGGATCAGCGGCAGTCCTTCCGGTTCGCAGTTCAGCGGCCTACAATTCTTCGCCGCTGGTCGTCATCACCAGCTTCCCGTGCTTGACCCCTTTGACACCGATCAGCTCATTGGCGATGCGCTTGACGTCCCGTACGGCGCCCCGCAGCACCAGCACCTCCAGACAGTTATGGGGGTCGAGGTGAACGTGCAGGGAGGAGATGATCCGGTCATGATGCGAATGTTGGTGTTCGGTCAGCTTTTCCGAGAGGTCGCGCACATGGTGATTGTAGACCAGGGTAATCGTGCCGACAGCCTCCTGGTCCTCTGCCTGGCAGTGCTCGTCCACCAGCGAGGCCCTGATCATGTCGCGGATTGCCTCGGAACGGTTCATATAGCTCTTCTGCTGGATAAGCTGCTCAAAACTCTCCAGCAGTTTTTCATCCAGCGACACTCCGAAACGTACCGTTTTCCCCATTGCGACTCCCTCCTCGTTCAATCTCACGGTAAATGTGAATCCATCCGGAAACGATACCGTACCATCGTCTTTTTATATAGCAGGGTCGGGTAAAAAGAGTCAAAGGTTCGCGTTTCGCTTGTAATACTTTTTGATCCGGTGTATGAGTTCAGTGTTACCAATTTCAGTTTCGTAACATTTATATGATATAATTGGCGTCAGATGCCGTGCATCACCGGGCATGTCACCCGATGATTCCGGTTCTATGCGCACCATTTTCTTCTGGGAGGAAACAACGACATGCATATGGCAGACGCTCTCCTGTCACCAACCGTCGGCGGAGCAATGTGGGCGGCAACGGCTGGCGCCATAGCTTACAGCTCGGCCAAGGTCCGCAACGACTTCGACGAGAAGAAGGTCCCGCTGATGGGGGTGCTGGGCGCCTTCCTGTTCGCTGCCCAGATGGTGAATTTCACCATTCCTGCCACCGGCTCCAGCGGGCATCTCGGCGGGGGGCTGCTGCTGTCGATTCTGCTCGGTCCGCATGCCGCACTGCTCACCATTGCCTCCGTACTGGTGGTGCAGGCGCTGTTCTTTGCGGATGGCGGCCTGCTGGCCCTGGGGTGCAACATCTTCAACATGGGCATTGTTCCCGCTTTCATAGTCTATCCCCTCTTCTACCGGAAGTTTGCGGGCACAAGCCCGGGTCCCGGCCGCCTGAAAGCGGCCATAATCGTCTCGGCCCTGATCGGCTTGCAATTGGGCCCCTTCTGTGTCGTGCTGGAGACATGGCTGTCAGGGGTCTCCTCATTGCCCTTTGGCACCTTTTTGCTGTTGATGCAGCCGATACACCTGCCCATCGGCGTGGCCGAAGGGATCATAACCGCCTCGATCGTCTCCTTCCTGCACAAGGCCCGGCCCGAGATCCTGGCAGACTCATCCGGGGAACGGAGCTATTCCTTCCGCTCAATCGCCCTGACCCTTCTGGTTGCTGCCCTGCTCACCGGAGGCGTGCTGTCCTGGTACGCATCGAAGAATCCCGATGGTCTTGAGTGGGCCATCGCAAAGGTGACAGGCACGGAGGACCTCAAGGGGCCGGAGCAGGGGCTGCATGGTCTGCTGGCCTCCATCCAGGAGCGGATCGCCTTTCTCCCTGACTACACCTTCAGAAAGCCCAAGCCGGAGACACAAGGAGCTGCCGCATCACACGGACCGGACAGGAACGGCGAAGGGAACAAACTCGGTACGAGTGCCTCCGGAATCATTGGTGGAATCATCACCCTCACCATCGTTTTCCTGGTAGGGTTCGTGCTGAAGAGACGCTCGCCGGCCCTGTAGTTCCAGCAGCGAGGGTGCCGCCGTCCCCTCCACTGTTTCGCTTGAAAATAAAAGGACCCGGTCGTGTCGGCCGGGTCCTTTTTCGCGCGGTGCCGGATGGCCCCAGTCCAGCCGATCAGCAGGAAAACTTTCGGCGAATCGGAACCAGGCCACTTGAAAAGCGGAGGAAACGCAGTAACCTTTGAACAATCGGCATCAAAAACGAACGTTGGAGGCTATGGATGGCTACCTGCGAATATTCATCTACCTGCTTCTTCTTCAATGAAACAATGGACGAAATGCCCAGAACCGCCGACTTTTTCAGGGAAACCTTCTGCATGGGCAAATCCGCCCGATGCGCCAGATTCAAGCTTTCCAAGTCAGCCGGCATCGAGAAGGTGCCCGACTATCTGGCCCCCTTTTCACTGAGGGGCCCCAAATGCTTTTGCGGGCTGCACTAGTTCCCAATCCACCCGAACAATCCGTCACGGTCCAGGGGGGCGGTTGCTCCCCTGCGTAATTCCCACCTGACCGGAATAAGATTCCCCTCCCCATGTATACCTTCGACAGGCCACAGCTAATTCCCCACGAGAGGCCCGGACATCCACCCATTCAGCGCCTGCCGTTTATCGATCCGGATAAGTAGACCACGCTCACGAAAAGGACCGGCACGGAAGATTTTGCCTACCGTGGCGTGCCGGGTCGCAGAAAAGCAGATTTCAGGTACCCGGACGGAGTCGTGAAAGAGGCGGCCTTGCCCGGAAAAGGGCTGGTGGTATACTAGTTTCAGCGGAGTATCTGTGATGGCACCATATCAGGAGGCGTGGAAGGAGGTCGTCATGAGTCACTCCAGACGGGAAGGAGCCAGGGTCAGGTATTACGAGCAGTACGTGCTCAATTACCATGGTAAAAACTTCAACTGTTTCCTGGAGAACTTCTCAACATCCGGCATGCTGGTGATCTGTGAGCAGATCAGCGATGAAAGCATCGTGCCGGGAGACGACTGCACCGTTACCCTGTCGGTTGCCCCCCCCAGCGAAATCAGATGCAAAGTTGCCCGTCAACACCATAACCAGCTCGGGCTCGAATTTTCCCGGTAACTGCCCGATCATCCCGGAAGTCCGGACAAGGGACTGTCAATCGCCATCCTCGAGCAGGAACGGCGGGCACGGGTACTCGATATCGTCTTCGATGAACTTGATGCCGATACCGGGGATCCGGTTGTTTTTGCCCCAGGGATGACGCCAGCAGACCTCTCCGGACATCACCCGCTCCTGCCCCTTGAACAGAAGCCATACCCGTTCCCCGACCTGCCATTGGCAGGCGCTGTAGACGAAACATCCCCCGTTGGAAATATTCAGCGTCACAACCTTTTCGAAAGGCTCGAAATCGCTGCGTTTCGAGATATACACCCCGGCATGGATGACCACCCTGGGGCTTCTCCGGATAACCCGGGGCTGAATGGACAGGCACTGCCGGAGAAATCCGTCCAGGGTCATGTTCCTGCCCAGCATCTTGATCTCGTTTTCGACCACCTTGAATTTCGCATGGGCATAAAGCTGGATCAGATCGTTGGTTTCCTGCTTTTCTGCTGCCGTGGCTCGAGCGGAGGTGACCATTTCCAGCAGGATTCCCGAGACGGGAGTTTCCCTCAGGAGCCCGGGCAGCTCTGCCAGGGAAGAGAGCGCGATTGCCGCGCCTCCGGCTGCCTCCACCGCCCGCACAACAATCTCCCTGTTCAGCTCGCTTTTTGCTATTACGACCAATGTCGTCATTCAGGCTATTCCGTTTCCAAAACGATGCTGAGGATGAACCATTCCGACTGGACGTCGAACAGGAGCGTGAGCGTATCCTGCGGGTTGCCGACGGATATCACGTATTCCTTGCCGTTCACGACCGACGGGGTGGACAGTCTGACGTCGTTGCCGGCCCGGGTAAGGTGCTGCTTGAAGGAGCCGGCCAGCATATTGGCAATCTCGCCCAATGCATCATTGACATCCGGTCCTATTTCCGTCACTTCCATTCCCAGCATCCGGGAGGTGAAGCTCATGGCCAGGCTGTGCGTTGCATGCAGGCTGACCATGCCGTTATAGGCGCCGGCCAGTCCAACCATGGCAGTGACACAATCGTTGAAATGCTTGACTGGATCGACCACGTGCGGCACATGCAGCACATCATCGATATCCACCATGGTGGTGAACACTTCGCTCACATCAGCCGTTACAAGCCTGATGAGCTCATCTTCGCTGATCCCCAGTGCTGCGGTTATCAAAGGATTGAAACCCATGCCGTTCTCCTTTTCGGTTTGCTGCCCTCGTGCTTTTCAACTGCAATCCGCCTGTTTGTAGCACGAGTTGGTGCCTTGTATCAATATCTGGCGTATCGTTTCCATCAAACATATCATTAAGACAACATACCCATTCGGAGCGCCATGTCGGGTACGGCAGCGCGACGGGATGCTTATGCCGAAAAAAACAAGAGAATGTAGGCTTGGGTGAGGTGTGAGGTGCCGGACCGGGAGTAGTTCGTCACACACTGAAGCACCCCCTGGCCCGGCCTGAACAGCCTGTACCATCGCATCCCCTGTTCAGGGGCACAAAAAGAAAAAGGCCCGGGGTTGCATCAGTGGGCTCTTTGTATCACATCGGATGTTTTTTTTATTTTCAGCTTTGCTCTTGACCACCTCGGAGATTATACGCTATAGTGCCGGAGTTCATCCGTTACGCCGGAGTGGTGAAATTGGTAGACGCACTGGACTCAAAATCCAGCGGGGGCAACCCCATGCCGGTTCGACCCCGGCCTCCGGCACCAAAAGATAGACCAGACAAGGGATCATACAAAAAAAGATTGACACTGCAGAACCGATCTGGTAGTAATAGGTTTCCTTTAAACGTGGGGGTGTAGCTCAGCTGGGAGAGCGCTTGAATGGCATTCAAGAGGTCAGCGGTTCGATCCCGCTCATCTCCACCAAAAATCACAAGGGTTACGCTGACCAGCGTAACCCTTTTTTTTGTGGAAATTATCCATACACCATCACACCGCTTCCACTTCCCTCAAGGCCAATGCCCGGGAACACACTCTTCCCCGGCTTCCGAAAAAACCGCCAAGACAATTCACAACTCAGCTCAGTATATCAGCAGATGCAGCAGGCCGCGTATCACGATCCCCGCTGCCGCTCCGACGATTGCCGGCCGCACCACCGAGGCACAGCGGGCGCCGGCCGAGACGAGCACAGCAACACCGACCAGGTCGCAAGGATTGGTGAGAAAGCCGGCCATGCGATTCAGTTCAAGAGGGGTTATGGCGCCTTCCTTCAGGAGATTCAGCGTGACCCCCATCATGGCAGTGCCCCCTGCCAGGTATTTGGTGGCAAGCGGCAGCACGGCCACGGCCGGGAAACCGATCAGTGCGAACAAGGGAGACAGCACAGTCTCGATCAGTGCAATGGCCCCGGTGGACTTGAGGATGTTCACCAGAAATATGGCCAACACCAGCATCGGAACAGCACCGAGAATCACCTGCACCGCCTCCTGCCCCCCTACGATCATCAGGTTCAGGATTGACGTCCTGCGTCCCGTTTCTCCGGAGGATAAAGGGACACCGGCAGCGACAGCGTCATCGCCCGCCGACCGGGCGAACCAGTAGTAGGTCAGAGCGGCGGCGGCCAACCCGCCGGCAAGGGATGTCAGCAGGATCGTACCGAGGTCCAGCCCCACTGCTATCATGGGAAACACGACATTGGCCTGGGACATGGTCAGGACCATGGCCAGAGTGGCGGCGATCTGCCGGCGGGGGGTGCCGTCCTTCTCCATGATCGTCAGGGTGGCAAGCGGAGCGGCAAAACTTACGAACAGCAGCTGCAGGATCGCAAAGGCTCCCGCGCCGGGAACGCCGAACAGCCGCAACACCGGCCGCACTATCCGCGCGATCAGAGCCAGAAGTCCACGCGCCTCGACCACCTTCATCAGGGCCATCATGACTACCAGCATCGGCAGCAGTATGTAGAGAGCCAGATCGAGGGCCGACTTTCCCGACTGCAGAATTATCTTGATCGCTTCTTCCAAGGCCTTACGACTCCTGCTGCCGTTCCGGGATCTGCATAGACAGCATCTCTTCAGCGCATGTCATACAAAACGACCGATTCGTTGAAATGCCTGCTTCTGATAAAGGCCATCTCCAGGTCGCAGGCCTTGACGTCGAGAGCGGTCATGGCAAGAATGCGCAGCCCCCCATCGATGGTGTTCTCAATGATGCTGAGCGGTCCGGAATGCTCATCGAGTCTCTGTTTCGGCGTCATGCCAAGGTGTACGAAGGTGTTGTCGTACATGATCCCCTTGACGTTGAGCTTCGGATTGGCTGCCTGTTCCGAGCGGTTGCGGATGGCAATCAATCGTTCCGACAGTGCCATTGCCCCCTTGCGCAGCTCTTCCAGCTCCAGGAACGAACAGGCCTGTTTCATGCGAGCGCTGTTTTCCTCCTGCTCGTGAAGCAGCCGTTCGAACTCGGCCATTTCCCGGTAGTCGATGCCTGCATTGAAGGTGGTCTTGACCGATGCCGGCGATCCTGCCTTCTTGGTCTCAATCCCTCCCAGGGCGGTATAGCAGCCCCCCGCAACAGCCCCCCGGTTCACCATGATTTTTCCGAGGGTGCTGACCTGACAATTATGGAGTTCCACATCGATGACCAGGTCCCCGGCGCACTCGACAGTGCAATCGTGTATGAAATTGGCCGTAATCGACCCGCCGCACCGGATGGAGCCCTTCTCCTGCCCGGCCATCCCGCAGAAGGCGATGTCCCCTTCACTGACGATGGAGCAGGCACCGATATTGCCGTTGACGCGCAGTCCTTTGATGGCGGTGATGTTGAAGCCATCGAGCACATCCCCTCGCACCTCGACGAAACCGTTGAACACGATCGAGCCGACCCGGAAATCCACGTCACCCGCAACGACGTACTCCTGGGCAACTGAAATTTCACCCAGAGCAAGACATACCCGGCCGGCAATTTCGGCGATGAGCAGGCTGCCCTCTTCGCTGGTGCGAATGCCGTTGCCCACCTTGAGATCCAGCGCTTTTCCGGGCTGGGATGCAAGCATCTCCCCCGTCACCCCTTTGCCAGGTGTTCCGGGCTCGGGCGGGATGATGCGCGCAATCTCGTCACCGGGCATGACATTAATGAAGGTCTGAACATTATGGAGATCGATGTTGGCGGAATCGTCACTTTCATGGGTATCGACCACCGACGGTTGAGCCAGGTAGGAGAGCCAGCCGTTTTCACCCTTCTCCGGCGTCACCCCTGCGGCTATCAGCACCATGGAAAGCGTACGCCCGGCGCCAGCCTCGGCCAGAAATTCCTCCAGCGCTTCAGGAATGACCCCTTCGGTAATGCCCGCTTCGGTGAGATATCCCAGCAGGGCATCCCTGGTAATACCGCTGTCAGGCCCCTGGGGTACGTAACTGCAGCGGCACTCCAGTCTGCTGCCTGAAATCCAGACATACAGGCGATAGCCGGAGCCCTGGAATTCCCTGCCCGCAATGCTCCTCCGCAGGGCTTCATCCGTATCTGAAAAGGTAGCGGAGAATGGAGTATCCATGAAAGCTCCTTGTGCGGATCTTTGACACGATTTAATTAGCACCAACGACAGCAAAGAAGCAAATTTTTTCGGTCTCAGGCCGGGAGAAACCGAAGCAGCTCCCCAGCCGGGAAAATATATCCACCCACCTCAAATCTAGCTTGACTTGGTCCCATGTTTCAGTATATAGAAAGGGACTCGAATGGTGGCTATGGTGAAGCGGTCAACACTTACGACTGTGACTCGTACATTCGAGGGTTCGAATCCCTCTAGCCACCCCAAAAAATCGAAAGCCACGTCAAACGACGTGGCTTTTTTCGTTTCAGGACCTAGCCCACCTCGGCATAGTCCCGGATGCGGAACTCGGCTCCCAGCGAGTCGGCCAGCCTGCGGCAGGCCTCGATGTCGATTCCCGGCACAGTCACGGCGCTGGCCACCACGGTCGGAATGTGTTGTTGCGCCTGGCGAATGAAATCGCACATTCCTTCGAACCCGGCCTGGCCGAACGGGGTGTTGCACAAACGTTCGTAGGTCTCCGCGTCAGGCGCATTGAGGCTGACGGAGATGCTATCCACCAGCCCCGCCAGCTCCGGCAGGATATTGCGGCCATGCACCAGATTGGCTTGTCCGTCGGTATTGATTCGAACGCGATAGCCGCGCTGCTTCATGGCAGCGGCCACCTGCTTGACCAGATCGAGCCGGATCAGCGACTCGCCGTAACCGCAGAAAACCACCTCGTCGATCCCCTGCGGCTCCCCTATGGCCGCCATCACCTCCTCGTAGGAAGGTTCCCCGTCCAGCAGCAGGTTGTGCCCCTTGACGGTGAAATCATCGAATTTTGCGCAGAAGGAGCAGCGGTTGGAACAGCGGTTGGTGATGTTCAGGTAGAGCGAATTCCTGATCATGTAGGCGATCTTGGTGGACTGGTCCCACAGCCGGATGCCGAACAGGTCGCGCACATTCTTGGTGGTGATGCGGGCCACGTCGGACAGGGTCAGCCCCTTCACCTCGGCCACCCGTTCCGCTGCCAGACGCACGTGGGCCGGTTCGTTGCGCTTGCCGCGATGCGGGACCGGCGACAGGTAGGGGCAGTCGGTTTCCACCAGCATGCGATCGATGCTGGTGGCCCGCACCACCTCCCGCAGCGCGTCGTTGGCGGGATAGGTGACGGTGCCGGGGATGGAAATGTAAAACCCCATTGCAATCGCCTCGGCCGCCATGGCGGTATCACCCGAAAAGCAGTGCAGCACCCCGCTGTTCACCCTCTCCTCCTTGAGACAGGCCAGCACCTGCTCATGAGCATCGCGGTCGTGAACGATGACCGGCTTGTCCAGCTCGCGTGCCAGGCGCAGCAGGCGGCGGAAGACCGTCTCCTGCTCGTCGCGGGGGGAGCGGTCCCGGAAAAAATCCAGACCGATCTCGCCGATGGCCACCACTTTGGGGCTGGAGAGCGCCAGCTCCCGGATCTCGTCGTAGCACTTTTCGGTCACCCCGGCGGCATCATGGGGGTGAATACCGACCGCAGCGTACAGGTGGGGATATTTGTCTGCCAGGGCCACCGACTCGCGGCTCGACTCGATATCCGTTCCGACCACCAGCATGGCAGCCACTCCGGCATCGGAGGCGCGCTGCAGCATCTGCTCGAAATCATCGGCATAATCGCGGTAATAGACATGGGTATGTGAATCAATCAGGGTAATGGTGTCGTTCATGTGGGTACCTATCTATAAATTCTCTTCAAATCTGCCACGGAGGCACGGAGAAAACCAGGGACTGGGGACTGGGGACCGGGGACCGGTAAATTCAAAACAGCTTGAGCCGCTCTCACTTTCTCTGTGTCTCTGTGGTAGAAGTTTTGAAGTTTCAATCAAAAGGCCTTGGTGATCTCCCGGATCACGCTGGTGGCATAGCTCCCCTTCGGCAGGCTGAACTCCAGCAGCATGGTGCCACTCTCCACAGAACAGCGGGGCTCGCCCAGCGGCACCCGCAAGGGGCGGCGCTCACCCTCCATGACCAGCCCCTTGCCGAGATCGAAGACTTCCGGAGACAACCCTTCCTCAGCCAGCAGCTGTTGCTCGTCAGCCAGGATATCCCCCGCAGGCCATTTCATCCTGGTCCCGAAAAGCGGGCCGGTGGCGGATATTTCGAAGCGAGCCGCGCGGGGCGCCTCCCGGGAGGCATCATCCACCAGGAAGCAGGCGCCGTTGTCGTGTTTCCAGGCCAGATCGCCGGCCACCACTTGGTCGATGCCGCTCAGCCTCCGCTCCACGACACGATCGAACAGGCTGGACTGGCAAGCGGACAGGTACAGCTTCTTCAGGCGCGGATGCACGACGGCAAAGGCCTTTTCCCACTCCTGCGGGCGGGTTGCCAGCCGCCTCAGGATATCCCGCTCCCCCTGGCAGTGCCGGGGCATCAGGCGCAGGGCTCCGGCCAGGTCCCCCTGCCGGTAGGCCTCGATGGCGGCTCTCCAATCGGCATCCCGCACCGCCTGTGGCTCTCCCAGCAGGCACTCCACGGCTGCCTGCCAGTCGCGGCGCAGCATGGCCTTGCCGATCAGGTGTGAATTGCCCTGGGCACCATAGCGCTGAAAGCCGAACCGGTTCGGCACACCTCGCTCCTCAAGCAACGCAATGACCGCCGGGGCGGTTTCGGCGGCCGAGGCGATTACATCACGTACGGCGATGCGGAAGCGGTTGCCCTTGAGGTGCCCCAGCCGCAGCTTATTGCCGTGGCGCGCAGCAGCGATCACCCGCACCCCGTTCAGGTCGCGGCCAACAACATCTTCGGGCCGGATGCGCTGCAGGGAAATCATCTGGCGGGTGATGCCGACGCTGTCCTTCATACCGGCATAGCCGATATCCCGCTCCGGAGTGCGCAGTTCCCGGGCCACCCGGCGGATGGCCTCCAGGGTCGTCATGCCGCGCTTCTCGATGGTCAGATAGACATGCTCTCCCTCTCCGCACGGCTCATAGGCCGGAAGCTCGGTGACGACGAAATCCTCCGGAGACTCCTTGATGGTACCGCCGGTCTCGGGGATGCCGGCCGTCAGGTATCCCGCCACGCCCGGCAAAGAATTGCTCTGCGCCGGCATCAGGCGATCCTCCCGGTCTGGCGCAGGGCCTCGTACAGCACGATGCCGGCCGAGGTGGACAGGTTCAGGCTGCGCACGGTATTGGCCGGCATGGGGATGGTGATGGCAGTATCGGGATTGGCGGCAATGACTTCAGCCGGCAACCCCTTGGTCTCCTTGCCGAAGACGATGAAATCCCCCGGCCTGAACCCGGCCGCGAGAAAGCTGCGGGCAACCTTCGTGGTAAGATAGAAGAAGCGGCCATTCGGAAAGGCTGCCTTCAGTTGATCGAGCGACTGCCATATGCGCACCTCCACGCTGGACCAGTAATCCAGGCCGGCCCGCTTCAATTGCCGGTCGTCGATGGAAAAGCCGAGCGGCTCCACCAGGTGCAGGACCGTGCCGGTGGCAGCGCAGAGGCGGGCGATGTTGCCGGTATTGGGGGGGATCTCCGGCTCGACCAGGACAATATGGAAGGGGGATTCGAACAAGGACACATGAACCTTTCTTGCAGGGCGCCGGAAGGCAGACTGCCTAAAAACTGAACGACGGACAACTGGACCCACCCGAGCCGGAAGGGGCCTTGAAGACCGGCGCAGGTACGGAAGCGCCTGATTCGGCACCTGTTCAAAAGTAATACACTCATCGACCTAAATCAACAGCCGAGTGATTCCCGCCAAGGAGAGAAGCCGGCTCCGGCAGCGTAATTCCGGCCCTGAACGCATTGTGCCGCGACACGCGTATACAGGTTTTTGCGCTTCCCTCTCTTGCATTTTTTCGCCCGGGACGCTAGTATGCTCGTTCTTGCAGGCGTACCGCTTACGCATTCGTCAGAACCATTCACTGTCATCACATCGGATATCGGAGAGCGCAATGAAGATTATCGTTACGGATGAAGTATCGGCCGAAGGGCTCGCCCTGCTGACGCAGGAGCCCCGCATTCAGCTCGACGTCAGGCTGGGTCTCGAAAAGGAACAGCTGCTCGAAATCATCGGCGATTACGAGGTCATCATTACCCGCAGCGGCACCACCGTGGACAAAGACCTGCTGAACGCCGGGCGCAAGCTGAAGATCGTGGCCCGGGCAGGTGTTGGCATCGACAACGTTGACGTCGATTACGCCAGCTCCAAAGGGGTGATCGTGGTGAACGCCCCCTTCGGCAACACCAACAGTGCGGCCGAGCATACCATGGCACTGCTGCTCTCCTTCTGCCGCAACGTCACCATTGCCAACTCCAGCCTCAAATCGGGCGAGTGGAAGCGCGCCCCCTTCACCGGTCACGAACTCAAGGGCAAACTGGCCGGGGTGATCGGCCTGGGAAAGGTCGGCGGCCGTGTTGCCACGCGCCTGAAAGCCTTCGAGTGCGAGGTGTTGGCCTGCGATCCGTATATCTCCGTGAAACGCGCCAATGACCTGGGGGTCAAGCTGGTTTCCCACGAAGAGATCTACAAGAACTGCGACATCATCACCGTTCACACGCCGCTCAACGACGAGACCCGCGACATGATCGGCCCCAAGGAATTCAGCCTGATGAAGAGCGGCGTCATTATCCTCAACGTGGCCCGCGGCGGCATCATCAATGAACAGGCGCTCCTGGACAACCTGCTCAACGGCAAGGTCATCGGCGGTGCCGTGGACGTCTGGAGCGAGGAGCCCCCCAAGTCGGAGCATGTAAAACAGCTGATCGCCAGCAACCGGCTGGTGGTGACCCCCCATCTGGGGGCCAACACCTTCGAGGCCCAGGTAAACGTGGCGGTGGATGTTTCCCGCGAAATTATCAACTACCTGGACGACAAACCGCTGGAGAACGCCGTCAACATCCCGCGCTTCGACCTGGCGCTGATGGACCAGATGCGGCCGTTCCTCAACCTGATGAACGTCATGTGCGATTTCGGCGTCCAGATTCTCGACGGAAACCCGGAAAAGCTCACCCTTTCCTACGCCGGTAACATCGCCCACTACGACTGTTCTCCGCTGACCGTCTGCGGCCTCTCCACCCTGCTGAACCGCATGGTGGACCAGGATGTGAACATGGTCAACGCCTCCCTGATCGCCGAGCAGATGGGCATTGTGGTGGAGGAAACCAAAACCACCCACTCGGATGCCTTTTCGAACGTCATCACCCTGATCGCCGAAAGCGGCGGCAAGCGGCGCCTGATTTCGGGCACACTCTTCGAAGGCGCTCCCCGTATCGTGCGCCTGCGCAACTACACCATGGATTTTGCCCCTGAAGAGCACATGCTGCTGCTGCATTACGCCGACCGCCCCGGCATGATCGGCAAAATCGGCACCATCATGGGCACCCACGACATCAACATCGCCTCCCTGAACCTGGGACGCAGCGAAAAGAAAGGGGAGGCCATGGTAATCCTGTCCGTGGATTCGGCGGTACCATCCCATGTCGTCGACGAAATCAGGGCCGCCACCGAAGCAACCTTCATCAGGGCGCTGCACATGCGGGCCGGAGCATGCTCGCGCAGTTGCAGCTGCGGCGCCTAGGCCACATCCGATCATGCAGTTTCCATCAATCGATCCCGTCTTCCTTCGCATCGGCCCGCTCCAGTTCCGCTGGTACGGGCTGATGTACATCCTGGGCTTCATCGCCACCTACTTCATCCTGCGGGGGGAAAGCGCCAGGAAGCGGCTCTCCCTTTCCCGGGACGACATTGCCGACCTGGTCTTCTATGGAGCCATGGGGGTGGTGCTGGGGGGACGGCTCGGTTACATCCTGTTCTACAACCTCGGTTTTTACCTGACCCACCCGCTCAGGGTCTTTGCCGTCTGGGAGGGGGGCATGTCCTTCCACGGCGGGTTCCTGGGGGTCATCCTGGCCTTTGTCCTGTTCAGCCGCCGCAGAAAAGTCCCTTTCTGGACCCTGATCGACATGGCCGCCCTGTGCGCGCCGGTCGGGCTGGGGTTGGGCAGGCTCGGCAACTTCATCAACGGCGAGCTGTACGGCAGACCCACCGATGTTCCCTGGGGCATGGTATTTCCCAACGGCGGCAGTCAGCCCCGGCACCCGTCCCAGCTCTACGAAGCGTTCCTGGAAGGACTGGTCCTGTTCCTGATCGTGCGCTTTGCAGGCCGGAGATCTGCACGAACCGGCGTGGCGGCCTGGTCCTTTGTTGCCGGGTACGGCCTGTTCCGCTTCATCATCGAATTCTTCCGCGAGCCCGACGCTCAACTCGGCATCTTCTGGGGATACCTTTCCATGGGGCAGCTCCTCAGTCTGCCGATGTTCCTGCTGGGCACCTTCATGGTGTTCAGGATTTCCCGCTCCAATCCCTGACAGATCCGTCCTCGTATCAACTCTCGCCGTTGTAATTCAAACTTTTTCTGTCCCTCTCTTATTCGTAGGAGAGGGGTATGTTGCCGGCAGTTCAGCGTCTTTCCGAGATCTTCCTCTGCCCTCGAACCGGGGGAGAAGCGTGAGTTATGCTTCCACAGCCTGCAAAGGATTGAAAACGTCCGGTTAAACGGTATATAATCGCTTTCATGCCTATATAATTGATCGTACCAAGGAGGATGCCCAGCATGATCAGCAAGAAAATGGCCGATGCGATTAACAAACACATGAACCTCGAACTCCATTCCGCCCACCTGTACCTTTCCATGTCATCCTGCGCCAACGCGCTCGGGCTGAAGGGAGCTGCCACCTGGTTCAGCGTACAGTACCGGGAAGAAATGGCCCATTTTTTCAAGTTTTATACCTACCTGATCGACCAGGGGGAGAACATCGAGCTGCTGGCGGGAAAAGCGGTTCCGAATCAATACAAGACGCTGCTGGAGATGGTCGAGAAAACCCTGGTCCACGAGCAGCTCATCACCAAATGCATCAACGATCTGAGCGAGCAGGCGGTCAAGGAAAAGGATCATGCCACCCAGATCTTTCTGCAATGGTTCGTCACCGAGCAGATAGAGGAAGAGAACAACGACCGCGATCTGATAGCCAAGCTGAAGATGGTCGGAGACAACGGATACGGAATCCTGATGATCGACGCAGAAATGGGACAGCGGGTTTTTACTCCCCCTCCGGGAACGACCGTGATGATCTGAGATGAAGATACGATTCTGCGAGCACAACAAAGGCAAAGGCAAGGTTTTCCGGCGGCTTCAGGAAGAATTTCCCGACCTGAACGTCAAGATAAAGAGCTGCGTCAAGCAGTGCGGCGCCTGCCGGGAAATGCCCATGGCAACCGTGGACGGTAAAAAGGTTACCGGTCACGACGGCGACCATCTCTACAAGAAGCTCGTCACGATCCTTTCCGAAAAGCGGAAGAAAGACTGAAGCAGCGGCTGCACAGATTATCCGCACAAACAACGCCGGCAGTCCCCCTCATGGTTCGAGGGTTCCCGGACTGCCGGCACCGCATTGTACACTTCCTAAAACGGCCGGCCGGGGCAAAATCTCCGAGCCGGCCTCAAATCGTCGGCTTATCCTTTTCAACTACCGCGCGCAACAGATGCTCCAGCACCTCCACCACCGTACCGGGAATGATCTGGTAGGTCTCCTTGCTGGGACCATAGTTTACCTTGTTGACGACGTCGATGGCCCGGTCGAGCATGAAACGGTGATTCACGGTGTCGATGCGTTTGGTGGCCAGCACCACTCGCCCGTCCTCGCACAGGCAGCCGTCATTGACCTGTGTCCAACCATTGGTGAGGGGCTTGATGCTCGAGGTATCGACAAAATAGGTGCAGCCGTCCTGGGATTCGCTGTAGGCCTGCCATGATCCCTCTTCAGCGCACACGGTTGCTGCCGTCAGGAGTATGATCGCGATTATCAGCTTCATCCTTCTCTCCTTTCCTGCTGCGGAGAGCAGGGGCACCCCGCAGTGCGAACCGAAAACAGTTCCGATTCGAGAAAAAGAAACGATCGCGCATGAAAAAGGCCGAGCTGCCGGAAAGAGATCTCTCCGGTAGCTCGGCCTCTTCGCAGAAGATCCGGAAGCTTTCCGCACCCCTCTCACGAAGGGTCAGCTTTTCGAAAGATCCAGACTCACGGTTTTATATCAGCGTAACAATTCACCGTCCCGTGTCAATTCGGGGTTAGTCCTGTCTTTGATGTCAATTGCCCGTCGTCTTCACGAACGTGCGTCAACGGAGGCGCCAGTCAGGGGAAAGAGTGGCAGCGGGTAACCTGGGATTTATTTGAGCCGGACGTTATCTGAGTTTGAACGTCGTGCAGTCGGCATGCCCCTGATGCTGGCTAACCTTGATGCTCGGGGCGGAACACTCGAAAGAGCTGTTGAACGAACAATCCTTCACCTTACAGGCCCCCACGCCGCCAGTCATATCCGATACTCCCCCCTTTGGGGAGGCATGCAGGTAGGTATCACAGCGGGCACAGGTCTCCGGACCTCCGACGGTCACCGCCATCGTATGGCACTGCCGGTTTGCATTGTATGCGCAATCTGTCACTTCACACGCAGATATTGTTGGCATTTTCATGGTCATAAGGATCCTCCTCGGCCGCCACTCTTTCACTTACACTTGTATCACCGGCCACAGGCTAGTCAAGGCCCCCTTCCCTTCGTTCCGTTCCGCCCGTCCTGAAATTGACTGTCCCCGGAAGTACGATACACTGAAGCAGGTTGAGGTTAGGGTTGAGGTTAAGATTCCCCCTCTCAACCGTAACCTCAGCCTTAACCTGAATTTCTCCTCCGGAGGTGATCGATGAAGGGACACGAGAAGATCATTGAACATCTGAACATGCGTCTGGCCGAGGAACTGACCGCCATCAACCAGTACATGGTCCATTCGGAAATGTGCGCCAATTGGAACTATGAGCGGCTGCACGAGGTGATCGAAAAACGGGCCATCGAAGAGATGCGGCATGCGGAGAAGCTGATCGCCCGCATCCTGTTCCTGGAGGGGCGCCCCATTGTCAGCGATCTGGGAAGGATGCACATCGGCGACATGGTGCCGAAGATGCATGCAAACGACCTGGATGCCGAAACGATCGCCATCAGGGGCTACAACGAGAGCATCCGGTTGGCTGTCGAACTGGGGGATAACGGTACCCGCGACCTGCTCCAGTCGATCCTGAATGCGGAGGAGGAGCACGTGGACTGGATCGAGGCCCAGCTCGACCAGATCCAGCAGGTCGGGCAGGAGAATTACCTCACGGAGCAGATCGTATAGGAACACCTCCAACGGAACGCGGATTTACACGGATGTGAGGACACCTCCCTATCCGTGTAAATCCGTTCGTATCGGAGACATTTCCCCGGCCTGCTCTTCTTCAGTCGAAATATCAGGGCACGAGCACGATCTTGCCGAACGTGCTTGCCTCGATGACGGCATGATGCGCGGTGGCAGCCTCGGCCAGCGGCAATTCCCTGCTCACCACCGGCCGTAAAGTACCGTTCTCCAGCCCGGCGGCAAAAGCGGCATGCATGCTGGCCAGATCGGCCTTGCTGGCATTGTAGAGCGTCATGCCCAGGATGCTGGCCTCGCGCCCCATGGCTGTGCGCGGATCGATCTCCACCCTGCCGCGGCTGCCGATCACCACCACTCTGCCGCCGGTTGCCACGATATTGAGATCATGGTCCAGATTCACGTTCGCCAGCATCTCGAGGACCACATCGATCCCCTTGCCGCAGGTCAGGTCCTGCAGGTCATCCAGGTATCCCTCTTCGCGATGGTTCAGCACATGATGGGCTCCCTGCGCCAGCACTAACGCCCTTCCCTCCTCGCTTCCGACCGTTCCGATCACCCGCATGCCCGCGCTGCATGCCAACTGCACTGCCGCCAGACCGACGCCGCCGCTGGCGCCATGCACCAGCACCGTTTCGCCGGCACGGGCCTTGGCCCGCTGGAACAGTGCCCGATAGGCGGCGCCATAGGGGACACCGATGGCCGCCCCCTGGGCGAAGCTGACACCATCGGGCAGCGGTCGGGTCTGGAACTCCTCGCACAGCACCTCTTCGGCATAGGTCCCGCTCAGCGACGAGGAGTTGTACACCCGCTGACCGACCGTGCGGTGCTTGATCCCCTCCCCTGTTTTCACGATCACACCGGCCGCATCCTGACCGGGAGTATAGGGCAGTTTGAGGTCGGGGCGGTAGAGCCCGGACCGGATGTAGGTATCGACCGGATTGACGCCAACAGCCTTGACACTGACGACGACCTGTCCCGGACCCGGGGAAAGTTCGGGAACCTCTTCAAGCTTCATCTCTTCGGGTGGACCGAAGGCATGTACGCGAATGGCTTTCATCGCTGTCCTCCTTTGTGTCGACTGATCTCCATTGTATATTGTACCATTTAAATCTCTCTTTCTTCGCGGCAGGAAACCGTTCATCCAGGCTATTGGGGCCGCAGAACGTTTCCGAAGGCTGGTGGTGCAGGAGCCGGTTTCTATTATACTTTTGAAAAGATGCCCCTTTCCGGAACGGAGAGGGGCATCTACCGGATCGGAGAGGAACGATACCATGGACAGGGCAACCTTGATGGACGCAGCGGCAATCAATCTTGGTATCGGCCTGGCAACCGGCCTGATGGCCTTTGCCCACTGCCTTGGCATGTGCGGAGGATTCGTGGTGAACCTGTCGCTGGAACGGGACAGGAGCCGGATGATCGCCGGCCAGCTGTCATGGCACGCCGGCAGGATCTGCAGCTACACCCTGCTCGGCGCCGCAGCCGGGTTTGCCGGGGGGCATATACAGTCTCTGGCCATCGGACATGCGCGTTTTCAGCACCTGTTCGGATACGCGGCCGGAGCAGTGATCGTGCTGATGGGATTGAGCCTCCTGGGGCTGCTGCCGGTCGGCAGGAACGCCGGGAGCGACGAAAGCCTCCTGTCGGCCGTGTGCCGGCGGCTGTTCTCCTCCCCCACTCCGGGAGCGGCATTGCTGATGGGAATAGTGGCCGGCCTGCTCCCCTGCCCGATCTCACTGGCGCTTCTGACCTATGCGCTGCAGTCGGGCTCGGTGGTCGTCGGGATGGCACTCATGGGGGGGCTCGGCATCGGTACCCTGCTGCCGCTGCTGCTGCTCGGCCTGGCCAACCGGCTGGGGGGGCTGCACCGGCGCAGATGGAGCGCCCGGATCGGAGGGGGAGCCCTGGTGCTGATGGGGGTGCTGATCATGGCCCGGGGAACGGGGATCTGCCACCGGCTCCTCGGCTGTCCTACCGGGCCGGCCATCCCCCGATCGATTGCGGCCGGGGAGCACCCTCGGTGCTGCCCCGATACGAAAGCGGTGAACGGCAATGACCGCTGAAGCAGTGGCAGGGGTGTGCGCACAATGCGGCCTGCCGGTGAAGGTGCGCAGCGGCGGTGCGGCGGCGGACATCTTCTGCTGCCATGCCTGCCGGCTGGTCGCGTTGATCGTCGGCAGACAGGAACAGGGAGAGCTGGCCTGGAACCTGCTCCGGCTGGGGGTCGGCACACTCCTGGCCATGAATGTCATGATGGTTTCGCTGCTCTTGTATGCCGGCAGCGTGGCAGAGGAGAACATTCCGGTCTTCCGGCTGGTGCTGCTGGGGCTGTCGGGACTGGCTCTGGCGACCCTGCTGCCCCAGTTCATACGGGGGGCGGCCCGGGAATTGGCTGAAAAGCGGATGAGCCTGGATCTCCTGATCGCAAGCGGTTCCCTGGCGGCCTTTTGCGTCAGCTCGGTCAGCACCCTGCGAGGTAATGGGGAGATCTATTTCGACACCGCCACCATGCTGCCGGTGCTGGTAACCATGGGCCGGATCGTCGAATCCACGGCAAAAACGCGGGCAGGAGAGCTGCTGCACAGCCTTGAGACGCTGCTGCCGGCTGGTGCACTGCGCATGACCGGCACAGGCGCCGTCGAGGTTCCGCTCGACCGGCTGCGCCCCGGAGACCTGATCCGCATCAGGCCGGGCGAGCGGGTTGCGGTGGATGGCCGGATCGTAGAGGGGACCACCACCATCGAGGAGGCCGCCTTTACCGGCGAATTTCTTCCCCGGCATTGCGAACCGGGGGACCGGGTGATTGCCGGCACGGTCAATGGCAGCGGCCCCCTGCTGGTTGAGGCGGAGCGGACCGGGAAAGAGCTCCTGCTCCACGGCATCATCGCCATGATCGACGGCGCCTGGCGTTGCCCTTCCCGGGCGGAGCGGCTGGCCGAACGACTGGCAACGCGCTTCATTCCCCTGGTCCTGGCCGTGGCATGCGGTTCGGCATTGACATGGTGCCTGATGGGGAACCCTGCCCGGGGATGGCTGGCCGCCCTATCGGTACTGGTGGTGGCCTGCCCGTGCACCATGGGCATTGCAACGCCGCTGGCCACTTCACTGGCCATTGCACGGGCCGCCAAGGCGGGCATCGTGGTACGCGGCGGTGCGGTCATGGAACGGCTCGGCAGCCTCGACCTGCTGTTTTTCGACAAGACCGGCACGCTTACCACCGGCCAGCCGGCCATTCTGTCGGTCTGCCGTCTCGATCCGCTGGTCACGGAGGAGGAACTGCTGGGGCGGCTGGCAACACTGGAAAGCGCCAGTGAGCATACGCTCGGCAAGGCAGTGGTCAGGGAAGCACATACCCGTTCGATCCAACTCGGCTCGGTGAGCGATGTACGGACGTATCCCGGTGCCGGCATCTGCGGGCAGGTGCTGTGGCAGGGTAAAACGGCATCAGTAACCGCCGGGAGTGCCGCATTCACCGGTGCTGAAACGGCAGGGGACCCGGCCGCAGCCGGTACCATCATCGAAGTGGCGTGGGACGGCGTCAACCGCGGCCGGATTCTGCTGGCCGATACGGTCCGCACGGATGCCGCGGAATGCGTCAGGGTGCTCCATGAATGTGGCATCACCTGTACGTTGCTGTCGGGCGATCGCCATGCCTCTGCCGCAGCGGTCGCACGCCGGGCCGGTATAACGCAGGTGGAAGCACCCTGCAGCCCGGCCGGAAAACTGGCAGCCATCACGGCTGCGGGTGCGCGGCAGATAGTGGCCATGGTGGGGGACGGCATCAATGACGCCCCGGCCCTGGCTGCCGCCCACGCCGGGATCGCCTTCGGCGGCGGTCCGGACCTGACCCGGCACTCGGCCACTGTCGTCATATTCTCCGACCGTCTTGACCAGGTTGCCTGGCTTATCCGGCTCAGCCGCCACACCCGCGCCATCATCGGCGGCAACTTTGCCTGGAGCTTCGGCTACAACACCGTTGCCATGGCCTCCGCTGCTGCGGGACTGCTTCACCCTCTGTTGGCTGCCGCTGCCATGGTGGTTTCCAGCGTTACGGTGCTGGTGAATTCGATGCGCCTCATGCGCTTTCCGGACCCCAAGCGCTTCATTGATAGCAATTAAAACAGCATGAAGCATATTGGAGCACAATGTCGCGAGATGATATCCGGACACGGATGGGAGGCAATACCGTGTGAAAAACGGGAAGAAGCTGGTCATCCTGACAGCCCTGGCTGCCAACCTGCTGATTGCCGCCACCAAATTCGGCGCTGCCTGGTGGACCGGCAGCTCGGCCATATTGTCCGAGGGGGTCCATTCCCTGGTGGATACCGGGGATCAGGTGCTGCTGCTGTATGGCATGCGGCAGGCACTGCGGCCGCCGGATGAGGAGTTCCCCTTTGGGCACGGCAAGGAGATCTACTTCTGGAGCTTCGTCGTCTCGATCCTGATCTTTTCGCTGGGCGCCGGCATCTCCATCTATGAAGGCATCCTGCACCTTCTGCACCCGGCCCGCCTGGAAAATGCCTCTGTCAATTACGTGATCATCGCCATGGCCATGGCATTCGAAGGCATCTCCTGGCTGGTTTCGCTGCGCCAGTTTCGCCGCGGCAAGAAACCGGAGGTGGGGTATGTTCAGGCAATCATGCAGGGCAAGGACCCTTCGCTGTTCCTGGTGCTGCTGGAGGACTCGGCCGCCATGCTGGGACTCCTGGCGGCGCTGGCCGGCATCATGCTGACGCAGGTGACCTCCAATCCCATCTACGACGGCGGCGCCTCGGTCGTGATCGGACTCATTCTGGGAGGGACCGCCATACTGCTGGCACGCGAAACCAAGGGGCTGCTGGTGGGCGAGGCGGCTGACCGCGAAGCGGTGCGGATGATCAGGGAGATTGTGTCGGCAGGCGAGCACATCGAGCATGTCAACGAGGTGCTGACCCTCCACATGGGGCCGGACTACGTCGTTGCCGCCATCAGCCTCGGCTTCCGGGACGACATCCCGGCCGGCGACGTGGAACAGACCATCAAGAGGCTGGAAGAGACCATCAAGGAGCGGGTCCCGGAGGTGCAGAAGGTATTCATCAAGGCCGAGCCCGACCGCCGCAGACGTACCAGGGTGAGGAAAAAAAGGCGCAACGGTTACCGGCGCGGTATGACAGGTTTCATCCTCGCTTGAGAACGCCCCTTTGGCGCATGTGCGCCTCTCGCGAAGACGCCGAGACAAACAGCCGCTACTGACAGCAGAAGACGCAGCACTGGCTGCGCAGCTCACAGTGATCGCAGCCGCGACTCAGGCCACCTTCTCCAGCTCCTCCGCCTTTCTTTTGATCCGCTCCAGCTCATCGTTGAAGCTGTCCTCAAGGAACTGGTCGGGCCGGACCGTCCCTTCGCGATGCCCTTCCTTCATTTCGAGCATCAGCTTGATATCCAGGTGCAGCGGCGCCATCGGGTTCTGGGTCGAGGTTCCCAGTACCTGGGTGTCGATGGTGCCGACATAGTCGGGATGTTCCAGCAGCTCGCTGTGGATGGTCCAGTGTTCGTCCTCCACGGTGATCCGTTCGCGGATGAGCAGGCCGTCCATGCGCATCTCCCGGATCACGCCGTCCGGAAACCGCTCCAGCACCCGCGACTCGTTCACGCGGGAATCGTACAACTGGGGATGCTCGATCCTGTCCAGCAACAGGTTCCAGACCGTGTCCAGTTGGGCATGCACCACGGTTTTAAGGGATGTGGTCAGCATGGCAATGTCTCCTTTCGTGTTCCAGTTCGTAACTCCCCCTGTCCCCTTAAGGCCCTGTGGGCTCTCTTATCCTAAGAGGGGGGGAAGGTGCTATCGGGACAGTGCCGGAAATTCCGTCGGGAAGCCCGCCGAAGCGTTCCTCCCCTTGGGCTAAGGGGAGGACAGGAGGGGTTACGACCCCGTTTTCCCACTCCCCAGCCACCGCACGTACTGCACCAGGTACCAGCGGTGCCCCGGCGGCACCACCCGCTCCAGCACCGGCTCATGCCCAATGCCGGTCAGCATGGCCCGCAGCAGTTGGCCGTCGCCATACCGGCCGATCCTGGCGGAATGGAGGTCGGCCGGCACCGGCTGATAGCTTTGGCCGACCGGACCATCGCCAGCCCCTTGTTCGCCGTGGCAGAACACGCAGTAGTAATGATAATAGATCCGGCCCCGCTCCCGGTTGGTGCTGCTGCTCTCCAGCGGGCTTACGTCCCGGGCCGCCTGCCCGGCCTCGGGCAGACGGTCAGGGGGCTCCACGGTGGCCACCCCGGCCGGAAGGGGGGGCAGGATGGCCTGAAAGGCGCGGATGTGCGGCTGCACCGTCATGCGGGGGCCGTTGTACAACACGACCGCGTAGAGCCCGGCCAGGAACAGGACAAACAGCGCCACTACTGCGAGAATGGCTTTTTTCATCGGTTCGGACCCTGTTCGCCCGGTGGCTCGGCGCCAGGCCGGGACGGGTTGAGCGGTTGCGCCTCCGGCAGTTTGTGAATCTGGCGCGGAGGCTTGGCATTGCTCCGCGGAAGGTCGGTGGAGTAGATCGACTCTGCCGGCGTATCGGGCAGTTGCCCGAAATCCCAGATACGGACGGTGTCGGGCACCACATGATAGACCAGCAGCCCATAACCGGCCAGCGCAGCGCTGAACAGCACAATGATTACCCATTCCCACGGATGGGGCAGTTCCTGGTCTTCCTCGTACCGTTTCGGCTCTTCCATGACACCTCCAGGAGAAGCAGGTTGAGAAAAATCCTTAACCTTAACCTGCCTCTCACTCACCACGTCGGTGCATGCCGTCCTGCCGAGCAGAGATACAGCAGGGTAAAGGCACTGCAGGCAATTATCAACAGGACGATGGTCCAGGGCATGAAGCTCGTGAGCCATCTGACAAAGCTGACCGGCCCGGTGATACGCAACTTTTCGGCTTGGGCCTCCTGCTGCCGGGGTCGCCACAGGGCGGTGCAGTTCAGCCAGAACAGCAGCACCAGGGCAGCGCCCGACAGCAGGGCCACCACAATCCACTGGTGCTGCTGCACGTACAGGTTGAGCATCATCGTAATCCCCTCCCCTCTGAGGCACTTCCGGCCATGTCCCGCGCCACTGGGATCCCGCTCTCCAGTGCCAGGTAGCGCGCCCGTTCCTGGTCCGTGAACTGCCGGCTGCGCACCGCCCAGACCAGGATGCCGGCGATGCTGACGATCATCAGCGCCAGGAAACCGATCCAGATGCAGAGGATAAGTGTTTCTTCCATGGTGTCCCTCGTGAGATCAGGGTGAGGTCAAGGTTGAGGTTGAGGGAAATTCTTAACCTTAACCTCAACCTTAGCTTCGTCCTCTCCCTGTCCTTTCCGGTCCGGTGGCCGGTAGGGGTTCCGCCACTCCTCCTCGTAGGAGGCGTCGATGCCGCGCGGTTCCATGTTGGCGTCGGTATATCCCAGAAACGATACCCCCAGATAGTTGGCCAGATCCCAGATCTTCTCCGATTCCAGGTGCGTCTTGAAGTAGGGCATCCCGGTGCCGGTGATGCCGTTCATGATCTGGTAGTAGAATATGCCGCCGATATAGCGGTTCTCCACCAGGTTGCGGCGCAGGGTGGTGAAATTGAGCGGCGGGGGGCTGAGAAAGCGGGCTGCCGGCCCCTGGCCGTCACCGATGGGGCCGTGGCAGTTGATGCAGAACTCCTGGTAGATCCGCTTGCCCCGCTGCAGGCCGGCCTGGCTGGCCGGATAGGGATTCGGCATCCGCTGCCATACCTCGGGCACCTGGCTGTGCAGCCAGGCGATGTTCCGATCCGGCCCGGCATTGAAGGCCGCCACGGCCGGCTCTTTCCAGGTGGCCTGCCGGGTGGTGCGCACGTCGGCCATCCTGCCCCCCAGGTACTGGACATAGGCGGTCAACTGCCGGATCCGCTCATCGCCCAGGAATTCCCAGGAGGGCATCAGCGAGATCGGACCGGTGAAGCGGGGATTGGTGAAATGCGCCCTGTGCCAGTCGTCCGGATGCTCTCCCCCCTGTTGGGAAAGGTCCGGTCCGGTCCGCTCGGAACCGAGAATGGCAGGCTCCTGGCCGACATAGTCGCCGCTTTGGGCAATGCGCTCGGCACCGATATCCCAGTCGTTGACCCGTATGTAGAGCGAATGGCAGTAGCTGCAGCCGTTCTGCACATACAGCCGGTGCCCGGCCTGCTCTTCCGGCGTCATGGGGCGCCAGATCTCGGAAGGGGTCTCCTTCATGGTCAGGGCCGGCAGACCGGCAATGATGAAGGCCGAAGCCCAGAAGACCAAGAGAGCGCCGACAATCAGCAGACCGGGGGTCATCTTCATGCGGCCTCCTCCACCTGCACCTCGTCCAGGGCCGGCTCCCTTCCGCCGATGAGCGTCATGACCACGTTGTACAGCCCGACCAGGGCTCCGCTCAGGATAAAGAGCCCCAGCGCCGCCCGCGAGACATAGTACGGTGCCAGGAGCGGCAGCACCCGGTAGACCGTCTCACCGTTGTTCCAGGAGCCCCCCTGGACCAGGCCGGCTGCTGTCAGCACCAGGAAGAAGCCGGTCAGGCCGAAGGTGATCAGCCCGAACTGCAGGCTGACCAGCCGGTTGGAATGGAGCGGTCGGCCGGTGACGAGCGGCAGGATGTGCCACATGGCCCCCAGGGCGATATAGCCCCCGAATCCCAGCATGGCGATGTGGGCGTGGCCCACGGTCCAGTTGTTGAAATGGGTGACCCGCTGCAGGTAGGGCAGCGATTGCAGCGGCCCCTGGATGCAGGTGAGCAGGTACCAGGCAATGCCCCCCATCACCAGCCGCCCGGCCGGATCGGCCCACATCTGCATCCCCTTCTGACGGGTCGTCATCCACAGGTTCAGCACTACGATGGAAACCGGCACCACCATGGCAATGGAATCCACCACCGAAACCGCCTTGAGCCAGTTCGGAATGGGCGACTGCAGCACGTGGTGCCCGCCGATATGGGTGTAGAGCGCCACCAGCAGCCAAAAGCCCAACAGCGACAGAGTGTGGGAATTCAGCGGAGTGCGGGCCACCCGCGGGATCACAAAATATGCGGCCCCGGTGGCCAGGGGGGTGATCAGCAGGCCGGGCAGGTTGTGCCCCCAGAACCAGAGGAAGATGGAATCGATCAGCCCGGGCATGGCCCCGGTCTGGGGGTGCCACATGACATTGCCGATGGGGTAGTTGCCGGCGGTCCACAGGAAGGTGGCCATGAAATACCAGACCGAAACGTACAACTGGTCCTCGGTGCGGTTGACGATGGTCATGACCAGGTTGTAGATCAAGAGCACCACTGCCAGCATCAGCGCCACATCGGCCCACCAGACGTACTCGTTGTATTCCCGCCCCTGGGTATAGCCGAAGGAGAAGCAGAGCGGCCCGCTCAGTATGACCAGGTTCCAGAGCGCAAAGCTGACCCAGGCCAGCGGCTCGGACCAGAGCCGGGTCTTGAGCAGGGCCGGAACGTAGTACAGCCCGCAGCCGATCAGCATGGTGCCGACAAAGCCGTACAGCATGGTGTTGACATGGATCGGCCGTTCCCGTCCGAACACTAGCCAGGAGATGTTGGAGAAGAACTCCGGCGACACCAGGTGGATGGCAGACACCATCCCATACAGTGCCCCCACCACGAACCAGACCGCGCCGGCCAGCATGAAGCCGATTGATACAGATTGAGGCTTATTGAGCGTGATCATTTGAAAATCCTTGGAAAAACGTATGACAAATCCACGTAGAAAACCAAACTGCAATGGAACGCAGAAACGGCGGTACAGGCGGATACAGTCAGATCATGAACTGGTTGTTTGTAAAGCATCAATCTGCCTTTTCCAGCTTTTTCCGCCTGTACCGCGTTCCATTCTCTTTGCTTTTTCTTCATTTTCCCACCTCACCGATGACAGGTGAAACAATCATGGGTCGCCTTGTTCTCCCGGTGGCACTGGATGCAGAAGCCCATCTCGAACTTCTGCGCCGGCACCACCCGGTCCATCAGGGCCACGTTGCCGTGGCAGCGGCTGCAGTCGATCCCCTTGACCAGGTGCACGGCATGGTTGAAGTAGACGAACTCCGGCAGCCAGTTGACCCGCTGCCAGACCACCGGACGGCCGCTGCGGTAATGCTCCCGCAGCAGGGCGATGTACGGATGGGTCCTGATGATCCTGCTGTGGCATAACAGACAGGTCTCCAGCGGAGGAATGCCGGCCCGTGCCGTGCTCAGCACCTGGGAATGGCACATCAGGCAGCTGATGGTCTTGGTGTGTGCGTGCACGCGATGGCTGAAGGGGATCGGCTGACGCTGCCCCAGGTCGACCGGATACAGCCGGTCCAGCAGCATCAGGGCGCTCAGCGCACCCAGCAACAGTACCGCCAGCGCGGCCAGGGGGCGTCCCCAGGAACTCTCATGCTGTCTGCCCTTACGGTCAGAGGCCATCTCGTCGGTCCCCGCACAGGTACTCCGGCGGCATGCGCCGCTGGAACTGATCCAGCCCCAGGGCCAGCAGTCCGGCAAACGCCGCTGTCGTTGCACACTCCAACAGGCCGAAGCGCAGCTCCGGTTCAAAGGTGGGAGCCACCAGCCACCAGCGCTCGATCCACATGCCGGCCAGCACCAGCAGCGCGATGCACCCCAGGGAGCAGCGGTTGCGCTTGGCCCATTCGGTCAGCAGCATCACCAGCGGCCCCAGATAGACCACAACCAGAAGCAGATAACCGACCGACCTCCAGCCTCCGGAGCCCATCCGAGCCAGGGGAAAACGCACCTCGTGCGGCAGGTTCTCGTACCAGATCGGCATCAGATGCGAGTACATCAGGTACACGGTCATCAGGCTGAAGGCCACGATCAGCTTGCCCAAGTCGTGGCGCTGCTGCTCGTCGGCATCCGGCAGCAGCACTGACAGGAAGGCCCAGCCGGTGACGGCGATATACAGGCCTGACATGAAAAAGTATCCCCCTGCCAGGGTGCTGTACCATTTCGGGTCGAGCGCCATCACAAGATCCATGCCCAACAGGGAGAACACCAGGCTGTAGACCAGCACCAGGATTCCCCCGGTCACGCGCGCCCCCTGCGCCGCTCCGACAGATAACGCCAGGCAATTCCCCAGAACAGGCACAGCAGCGCCAGATCGCGGCCGAACACAAAGGTGTTGTGCAGCCATAATCCCTGGTGATGGCCGACGGCATGCCAGGGGGACCAGCGCGGGCTGCCGGCCCAGAGCAGCACCAAAGCCAGGATCGACGGAATCGCAAAGGAGACCCCCGCTGCGGCGATCCGTTCCAGCGAAGCATGCCAGCGGCCGTTGCAGGCCCGGACAATGGCAGGCCAGACCACCAACCCTCCGGCCAGGGAGGTGAAGAAGATGAAATTCACCAGCAGCACGCGCCAGGCCCGCGCTTCATCCTGGCCGGTGACCTCCAGCAGCCAGACCACCCCTCCCCCCAGCACCACCAGGCTCCAGACCAGGTTCCTGAGCGCATATGGACTGCCGGCCGGCTCATTGATGGACATGCATCTCCTCCGGCGAATAGTTCTCCAGCAGCCCCGGCAGCAGCTCCAACTGGACCGGGGTGCAGCGGATCAGCAGTCCGAAGCGGTCGCGGCTGAAGCGAGGGTCGTAGAACGGGGACAGCGTCCGGCGGTACAGCCGGGCATGCAGCACCAGGCCCAGTAAGTTGGCTAGGCAGCCCAGCAGGATCGTGCCTTCGAAAGCGATCACGCAGAAAGGGATCAGCGAGACCGACGGCTTGCCCCCCACAATGAGGTTGTTGACCTGAGCAGTGCCGATCGCCAGCCAGAATCCGCCTGCCAGCCCGGCCAGCGCCCCTGCCAGGGTCCAGAAGCGCACCGGGCTTTTGGGCCTCCGCATGACCCGCTCCACCTCCTCAAGCTTGACCGGTGAAAATGTCTCCATATCCCGGTATCCGGCATCGCAGGCCCCTTTCACCGCTTCCAGCACCCGGCCGGCGTTGGAAAAGATCGCCATCACCGACGGATGAGGAGTATCCGCACCCTCTCCGATCCGCACCTGGCAGCAATCCGTGGCGCTGGTCTCGCGTTCCACGAGCCGTGTCTTGAGCTCGCTCAAGGGAATGGTGGGGAGAAATTTGCTGAATCCGAAAAACCACAGGGAAAAGAAGCCGAACGCGCCAAGGGTTATGCTCAGCTCCACCCAGGTGGGCTGATAGCTGCCCCAGTTCTGCGGCAGGAAGTCATGCACCAGGGAGGTGAAGATGATGAACAGCCTCTCGAACCACATGCCGACATTGATCAGGAGCGAGAAGCAGAACAGGAAGACATAGCTGGTGCGTATTTTTTTGAACAGGAACAGCCAGGGGACCAGGACGTTGAACGTTACGGTCATCCAGTACATCCAGGAGGGGGAGCCGGTCATGCGCCACCGGTAAAACTGCCATTCGAAGCGGTCTCCCGAGTACCAGGCGATAAAGGCCTCCATGGCATAGGCATAGCCCACGATGGTGGCGGTCAGGATCAGGGTCTTGGCGATCATCTCGAAATGGTGCAGAGTGATCAGCCGTTCCAGGTGCAGCAGCTTGCGCATGGGGATCAGCAAGGTCAGCACCATGGCCAGCCCGGAATGGATCGCGCCCGCCACGAAGTAGGGGGGGAAGATGGTGCTGTGCCAGCCAGGCAGCAGGCTGGTGGCGAAGTCCCAGGAGACCACCGAATGGACCGAAACCACCAGGGGGGTGGCCAGGGCCGCAAAATAGAGGTAAGAGCGGCCGTAATGGAGCCACTGGCTCCCCTGCCCAGCCCACCCCAGTGCCAGGATGCCGTAGATCCTGGTGCGGATATGGTCCGGTCCCAGGGTCTGCGCGTAGCGGTCCCGGGCCGCTGCCAGGTCCGGGATCAGCCCCACCCCCCAGAAGATCAGACTTACCGTGAAATAGGTACTGACCGCGCAGACATCCCATACCAGTGGGCTGTAGAAATTGGGCCAGATCTGGCGCTGAGAGGGATAGGGAATGATATAGTAGAAGGCCCACAGCCGTCCCAGGTGGATCATCGGAAAGAGCCCGGCGGTCATCACGGCAAAGATGGTCATGGCCTCCGAGGAGCGCGAGACCGGGTCGCGCCAGTGGGCGCGCAGCAGGTAGAGAATGGCTGAAATGAGGGTGCCGGAATGGGCGATCCCGACCCAGAACACGAAGTTGGTGATATAGACCGCCCAGCCCACCGGCCGGTTCAGTCCGGTCACTCCCATGCCCTGCTGCAGCTGGTAGACCCACACCAGAGCCGCATAGCCGACGATCCCGGCAAGCACCAGTACCGCTATCAGGTACGGCCGGCGCGGCTTGCGCATGGCATTCAGGACATCGTCGTTTATGTCGCCGTAGCTGAGACCTTCCACCGGCACCTCCGGGGTAACGAGAAACGTCCAAGTCCCCCTTTAAAAAAGGGGGATTTAGGGGGATTTCGCCTTTGATCATAAATCCCCCCCAGCCCCCCTTTTTCAAAGGGGGGAGTGTGTATCATGCCTCCAGATCCACCTTCCGCAGATAGGTCACCGCCGATTTGGTGTTCAACTCCTCCAGCACGTGATAACGTCGCGGATCGCTGCGGGTCAGCCGGGACACCCGGGACTGGGGATCGAGCAGATCGCCGAAGGCGAAGACCTTGGTTGGACAGGACTGCATGCAGGCAGTTTCGATCTCGCCGTCGCGGATTTTACGGTTCTCACGCTTGGCGCGGTACTCGGCCCGGCGGATGCGCTGCACGCAGAAAGTGCATTTTTCCATCACCCCCCTGCTACGCACCGTTACCTCGGGATTCAACTGCAGATCCAGCGGGGGGCGCCATTCTATGTTGATCCAGTTGAACCGGCGCACCTTGTAGGGACAGTTGTTGGAACAGTAGCGCGTACCGATGCAGCGGTTGTAGATCTGGGCATTCAGCCCCTCCTCGTTGTGCATGGCTGCAAAGACCGGGCAGACCGGCTCGCAGGGGGCTGCATCGCAGTGCTGGCACAAAAGCGGCAGCCAGCCGTAGCGCAGGGAGCTGTCCGGCTTGCGGTAGGGGGCTACCCGCAGCCAAGCCATTTCCCGGCCGTTGCCCACCCCCTTGCCAACCCCTTCCCTTCCGATCACCGGGATGTTGTTCTCGGCGTAACAGGCCACCGCACAGGCCCCGCAGCCGATGCAGCGCTGCAGGTCGATCACCATTGCCCAGCGGTGTTTCAGATACTCCCGCTTGGGATACATGTCCCTGTCGGCACGATAGCCCTCGGGCAGCGGCAGGACCAGTTCCTCCCCCTCCCCCGGCTTCATGCCGCTCACCACCGAGAGCGGCATCCATTGGAGGATCTGCCGGTCGAACTGTTCCCGGACCGGTACGGTGTGAACCGGCGCATTCTCGCTCAGCGCTCCCACCCGGCTGATGCGGCAGATACCGAAGGTGCCCATGGCGGCGACAGGAGCAAGGCTGAAGGCATTTACCCCGATGTCCCGGGCAGTGCCTCCCAGTGCCTGGTGCCCCTGCCCGAAGGCCAGGGCCGCCGTGTGCCGGGTCACCTCATGGCTGATCCTGACCGATGCGCGGACCGTTCCGGCCGGGGTGGCGAGTTCTACCAGGTCCCCTGCTTTCAGCCCCAGAGCAGCCGCTTTTCCGGGATGGATATCGATCCAGCTGCCCCACACGAAGGAGGTGATCGGGTCAGGGGCCTCCTGCAGCCAGCCCCGGTTGGCAAGCCGGCCGTCGTACAGCATCAGCGACGGCCACAACCAGAGCTCGGCCGTCCCCTCCTCGTTGGCCCCGGTGGAGCTCGTCGTCTCAGCCGCAAAAAGACCGACTGCCGAGGGTTTCGGAGCGACCGCCGCTGCCGGAGGGGGAGTTTTCCATGCTCCTCCGTTGCGCAGCACATCGGTAAAGAAGGTTCCGGCCGGAACCTGCGGCGCCAGCTCGTTGCGCATCCCCTCCCAGCGCTGCCGCAGCCAGCTCTCGAAGCTGGCCGGGCGTCGGCCGGAGGGGCTCCGGGAGAGCGGCCTGCCGGCCCGTCTCGCCAGGTCGAGCAGTATGTCGCCGGCCGAGCGCGTATCGTACAGCCGCCCCATGGTGGGCTGCATGATACCATGCATGTCGCGGTGCGGCTCATAATCTCCCCAGGATTCCAGAGGGCTGTCCACCGGCAGGACCCACTCCGCCATCCGGGCTGTTTCGTCCAGCATGGTGCCCAGGTGCACCACCGTTCCGACCCGTTCCAGGAGCGGGATCGAGGCAGGCCGGGTGTAGGCCGGGTTGGTATCGTGCACGAACAGGATGTCGCGCGGCCCGAGAGAGTCCAGAAAGCCTTGCAGGTCCGCTTCAACGGCAGCATTGGACAGGGCGTGGGGACGGGAAAAATCGACGGTCCGACCGATGCGGCCGGTGGCATAGTTCAGCAGGGCCGCAGCACCGGCGGTCTGGACTGCAGGCGCTCCGGCGCTGCCGGTGGGGCCGGCCAGGGCCACCGCCCCGCCGGCCTCGGCGAAACGCCGGGCAAGCTGCGTCACTGTTCGATTGGAAATGCCGGGAATGCTTCCTCCGGCGGACAACAGCTTTTCGATAGCCGGCTTCAACGACGAGAGATCGTTTTTGCTCCAGCCCTGCTCGATGATCTCCCGGAGCAACGCCGCCGCAACCAGCCGCTCGCAACCGGGGGGGACCTGGATGAATTCATCGGCATTGGCAGCGGTCATGGAAAGCCGCGGTCCCACGTACACCATTCGCCCCGGACGCGCTGCCCGGCCGGAAACGTTCTGCTGCTCCAGGTAGGCATGCATAGCCGAAAACTGGGCGGCAAAGGATACCGGAGAGATCCAGGTTTCCAGGAAATCGGCAGCCAGGCTGAGCACCAGATCGCATTTCTCTATGTCGTAGTACGGGATCAGCGGGAGACCAAAGAGCTGCTGGTGGGCGGTTTTGAGCGGTTCGAAACTGAAGGGTTCGTAAAACAGCAGGCGATCCGAACCAAAGGCAGCGGTGAATCGCTGCATCACCTCTGCCAGGGCTCCGGTCTGCAGGCTGGAAAGCAGCGCCACGCGGCCCCCGGCTTTCAGCCTGCCGGCAATGGCCGACAAGGCCTCTTCCCAGGTGCTGCTGCGGAACTCCTTGCCATGGCGGCCGATGACCCCCTGTACCCGGTCCGGGTCGTACAGTCCCTGCAGGGAGGATTGTCCGCGAGCGCACAGACCGCCGCGGTTGACGGGATGGGACGGGTTTCCCTCGGCCTTGGTGACCCGGCCGTCGCGATGCCACAGGTGCGTGCCGCAGCCGGCCGGACATTCGCGGCAGGTGGTGGCAAACAACGTCCACTCTCCGGGAACGGTATGCTCGGCGGGGATCACCTGGGGGATCAGCGTGTTGACCACTTTGCGCTGGGGGGTAGTTGCCAGCGCAATGCCGCTTCCTCCGGTAAGCCACAGAAAGGTGCGTCGGGAGATCTTGCTCATCGGCTGCTCCTGGCCGAACGGTTCCGAGTGTAGCGATCGATGGAAGTGTGAGCGGATCTGTACCGGAAATGCTTATTATTTTCTTAGCAAGTTACCCGGGGATGTCAACCTAGGAACCGGCAGCCGATCGGAGAACGATTGACAGGGAGCCCCCACGGCTTAGACTTTTAGTAACGCTGAGAGGCGGGTGCAAAAAACTGTGCCCGAACGGGGGAATCGAACATGGCAACCACAAGCGACTATCTGGTACAGCGGCTGTACGACTGGGGAGTGCGCAGGGTGTACGGATATCCCGGAGACGGTATCAACGGCGTGATGGGAGCCTTGGGGCGGGCCGTGGAAAAGGTGGAGTTCGTCCAGGTCCGCCACGAGGAAGAGGCGGCCTTCATGGCCTGCGCCCATGCCAAATTCACCGGCCAGGTCGGCATCTGCATCGCAACCTCCGGTCCGGGGGCCATCCATCTCCTGAACGGCCTCTACGATGCCCGGCTGGACCACCAGTCGGTGGTGGCCATTGTCGGCCAGCAGGCCACCAGCGCCATCGGAGCCGATTTCCAGCAGGAAGTGGACCTGCTCTCCCTGTTCAAGGATGTTGCCGGCCAGTACGTACACATGGCCAGCAACCCGGCCCAGGTGCGGCACCTGATCGATCGCGCCCTGCGGATCGCCCTGGCCGAACGGACCGTCACCTGCGTGATCCTGCCCAATGACATCCAGGAGATGGATGCGATCCCCTCTCCGGAACGGAAACACGGCACCACTTTTACCGGGCTCGGCTTCAGCAGGCCGGAGATCGTACCGAAGCGCGACGATCTGCGGAGGGCGGCGGAGGTGCTCAATTCCGGCAGCAAGGTGGCCATCCTGGTGGGTGCCGGAGCCCTGGGAGCGGCGGAAGAGGTGATCGAAACTGCGGAGCGGCTGGGGGCCGGAGTGGCCAAGGCCCTGCTCGGCAAGGCGGTCCTGCCGGACAGCCTCCCCTTTGTTACCGGGTCCATCGGGCTTTTGGGCACCAGGCCGAGCTGGGACATGATGTCGGAGTGCGACACCCTGCTGATGATCGGCAGCGGTTTCCCCTATGCCGAGTTTCTCCCTCGGGAAGGCAGGGCGCGCGGCGTCCAGATCGATATAAACCCGCGCATGCTCGGCCTGCGTTATCCGATGGAAGTGAACCTCCAGGGAGATGCCATCCTGACGCTCAGGGCCCTGGTGCCGCTGTTGGAGCGGAAAAACGACCGGCAGTGGCGCGAATCGATCGTGAAGAATGTCTCCGAGTGGTGGCAGATCACCGAGGCACGCGCCATGGCCGAGGCGAACCCCATCAATCCCCAGCGGCTGTTCTGGGAGCTCTCTCCGCAGTTGCCGGACCGGTGCATTCTCACCTGTGATTCCGGCACCGCGGCCGGGTGGTTTGCCCGGGACCTGCGCATCAGGCCCGGCATGATGGCCTCCCTGTCAGGGGGACTGGCAACCATGTGTCCGGGGGTGCCCTATGCCATTGCGGCCAAGATGAATTATCCCGACCGGCCGGTAATCGCCCTGGTCGGTGACGGTGCCATGCAGATGCTGGGCATCAACGGGCTGATCACCATTGCCAGGCAGTGGAAGAACTGGAGCAACCCCAGCTTGGTGATCATGGTGCTGAACAACCTGGATCTCAATATGGTGACCTGGGAGCAGCGGGTTATGAGCGGAGCCCCCAAGTTCAGCAATTCACAGGAGGTGCCCCCTTTCAACTATGCCCGGTACGCGGACATGCTCGGTCTGGAGGGGTTGGAGATAACCAAGCCGGAGCAGATCGCCGCGGTATGGCAGACCGCCCTGTCCGCCCGGCGGCCGGTGGTGATCGATGCCCACTGCGACCCGGATGTGCCGCCGCTGCCGCCGCATGTCACCATGGAGCAGGCCAGGAGCTTCATGATGTCGATTCTGAAGGGGGATCCGAACCGGGGGGGCATTGTCAGGCAGTCGGCCCGGCAGATTGTGGCCGCCCTGCTGGCCAGCAGGGAAAAATAGCGCCATTAAACCCTGGATAAAACATTACCGCGATTGTTCTTTTGCAGTGATCGGCGGCTGCGACGGGCTGCTCGTATCCGGCGATTTTGCCATGAGCCGGACCGATCGTCATTCGTTGGCAGCCTCGGCTGCCGTATCGGAGGGGGGCGGAGGTGTTCGTGCAGTTCTTCGGTGGCCAGACCATGGACGCTGCCCTGCTGCTCATGCCGATGACCGGCTTCATCGCCTTTGGCGATCCGCGCATGGTGCGCACCGTGGACGCCATCCGGGAAGAACTGTGTCAAAACGGCTTTGTGCGGCGGTACGGCCCGGCTGCTGCAGGCCTGCCGGAGCCGGAAGGGGTATTTCTGGCCTGTTCGTTCTGGCTGGCCGAATGCCTGTCCCGGCAGGGGCGCATGAAGGAGGTACATGAAGTCTTCGACCGGGCGCTCTCCACCGGCAATGAACTGGAGCTGTTTTCCGAGCAGTTCGATCCCGTGACCGGGGAACTGTGCGGCAATTTCTCCCAGGGACTGACCCACCTCTCGCTGATATCGGCAGCCATGGCCCTGGACAGGATATCCGTCGCCTGGAAATAGCCGGTCCGCCCCGGGCGGCCTTCAGATCATTTTTCCACCTCTGCCCCGCTCATCGCATTCACCGTAAAGACGCTGCGCCATTCGATCCCATTATCGTCTCCGCCGCCGTCGCTTCCGCGGTAATGGAGCATGAACCGGAGCGTATCCCCCTGACTCATCGCCGCCACATTGGGCAGTTTCAGGCCAAAGGGGACCACATCGTCCTGTCGGGAATACTGCGGGACCGGGAACACGGTGGCATGCGAACGGTCTTTTCCGTCCGGTGCGACCAGGTCCACCGTCACCTCGATCTCATCGATGGAGGCATAGCGGACATTGCGCAGCAGACCGTCGATGACGACGCCATCGCCGGGCTGAGAGGTTTTCCAGGCCACATGATAATCGAAATCCCGGTGATTGAACGGATAGGCGCCGAGATCCCGCTGCACCACATATTGTGTACTGCAGGCCTGGAGAGCGAACATTGCCAGCATCAACAGTATTGTAATGATCCTCATGGTGAATGACCTCCGTGACTTCAATTGTATCATTCCATAACGGTAAAACGAGAGAGAAGGCCTTTTCACTTCCTGACCGTTTCATTCTCTTGTCATTCCCGAACCCGGATGAGATAATAAAGCAGAACAGGGTCCTGCCTGAAGGAGGCTTCATATGGGTTCGCGCAGACATGGCGAAAGAATCAACAGTTTCGAGAAATGCGTCTTAAATCACAACGGCAGGAGTATCCAGTGTTACCTGGAGGATATCTCCATTTCCGGCGTGCTGGTGAATTGCTACGACGTCTCGATGGAAAACATCCGTCTGGGAGATGTGTGCACCATCGATCTGGCCGATGATCCCAAAATCACCCATCGCGAGGTCAAATGCAGCGTTACCCGCTTCACAACCACCCAGATCGGGTTGCAGTTCACCTACTGACGGTATCCGCGCGGCCGGAAAGGTCGCGGTGCGCATGATACGGACGAACCCAGGGTCTCTGTGAGGATTTGTGCATCACCACGAAGAACAGGCCGCTTTTCCTGCAAAAGCGGCCTGTTTGCGTTACGAAAGAGCCAAACCGGCAGAGAAATTGCTGCCGTTATAGCGGAACGTCTCCCGCTGAAGGTCCAAGCGGCACGAACTCACCCGGTTGCGCCCCTCCTTTTTGGCGGCATACAGGGCCTGATCCGCCTGCTCGGCTATGGCAACGTACGACTCTCCCGGCGAGGGGGTCATGCTGGCCACACCGACGCTGATGGTTACCCGGCTCGATACTTCCGAAGACTCGTGCGGTATCTGCAGGGCCTCCACCTCGTGGCGCAACTCTTCCGCCACCAGCAGGGCCCCGGCGGCATCGGTTTCCGGCAGGATGCAGGCGAACTCCTCCCCTCCGTAGCGCGCCGCCATGTCCGAGGGCCTTTTCAGGGTTTCCACAAGCTTCAGCGCAACCTTCCGCAGACATTCGTCGCCGGCCACATGCCCGTAGCCGTCATTGAAAAGCTTGAAATAATCGATATCGATCATGACCAGTGAGATCGTTGTTCCCGAGCGCAGAGCCCGCCTCCATTCCTGATCGAGATACTGGTCGAAGCGTCTGCGGTTGGCCACGCCGGTCAGGCCGTCCGCCAGGCAGATGTTTTCCAGCAGGTCGCGATGCCGTTTCAGCTCCAGATGATTGCGGATCCTGGCCCGGACTATGGCCTGGTTGATCGGCTTGTTGACGTAGTCGATGGCCCCGATCTCCAGCCCCCTGGCCTCGTCTTCCTCGTGGTTCATGGCGGTCACGAAGATCACCGGTATGGACCTGGTGAGCGGGTCCTGCTTAAGTCTGGAGCAGACCTCGTAGCCGTCCACATCCGGCATCATGACATCCAGCAGGATCAGGTCCGGCAGTTGCGAACAGGCGAGTTCAATGCCGTCCGTTCCGTTCAGCGCGAACAGCACCTCGCACTCCCCCCCCATCAGTTCGCCGAGTATCTCGATGTTGACCGGCGTATCGTCGATTATCAGCAGTTTTTGCCGTCTGTTCAGCATTCCTTCTCTCCTATCCCAGTTCCAGTCCGAGCGCGCCGGCCACTTTCTCGACGGTTCCGCGGGCACTCACGAAATCAAGTTTTGCAAGGCAGGTCTCGATCTGCCGCATTTCCTCCTCCAGGTGTGTCCCCAGCAGTTCCCCGGACAGGGCAGCCGCCTGTTTCCTCGCTTCCATGCTGTTCCGCTTCAGGAGGGCGTAAAAGTCGCTCAACAGGGGACCGAGGGTATCCGGGTCCACGGTCCGCCGTTCCTCTCCCGCATCCTTCTGCAGGGAAGGCTCCTCCGGCAATCCGCTCCCCTCCAATGGCGGCAGTGCTTCCATCATCTCCTGCATGGCGTAGTCCAACTGCTCCAGAAGCTGGGGCGCATCCGTCCCTCCGCGCTCCAGAGCCTCTTCCAGCGCCGCAGCTGTCTTGTAGATCTCACCTGCGGACAGGTTGCCGGCAATCCCCTTCAGGGTGTGGATCATGCGGCGGGCAGCCATACGATCTCCTCCCTTCAGCGCGCCACGGATCTCCCCGGCTGCCGTGCCGTGGCTTTCGCGGAAATCGTGCAGCAGTTTCACGCACAGCGGTAGATTTCCACGCAGCCGCTCCAGCAATTCGGCCCAGTCGATGCCCGGCACGGACATCGGCAGTCCCGGCTCCTTCGGTGTTTCAGCAGTGCAGGGGCACGCGCCATGCCGGCTGTCGGAAGTACCGGTCCAGCGCAGCAGGGCTTCGGTCACGCGGTCGACATCGATCGGCTTGGAAAGATGGTCGTTCATGCCGGCGGCCAGGCACCGTTCCCGTTCCTCCCTCATGGCATGGGCGGTCATGGCAATGATTGGGAGGTTCTGGCCTCCGGCCTCTTTCCTGATGCGGCTGGTGGCCTCGTAGCCGTCCATGACCGGCATCTGGATGTCCATCAGGACAGCGGCGAAGCGGGAGGGGTCGCTGCCGATCATCTCAACCGCCTCGCGGCCGTTGACCGCCGTAACAACGATGATACCCATGGCTTCCAGTATCTCCTGGCCCACCTGCATGTTGATGGGATTGTCCTCCACCAGCAGGATGCGCTTCCCGGCCAGTCCCGTACTATCGGGCGCCTCCCCGGGAAACCTGCTGCCGGCGGGGTCCCGCTGTGACCGATGGGGTGCGCCGTAGAACAGGTCGCTGATAGTATCGAACAGTACCGATTGATTGACCGGTTTGATCAGAAACCCGTCGATGCCGGCATCCTCGGCGCGCCGAATCAGTTCTTCCCGTCCGAAGGCGGTAACCATGATCACCGTGGGGGGATCGAGCAGCCGGGGATCGGATTTGATCCTGATGGTGGCTTCGACTCCGTCCATGCCCGGCATGCGCCAGTCCATGAATACCAGCCGATAGCCGCCGTCTCCCTCCGCAGCATAGGCTACCCTTCTAAGCTCCTGTAGCGCTTCGGCCCCGCTCGCCACCGTGGTGACCCTGAAGGACATGCAGGTCAGGTACGACTTGAGGATCTCGCGGGCACTCTCGTTATCGTCCACCACCAGCACCCTGGCACCCTGCAGTTCGACCGGGGGCTGTTGTACGCGGCCGGAAGGAAGCATATGCCGGCCGAAGACGGCGGTGAACGTGAACTCGCTCCCCCTGCCCGGCTCACTGCGAACCGCGATCTCGCCCTGCATCATGTGGACCAGTTGTCTGCAGATGGAGAGTCCCAGCCCGGTGCCGCCGTACTTGCGGGTCGATGAGCTGTCCGCCTGGCTGAAAGGACGGAACAGCCGCGCCGTCTGTTCCTCGGTCATACCGATGCCGCTGTCGCGCACGGTGAAGCGCAGGATCACGGGACCAGCCCCCCCTTCTTCGCGCTCCAGCCGGACGGCAATCAGGATCTCGCCCTGCTCGGTAAACTTGATCGCGTTGCCGGCCAGATTTATCAGCACCTGTCCGAGCCGCAGCGGGTCGCCCAGCAACTGGTCCGGCAGGCGCGGGTCCAGATCGAACAGCACCTCCAGTCCCTTGGCGTGGGCCTTTTCCCCCACAACGCCAGCCAGATTCTCCAGCACGTCATCCAGACGGAAAGGGACCGACTCCATCTCGAGTTTTCCGGCCTCGATCTTGGAAAAATCCAGGATGTCATTGATGATGGTGAGCAGCGACAGGGCTGCGGACTGGATCTTGGAGACATAATCCCGCTGCTTGGCATTCAGATCGGTCCGGAGCGCCAGGTGCGACATGCCGATGACGGCATTCATGGGGGTACGGATTTCATGGCTCATGTTGGCCAGAAATTCGCTCTTGGCCCGGTTGGCAGCCTCTGCGGCATCGTGGGCCCGCCGCAGTGCCTCCTCGTCCTGTTTGCTCCGTTTCACGTTGCGCCGCACAATCAGCAGCGAGAATGAGCCAAACCCCAGAAAAGCCGCCAGAGCCACACCGACGAATATCTTCGTATAGTCGGCAAGCCGGGCATTTGCCCTGCTGCGCTGCAGCAGAAGGGTATTTTCCTCCCTCCGCATGGCATCCACGATCCTGTCCACCTCGTCCATCACCTTTTGGGCCTCGCCGCTTTTGACGGCGGCCACGGCAGCTTCGAGACCGTTCTGTCTCCGCAGGACAATCCTGTCGTGCAACGCCTCCATCTCCCGTGAAATCACCGGCACGAGCAGTTCCAGCCTCGCCTGCTGGCCTTTGTTGTCCTTGGTCAGCGTGCGAAGTTCCTTCAGCCGGAGTGGGATTTTGTCCGTGGAAGCGCGGTAAGGCGCCAGATAGGCCTCGTCTCCGGTGATGATGTAGCCGCGTTCACCGCGTTGGGCATCCTTGAGCAGTGAAAACACCTCTTCGATCTCTCTCAGCACCTCGTGGGTATGCTCGACCCACTCGGCGGTTTCGATCAGACGAATGGTGCTGTAACAGGAGACCAGGGCCGTGGCGATGATGATGGCAAAGGCCACACTGTAGGTGAAGAGTATCTTGTTGTTCGTTGAAAGGTTCATGGGCCACCGTGATCGCCCGTTCAGGGCGTTATTGCCGCTCGTAATACGCATGTGCGCTTCCCCGTCCATACCGGACAAGGCTCGCTACAAAACGGCGATGAATTAATGAGAAAGGGAAGTTTATGACATTTCGAAAAAAAAAGACAGGAAAACTACGGTGATGCCGCTGCGGGGCCGTGCTCGAAAGGTACCGGGGATCAGTGGCTGGTATTCACAGGCGCTTCAATGTCAGACTCCCTCCTGCGATCGGATATCGGAACTGCCCGACAAGGCGCGCAGCCCGCGGCGTGTTCATCCTGCCGGGGCGCCACTCAGAAGGAAAAACGATCGAAAATCCCGGTAATTTGGCTCAGCCGGAATCCCTTTCTGATCTTTCGGTCTGGCCGGCCAGTTCTATTCTGAATTCCGCCCCCTGACCGGTATTACGTACCGTCAGGCTGCCATGCATGTTTTTTTCAATGATGGTTTTGGACATGAACAGGCCGATGCCGGTGCCTTTCTCGTCACCCTTGGTAGTGAAGTAAGGATCGAAAATCCGCTTGATGATCTCTGCCGGTATGCCTCCGGCGTTGTCGGCCAGCGTTACCACTGTCCGGCCCAGCTCGCTGAAGGCCCTGATGGTGATCACCGGTTCGGGCACCTGGCGTTCAGCCAGGGCGTCACATGCATTCGTCAGGAGATTCAGGACAGCCTGGGAGAACTCGTTGGGAAAACCACCCGCCTGAAGCCCCTCCTCGCACTGCAGATCAACCGTCACCCGTTGTTCCCTGAGACCGGCCTCCGCCATGGAAAGGCTGATTTGCAGCAAGCGCTTCAGATCGAAAACGACCCAGGCCTTGTCCACCTTGAAGAATTCCCTGAAATCGTCGATGGTCCGGGACATGTGGGCGATGACTTTCATGGCGTGGCTGACCATCTCGTCCAGAAACTCCTTGGTGAAGGAGCCCATCTCGTACTCCATCAGCAGGCTCTGGAACATCAGGCCGAGGCCGTTCAGTGGCTGGCGCCACTGATGAGCGATGTTGCCGATCATCTCTCCCATGGCGGCCATTCTGCTCTGCTGCAGAAGCAGTTTCTCCTGCAGGCGCAGCTCTTCCGCCCCTTTCAGGCGTTGCTCTATCTCACTGCTCAGCTCAGCGGTCCGCTCCTGCACGCGGGTCTCCAGATCCTCCTTGACTGCCTGCAATTCCCGCTCGGTCCGTTTTCGGTCGCTGATGTCGATTACCGCAGTCCGGTAAAGAGTCGAGCGGCTACGGTAATCGGCCACCGATGTGCTGGAAAGTTCCACATCCATTTCACTCCCGTTTTTGTGCCTCAGACGCACCTCGGTCACCACCCGCTGATGGCTCCTGCTGCAACGGCCCAGGTGTTCCAGGAAGGGACTGAGCTGTGAAGTGGAGGCCAGGATGCCGGTAAAGGGCGTTTCCATCAGGAAGCGCTGGTCATGGCCGACCATCCGGGCGAAGGTACTGTTGCTCTCCCGGATCAACCCATTGCGGGTCAGGGTCACATAGCCGAGGGGTGCATAATCGTACAGGTCGGCGTAACGGTCGCGGGATTCCTCCAGCAGGCGCTGGGTCTCTCTCAGGTGCCGGGTGAGTGTCTCCAGTTCGGCTTCATGATCGCCCGTTCCGAACGGGGTTTCCTCTGGAGCGCCGGGAGAAAGCGCCCTCCCTTCCACTTTTTTGCCGTTTCGCTGTGCCATTAGCTTAGCTGCTCCTCGTCGATGGCAATCAATATCTTTTCGGCCCCCTCGGCACCCTGAATCCTTCGCCCGTTGATCAGCACGCGCCTGTTCCCTATCTGCATGATGAAATTATCAAATGAGGACTTTTCCGGAAGCACCTCATCAAGCAGCCTGCGCAGCTGCGGATCGTACCATTGCCCCTGCTGCAGTTTATAGAAGTAGTTCCCGGTCGTCTCCTGGGGGGTGGTATGGAAGCGCTCATAATAGGCACGATTGGCCCTCTCTACCTTCAGGTCGGGGGTAAGCAGCAGCAAAGACTCCCGCAGGGTCTCGAAGACCGCATCCATGAACAGATGCTGCTCCTGCATATGCTCCATGCTTTGCTTCATCTCACTGATGTCCACCAGGGACATGACCACCCCGTCGAGCCTTCTGTCCACGGTCAGGTAGGGGCGCAGCCTGAGCTGGAACCAGCGCCCCCCTCCCCCCTGCACCTCCAACTCCCGCGCCTCCAGTGTCTCCACCACACTGCCGATCTGCCCCTCCAGATCCGGAAAGGTCGTGCTGAGTCGCAGATCGGAGAGCGGCCGTCCCACGTCGGACGGTATCAGGTTGAGGAGCTTTTCTGCAGTCGGATTGAAGCGTCGGATGCGCAGGTCGGTGCTGAGCATGATAACCGGCAGACTGACGTTGTTCAGCACATTCAGAAGATCGTTGTTGACCTGGCTCAACTCCATATTGCGCGTCTGCAACTCCTCGTTGACCGTGATCAACTCCTCGTTGGTGGACTGCAGTTCCTCCTTGGCGGTCTCCAGTTCCTCGTTGGTCGACTGCAGTTCTTCGTTGCCGGACTGGATCTCCTCTACCGCGGCCCGGAATTCCTCATTCATCGATTCCTTTTCCTCCAAGGCCGACTGGAGATATTCCCGCGTGGTCTGCAGTTCATGGCGCAGGTGCTCGATCTGTCGCTGCTCGCGTTTGCGGTCCGATTTCGGCTCTTCCCGGGCCACCACGGCCGACAGGGATTCGCGGAACACCACCAGAAAGTAGCGCGGCTTGGCGACATTGGGTGGACGGACCGGCACCACGTCCAGATCGACCCTCCGCTCGCTCCCATCCATCTGCATCACGACATCCCTCTGGTGAACCGGCAGGTTCTGCTTGCGTGCCCGGGCCACCAGTGAGTGCACTGCCAACAGAAGCCCTTCCCGCAACATTTTGGCCAGGTTCAGACTGGCAGCCCCGGAAACCGGCTCGATGAACGAGCCGGTCTTCCCCCGAAACTGGATGATGTCCATCTGGTCGTTGATCAGCACCGTGGCCGGGGCATAGGAGCCGAGTATGATCCGGTCGGCTTCCCGCTGTACGTCGAATTCGGTAGTCAAAGTCCCGGCCGGCTTCTTACCCGGTCCGGGACGTTCCTCGTAAAGGGGGGGCTGAAACTCGTGCTTGCCGCGATAGTCGACCGCTTTTTTCTGATAGATCTTGAAACGCCTGTCCATCAAAGTGAAGATGTTTCCGAATCCACCAGTGCTTTCGGACGAACCGAGGACCAGAAATCCGTCGTGATTGAGGGCGTAGTGAAAGGTGGGAAGGATCTTCTTCTGCAGCGCAGGCATCAGATAGATCAGCACATTGCGGCAACTGATCAGGTCCATCCTTGAAAACGGGGGATCCCTGGTCAGGTCCTGGCGGGCGAAGATGCACAGGTCGCGCAGATTCTTGCTGATCTGGTAACCTCCTTCGCACCTGATGAAAAAACGGTTGAGACGTTCCTTGGAAACTTCGTTGGTAATGCTTTCCGGGTAGATGCCGGTGCGAGCCCGCTCGATGGTCTGATCGCTGACATCGGTGGCAAATATCTGGATCGGGTTGCGCAGCGATAATTCATCCGCCACCTCCAACAGACAAATGCCCAGCGAATAGGGTTCTTCCCCGGTCGAACAGCCCGGCACCCAAACTCTGATCGGGCTACCCGCCGGTTTCCGCCTGAGCAAATCGGGGAGAATTTTCTCTTTCAGCGTCTCGAAGATTTCCGGATCGCGGAAAAAACTGGTGACGTTGATCAGCAGGTCATTGGCCAGTGCCTCCTGCTCGGAAGTATTCTTCTTCAGAAAGTTGATATACGCGGTCAGCGTCTCGATCCTGGCCACCATCATTCGGCGGGTGATCCTGCGATGGATGGTGCTCGGCTTGTAACTGGAAAAATCGATCCCGCTGATCGCCAGCAGCATCCTGAAAATGGCAGCCGTATCGGCATCGGGCTTGGATGGCAGTTCTTGGTCCTGCTCATCCGGCAGGAGCATTGGATATTTGGCGACCCGGGCCAACTCCTGGGCAATTCGTGCCGGAGTCAGTACAAAATCAACCACGCCGGACTGGATCGCACTTTCGGGCATGTCGGGATAGTGGGCGTTCGTGGGATCCTGGGCGAAAGTCAGCCCTCCGGCGCCCTTGACCTCCTTCAGCCCGAGGGTGCCGTCGTTGGCAGTACCGGACAGGATCACACCGATGGAGCGGTTTTTCCACCAAGCCGACATGGTTTTGAAAAACAGGTCGATCGGCATGAACTTGCCGCTTCCCTGCTCACGCGAAAGCAGCGACAGCTTGCCGTCAATAATGGTCATATAGCGGTTGGGAGGGATCACGTAAAGATTGTCCGGCTCCAACCGCATCCCATCCTGGGCCTCCTGTACCGTGATAGCGGTCTTGCGCTGGAATATCTGGCTGAGCATGCTCTCGTGGGTCGGGTCCAGATGCAGGATGAAAATATAGGTCATGCCGGTTTCGCCGGGCAACGCCTCGATCAGTTCGCTGAAGGCCTCGATGCCGCCGGCCGATGCGCCGATACCGACGACGTAGGAGGGATGTCTGAAGTCATTGTCGGACGTTGCCGCTTCAGGAGCCTTCTTGGGTACCGTTTTTTTGCCATTGCTGGCATGCTTCCTGATCATCGTTTCCCCTTCTTTCCATGATACCAATTAAATTGAAAAAAGGCATGAGCGGCAGGTTGAAATCCCGCTGCGTCGCCCCCTTGAGCGGATTCAAAAATAACATACCTAATCAAACCGCTTTTTCTTTTGCAACTAAAAAGCAGGGGAGCATGACCTTTTCCTAAAGAGTGATAGGCTTTAGATGGAAGGATCTCGAATCGGGAGGGGAGGCATGAAGGGAATTCAGCTGTTTCCAGTTACGGTACTGCTTGGCGCGGCGCTGGCAACGCCAGGTATTGCCGCCGTCGACACCGGCCAAGGCTTCGGCAGTTACAGCGGCGATGCCGGAAGGCGCGGCGGAAGCGAGCGTGAAAAGGCCTGCGCCTGCTGCAGGGACTGCCGCTCCGCCACCCGGGATGTCAAACCGCAGCATAACGGCGTACCTGCAACCAACGGCTGCCGCGACTGCTGTGAAAAATGCGGACCGGAAAACCTGCCGACCGATAAGGAGAGAATTCCGGAAAAGATGAAGCCCGATACGCAATGATCCCCCAAAACCACATACAAAGGGGACGCGGAAGAGGCCGGATCTGAACGGATCTACGCACGATTCGACGGTGCGATCCGAACCCGGCCCGCCTGCCCCTCCTCCCCGTATACCCGATAATGCAGCGGCAGGAACTGGCTGGCCACCCACAGGTTGGTCAGCAGGTGTCTGGTGATGCAGGAGGTGCTGAAGGAGGATTCGCCGCGCGCGAGCGCCAGGTACGGCACCACCTGGTCCGTCAGATGCGGGTCGAGTACCGCCCCGCTCGACAGATGCCGGAGCAGTTTGGTCGCTGCCTCGCTGCCCACGGTTTCGGCCGGCTTGCCCCGGGCCCCCAGTGCCGTGAATCCCGCCTGAACCCCTCCCCGCTCGGCACGCAGGAACAGAAAAGTTCCCTGGCCCGGACCGGGTACATTCATGGCCTCGATCCTGGCCGGATGCAGGTCGTCTCCGCACTTCTCCGCCAGCATCGCCAGAGCCGCTGCCCGCTGGCGCTCGGCAATGGCCTGCGGCAGATTGCAGACCGCGGAGACACCGCTGATGCGCAGCGGACCAGACGGCGCGCCCGGATTATACGGTTTAAGATCGGCTTCCGGTATGATCTCCGCCGTGATGCGGCCGCCGCCGTGGGGGTAGAAGCCATAGCCGTCAATGGACAAGCGCAGCTTGGCGTTCAGGTGATGCAGCATCGGCGTAAATACCTGTGTCACATAGGTCATTGAGGGGCTGCCTGGCACATGGGTGCCCCCCGTCAGAGTCAGGCGGCTGGGGTGGCCGGCCTGCAGCAGGGGCGGGATCAGGGTCTGCAGCACCAGCGACACGGAGCCGGCCGTGCCGATGTCGAAGGAGAAGATGCCTCCCCGCAAGGAGACGGGGTGAAAGGTGAGAAAGGTCGAACCGGGTCTGGCCCCTTCCACGCTGGCGTTCGAAATGGCCTGGGCTGCCCGCACCGCCGCCAGATGCTGAGGCATCAGCCCCGGTTTGTCGCGCTGCCGGCGGATATGAGCGATGCTGAAGGGGCGCCCGGTCAGGCAGGAAAGCGACAGGGCCGTGCGCAGTATCTGTCCGCCCCCCTCGCCGTAACTGCCGTCGATTTCAAGCATGTCAGCCTCCCGGCTCATTGCCATCGCAGCACCAGGGTGCCGTCCTGCTCCATCTCCACCCTGGTGCCGAATCGTTTCCCCTCCCGGTTCAGCATGTCTCTGAGCCACAGCGTTTCATCACGGTCTGCCCACTGGACCTGGAAGCGCCTGATCCGGGTTGGCTTCATTTTCAGACCGGCCAGTCGGCCGGTGTCGGTTTCCACCCGCAGGAAGTACATCAACCCCAACTCACCGCGGAAGTGCTCGTTCCCGCCAATGCCCTCGTAGTCGTTGATGAAATCGCCGCAACCGTAGATGATCGGCCGGCCGCCGTATACCTCGATCCCCAGGGGGTGGTGTGACGAATGCCCATGTACGGCATCCGCTCCGGCCCGGTCGATCAGCCCATGGGCAAACGCGATATGCTCGACGGGAATCGCATAGCCCCAGTTGCCCCCCCAATGGATCGAGACAATCACCACATCTCCGGGGCGCTTCACCGCCTGCACTGATGCGCCGATTTCAGCCACTGTTCTGCCTGTCAGGTCAGGCAGCAGGTTTACGCCGGGCTTGTCGCGTTCCGCAGCCCAGGCGGAAGGAATGCCGCTCGTCTCTGAACCGTAACTGAACACGACTACCCTCTTCTTTCCCGGCACTTCGACAATGGCCGGGCCTGCTGCCTCCGCCGAGGTAAGCCCCGCTCCTGCCGATTTCAGACCCGACCTTTTCAGCACCCGAAGCGTTTCGGACAAACCGGCATAGCCCCAGTCGATGACATGGTTGTTGGCCAGACTGACGACATTGATCCCGGCAACGGTCAGGCAGGAGACATTGGCCGGATGCATGCGGTAATTGATCCCTTTGCCGTGCCAGTAGGCCTCACTGGTGGTGATGCTGGTCTCGAGATTGATGATCCCGGCATCGGGCGGATTTTCCGCGAGGATATCCCGGGCATATCCCCAGACAGTGGCGGGGTCGGTTGCCCGGGGAATCGGCCCGTTGAGATCCTCGGCCAGTTCCACGTACGTCCTGGCATCGCGGACATACGGTTCGTGAATGCCCGGCGCAGAGGGATGAGGCATGATCTGGTCGATCCCCCGGCCGGTCATGACGTCGCCGCACATGAAGATCGTTATTGCCGTTCGGGAGAAGGTCCTGTTCATGTTCCCACTCCACCGGGGTCTCTGGCCCTGAGAGAACAGCCGGCGACAGGTACAAAAAGACGGAGATACGGAGCGCGATCCCACTCACATTGTATCACCCCGTATCCCCGTGTCTCGATGGCATGACGCTTGAGGAGGTCAGTGGTGGCGCATGCCCCCCCTGGTTATCATCCTCACCATGCCGACGCTGCCTCTCAGTGCATGCTTGAGCCCGGCTACCGTCCGGCGTGTCATGGGGTCCCCCTTACCTGCACGAAACTGACTGGAAACGACCTGATCCCACGTGTGTCCGTTCGACCTGGTGACAGTGTTCATCCTTGCCTCCTTGTCATTGTGTGATACCGGCAACAGTTGCAGGCAGCTCTTCATCAGTATAACTCGGATGCGGCAATGCGCATCCCATCACCCGATTTTGTCCTATGCAGGGAGCAGTTCCGCCGGGCTCGGCCGGAATTTGACCGTTTCCGCTTCCGCAGTACAATTTGAATCATGGTTCAGACCTTCCAAAAAGGAGCGGATCATGGAGAAAAGTATGAGCAGAATCGCCGAATGCGATGTCACCGACTGCGCCTATAACAAGCACAATTCATGTCATACGCTGGCGATTACCGTAGGGGGGCCGGAAGAGTGTCCGCAGTGCGACACCTATGTCGTCAGCGCGCACAGCGGCGGTATTCCGGATATGCATGGGGGGGTAGGAGCCTGCAAGGTCGCTTCCTGCAAGCATAACGAACTGCTGGAGTGCAATGCCTTCACGGTCAAGATCGGCTGGCACCAGAATCATCCGGACTGCAGAACCTTCGAACACAAGTGACGGTGCAGGCCCGGTTCACGGTCCGAGTGCGGCCCTTGTTCCGCATGCCAGACCATCCGGTGAAGCCGGGCTTCAGAGCTGTTCCGACTCGGCAGCGGTGTAGGCCGGTAGCACCTGTTCGGGCGTTTCGTCCGGCTCATGATGGGTGCGCATGAACTGGGCCGCTGCCAGCGACACGACTCCCAGCGCCGCACCGGCCAGGAAGGGAATGCGGTAGTTGATCATCCACAGGTAGCCCCCCAGGGCGGGCAGGAACACCGCTGCGATATGGTTGATGGTGAACCCCACCGCCATGGAGGAGGCGATGTCCTGTGGTTCGCCGATCTTCTGGAAATAGGTGCGGATGGCCACTGCAAAATTGAAGAGGATGTTGTCCAGAATGTACATGGCAGCGGCAACGAACCGGGAATCAGTGTAGGCGTAGGTCAGGAATATCACGATCACACCGGCGTATTCGATCGATGAGATGCGGCGCTCGCCAAAGGAGACGATGGCCTTGCCGATCAACGGATTCAGCACCCAGGCCACGGCATTGTTGATGATGAACAGCAGGGTCATCTCACGCACCGAAAAGTGGAACATCTTGACCAGCAGGAAGATCGAGAAGACCATGAAGATCTGCCGCCGGGCCCCGGACAGGAAGGTCAGTACATAGTAGAGCATGTATTTGCGTTTGAGGACCATCCGCTGCCGCTGGGGCGCCACATCGGGATGGGTCGGGTCCTGCAGCATACCCCACACCCCGGCCAGGAACACCAGCCCCCCCACCACCAGGAACGTCCCCCGGTACTCCAGGAACAATCCCAATATCCAGATCAGGATGCCGGACGCGATGCTGGAAGCGGCGGCCAGGCTGCGCAGGCGGCCCATGATGAGCGGTGAGATCCCCTGGGAGAAGTACTGCAGGGTCAGCGACTGGTTGGTGGTTTCGTAATAATGAAAGCCGAAGCTCATCACTAAAGTGGTGAAGGCCAGACCGGCAAAGGAGGGCAGCAGGCCGGTGATGCCGGTGCCGATTCCCAGCAGGGCGATGGAGAGCGCCGACAGGCGGTGTTCCTTGATGACCAGCATAACGAACACCGCCAGAAGCGCCAGAAAGCCCGGCACCTCGCGGATGGACTGGAGCAGCCCGACCCCGCTGCCGTCCAGCCCGATCACCTCGACCGCGTAGTTGTTGAACAGGATGGTGTATCCCTGCAGCCCGATCATGGAGGCGGCAGTCATCACAGCCAGAAAGCGGAGCATCGGTTTTTGTTCTGCAGTCAGCATGGAGGGCCCTTATGGTGAGAAGTATTCCGCTCCGTAAAGAGCGGGCTTCATCGGCATTAGCACAAATACTTCCTGCGCGTCAAGCTGCGTTGGCAGCATTACTACCAGCGCATTTCGCCCGGAAAGCGGCCAACCTTGAACCAAGCGACCCAGCCTCATCAAGGCATCATACGGCGCAATACCTGTCAGCACCCGAGTTACCGGAGATCGGAAAGGAGACACCACCATGACAACGGACAGAATTCTGAACGGCGTGAATGTCGATCAGTTCCAGCGTAACGATAGAGCAGGTCAGGCAGCAGCCGGAACTGGCAAAATTCATATTTCGCGCATCCAACAGCTGGATGGGCGGCACCCACAACAGAGCAACGGTTGAAGGCTTTTACGGCGCAGGTAAGGAAGACACGAGCCGGGCACCCACACATTTTGACATGGACGAACCCCCTATCCTGCTGGGCGAGAATCGCGGCCCCAACCCGGTGGAATATCTCCTCGTCGCATTGTCCGGTTGCCTCACTACAAGTCTTGTCGCTGTGGCCTCTGCCAAAGGCGTCAGGCTCGACAGGGTTTCATCCCGGTACCAGGGAACTCTGGATCTGCGCGGTTTTCTCAACATTGCCGATGACGTGAAGGTGGAATACGAAAAGATCACGATCCTGTTCAAAATCGAAGGGGATCTCTCCGAATCCGCGAAGGATGAACTGATTAAAGAGGCTCAAAAATTCTCTCCCGTTTTCAATAGCCTGGCGAAACCAGTGCAATTGGCGGTGCAGTTGGAAAGGCGCTGAGAGTCTGAAGAGGGACGGATTGCCCGGCTCGCCTGCCGCCTCTTTCACAGGAGCCGTCAGCAACGCCGATATCCTCTGTCGTCGCAGGCCTGAACAAGGTGGCAAAAAAACACAAAGGGACAAGGAGAAGGTTGTCAGTGAAAGGAGTGATTAAGTCGAGGCGAAAGCCTCTGTACAGCTCTGTATCATGAACGAAACAAGGGGTTACGGCAATGCCGTAACCCCTTGTTTTTATGGTCGGTGCGACTGGATTCGAACCAGCGACCACTAGACCCCCAGTCTAGTGCGCTACCAGGCTGCGCTACGCACCGAAACTATTGCTGCAGTTGATTTTTCAATGCCTGCAGATCAGTTTTGATTTCTCTCAACAGGCCGATGGGATCGGCGTGGCGAGGGGGTGGGGAAATTTCTTCCGCGAGCAGTTTCCCCCGCGGGGTGATTCTTTGTTTTACACCTGAGATAGTAAATTTTTCGGCATACAGCAGCCGTTTTACTTCCAGAATCAGGGCGACTTCTTTTTTAGTATACAGCCGTTGTCCGGTACTGCTCTTTTCAGGCTTCAGAAAATCGAATTCGCTTTCCCAGAAGCGAAGAACCGATGTTTTTACGTCCGCCAGCTGTGCAACTTCTCCGATCTTGAAATACAACTTATCGGGCAGTGCGATGTTCATATCTCTTCGGCTCAGGCAGCCTCGTCGGTGATGTCGGTGCCGTTGATGGCGTTTTTGAGGACCTGGCTCGGCTTGAACGTCAGGATGCGACGGGCAGCGATGGTGATGGTTTCACCGGTCTGGGGGTTGCGTCCCCTGCGGTCTGCCTTCTGTTTTACGACAAAGTTGCCAAAGCCGGCAATCTTGATTTTCTCGCCTGTTTCCAGTGTATTTTTAATGATACTGAAAACGGTTTCAACCATTTCGGCCGATTCTTTTTTCGAAAAACCGATTTTCTGGTGAATTCTCTCGACGATGTCTGCTTTGGTCATACCATCCTCAATCTGCAGCGTTTTCTTGGCAGTGAACGAAAAGGTGGATTATATAACACAGGGAGACTGGTTGTGCAACAGTTTTTATCTTATTGACAGGTTCAACTTGTTCAGCAGCGCGCTAACTACCTTGCCGTGCAGCGTTTCAATTTCGCTGTCGGTGAGCGTACGCTCGTAGGAACGGTAGCGGATGCGTACGGCAATGCTCTTGAAACCTTCCGGAATACCGGTCCCGCGGTACAGGTCGAAAATCTCCACCTGTTCGATCTCCTGGGCCTTGATCCCCTTGATGCAATCGATGATGGTCCGTGCCGCTACATCATCAGGAGCCAGCAGGGCGATATCGCGGCTAGTGTCCGGAAAGCGCGACGGAGCCACGATAGCACGTCCAGAACGCCCCAGGGCGACCAGCTTTTCGAAATCCAGCTCAAAGCAGTACACCGGCTTTTCCAGCTCAAAGATTTCCTGCACGGTGGGATGGATCTCACCGACCGAGCCGATACGCTCCCTGCCGGCCATGATGCTGCAGGACTTGCCCGGATGATAGAAGCTCTCCGGCGTGTCGCTCACCCATTTGACGTTCTCTATATGCAGCGTGTCGAACAGATTTTCCAGGATCCCTTTGGCATCGAAGAAATCGACCGCTCCACGCGCATTACTCCACCCTTCCGGCTCGCGGGAGCCGGTCAGGGCGCCCACCACAAAAATCGGCTCCCGGGGCATTTCTTCCTGTGTCGGCAGATAGACCCGGCGCATTTCGAACAGCCGCAGATCGGTGGAACGGAAACTGACGTTATGGGCCACTGCCTGCAGGAGCCCCGGCAGAAGACTGGTCCTCATGACCGATTGCTCTTCCACCAACGGGTTGGCAAGCTGGATCACCGCTCTGCGCGGATCGTCCGCGGGCAGCAGCAACTTGTCGGCCGCATCGGGGGTGGTAAAGCTGAAATTGATGATCTCGTTCATGCCGTGGGACACCAGCACGTCCCGTACGGTGCGCTCCAACCGCTGATGCGGCGTGGGACGATCGGAAATGATCTGCGCCGTGGGCATGGTGGCGGGAATCTTGTCGAAACCGTTCAGTCGGGCGATCTCTTCCACCAGATCGATCTCGCGCTCGATGTCCACGCGATAGCTGGGGGGCACGACCGCCAGAGTCCCGTCGGCCTGTTCTTGCACGTCGCACTCCAGACGGCGCAGTATATCGATGGTTTCAGCCGGGGACAGGTCAATGCCGATCAGGGCATTGGCCCTGCCGGGACGCAGCGTGATAGCCTGAGATTCCTTCCGGCCCGGGTATGCATCGAGAACGCCGCGTGAAACGGTGCCGCCGGCCAGTTCGGCAATCAGCGCCGCAGCACGGTCCAGAGCCCGGACCACCCCGCCGATATCGGTACCACGCTCAAAGCGGTGGGAAGACTCGGTATGCAGGCCAAGCCGTTTGCTGGTGGTGCGGATGGCTGCGGGTTTGAACCAGGCGCTCTCCAGCAGGATATTCGTCGTGACATCGGAGATCTCCGAGTTCTGTCCCCCCATGATGCCGGCCAGGGCTACCGGCCGCTCGGCATCGCAGATCATCAGGTCGCCGGAGGTCAATATGCGCTGCTGGCCGTCCAGCGTGGTGAAGGGTTCCCCTTCGGAAGCGCGGCGCACAACGATGCGCCGACCGGCCAACTGGTCGCAGTCAAAGGCATGCAGGGGCTGCCCCAGCTCCATCATCACCAGATTGGTGACATCCACCACATTGTTGATGGAACGGATGCCAACGGCTGCCAGCCGTTTCATCAGCCACGCCGGCGAGGGAGCGATGCGGCAGCCGGAGATGTGGCGCGCCGCATAGCGAGGGCAGAGTTCGGCATCTTCGACGGTGACGCCGATGATGCCGTCGGCCGGTTCGTTGCCCTCGGGCACGGCAGCCTCGGGCAGGCGGATGGCTTTGCCGAGCTTGGCGGCGATTTCGCGGGCAATGCCGATGGCGCTCAGGCAGTCGGCACGGTTGGGAGTCAAACCGATCTCCAGCAAGGTGTCCTTGAGCCCCAGCGCTTCAAATACCGGCGTGCCCAGGGGGAGTCCGGCCGGGAGCACCAGTATGCCGGCGCTTTCGTCGGCCAGACCCAATTCCTTTTCGGAACAGAGCATGCCGCAGGACTCCTCGCCGCGGATCTTGGAGCGTTTGATCCGGAAGTCGCCCGGCAGCACGGCTCCGATCTGGGCCAGCGCAACGGTATCCCCCGCCTTGAAATTCTGGGCGCCGCAGACCACATCCAGCACCTCGGTGCCGTTGTTGACCCGGCAGAGCGAAAGCTTGTCAGCATTGGGGTGCTGCCGCTTCTCCTCGACGAGCGCCACTACGACCTCGTCCATCCCGGCCCCCTGATGCTCCATCCCTTCCACTTCGAGACCGAGCATGGTCAGCACATCGGCCAACTGCGCGGGTGTCAGGTCACATTCAACGAATTCCTTCAGCCAGTTGTAGGTCACTTTCATATCTGAGCACCATGTACCGGAATAAATTCAAAATCGCTTTGCCACAGAGGAAATAAAAACAAATCAACAGATTTAAAAACGTCCATCCTGTTTTTGTTTCTCTGTGATCTTTGTGTTCTCTGCGGCGAGAGGTTTACCGCTTTCAGAACTGCTTCAAAAACCGGACGTCATTTTCGAACAGCAGGCGCATGTCGCTGATGCCGTACTTCAACATGGCAATGCGTTCGATGCCCATGCCGAAGGCGAAACCGGAGATATCTTCGGCATCGTAGTTGACGTGGCGGTAGACTTCGGGGTCGACCATGCCTGCCCCCAGTATCTCCAGCCAGCCGCTGTTTTTGCAGACACGGCACCCCTTGCCGCCGCAGATGACGCAGGCAATATCCACCTCGGCCGACGGCTCAGTAAAGGGAAAGAAGCTGGGGCGGAGACGGACACCGGTCTTCTGACCGAACAGTTGGTTGGTGAAAATCGTCAGAATCCCCTTCAGATCTCCGAACGTGACCCCTTTGTCGACCATGAGTCCCTCAATCTGATGGAACATGGGAGAATGGGTCGCGTCGGAGTCGCACCGATACACGGTGCCCGGAGCGATGATGCGCAGGGGGGGCTTCTTCTTCAGCATGGTGCGGATCTGGACCGGCGAGGTGTGCGTGCGCAGCAGCAAGCTGTTGTCCACGAAGAAGGTATCTTGCATATCGCGGGCCGGATGTTCGGGAGGGAAGTTGAGCGCCTCGAAATTGTACCAATCGTGCTCGATCTCCGGCCCTTCGGCCACCGAGAATCCCAACCCTGCAAAGATGTCGCTGACCTCTTCGATAACCTGGGTGATCGGGTGCTTGCTCCCGGCCAGCGGGCGGCGTCCGGGCAAGGTCACGTCGATGCGCTCGGACCTGAGCCGCTCATCCTTGGCCTTTTCCCGGGCAGCGGCCAGAACTGCTTCCAGAGCGGTTTCGATCTCGTCCCTGATAGTGTTGACCAGTTGCCCCACCACCGGGCGTTCTTCGGCAGCCAGAGCACCCAATCCTTTCATCAGAGCCGTGAGTTCACCCTTGCGCCCCAGAAACCTGATCCGTACTTCCTGAAGGGCATCTTCACCGGAGGCACCGTTAATGGCTCCCAGCGCATCTTGTCTCAATCGTTCAAGCTGTTCCCGCATGGCTTTTGACCTTTATGTTTCAAGGTTTTTTGAAGTTAGGGTTGTACCTTAAAAAAAAGGAACGGGAGTGTTTCGTCCCATTCCCTTTTTAATTAGGTTATGCCGCGATCCTGTCAGAGGCCGGCCTTGGCCACTCCGGCAATTTCCGCGAACCCTTTCGGATCGGAAACAGCGATGTCGGCCAGTACTTTGCGGTCGATCTCGACATTGGCCTTTTTGAGGCCGAAAATGAACTTGCTGTAAGACAACCCGTTGACACGGGAAGCAGCATTGATGCGGGTGATCCACAGGCTGCGGAAGTCACGCTTCTTGACGCGACGATCGCGGAAAGCGTAATTCAGGGCCCGATCAACTGCTTCTGTCGCACTACGGAACAATTTACTACGCGCGCCACGATACCCCTTGGCAAGTTTCAGTACCTTGTTACGTCTGCGTCTCGCTTTAAAACCTCTTTTAACACGTGACATGTTACTACTCCTTCAGTCATGGAATATTGCCCGATCCACAAGGGGAGACAGTCCTCGTGGTTCTTGGCTTTCCCGGTTGCGGGAACTTATTTGTAGGGAATCAGGCGTGCAATGTTTTTCTGGTCCACGTCGGCCACCATGGCGCCCTGACGCAGGTTACGCTTGCGCTTGCGGGTCTTGGGGGTCAGGATGTGGCTCGTGAATGCACTGCCGCGCTTGATGCGGCCGGAAGCCGACTTTTTAAAACGCTTGGCAGCGCCACGATTTGTCTTGATTTTCGGCATCTTCTCTTCTCCTTCTGCAAGTAATAAATGAAATACTGTGTGCGTTATTTCTTTGCCTTGGGGGCAACGATCATGAACATGTTACGACCATCAACACGCGGCTGTGACTCGATCACGGCAATATCTTCAAGTTCGGCGGCAAAACGTTGAATGACAGCCCGGCCGATATCCATATGGGTTATCTCGCGACCACGGAATACCAGCGTCACCTTGGCCTTGTTCCCCTCTTCAAGGAAACGCCTGACGTGCTTGACCTTGAACATCAGATCGTGGTCGTCGGTCTTGGGACGCAGCTTGATCTCCTTGACCTCCACATGGATCTGCTTCTTCTTGGCCTCTTGCTGCTTCTTGCTCTGCTGATACTTGAATTTGCCGTAATCCATGATGCGGCACACAGGCGGCACCGCGGTGGGGGAAACCTCGACCAGGTCGAGCTCCAACTGCGCGGCCAATTCAAGAGCCTTGGAAGTGGGGATGACTCCCAGCTGTTCGCTGTCTGCACCAATCACCCGGACTTCTGCGGCACGAATGGCATTGTTGATATTCACGGTCGGTTTTGCTATGACTGCACCTCCTGAGCGGCACGGCTCAACTGCCGTTGCCTCGATCGCGCATCTATCTGAAAAGTTTGGATTCCTGTTCTACAAACGAGACAAATTCCGCTACTGTCATGGGATTCAGGTTCTTCCCGTCGCGGAAACGGGGTGTCACGGTACCGGACTCCATTTCCTTATCGCCGATGACCAGCATGTAGGGAATCTTCTGGAGCTGAGCCTCGCGGATTTTGAAGCTCAGTTTTTCGTTGCGGAAATCACCCTGAATTCTGATGCCAGATGCCCGAAGCTGCTTCAGAACCTCCTGACCGTATTCAGCCTGATTGTCGGTCACTGTCAGAACGATGGCCTGCACCGGCGACAGCCAGAGCGGGAAATTCCCGGCAAAATGCTCGATCAGCACACCGATGAAACGCTCGATGGAACCGAGGATGACACGGTGGACCATCACGGGTCGCTTCCGGTCGCCGTTGCTATCGACATAGGTCAGGTCAAAACGGTCGGGAAGCGTGAAATCGCACTGAATAGTAGCACACTGCCACTTTCTGTCAAGACAATCGCGCAGCTTGATGTCGATCTTGGGGCCGTAGAAGGCACCATCTCCCTCATTGATCTCAAAGGGCTTGCCGGAATCTTCGAGGGCGCCGCGCAGGGCCCTGGTGGCATTGTCCCAGTCCTCGTCGGATCCGATTGACTTCTCCGGCCGGGTGGACAATTCCATCTCATAGTCGAAACCGAAGATACCCATCACATCACTGACAAAGGAAAGCACCCCTTTGATCTCGGCATCCAGCTGTTCAGGAGCACAAAGGATATGAGCATCGTCCTGGGTAAAGCAGCGCACCCTCAGAAGACCGTGCAGCACGCCGGCCCGTTCATGGCGATGCACCGTACCCAATTCGAAGAAACGGAGCGGAAGGTCGCGGTAACTCCGGAGATGCGATTTGTAGATCATCATGTGCGACAGACAGTTCATCGGCTTGATTCCGAATCCCTGCTCGTCGACCTCGGTGAAATACATGTTCTCGCGGTAATTCTCGTAGTGGCCGGAGCGCTGCCAGAGTTCGGTCTTCAGGATCTGCGGCCCCACAACGATGTCGTAACCCCGCTTGAGGTGCTCGCGACGCTCGAAGTCCTCCAGGAGGGTCCGCAGCATGGCCCCTTTGGGGTGCCAGATTACCAGCCCCGCTCCGACCTCGTCGGAAAAGGAGAACAGATCCAGCTCCCTGCCCAGCTTGCGGTGGTCACGGCGCTTGGCCTCTTCCAGACGGTGCAGATAGGCATCCAGCTCCTTCTTGTCGACAAAGGCGGTGCCGTAGATGCGCTGCAGCATACGGTTCTTTTCATTGCCGCGCCAGTAGGCACCTGCGATCGACAGCAGCTTGAAGGCCTTGATCCGCGAGGTGGAAGGCACATGCGGACCGCGGCAAAGATCGGCAAAGCCCCCCTGCGTGTAAATCGAAACGGTATCGACACCGAGATCCTCGATCAGTTCACGCTTGTAGGGCTCCCCCATCTCGTCGAATTTCCTGATGGCCTCAGTGCTGGAAAGCACCTGGCGCTCCACCTTCAGATTGGCCGCAGCCAGCTCCCCCATTTTAGCTTCGATCCGCTCCAGATCCTGGGGCGTGAAGGGGGTTTCAACGTCGAAATCGTAGTAGAAGCCGGTTTCAATGGCCGGCCCGATGGTCACCTTGGCTGCCGGAAAAAGCTCCTTGACCGCCTGGGCCATGAGATGGGAGGCCGAGTGGCGCACGATTTCCAGCGCTTCGGGACTTTTCTCCGTGATGATCTCGACCTGTGCCCCGTCACTCAGGACAGCGGCCAGATCGACCAGCCCGCCGTCAATCCTGCCGGCAATGGCGGCCTTGGCAAGACCGGCACCTATCGAAGCGGCCAGGTCGGCGACAGTGGCGCCGACAGGCAATTCACGCTTGGAACCGTCTGGAAGTGTAATGGCGATCATCGACATATGGAGATCCTATTCAAATTCGTGACAGATCATTAACCGGTTTATTAAAAAGAAAAGGCATCGAACTATCGATGCCCCCGACACTACCGGCTTTAATGGTAGGCGCGGGCGGTCTCGAACCGCCGACCTCTACCGTGTCAAGGTAGCGCTCTCCCCCTGAGCTACGCGCCTGTACCAAAGCAAAAGAGTAATATCAACAAGCATCTTCGTTGTCAAGGTTTTTGTCCATTTTTTCTAACAAGGCTACATTTTCCACATGCATCGTCTGGGGAAACATGTCTACCGGCTGGATCTCCCGACAGATATAACCCAATTGGTTCAGTATGTTGAGGTCACGAGCAAGGGTGTTTGGAGAGCAGGAAACATAGATCAGCTTGGCCGGAGCCAAGGCGGCCACACGCCGCAGCACCTGCTCGTCACATCCTTTACGGGGTGGATTGAGCACTGCCAGGTCGACCCGCTCATTGTCCTCGGCGAACTGTTCCAGCAATTCGGCAGCGTCGCCCGCCTCGAAAGTGCAGTTTTGCACGCCGTTCAGACGGGCATTCTTACGGGCATCCTCCACGGCAGGCTCGACCACCTCCACGCCGATCACCTTTCGGGCGCCGGTAGCCAGGGACAACGCTATCCCGCCGATGCCGCAGTAGAGATCCAGCACGGTCTCGCGCCCGGTCAGAGCGGCCCACTGCCTGACCTTGTCATAGATCAGACAGGCACCGTCCCGGTTCACCTGGAAAAAGGACCGGGGAGACAGCATCAGGGTCACGTCGCCAATGGTCTCGGTCAGATGATGCTTCGGCGTGAGGAAACGGTCAGTGGACCCCAGGATCACATTCCCCTCGGAGGTGTTGATGTTCTGGGCAACCACCTCCACCTCCGGCATCTGTTCCCGCACGAACTTCGACAAGTGATGTATTTCATTGTAGGAGCGTTCGGCGGTGACAAAAATCACCATTGCCTTCTGTTCCGCTTCCGAGATCCTCACCACCAGGTACCGCAGCACTCCCATCCTGCTGCGCGGATTATAGATCGGTACCTTCATCTTGGTGATGCCGCGCCTCACCACCTCGATCACCCGGTTTACGAGAGGGTGGTGGATCGGACATTCATTCAGGTCGATCACCTCGTGGGAGGAGCGACGGAAGATCCCGATGCAGGGTTCGGAATGCTTTCCCGCAATGGCCAGCTTGACGGTGGTGCGATAGTGGATCAGGCGCAGCGGGGAAAGCAGGGGGTGCACGGTGACATCCCCCAGGGAACGGTACTGCCGAAGCTGGTTGAGAATGAATTGCCGCTTCCATTCGGCCTGATCGCGATACTTCATCGTCACCAGCGGGCAGCCGAGACACTGGGCGCTCTGGCTGCAGGGGGGGCGTTTGCTCCTCTTGGGGGATGGCACCAGGATCTTCTTGACATGCCCGAAGGCGATCCGTTGCGCCACGTGATCTATGCCGATCCTGACCGAATCACCGGGCAGGGCGCCGGCGATTCTCAGGGAATGCGTCCCGCCGGATGCAATTCCATAGCCTTCGTCATCGAGACCTGAGATCTCCACCTCGAGAACGGAACGGCGGGTGAGTTTGGCCTCACGCGTGTCACCGGCACCTTTTCCAGCGGTGTCCCTGTTTCTCTGCACTTCATTCTGTTTTGGGTTCTGCACGTTTTTTGAAGCTCGCTTCACACATATTCCTTTTTTGTTCTGGTCGGCCATCATGGGCCGGAAAAATCAGCGGACCTACTCCAGATACTCGCGAAATTGCCGCAGCGCCTGGCCGCGGTGGCTGATCCGGTTTTTCTCGTCGACCGAAAGCTCCGCCATGGTACGGCCGAAACCGTCTACCAGGAAAAGAGGATCATATCCGAATCCCCCTTCTCCACGTGCTTCAGCAAGTATACACCCCCCTACCCGGCCGTAAAAGACCTTCTCCTCACCTTCGGGGGAAATAAAGGCCAGGGCGCAGACAAAGGCTGCCTGACGCCGTTCCGGCGACACACCCGCCAGTTCGTGCAGGAGCGTGCGGTTATTGGCGGCGTCATCAGCCCCCTCTCCGGCAAAGCGAGCCGAATATACACCAGGCCGCCCGTCCAGCGCATCCACAACCAGCCCCGAGTCGTCGGCCAGGGCGGGCAATCCCGTAAACTTCATGGCCTCACGGGCCTTTTTAAGGGCATTGGCCTCAAAGGTCGCACCATCCTCGACGGTCTCGGGAAATGCTTCGAAATCGGCGGCACAGGTCACCCGTTCCACCAACCCTGCCAAAAAGGCCTCAATCTCTTTCATCTTTCCGCGATTGCGGGTGGCGATCACCAATTCCTTCATCCCTGCAAGGCCTCCTGCTGAAGGGCAAACAACTGGCTGATGCCCTCCACTGCCAGGCTTCGCATGCCATCCATCTGGTCCAGGGTGAACGGCTCGGCCTCAGCCGTGCCCTGCACCTCGACAAAACGGCCGCTGGAGGTCATCACGAAATTCATGTCCACCTCAGCCGAGGAATCTTCCTGATAATCGAGATCCAGCAGGGTTTCGCCTCCAACAATGCCGACACTGACAGCAGCAACCGCCTCCTTCAGCGGAATCTGTGCCAAGAGTCCTTTGTCCCTGCACGTGGTCAGAGCATCCACCAGGGCCACGTAGGCGCCGGTGATGGATGCCGTTCTGGTACCGCCATCGGCCTGGATCACGTCGCAATCGATGTAAATGCTGCGCTCCCCCAGGGCAGCCAGATCGGTGACCGCCCGCAGGGAGCGGCCTATCAGGCGCTGAATCTCCAGGGTGCGGCCGGTCTGCTTCCCTTTGGCAGCCTCACGGGCCGAGCGGGTGTGGGTGGCACGGGGCAGCATGGCATACTCCGCCGTTACCCAGCCGGTACCTTTGCCTTTCAGAAAGGGGGGTACCGATTCTTCCACCGAAGCGGTACAGATTACCTTTGTCCCGCCAAATTCCACCAGAACGGACCCTTCGGCATGCTTCGTGAAACGCCTTGTAATAGCCACCTGGCGCAGCGTGTGCGCCCCCCTGCCTTCGTTTCGTGCCATACCTGCTCCCGTCTGCGAAATCGAATGAAACGAAGGTGTTCTTATACGTTCGCCTTGATCGTGTCAAACAAAAAAGGGAAACCCCCAGCGGGTTTCCCTTGTGTGCAGATGTCGTTATGTCCCGACGATCAGCCGAGGTGAGTGTTGTTACTGCGAGCCCTGTTCACCAGAATGGTCGAGTCGAGCAATTCTCCGCAGCTGGTGCATTTCCAGGCGTCGAATGAGCGAACGAAATCGTAGTATTTCTCAGCGAACATGCGACCTTTGCAACGTGGACACTGCATACCAACCTCCCCTTGATGTAATTGCATGTGGTGTCATCGGTACCAAGGGGTATTTCAGCAAATGTGCCAAAAGAGCCGAAAAAAACATTACTACCGGCGCTTGCCGGAATCATTGAACGTAAATCCGGGCATTTAAAAGAATTTTTTTAAAACAGAATATTTTCTTTCACCGATTCCCTCCACCTTCAGCAGATCATCTACCGTCATCAAACCGCCATTCCATTGACGGTAAAGCACGATCCTCTGTGCCAGTGCCGGGCCAATGCCGGGTAACTTGTCGAAATCCCGGATCTCCATCCGATTGATGTCCAGCGGGATGCCCAGCACCATCCTTTGGGAGGCAGGAATCGGGCGAACCGCGATATCGGCGGCTTTGGAGCCACGGCGGAAGGTCAATCGGATTTCATCTCCGGCGGCAATCGCTCGGCGTTCGACACCGGATGGGAAACAGGCGGCAATGGGGCTCACGGGAAGCGCCAATCCAATGACGGTACTCGTCATTGGATTGGCGGGTAGTTCGTAAATGCCCTGATGATGGACATCGCCACGTATGCTCACCAGGGGCGATGATGATATGAAAAAAGCCGCAGGAGCGGGGTTCAACCCGCTCGTACGGCTTCTAACGACGATCGGCACGAGTGCCAGAAGGGACAGCAGAACAACAACCAGGCGTCGATATGCTTCGCTGTTCAGGTACGAGGTATGCCCCGCAGCCTGCCCGCGCACATCATCCCTCGGATTTGTGCAGTTTATAGTCGATACTGTCGATCAAGGCTTGGTAGGAAGCATCGATAACATTGTCGGAAACACCCACGGTGCCCCAACGCTGGGTCTTGTCGCCCGACTCGATCAATACGCGGATGGACGAAGCGGTACCCTGGCCGGCAGGCAGGACACGCACCTTGTAATCCAGCAGCTTGACCTCCTTCAGTTTCGGGTAGAACTTCTCCAGCGCCTTGCGGATGGCGTTGTCGAGAGCATTGACCGGCCCGCTTCCCTCGGCCGCGGTGTGCTCGACCTTGCCCCCTACCCTGACCTTGATGGTGGCCTCGGCCATCGGCTTGTGGCTATCACCCTGCTTTTCATCAATTACCCTGAAGCCGAGAATATGGAAGTAATTCTTGTGAGTTCCAAGTGCTTTCTTCATCAAAAGCTCAAAGGAGGCCTCGGCACCTTCGAACTGATACCCGCGGTTTTCCATGTCCTTGATGTTGTCCAGAATTTCCAGGGTAACCGGGTCCTTGCTGTCGAGGTTGAGATTGAATTCCTCGGCCTTGGCCAGAATATTGGAGCGGCCGGAGAGATCGGAGACCAGTACCCGGGTACAGTTGCCGACCAGTTCCGGGCGCATGTGCTCGTAGGTTTCAGGGTGGCGCTGAATGGCGCTGACATGCACGCCCCCCTTATGGGCGAAGGCCGAGTTGCCCACATAGGCCTGGTGCTTGTTGGGGGAAATATTGGCCAGCTCGTAGACAAAGCGCGACACATCGCGCAGATGGCGCATCTGCTCGTCGGAGATGCAGGTTTTGTTCATCTTGACCTTGAGGGCCGGAATGATCGAGCACAAGTTGGCATTGCCGCACCGCTCGCCAAAACCGTTGATGGTTCCCTGGACCTGGACGATGCCCTGCTCCACCGCAATCATCGAGTTTGCCACGGCGCAATCGCCGTCATTGTGGGTATGAATGCCGAGCGGCGTCTTGATCTGCTTCCTGACCGCCTTGATGATTTCGGCCACTTCGAAGGGCATGGTGCCGCCATTCGTATCGCACAGGATGATGCAGTCCGCCTTGGCCTCTTCGGCAGCCTTGAGCGTTTTGATGGCATACTCGGGATTGGCCTTGTAACCGTCGAAGAAATGCTCCGCATCGTAAAACACTTCAGGCGCATTCCTCTTGAGATACTCGAGCGAGTCGTAGATCAGCTCCAGATTCTCCTCGAGCGGGATGCGCAGCGCCTCGCGCACGTGAAAGTCCCAGGTCTTGCCGAAAATCGTGATCGCATCCGGCTCGGCCGCCACCAGCGTCCTGATGTTGTTGTCCTTTTCAGGAGTAACCTTGGCCCGGCGGGTCGAACCGAAGGCAGCGATCTTTGCCTGGGAAAGCTTCTCTTTTTTGATGTCCTTGAAAAACGCCACATCCTTGGGATTGCTTCCCGGCCAGCCCCCCTCGATATAGTGCACGCCCAGTTCGTCCAGCCGATGGGCGATACGGATCTTATCCTCCAGCAGGAACGAGATATCCTCCGCCTGGGTACCGTCACGCAGGGTTGTGTCATACAGTTTAACAAGGCTCATCGATACCTCCCGTACATGCTCTGATGCTTGATGGTAAAAGTTTTAAACTTGTAAACGTTTTCAAGGCAATTTTCAACAAAAACAGTGCGGCAGACGCCTTTGGCAGGCCTCGGCTTCGGGATGGGAAAATTTGCTGCCCTCACCGGGCCGTTTTTAGTATATAGTTGCCGACGCACTTCGGGTCCTGCCCATCAGACAAGCGATCATGAACAATTTTTCCGAGCTCACAACCGATCCCATCCCGGTCCTGATCCGGCGTCTGGCCATACCGGCCGGAACCGGTTTTTTTTTCAACACCATGTTCAATGTGGTGGATATCTGGTATGGCGGCCGCCTGTCCACGACCGCCCTGGCAGCCATGTCGCTCTCCTTTCCGGTGTTCTTCATCCTGCTGTCCATCGGCGCAGGGGTGTCGACCGGAACCACCGCCCTGATCGGCCATGCCCTGGGGCGCAACGACCATGAGACGGCGCGCATCTACATCCTCCAGGCGCTTTCGTTTGCCCTGTTGAATGCGCTGTTCCTGACGGCGCTGGGCATCTCCTTTTCGCCGGAGATATTCATGTTCATGGGCGCTCGGGAGGAATACCTGGCACTGGCCCTGAGCTACATCGACGTGGTCTTTGCCGGAGCCCCCTTTTTCATGCTCAACTTCGTGATGAGCGCCATCCTCAATGCACACGGCAATACCGCCACCTACCGCAATTTTCTGATCTGCGGTTTTCTGCTCAATCTGCTTCTCGACCCGTGGTTCATGTACGGCGGCTTCGGCCTGCCGGCTTTAGGACTGCCCGGCGTGGCCCTGTCTACCGTTGCGATCCAGTGTCTCGGCAACTTCTACCTCTTCAACCGGCTCTCCCGTACCGAGGCGATACCGAGCTTCACACTGCGGGAACTGCGTCCGCAGTGGAACTACTACCGCAACCTGTTCGGGCAGGGGTTTCCGGCTGCCATGAACATGATGACCGTCACCCTGGGCATCTTCATCATCACCTGGTTTGTCGGAAGATACGGACAGGAGGCGGTGGCAGCATACGGCATCGGTACCCGCATCGAGCAGATCGCCCTGCTGCCGGTAATGGGGCTCAATATTTCCACCCTGGCCCTGACCGCCCAGAACTTCGGAGCCGGTCAGATCGGGCGCGTCCGGCAGGTACTGGTTCTTTCGCTTCGTTACGGCTTCGTGCTGGCCCTGAGCGGAACCGCTGCAGCCCTGATTTTCACCGGCGAGCTGATGCGGCTGTTCAGCAGCGATGAAAAGGTGGTGGCCATCGGCATCAGGTTCCTGCGCGTCGAAGCCTGGGTATTTCCCGCCTATGTGCTGCTCTACATCTGCGTGGCCGCCATGCAGGGCATCCAGCGCCCCTCCCTGGCCCTGTGGATCGGCCTGTATCGCCAGATTGCCGCTCCCGCCGCCGCTTTCCCCCTGTTGACCGTGTCCGTCGGAATGGGCATCATCGGCATATGGTGGGGCATCTTCAGCGTGACCTGGTCGGCGGCGCTGTTCGTTGTCTTTTATGTCACCCGGGTTTTGAAAATGTTGGAAAAGGAAATCGTACCCCCATGAAAACCGTTGCCATTGCCACACTGGGATGCAAAACCAACCAGTTCGAATCAGCCGCCATTACTGAACAGTTCGGACGTGCCGGCTATACCGTCGTCCCTTTCACCGAACCGGCCGATATTTACGTGATCAATTCCTGTACCGTCACCGCCCGGACAGACAGCGAAACCCGCCGCATGATCCGTCGGGCCCGTCGCCTGAACCCGCAGGCGCGTATCGTTGCCACCGGCTGCTATGCCCAGGTGTCACCGGAGGAGCTTTCGCGCATGCCGGAGGTTGACGTGGTGCTCGGCAACCTGGAAAAGCTCGATACCACGCTCCTGGCGGAAGCCCCGCAGGACCGGGTCGCCGATACCGGCGCTGAAACGACCTTTTCCCCCCTCAAGCTCACCAGTTTCGCGGAGCACACCAGGGCCTTCCTGCAGGTCCAGAACGGCTGCAATACCTTCTGCGCCTACTGCATCGTGCCCTTTGCCCGCGGCAGAAGCCGCAGCGTTTCGGGCGCAGAGGTGCTGGACGGCATCCGGGGACTGGTGGATCAGGGCTTTCGCGAAGTGGTGCTGACCGGCATCCACCTGGGGGGATACGGTCTTGACCTGTCACCGGCTGACTCCTTGGAAGGGCTGGTGCGCCGCATTCTGAACGAGACGGAATTGCAGCGTCTGCGAATCGGTTCCATTGATCCCAACGAGATCAGCGACAGCCTGCTGGAGCTGTGCGCCGGCTCATCCCGGATCTGCCATCACTTCCACATCCCGCTCCAAAGCGGCAGCGACAGCGTGCTGGGGCGCATGGGGCGCCCCTACGGCACGGCCGCCTTCACCGCCCTGCTGGAACGGGTCGTGGCCGCCATGCCGGACGCCTTCATCGGCACCGACATCATTGCCGGATTCCCCGGCGAAGACGAAGAGGAGTTCCAAAGCACCTGCCGTCTGATAGAATTGCTGCCGCTGGCCGATCTGCATGTGTTTCCCTACTCCCGGCGCCCCCGGACCAGGGCGGCCGACATGCCGGACCAGGTCCCTCCGGCGCTCATCAAGGAACGTGCCGCCCGGCTACGAGCCATTGCCGGCCGCAAACACGAGCAGTTCCTGCAACGCGCCGTCGGTGGTGAACTGCAGGTGCTGGTGCAGCACCATGAATCTGCTACGGGTATGGTCAGGGGGGTTTCCCGGAATTACATCCAGGCGGAATTTCAGGGATCGTCAGCGGATATCAACTGTGAGCGGCGGGTATTGGTGACGGGCATCGAACAGGGGCAGGCGGTTTGTCACCCGATGGAATAAGCTTTGAAAACATTATTTCACCACAGAGATCACAGAGGAAAAACAAACAAATCTGGTTATTGATTGTCGGTGACGTTGGTAAACCTGCATTAGCTTGATTTCTCTCTGTAAACTCTGTGTTCTCTGTGGCAAATGTTTTTTTATGTTCGGGCAATTCATTCCCCGATGATCTTCAGCAGCACCCGTTTGCGGCGTTTACCGTCGAACTCCCCGTAGAAGATCTGCTCCCATGGTCCCAGATCGAGCTTGCCGCCGGTCACGGCCACGACCACTTCGCGTCCCATGATGGTCCGCTTGAGATGCGCATCGGCGTTGTCCTCGTAACTGTTGTGCCGGTAGCGCGAGTAGGGTTTCTCCGGAGCCAGCCCCTCCAGCCAGACCTCGAAATCCTGGTGCAATCCCGCTTCATCGTCGTTGATGAAGACGCTGGCGGTGATGTGCATGGCATTGCACAAGAGCAACCCTTCACGAATGCCGCTCTCGCGCAGATGCTCCTCCACCGTGGGAGTGATGTTGATCAATTCCCGGCGCTGCCGCGTTTCAAACCATAGTTCCTTGCGAAAAGACTTCACGATTCCTCCCGAAACCCGGATCCGCACCATCTCCCTGCCGGAACGCCTGAAAGGCCTCTGCCTTTGCAGTTTCGCGGCATTGAGCGTTTCGGCGGAGGGCCAGCGGACTATACTATCGCCACAGCCCGGCGACGTTCGGGCCCCGGCTTCTTTCAGACACTCCGGCAGTCCGGCGGCGCGGACCCAGGTTTGCACTGTTCACAGAGTTTATACAGTGTAGGTTCAATACAAACCATGTAGCGGACCGCCCGGCGCGGCCAGTTCGTCGACCTTGCGCTCCATGGCTGGATCCTCCTCCAGAACAGGGGCATGGAACGGCTTGGTGCGGGCATCGATGACCAGCGGGCCGCTGCAGCCCCAGTGGCGGCCGCGTGTTTCCGCTCCAATGCCGTAGATGTCGGTGGCGGGATTGGAACGGGTGAAGGTCACCCACAGGAAGTTGTTAAGCGTGGCTGCGGTGAAGCGGCTGTCATCGCAAATCACGATCAGGGCCACTCCTCCGAACATATCGCGCTCCCCGTAGAAACGGCAGAACTCGTCCATCAGCGCATCGCCCTTACCACGCTCCTGCCGGGAGGCGGGTCCTTGAATGGCCAGTACGCCGGGCAAACAGACCTGCGCCCCTCCGAAACCGTCCGGGTATTCCATCCCGGCCGGCACTTCCCCGGCCAGCCTGCGGCGGACCGGACCGGCGGCGGCGATCACCACCTTGGATCCCTCATTGAGGCCGGAGCCGCTGTAATCCAGGGTATCGATGGTAGTGGCGGTCTGGAAATGCAGGTTCCTGCGCCAGTCGGCCCGTTCCAGAACATGACTCAGGAACGCGGCGATATCGTGGGTATGCAGGCCGGGTGCATCCTCCTGGGCTGCGATGAACAGATACTTGGCCAGGGAAAGCTGCCCCTGCCCCAGGATGGCGTTGGCAATGGTCAGCAGTTCCTGGGGCTGGCGCTCCGCGGCATAGGGCACGTAGCGCTCGGAGGCGATGGCCAGCAACAATGGATGCACGCCGGCCGCATCCACGGCATGCACCTCCTTGACCCCCGCCACCACGGTCGGGATCAGCGGCCCGGTCAGTTCGTGGATAAAGGCGCCGAAACTGGTATCCTCCTGAGGAGGACGCCCCACGGTGGTAAAGGGCCAGATGGCATCCTTGCGGTGGTAGACCTCCTCCACCTCGACATAGGGAAAGTCGTGGGTCAGGCTGTAATATCCCAAGTGGTCGCCAAAAGGGCCTTCCGGCAGGGTTTTGCCCGTATGCACAACACCGCAGATACAGAAGTCTGCTTCAGCCGGGACCGGCAAGCGCCCCGGCAGGCGGGTCATCGGAATCCGGTGTCCGGCCAGCAGCCCGGCAAAGGAGAGCTCCGGCATCCCTTCCGGCAGCGGCATGACCGCTGCCACGGTCATGGCCGGCGCGCCGCCGACAAACACGTTCACCCGCAGGAGATCACCCCGGGCAATGGCTTCGGCATGATGCGCCCCGATGCCGCGGTGAATCTGATAGTGCAGACCGGCCTGCCGGTCCGGCTCATAGCGGTTGCCCGACAGTTGCACCCGGTACATGCCGAGATTCGATTTCGCAAAACCGGGGTTGGAAGGATTCTCGCTGTAGACCTGGGGCAGCGTGATGAAAGCACCCCCATCCCGGGGCCAGGAGACGATCTGCGGAAGCTGCGAAAGGGTGGTGCGGCACTCCAGCGCCGGCGCGGCCGTAGTGGTTGAGGGCAACAGGTGCAGCGCAGCGAAGGGTGCTCTGACGGCATCCAGGGGATGCTTCAGCAGGGAAAAGGGATTGATTTTCAGATCGACCAGCCGGCGGATGTCGTCCAGGGTATCCCGGAAGATGAAGCGGGTTCTCTCCAGGGTGCCGAACAGGTTCCCCAATAGTGGAAAACGGCAGTTGACCGGATTGGTAAAGAGCAGCGCCGGCCCGCCGGCCTGGTAGACGCGCCGCTGTACCATCCCCACCTCCAGCCGGGGATCGAGCGGCACGGCAATCCGGCGCAGCATGCCATGCCGCTCCAGGTCGAGGACGCATTCCTGCAGATTACGGTAACCCATCAGCTGCCCACCTTGCGTAGTTTTTCCAGGATGGCCTCAGTTGCGCGCATCTTGTCGCGGGCAGCGAGAATTTCCTGTTGGGAGGACTCGAGCGGAAAGCGCCTGAGCCCCTGCTGCAGCAGTTTTTCCGCATCTTCCAGGCTGCCCCGTTTATGCAGCAGCCGCGCCCGTGCGACCAGGTACTGGGGCGAGTAGGGATCAAGGGCATCCGCCTTTTCCAGATCGGCCTCGGCTGCGGTTTCGGCACCATTACGGTCGTATTTCTGGGCTCTCAGAAAGTAGACGTGGGCCAATGCCCCCCGCATCCCCTGCCGCTCCCCATCGCTTTCGGCCGATGCGAGGACATTCTCGAGAAAAGCTATGGCGCCGTCATGGTCCCCCATTCGCACCTGAGCCGTCATTACCGCGGCGACCGCCTCCACATTATGGGGCTGTAGGCTGTAAGCCTTGCGGAAGCTTTGGAGGGCCCCCTTGTAATCCTCGGCGACCAGCGCAGCCTTGCCGGCCAAGAGTCCCGAACGGACGCGCTGCCCCGCAAGCATGTCCCTGATCCCGGCGTCGCTGACAACCCCTATCCGCTCGTCATAGAGCCGGCTGAACTGGGCAAAGCGCCCCAGCCTTACATAGGTGCCGGCCAGCCCGACAACATAGGCAGCCATTTGACCTGCATCCCCCCCTGCTGACGCATCCGCCATAGCCAGGGCCTTCTCGTACAGCGGCAGCGCCTCCTCGTAACGCCCCTGACCGGCCAGATCGTAAGCCTCCGAACGCAGCAACTGGGCCTCGAACATGGCGGACACCGGTTTCAGAAGCGATTCGACGGACTCCCCCTTTCCGGTGCGCGTCAGGCGCATGCGCGCCAGATCGAAGTTGCAGTCGTCGTCGCCGGGTTCGAGATGGCGGTCGCGCAATTCCACCAGCAGTTCTCCACCGGCGGGGGTGATGCTGAGGGAATGCCCGGACGCTCTGAGTTCGTCGTGGTAAGGATAGCGCACTTCGAGTTTCGACAGGTCCTTGCCGGAGAACTTTCCGGTCGTGATGGTGGCCCCCTGGAAAAAACCGGAAACCGGGGAACCGTCCCGGTCGCGGCGCAGGAACAGGGAGACGTTATGGGCAAGTTCCAGGCCGCCGCAGGCATTGCCGGAAACGGCAAAGATCTCCATGGTGCCGGTATAAAGCTCCGTTGCGGCGGAAGCGGTGCCAGGCAGGAATACGCAGCAGAGTGCCGCATATAGTATCGAGCTGAATCGCATGCTGAACCTCGTTAAAAGAACGCTTGACCCGGCAAAGGGTATCATTGTACTCAAAGACAATCAAGGACTGTCGAGTCCAATCACGGGTTCACGATGCTGCCTGCATGCCACGGATGACCATTTTCAAGAAAATAATGGCAGTGACCCTGCTGCTCTCCCTGTTGCCGCTGCTGGTGTCGTCATTGATTCTGCTGTCCGACCTGGAATCGGTCAATGCACGCCTGTCGGCCGAGATTGCCGGGACTTCCGACATCCAGGCCTCGGAGTCGCTGCAGATGCGCGCCCAGAGCGTGGCCGAATCGATCTCCGATTTCCTCCACCAGTGCGAAAACGACCTGCAGTTCCTTTCACGCACCTCCCTGGACCAGCAAAACCTGCTCAACTTCTACGAAATCCGCCGCGGGGAGATCTGGGAGCGCGGCCCCGGGAATGTCCCCACCGGGACCCGCCGCTTGATTCCGCTGTACCGTTCCTTTGCCTTTATCGGGCCGAACGGGATGGAACGGCTGGTTATCCGGGACGGCCGTTTCCTGGCCCCCTCCGAGTTGCACAACGTTTCCCGGCCGGCCGGCACTGAATTCAAATGTGAGGATTATTTCAACCGGATCAGGCACCTGAAGCAGGGGGAGATCTACGTTTCCCACCTGGTCGGCTTTCATGTCTCCAAACAGGAGCAGTTGGCCGGTGCCGCATCCCCGGAAAGAGCCTCTAACGGTGCTTCCTACCAGGGGGTGATCCGCTTCGGCTCACCGCTGTTCGACCCGAGCGGAAGCTTCATCGGCATGGTGGTCATCTCCCTCAATCACCGGCACCTGATGGAGTTCACCCAGCACATCGATCCCGGCCGGAACTTCTCCACCGTGTTTCCCTCATACCAAAGCGGCAATTACGGCTTTTTGTTCGACGACGAGGGTTGGATCATCACCCACCCCAAATACTGGGACATCAGGGGGGTTGACCGCAACGGCAGGCAAGTCCCCCCCTACACCAAGGCCTCCAGCAAAACGGATATCGACAACGGCCTGATCCCGTTCAACCTCGATCAGGCCGGATTCGTCCACCCCAATTATCCGCAGGTGGCAGAGACGATCAGAAAGCGCAAAAGCGGCTACGTGGACATCACCAATGTCGGTGGCTCCAAGAAGATCATGGCCTTTGCGCCGATTCTGTACGGAACCGGAGATTTCAGCAAATACGGAGTTTTCGGCGGGGTCACGATCGGCTTTCAGGTGGACCAGTTTCATGACGCCGCCCGCAAGGGAAGCCGCCTGATCAACCGCGAGCTGATGGATCACCGCAAACTCAGCGGCCTGATCATCCTCATCACCGCCATCCTGTCGGGCCTCTCCGCCTGGGCCCTCTCACGCGGCATAACGCGCCCCCTGCATCAGCTGATCGATGGTGCCCGCCGTCTCGCCAAGGAGGACACGCGCAGCAATGTCAGCGTTTCCTCGAAAGACGAACTGGGAGAACTGGCCAACACCTTCAACTATATGGCCAACGAGCTGAAAGTCCGCAAGACCAACCTGCTGTCGACCCTGGAGCAATTACGCCACTCGCGGCTCGAAATCCTTGACGAACGCAACTTCAAGGAAAGCATCCTGGAAAGTATCTCCAGCGCCATCGTAACCTTTTCCACCGAAGGGCTGATGACCTCCATCAACGCCACCGGCAGGCTGTTCCTCGGCAATCACATCAGTGTCGATACCCATTACCGGGAGGTGTTCCATGGCTGGGGCGAGATGGCGGATCTCACCGAACAGACCCTCCGCACACGCAGCGGATACGGCCGTCAGCCGCTGCATCTCGATCGGGGCAATGGCATGTCCCATTTCGAGATCGGCTTTTTTCCGATCGGCAAGGATGCCGAACGCGGCCTGACTGTAACCATGCGCAACGAGACTGAAAAGGAGAAGCTTCGCGAGGAGATGATGCGGCTGGACCGGCTGGCCTCGCTCGGCAAACTGTCGGCCGGCATTGCCCACGAGGTGAGAAACCCCCTGACCGGTATATCGCTCCTGCTGGACGACCTGCACGACAACGCGACCCTGGCGCTCGACGACCAGACCATGATCAAGAAGGCCCTGACCGAAATCGAGCGGGTGGAACGCCTGATCAGCGCGCTGCTCAACTATTCTTCTCCTCCCCGGGCCGACTTCAGGACAGGAGACCTCAATGCGGTGGTCAACGACACGGTCCTCCTGATGCGCAGGCAGTGCGAGCGGCAGCAGGTGCGGATCGTCTTCGAGGCGGGCAGGCTGCCGTCGTTCCGCTTCGATGCCGAAAAGATCAAACAGGCCCTGCTGAACATCATCAGAAACGCCGTGGAGGCCATGCCAGAAGGGGGCGAGATCTCCGTCACCACCTCTGCGAATGAGGAACGCGCCATCATCACTGTCCGGGATAACGGTCCCGGCATCCGGGAAGAGGATCTGCCGCTGATCTTCGAGCCCTTCTTTACCCGCAAGGGGGCCGGCACCGGATTGGGGCTCTCCATTACCCAGCGCATCATCGAGGAACACCACGGCCGCATCTGGGTCGACTGCAACGAGGCATCCGGAACGGTCTTTCATCTGGAACTGCCGCTGAACATGGGCTGAAGGAGTACTGCAAAAAATGAGGGTAAACCTGGCGAATTATTATGGGTTTATCCGAAGGCAGGCATCCGGCGCAACTGCGTGATGTCCCGCAACGGCGGTGCTCCGAACATCCGGGTGTATTCGCGGCTGAACTGCGAAGGGCTTTCGTAGCCGACCTGAAATCCCGCGGTGGCGGCATCTAGGCGTTCCGTCAGCATCAAACGCCGGGCTTCCTGCAGGCGCAGTTTCTTCTGATACTGCAACGGGCTCAGGGCGGTCATGGAGCGGAAGTGGTGATGAAAGGTCGACGTGCTCATGCGGGCCTGGGCCGCCAGGTCATCGATCCGCAGCGGCAGCGCAAAATTGCCTTTCAGCCAGTCAATGGCCCGCGCAATCTGATGGCTCTGGCTTCCTGCCGACGCTATCTGGCGCAGACGTTCGCCCTGATCCCCCACCAGCAGCCGATAGATGATCTCCCGCTGGATGATCGGGGCCAGGATCGGAATGTCCTGCGGGTCGGCCAGCAGATCGAGCAGGCGCTGAAAAACGGCCACGAGCGCCAGGGTCACCTCACCGGTCGCCATGCCGCGGCCCGATTGCCGCACACGCGGCAGGGGCAGCGTACTGTCCGCCATCAACTGCGAAATCTCGCGCTGATCCAGCTTCAACCGGAGCCCCAGATAAGGCTTCTCCCGACTCGCCTCGACAATCTGAACCACCGTCGGCAAATGAACTGACGTGATCAGATAGTTGTGTGCGTCGTACACGTACGCATCGTCTCCCAGCAGCACCCGCTTGGCCCCTTGAGCCACCAGGCAGATGCTCGGCTCATACATGCCGCAGACCGCCTCGCTTGGCTCGATCCGCTGAAACAACGCCAGTCCCGGGACGGCGGTTGTGTGTTGTTCCCCCTGTTCGGTCCATCGGGCAATACTCCCGCCCAAAGCCTCAAGCGCAGTCATCATATTCCCTCTCCAAAACTCCTCTTCGCATCGTTTGCCAGACTGTTTGAATTACAGGTTGTTCAAAATAGGCAGATCGTCGCGCTCCCAGGAAGCTCCGCTGAGGCGCCCGAAAGGTGAGGCCGCGCGCAGCCACAAAGAGGCTTCGAGGACGGCGGCGAGATGCCTGTTTTTCAACAACCTTTTACCACACATACCCGTTGCAGATAGTACCTGCCACCATTCCAGGCCACAACCATTATCCTGGTCATCGCAGGATCAGGCAAGAATTAAACAGAATTGATCTACCGGCTTTGTTTTTTCCGAAATACGATACAATCATCAAAAGGGGCATGTGAACAGATTCGGAAAAGGCCCAGATATGAAAGGAGAAAAGGATGCACAAACGAACATTGGGGAAAAGCGGCCTGGAAGTCTCTGCCCTCGGGTTCGGCTGCATGGGTATGAGCTTCGGTTTCGGCCCCCCAAAGGACAGGCAGGAGATGATTTCCATCCTCCGAACCGCCGTGGAGCGCGGCATTACCTTTTTCGATACGGCAGAGGTCTACGGCCCGTTCATCAATGAGGAACTGGTCGGCGAGGCACTTGCACCGGTGCGTGATCGGGTGGTGATTGCCACCAAATTCGGCTTCGATACCAGCGTCGATCCCCGGGGAACCAAGGGGGCGCCGGTCCTGAATAGCCGGCCCGAACACATCAGACAGGTTGCCGAGGCCTCACTCAAGCGGCTCAAAACCGAGGTCATCGACCTGTTCTATCAGCACCGGGTCGATCCGGATGTGCCGATCGAAGAGGTGGCAGGTGCCGTAAAAACGCTGATTCAGGAAGGAAAAGTCAGACACTTCGGCCTCTCGGAAGCCGGCGTAGGGACGATACGGCGCGCCCATGCCGTCCAGCCGGTGGCAGCGCTTCAGAGTGAATACTCCCTTTGGTGGAGAAAGCCCGAAACGGAAGTGATTCCAGCCCTCGAAGAGCTGGGTATCGGCTTTGTACCTTTCAGCCCGCTGGGCAAGGGGTTCCTCACCGGCAAGATCGACGAAAGCACGTCGTTCGACAGCACCGACTTTCGCAACGTTCTTCCCCGGTTTACGCCGGAAGCCCGCAAGGCCAATCAGGCATTGGTGGACCTGCTGGGCACCATCGCGGCCCGAAAGAACGCCACCCCGGCCCAGATTGCCCTGGCCTGGCTTTTGGCCCGCAAGCCCTGGATCGTGCCGATCCCCGGCACCACGAAGCTGGAACGCCTGGATGAAAATATCGGGGCGGTCTCACTCGAACTGTCAGCCGAAGATCTGCATGAAATCGAGCAAGCCGCCGCACGCATCGACGTGCAGGGGGCGCGCTATCCGGAAAAACTGGAGCAGTTGACGGGGCGGTGACGCTCCCGGGACAACCACAATCTCAGAGGCAATGGGGCGCGGAAAAGGCCTGATCAAAACGGATTGCCGCGGATACGGCAGGATTTTTTCGGTCCGTATTTCAGCATCCGCCTAAATCCGTTGCATCAGCGAACATCCGTGTTTCCATTGCAGGTTGAAGCTTACGTATGACAGGGCATCACTCACATCAGAATACTCGACAGGAGGACAAACTATGTACAAAGCAAAAGCCTATTCCGCCGCCAGCGCTACATCGCCGCTGGCCTCCGCCGAAATCCCGCGCCGCGATGCCACGGAACGCGACGTGCAGATCGACATCCTCTACTGCGGCATCTGCCACTCCGACCTGCACACCGTGCGCGACGAATGGAGCGGCGTCATGCCCACCACCTACCCCTGCGTGCCGGGGCACGAAATCGTCGGACGGGTCACGGCGGTCGGCCCGGCAGTCACTAAATTCAAGCCGGGAGACCTGGTAGGGGTCGGCTGCCTGGTGGACTCGGACCACACCTGCCCCAACTGCAAGGCTGATGTCGAGCAGTTCTGCAACAACGCCATTTTCACCTACAACTCACCAGACAGGCACCTCGGCGGCATCACCTACGGCGGCTACTCGGAAAGTATCGTGGTGGACGAGCACTTTGTGCTGCGCGTACCCGCCAACCTCGATCCTGCCGGGGTGGCACCGTTGCTGTGCGCAGGAATCACGACCTACTCCCCCATGCGCCGCTGGGGCGATCTCACCGGCAAGAAGGTTGGCGTGGTCGGCCTGGGCGGTCTGGGACACATGGGGGTCAAGTTCGCCCGGGCCTTCGGCGCCCATGTCGTGGTGTTCACCACCTCCCCCAACAAGAAGGAGGATGCGCTCCGTCTGGGAGCCCACGAGGTGATCGTTTCCACTGATCCCGAGGAGATGAAGCGGCAGGCCGGCACGTTCGACTTCATTCTCGATACCATCGCTGCCGAGCACGACATCAATGCCTACATCGCCATGCTCGGCCTGGACGGAGAGATCACCTTGGTTGGTGCACCGGAAAAGCCGCTCCCGGTTTCCGCCTTTGCGCTCCTGTTCGGCCGCCGCAGCCTTTCCGGTTCGCTTATCGGGGGGCTCAAGGAGACCCAGGAGATGCTCGACTTCTGCGGCCAGCACAACATCACCGCCGATGTCGAAATCATCCCCATCCAGAAGGTCAACGAAGCTTACGACAGGCTGGTCAGATCCGATGTGAAGTACCGCTTCTCGATCGACATGGCCTCGCTGAAGGCCGAGTAACCGCCAGGCAAGGGGAAAACAAGAGGCCGACCGGAATGCCCGCGGGCACCGGCCGGCCTCTTTCATTATGGGTGGATGAGAGGAGCGAACACCATGAGCAAGGAACCTTCTACCGCGCGGGCAATGCTCGGCGATTTTGCGCCCAAGCTGGCTGAACTCACCGACAGCGTGCTCTTCGGCGATGTCTGGGAACGGAAGGAGCTGTCGAAACGCGACCGGAGCCTGATCACCGTGGCGGCACTGGTCGCCATGAATCGCCCGGAGCAGCTGCGGTTTCACCTTGACAGGGCACTCGACAACGGACTCACGCAGGAGGAACTGATCGAGGTCATCACCCATCTGGCATTTTACTCCGGCTGGCCCAACGCCATGACCGCCATCACCACGGCCAGGGAGCAGTTTGCCAGCCGGGATGCATGAAAGTCCGGCAAGTCAGGGCGTCACCCCGCCTTTGTTTCCATGGAAAAAGCTCGCCACCTGCGGGCTTTTTCTGTGGTAATGTTGCGGACATTATAAGGGGTATATCTCAATTTTCAGGAGCCAAAGATGTTCAAGCGCATAGACCACGTGGAACTTATCCCCCGCGACTTCGACCATGCCATCGGTTTCTATACCGAAATCCTCAGTTTCACGGTCAAGCAGCGCATGATGATAAATGCCCCTCCGCTGGAGGAAATCGCCTATCTTGCCCTGGGCGATACGGTACTGGAACTGATGCGCGTGAAGGAGCCGGTGATCGGAGAGCAGGACCCGTGGCAGACCGGCTACCGACTGATGGCCATCGAAGTGGAAGACATGGATCAGGCGGTGGCATACCTGGCCGGGAAAGGGGTGCCGGTTACCTGGGGACCGGTGACTTTTGGGAGGTCGAAACGGGCCGAGATACAGGACCCGGATGGAAATGCGATCGAACTGAGGCAGTGGTAAAACGAAGCTCACCGCAGAGGACGCGGGGCTACTCAGGGGAGATCCAAGGGTTGTCGACTAGCCGCCTTGATGCCGTCCTTCATCTGCACTACGTTGAAGTTCGAGAACATGCGGCAGCAGTTGATCCCTGTCCACTGCTTCAACAGTTTCCGCTTCGCTTCTCAGCGTATGTCCTGACATGCTTGCAGCACCTCACCTCCTCCCCTGCCGTCTCGTTATTTTTCCTGTTCGAGACCAGCGTTTTCGTATAGGGTTACACTGCCGCATGCGGCGCCCCTCTCAATCGGAGACGGTAACAATACAGCTTTGAGCCAATTCGCTCACAGGTACATGATGGAAAAGATACTGATCATCGACGACGAACCCTTTATCCGCGAAAACGTGGAACGCATCCTGGGGGAGGAAGGCTACCTGGTCTGCTCGGCCGGCTCCGGCAGCGAGGCGCGCGAGGTCGTGCTGGCCAACGATATCGACCTGATTCTGCTCGATCTCAACCTGGGTACCGAAAACGGTATCACCGTGCTCAAGTCGCTCAAGGAGATCGACCCCGACCTGCTGGTGATCATCATTACCGGCTACGGATCGGTGGAAAGCGCGGTGGATGCGCTCAAGCTGGGCGCCTTCCATTACATGAAAAAGCCCTTCAAGGCCGATGCCCTGCGGGTAATCGTGAAGCTGGCGCTCCAGACCCAGACGTTGAAGCGCGAGGTGCGCAATCTCAAACGCACCGACGGCTACCTGCCGGGCCGATCCCCCATGATCGGTTCCAGCCCGGCTTTCAATGAGGTGATAAAACAGGTGCGCGAAGTGGCCCGTATCACCACCACCGTACTGATTACCGGCGAGTCCGGCACCGGCAAGGAACTGGTAGCACGGGCCATCCACAACCTCTCCGACCGCCAGGAAGCCGCTTTCGTCGCCATCAACTGCGCCTCACTGCCTGCCAACCTGCTGGAGAGCGAGCTGTTCGGGCACGAAAAAGGGGCGTTCACCAATGCGACCAGCCGCAAACCCGGGCTGTTCGAGGAGGCTGACCAGGGCACCATCTTCCTGGACGAGATCGGCGAGATGGACATCGCCATGCAGGTCAAGCTGCTGCGCGTGCTGCAGGAGCGGGTCATCCGCCGGGTGGGAGGAATCAAGGATATCGCCATCGATGTACGGGTGATAGCCGCCACCAACCGCAACCTGCAGGACCGCATCGCCGGCGGCGCCTTCCGGGAGGACCTCTTCTACCGGCTGAACATCTTTCCGATCCACATCCCCCCCCTGCGCGAACGGACCGAGGATATTCCCCGCCTGGCTGCCTATTTCCTGGACTGCTTCAGCAGCGCCTTTGGGCGCGATTTCCGCGAGGTTGCTCCGGACGCGGCGGAACTCCTGCAGCACTACCCCTGGCCCGGCAATATCCGCGAACTCAGAAACATGGTCGAGCGCATCTGCATCATGAGGCACGGTCCGATTCTGCTGCCGGAACACCTGCCTGCGGAAATACGGGGCACTCTGGGCGCTGCTGCCGCTCCGGGCGGATGCCAGGGGGCCGGTGCCCCGCTCCTGCCGGCCGACAAGGGGCTGGAAGAAGCCGTGATCGACTACGAAAAGGCCATCATCAGCCAGGCCCTGCAGCAGACCCGCGGCAATGTCCTGCAGACCGCGGCCATCCTGAAGATCCCCCGTGGCACCCTGCGCTACAAGATGGAAAAATACGGCCTCTGATTGCTATAATGGTTGCTCGGGTGTAGCTCCATCTCAACCTTGAGGAGGTATGCCATGCATACACTGTTTGCTATCGGACTGCTACTGCTGGCAACACTGCCTGTTTCCCGTGTCAGTTGGGCCGCTGAAGAAAAAGCCACCTTTGCCGGCGGCTGCTTCTGGTGCATGGAAGCGCCCTTCGACAAACTGAACGGGGTACTCTCCGTCACGTCCGGCTATACCGGCGGCACGCTCAAAAATCCTACTTACGAACAGGTATCGGCCGGAGGTACCGGCCATGCCGAGGCGGTGCAGATCATCTACGATCCAACCAAAATCGCCTATGGCCAATTGCTGGAAATCTACTGGCACAATGTCGATCCCACCGCCAAGGACCGTCAGTTCTGCGATACCGGCCACCAGTACCGCTCTGCCATCTTCTACCACAATGGGAAACAGCGCCGGACAGCCCAGCAATCAAAGGATGCCCTGGAGAAGAGCAAACCGTTCCGGGGGGCGATCGTAACCGAAATCGTTCCAGCCGGTGAATTCTACCCGGCCGAGGAGTATCACCAGCACTACTACAAGAAGAACCCGCTGCGGTACAAATACTACCGCACCAGCTGCGGCCGCGACCGGCGTCTGAAAGAACTGTGGGGAAACGCGGCCGGGCACTGACAAATCAGGTTAAGGTAAAGGTTGAGGTTGAGGAAGCGATTCATGGCCTGACCGGAATGGAATCAATGAAAAAAACGACCGAAAAACACGACATACGGCCAGGCCAGTCGATCGAGCTGCTGAAAGAGCTGCACATCCTGACCCGCGACGGAAAACTGAACCAGGACAGCCGGCGCAAGCTCAAGCAGGTCTACCACCTCTACCAGTTCATCGAACCGCTTCTGCAGGAGATCCGCCAGGACCATCCCGATATTTCCTTGGTCGATCATGGAGCGGGCAAATCGTACCTGGGGTTCATTCTCTACGATCTCTTTTTCAAGCTTCACAGCACCGGCTCCCGTATCTACGGCATAGAGACCCGGGACGAACTGGTCGGGAAATCCCGCTCCCTGGCCCAGCGCCTCGGTTTTAGCGGCATGTCCTTTCTGAACCTGTCGGTGGCGGAATCAGCGCAATCGACGGAACTGCCGCCGGCGGTCGATATCGTCACCGCCCTGCACGCCTGCGACACGGCCACCGACGACGCCATCCGCTTTGCCCTGAAAAAGCAGGCGCGCTTTATTGTGCTGGTGCCCTGCTGCCAGGCGGAAGTGGCCTCTCTTCTGCGCAAGAACAAGGGTCAGGCGCTGGCCAACCCGTTGACGGAAATCTGGCGGCACCCGCTGCACACCCGGGAATTCGGCAGCCTGATCACCAATGTGCTGCGCTGCCTGCAACTGGAGGCGCACGGCTACCAGGTCAACGTGACCGAACTGGTGGGGTGGGAACATTCGATGAAAAACGAACTGATCATTGCCACGTACAAGAACCTGCCGCGCCGCCGGCCTGCGCAGCGCCTGGGGACAATCCTCCAGTCTCTGGGCCTGGAAGAACTGAACCAGCGTTTCTTTTCACCTGAGGAGATGCCGGTGTAATCCGACGAACAGTAACGATTCAGGCGCAATTGCTCTGACATCTCCCCTTGAAGTCAGCTCGACAAATCCCACCTATATAACCTCTTTTCCCTGATCAATATCACTGCCGAAGGTGGCCAAAATTGGCCACTTTACTGGCAGATTCCAGCCACTATTATCGATCTTATCCCTGGCACTCCGTTTTCCAACCTTAAATATCAACCACTTAGACGTGCAAAAACTTTGGCACCATGCTTGCTTTAAAACAACAATCTATTATTATTGAAACGTCATTACTGATTCCTGTAAACAGGGGTGAAATTTTCACGGCACGTTTATGACGATGTCACTACAACCAAAGGAGACGAACATGAAACTGAAGGTATTGTTAACCATGGCAATGGTACTGGCATTCGCCACATCGGCACTGGCAGCTCCGATCGTCATCAAGTTCAGCCACGTCGTGGCCCAGAACACCCCCAAAGGCCAGGCTGCCGACTACTTCAAGAAGCTTGCGGAAGAGCGCACCAAGGGTCGCGTGAAAGTGGAAGTCTACCCCAACAGCCAGCTCTACAAAGACAAGGAAGAAATGGAGGCCCTGCAGCTCGGCGCAGTGCAGATGCTGGCTCCCTCCCTGGCCAAGTTCGCTCCCCTGGGCGTGAAGGAATTCGAAGTATTCGACCTCCCCTTCATCTTTGACAACTACCAGGACCTGCACAAGGTCACCCAGGGTCCGGTCGGTGCCAAGCTGCTCAAGAAGCTTGAGCCCAAGGGCATCCTTGGCCTGGCTTACTGGGACAACGGCTTCAAAGTCATGAGCGCCAACAAGCCGCTCAAATCGGTCGAGGATTTCAAAGGCCAGAAGATGCGCATCCAGTCCTCCAAGGTGCTTGACTCCCAGATGCGCGCCATGGGCGCCATCCCGCAGGTAATGGCCTTCTCCGAAGTGTACCAGGCACTGCAGACCGGCGTTGTTAACGGCACCGAAAACCCCCCTTCCAATCTCTACACCCAGAAGATGCATGAAGTTCAGAAATACGTGACCCTCTCCGACCACGGCTACCTGGGCTATGCCGTTATCGTCAACAAGAAGTTCTGGGAAAGCCTGCCTGCAGATATCCGCACCATCCTGGAAGGCGCCATGAAGGATGCCACCAAGTTTGCCAACGACGTGGCCAAGAAGGACAACGACGAGGCCCTGGCAGGCGTCAAGAAGTCCGGGCGTTCCCAGCTGATACCCCTGACTCCCCAGGAGCGCGCCGCCTGGAAGAAGGCCATGGATAAGGCCCACAAGGACAACATGAACCGCATTGGTGCCGACATTGTCAAAGAGGTCTACACCGCCACCGGTTATCATCAGTAACAACTGACATTTCAGTTCCAAAGGCCGCTGCTTCGGTCGCAGCGGCCTTTTTCACGACCTCATCCAGGAGACAGTACTATGATGAAATACCTCGATCACCTTGAGGAAGCCATAATTACCTTCCTTATGGGCGCTGCGACGCTCATCATCTTTGTTTCGATTATCCACCGCTATGCTGCCGGTTTTCCCATTCCCGGCGTTCAAGATTGGCTGATCCAGCTCAATCTCAGTTGGGCCCAGGAACTCTGCATCTACATGTTCGTCTGGATGGCCAAATTCGGCGCCGCCTACGGCGTGCGCTCCGGCATCCATGTGGGCGTGGATGTTCTCGTCAATCGTCTTCCCGCGGAATGGCGTACGAAGGGGGTCATGGTATCCATCATCTGCGGCACCATCTTCACCGCCATCATCGGCACCCTCGGTGCGACCTTCGTCTGGGAAAACGGCCTGCACTACGCCCTGTATCACAAACTGGGTCTGCCTCTCGGCGATATTCCGGAAGGCCCGATCACCCCGGACCTGGAGTGGCCGACCTGGTTTGTCTACTCTGCGGTTCCCCTGGGTTCCTACCTGATGTGCTTCCGGTTCATGCAGGTCGGTTGGCGTTTCCTCAAGACGGGGGTTTTGCCGCACGGTCACGACGAATCGCACGTGGAAGGGCTTGAGGAAGAGGCCATCGAACATTCCCCTCTTAGCCCGGTCTCTGCAAACTCGGATATTTCCGCTGGAGGTGCAGTAAAATGAGCATGGAGAACATCGCAACCTTACCTGCTATGAGCAAGCCCAAGGCCGCCTGCTGGCTGGTCGGCATCTCGATAGTCCTGCTGGCGGTCGGATTCATCTACGGCAACGTCGGCATCGTTTTCGCCCTGCTGCTGGCGCTGATGCTGACCGGGGTACCGGTTTCCATCGCCCTGGGTCTGACCGTTCTGACCTTCCTCTATCTCCTGACCAATGTCCCGATCGAGGCTGTCGCGCTCAAGTTGTTTACCGGCATCGAGAAGTTCGAGATCATGGCCATCCCCTTCTTCATCCTGGCCGGCAACTTCCTGACCCATGGGGGTGTAGCCAAGCGGATGATCAACTTTGGCACCAGTATGATCGGACATTTCCACGGCGGCCTGGCCCTGGCCGGGATCCTCGCCTGCGCCATGTTCGCCCTGGTCTGTGGGTCGAGCGTTGCCACGGTTGTCGCCATTGGCTCGATCATCTTGCCGGCCATGGTGCAGCACGGTTTCCCGATGCGCTTCGGGGCCGGAGTAATCGTCTGCGCCGGCTCACTGGGGATCCTGATGCTGCCATCCATCCCCAAGGTCATCTACGCCATCTCGACCAACACCTCCATCGGCGCCCTTTTCGTGGCCGGTCTCTTCCCGGGCATCCTCCTGTCGATCATGCTCGGCGTCGTTACCTGGTATATTGCTAAAAAACGGAATTATCCGCGCATGCCCAAGGCCACCTGGGGCCAGCGGGCAATCGCCTTCAAGGAGAGCATCTGGGGGCTCATGCTGGTGGTCATCATCATCGGCGGTATCTACACCGGCGTCTTCACTGCCACTGAGGCAGCCGCCATGTCTGCGGTATACGCATTCTTCATCTCGGTCTTCATCTACAAAGATATGGGAATGAAGGACGTGCCGCGGGTGCTGTTACGATCGGCCAACCTGAGCGCCATGCTGCTCTACATCATCACCAACGCAGTGCTCTTTTCGTTCCTGATGTCCCATGAGAACATCCCGCAGGCCATGGCGGACTGGATCCTCGGCAAGGACCTGGGTGTGGTCACCTTCCTGATTTTCGTCAACCTGGTGCTGCTCCTGGCCGGTAACGTCATGGAGCCTTCCTCCATCATCCTGATCTTTGCTCCAATCCTGTTCCCGGCAGCCATGAAACTGGGGATAGATCCGATCCATTTCGGCATCCTGATCGACGCCAACATGGAGGTCGGCCTGTGCCATCCGCCGGTGGGTCTGAACCTGTATGTGGCCTCCGGTATCTCCAAGCTCAGTATCACGGAATTGACCATGGCTGTCATGCCATGGCTCCTTACCATGGTGGTGTTCCTGGTCATTGTCACCTACTGGCCGTCGCTGTCCATATGGTTGCCGAAGATCATGGGCATGATGTAGTTCTGTTCTGGTAAGTTCGAGCAATCTTTTCAAGGAGAGGCATCATGCCCAACCACCTTTTGATCTACGCGATAGTCATAATGAATGCGCTCTGCCAGCTCATGCTCATCTGGAGCCTGAAGGCCCTTGGAAAAACCAGGATCACCTTCATGGCCCTGGCGACCGCGCTTCCGCTGATGTCGGCGGTGATCATGCGGGGTCTTGTTGCTACCGGATTGATCCACGGCCGGCTTGCCGAACAGTCGCAGCTGGAACATCTTCTCACCCAGGCCATGGGCATCCTGCTGATCGCCGGCCCCTGGCTGGTGACAGCGGCGGCGGTGCTGTACAGAAGAAACCGGAAAATCCGGGAGTGTTCCATGGCGTGATTTTGATGGTGTAATATCACGGTGATTGAAGGGCCTGTCATTGCGACAGGCCCTTTTCTCTTTGAAAACCCGCCGCTCCCGCCTGCCCTGCATCGGGACCGTCCGATTGCAGTGGTCATTCCCAAACTTGTCGAAAAGTAGTGGTATAATTTTGCGTTCCGGCATCGGGCCCCGATCTTGAAGGAGCTCCTCCTGGTTCACGGCGGACCGCAGATAATCATCATCGACACCCGCTGTACCTCGGCAAAAAGGACACATTCGAAGGCTGAGACGCGGCAGGCCGTCGCTCCGCTGCGGCCCGGCAATCCAATCCGAAGTAAATCAGGTTGATTCCTGCCGTTCGATCGTGTAACTCTACTTCCTCCACTTCACCGGGATGAGAAACCATGAACCTGCACCTCTCAGGCAAAGTAGTCTCCGCAGCACATACTGCAGTTCAACGCCATCTGCAATGGGTGTTCCGCGTCACCACCCGGAAACCGGGCGTGGTATTCGCCGCCTGCTGCCTGTCCTTCCTGATCTCCTGCCTCGCGATCACCCGGATCCACTTCGAGGCCGACATCTTCAAGATGTTTCCCCAGAAGGGTCCCCTGTCCCTTTTTCTCGACACCATGCAGTGGACCGGCAGTTCGGGCAATGCCTACTTCCTGCTCGAGGGGGACAAGGATACGCTGATCGAAGAAGCGGAAGTCTTTGCGGGCAAGCTGCGGGAATTGCGGGTAGACGGCTCGGCGGCCTTCAAATCGGTCAAGCACAGGGTCTTTGACGGAGGTGAAGCAAAGCCTTTTACGGACTTCGTCGCCTATGCCGTGACACGGCCGCAGCTTTTCGTAGCCCCCGAAGATACCCCCTCCTACCTGCAGCTTCTATCCCCTCCGAAGATGGAGCAATCGCTTCGGAAAGCCACGACGGAACTGGCATCCCCGGGGGCGCTCAAAGAGCTGGTTGCTGCCGATCCCCTGTATCTGCGGAACCTGATCCTGCCGCGTTTGAAAAAGGCCTCCGAATCGCTGAATCTCGATCCATTGTCCCCCTACCTCCTTTCGCGCGACGGCAAGGTCCTCATCATCATAGGCGAACCGGCCCGGCCGGTCACTGACATAATGTTTGCCAGAAAACTGGTGGCCGGCATAAACGAGGCGCGAAAGGGGGCACACATCAGCATCTCCTGCGCCGGTGCCCATTTGAGCGCAGTCACTGACGAAGCGATCATGAAAAAGAATGTCATCGAAGGGGTCTTCCTGTCGCTGGCAATCGTCCTGTCGCTCTTTTACCTGTCGTACCGCAGATTCCTCCCCACGCTGCTGATACCGGTCATCCTCTGTTTCGGGGTAGTATTCTCGGTGGCGGCAGGGGGCATCGTCTACCCGACCATGAGTGTCATCTCCTTTGCCTTTGCATCGCTCATCATCGGCATTGGCACCGATTATTCGATCCACCTGTATGACCGTTTCCATTTCGAACGGTTTTCGGGGCGATCGTCCTATGAAGCGCTGGAACTCGCTGTGGTGGACACGGGGCATGCCCTGTTCACGGCCGGCATGACCACCGCCTTTCCCTTCCTGGCCCTGATGGTTTCGGATGTACGGGCCCTGGCCGAACTGGGGCTGCTGGTGGGCCTGGGGGTCATTTTCTCGCTGTATGCCACCTTGTTCTTCCTGCCGCCTCTGCTGTTGTTCATGGAGAGGAGATTCCCCCTGAAGGAGTACCGGCCGCTGCCCGGGTTCGGCTTCGGACTTATCTGGCGCCTCACCTATTTCCACCCCCGGAGAACATTGGCCATCTGCCTTGCAGTCACTATGTTCCTGCTGGTCTGCGCCACCGGGATATCCTTCGAATCGGAGCTGAAAAACCTCCAGCCGCGATCGTCGGAAGCGTTCCTGGCCCAGCAGAAACTTGAGCAGCATCTGAGCATCAGCCCCAAAGAGATGATTGTGGCGGTGGAAGGCAACGAGCTGGCAGAGGTCATGTCAAAAGGGAGCAGGGTTGCGGCACTGGCGGAACGCTATCGGGCGCAGGATGAGTTGGTGGCCTATTCATCCTTGCTGAGAGTGATCAATGATGCGGACACGCAGGGAGAGGTGATACGGCAGCTGGCAGCCTGGCCGCATTCGGCGGGGCTGCGGGGCGAAATCGACCGGGCCCTGGCACAGGAGGGTTTCGCATCGGAACCGTTCGCCACCTATGTGAAAGGACTTTCCGAACTGTCGGACAGCCGCGCGATTCCGGTTTCAGAAGGGATCGAACACCTTGCCGCGTCCCCGTTCAGAGGGATCGTGGAACGGCATCTGGCCCACACGGCCGATGGCTATCACCTTCTCACCTATCTCAACTACCGCGGCAGCGAATTCCGCCAGGATGCATTCCTGAGTGAACTGAAAACGGCTGCGCCCGGTTCGCGGGCCACCAGCATCGACCTTGTCAGCCGTCAGCTGACCGAATCGGTGAAGCAGAGTTTCATATGGGCCGTGCTGATCGGCGCCATCATGGTGTTCTTCCTGCTCGTCTCGCACTTCAGTTCGCTGACCGGCATTCTCTGCTCCCTTTTCCCGGTCACGGCCGGAGCGATCGCCATGCTGGGAGTAATGCCCCTGGCAGGCATGAGCCTCAACTTCATGAACGTCATGGTCCTGGTGACCATCCTGGGCATGGGCAGCGACTACGGCCTTCATGTTGCCCACAGGGTCAGGAACTGTGCCCGGGAGGAATATCAGGCCCGCTTCGTCCAGTCGGGACGGGCGGTCTTTCTTTCCGGACTCACGACCATCGCCGGCTTTGGCTCCCTGGCCCTGACCGATTATGGGGCAATGGCCTCCATCGGCTGGGCCACCAACGTGGGTGTTGCAGCGACAACCCTCTTTACCCTTGCTGCCGTTCCTGCCTTCATCTCACTGATCGGCAACAAGGGCTAGCTCTTCCGCCGGCCTGACGCACCTGAGACACACCAGCCATCCTCGGGTGCGTCAATGTACCGGTGATGCGCACCTGCCTGATCATTTCCTGATGCCTGTCAGCCGGCCCAGCACGATCCCGCCGAGCGCCGCCAGAATGCTGAGCATGGCGCCCATCTTGGCCGCTCCCCTTGTCACGGGATCGACAAAAGCCTCGCCAGCCACAAACAGCGCCACCGTAAATCCGGTGCCGGCGATCATGCCGACCACCAGCAGGTCGCGCTGCTGCATGCCATGCGGCAGGCCGAAGCCGATCCTCTCTGCCAGGTACCCGAAACCGAGAATTCCCGCTGTCTTGCCGGCAATCAGCGCAATCAGGACCAGCCAGGTAACCGTCCCCACACTGGAGAACTCGACGCCGGCATTGGCCAGTCCAAAGGCGAACATGCCGAAATCGACCACCACCTTCCATTCGTGCTCGAACGTGGCAAGCGTGGAACGATCCGAAGGGTCTTCCTCGAACAGATGCCTGGTTTCGCGGCGTCTGTGGGGCAAAAAGGGAATGATGAACACCAGCGCCAAGGCAGGATGAAGGTGCGCCCGGTGCAGTCCGAGCCAACTGAGCGCTCCGCCGAAGATCAGGTAGGGCCAGTAACTTTTCACCTTCAGCCGCCGCAGCACATAGGCGGCAGCCATGCCCAGACCGGTCAGCAGCAGCCAGGAGGGTGCTGCCGGATGGAGCGGATCGGGATAAAACACGGCGATGATCGCCAGACCGAGGGCATCGTCGGCGACTGCCAGCAACAGCAGGTACGATACGGCCGGGTGCCCTCCTCCGAACACCAGCCGGGCCGCCAGCCAGGCCAGGGCGATATCGGTCGCGGTCGGAATGCCCCAGCCGTTGCGCAGTTCGGGCGCTCCAATGACTGCATTCAGCCCCAGGTATACCGCAACCGGCCCCAGCACTCCCCCCAATGTCCCCAACAGTGGGTTGACCGCCCGGGATACCGGGTACAGATCTCCTCCCGGCAGAAAGCTCTGGGTGATCTCCACCGCAGCAATGCCGAAAAACAGCACCATGAACAGTTCATTGGAGAGGGCATGGAAGGAGAAGCCGCCGAATGATGGGGCGGTGATGAAGCGCTGATATCCTTCCGGGTCGAGGTTGGCCCACAGCAGGGCGAGCACCACGCCGCACACTAGCGGTATGGAAAACTCCCTCAAGAGATTGATGCGCTCTTGTATTGCCTTTTTCATGGGTTCGTGCTCCATCAATCGAATAGTGTTCGTAATGAACCTTCCGGAATACGAACGTCCGGTTCATGCCCTTGGCGATGATTCCGACGGTGCTAGCGCAGTCGTTGGCTTCCCCCTTCTCATCTGCGGCAGGTTGTGCGGATAAGTACGGGAAAGAACGTCGGCTGCGGTTTATCCCCTGGACGATGGACCGGAGATCATTGGGCCGGAAGCAGGAAGGACTTCGCGAAGAGCTTGCATGGCAGGATCAATACTTCACGCGCGGGTCGAGTGCGTCGCGGATGCCCTCCCCCAGCAGGTTGTAGGCCAGCACGGTCACCAGAATCGCCAGACCGGGAAACAGCGAGAGCCACCAGGCAAACTCGATGTAGTCCTTGCCGGAGGTGAGGATGTTGCCCCAGCTGGGTGTGGGTGGCTGGACCCCGATGCCGAGAAAGGAGAGCGCCGATTCGGTCAGGATGGCGGCGGCAACCCCCAGGGTGGCAGAGACCAGCACCGGGGACATGGCATTGGGCAGAATATGGCGAAAGATGATGCGGAGGTCGGAACAGCCGATGCTGCGGGCTGCCATGATATAGTCCATCTCGCGGATCGACAGTGTCTCGGCCCGCACCAGGCGCGCCACTCCCATCCAGCCGGTCAGGCCGATGATCGCCATGATGTACCAGATGTCGGGGCGCAGAAAGGTGATTACTGCCAGGATCAGGAAGAAGGCCGGGAAACAGAGCATGATGTCCACCACCCGCATCAGCACCGTGTCCGTAAGACCGCTGTAGTAGCCAGACACCAGGCCGACCACCGTGCCGATGGTCACGGCAATGCCCACTGCCACGAATCCCACTTTGAGCGAGATGCGCGCACCGTAGAGCACGCGGCTGAAAACGTCGCGCCCCAGTTCGTCGGTGCCGAACCAGTGCTGCCACGAAGGGGGAGCCAGCACCTGCCAGGCATCGATGGTATTGGGATCGCTGGGGGCAATCAGCGGCGCCAGCAGGGAGACGGCAAACAGCAGCGCCACGATGCAGCCGCCGGCCATGGCCATGCGGTTGCGCTTGAGGCGCTGCCAGAACACCGCATACATATAGGAATGCTTGAAGTCCATGGAAGTATTCAATGGACTCACGCAGCCAGTTTTGCAGGCAGTTCGTGCTTGATTCCGAGCAGGCCGTCTATGGAAAGGTCCTCATCCAGAAGAGGCCAATGAATGCCGTACCCAGCGGGTGATACTTCAAACCGCGAACGTTCCAATCCGGAGGAGTTGAAAAGACGGGAAGAGATCTCCTCCAGAATGAATTCGTACTCTTTGCCGTCTACGGTCATCTGCAATGAGGCATCTGTTACCATGACATTTTTGACCTCATGATACGGTTTCATTAATTTTTCTCCTTCTGAAATCGTTCCCATTCGGCTTCGATGAATTCGAAATACTCGTAAACAATCTTGATAATTTCACGCCTGTCTCGGCTACTCATATTGTAGCTGAACGCTTCAATCACATCAGAATTAATCCGAGTCAAGCCAGAATTTGCACTCCATATCACCCTTACGGCAATGAATATGAAGCGGCTCACAACCTTCATTGGCATAGAAAAAGAGACGACAGCCAAGAATAAACAGAATTGTAGGCATCGGTCCCTCGGAAAGTGATTGCATTTAGGCCCCGTGCCTGATGCGCGGATCCGCCAGGGCATAGCTGATATCCGCGATCAGGTTGCCGATCAGGGTCAGGAAGGCGCCGATCACCAGGATGCCCATTACTACCGGGTAGTCGCGCGACATGACCCCCTGGTAGAAGAGCTGCCCCATGCCGGGGATCGCGAAGATGGTCTCGAAGATGACGCTGCCTCCGATCAGGCCGGGGATAGAGAAGCCGGCCAGGGTGATCAGCGGCAGGAGCGCGTTGCGCAGGGCGTGCTTGTAGATCACCACCCGCTCGGACAGCCCCTTGGCACGGGCAGTGGTGATGTAGTCCTGGCCGATGACATTCAGCATGGAGGAGCGCATGTAGCGCGACAGGCCGGCCAAGCTGCCGAAGGAAGCCACCATGACCGGCATGATCAGATGTTTGGCCAAATCGGCCAGATACCGCACTGTGCCGTACCCGTCGCTTCCCAGGGTATGCAGCCCCGAGATGGGCAGCCAGTTGAGCTTTACGCCGAAGAAGTACATCAGCAGCAGCGCCAGCCAGAAGGTCGGCACGGCAAACCCCACGAACACGAATACGGTTATACCCTTGTCGAGCCAGGTATCGCGGTGGGTGGCCGCCAGGATGCCGATCGGAATCGCGAGGCCGAACTCCAGCAGCAGGGCGATGATGTTAAGGGAAATGGTCACCGGCAGACGCTCCCCGATCTTGTCGATCACCGGTCGGTTATCGGAGGAAAAGGAACGCCCCAGGTCAAGCCGCGCCAGTCTGCCGACCCAGCTGAAGTACTGGACATGCAGAGGTTGGTCAAGACCGTAGAATTTCCTGATACGCTCGCGGGCCTCCTTGCCCACCTTGGGATTCATGGCCATCTGCATCTCCACCGGTTCGCCGGGGGCCAGATGGATCACGGTGAAGGTGATCAGTGTAATGCCGATCATCAGCGGGATCAGCATCAGCAGGCGTTTTACGAGATAAGCGGTCATGGATCTCCCACGAAACAGAATACACTCACGATTCCAGCAGCAACTCCTCGGGTTCCTCGATGTACTCCTTGACCCGTTTCAGAAATCCGACCGCCTGACGGCCGTCCACGATGCGGTGATCGTAGGAGAGCGCCAGGTACATCATCGGACGGATAACGACCTGTCCATCGCGGACCACCGGCCGGTCCAGAATGGCGTGCATGCCGAGCACACCGCTCTGAGGAGGATTGAGGATCGGGGTGGAGAGCATCGACCCGTAGACCCCGCCGTTGGAGATGCTGAAGGTACCCCCTTCCAGGTCCGCTATGGCCAGACGGTTGTTCCTGACCTTCTCCGTGAAATCCGCTATGGCCTGATCCATTTCATACATCCGCATCCGCTCGACGTTGCGCAGAATGGGCACGACCAGCCCCTTCTCGCCCCCTATGGCGATGCCGATGTCGTAGTAGTGGTGGTAGACGATATCGTTGCCGTCGATTCTGGCATTCAGTGCGGGAAACTCCTTCAAAGCCTCGACGCACGCCCTGATGAAGAACGGCATCAGCCCCAGCGTACTCCCGTGCCGCTGGCGAAAATGCTCGCGGTATTTCTCGCGCAGCATCTTGACATGACTCAGGTCAGCCTCGGTGAAGGTGGTCAGCATGGCGGTCTGCTGCCGTGCCGCCACCAGGCGCTCCGCAATCCGCTTGCGGATCGGCGTCATGGCGACCCTCTCCTCGCGGCGCGAACCGTGGACCGGGGGGACCTCGCTGCCCACTGGAAGCGGCTCGGTGTGTGGTGGGGCTGGTTCGATAGCAGGCGCTTTTTTCTCCTCCCCCGGAACCGCGGTCGGCGCAGGCGTGGCTGCTGCCGATTCAGGAGGAGCCTGGGCGGGGGGTTCGGGTGCCGGCACAACAGCCCCCTGCTTTTCCGGACGGCGGGATGACTCCTGGATCCGTGAGAACAGATCATCCAGGGTGATTCGTCCCCCCCTGCCGCTGCCGTTCACCGTTTCCGGGGCGATCCCTTCCCGGAGCATTTCGCGCCGTACCGAGGGGGATGAAACCGAAGCCTTGATCTCTTCATGCAGTCGCGCCCGTTCGTCAACGGAGGCCGCTTGTTCCCGAGGGGCCGGGGCAACGGCAGCCTGTTCGGCAATCGAGCCGATCACGGCGCCGATCTTGACCGTTGTCCCCTCGGCCACGGTGATCGTCAGAATGCCGGCTGTGTCGGCATGCAGATCGAGCGTGATCTTGTCGGTTTCCAGCTCGCAGAGCGGTTCGTCCTTGGCAACCGCCTCCCCGTTCTTCTTGTACCACTTGGCAAGCAAAGCTTCATATACGGATTCGCCGACTTCAGGCACCTTGATGTCCATACGAGACTCCCTCCCCGGAGACGATAGGCTTGCAGCATACTACTGCATTTTACCCGATTCTCCAAAAAAAACAGGGGCACCCGGCCAGGTTGCCCCTGTTTATATTTCATTGTGCCTGCATATGGCCTACTGCTGTGCCTTGAGATGCTCCCGCCCGAAAGGGGACATCTGCCGCAGAAGGTGGATGATGGGGGGCAGTTCGCGGATGACCAGGTCGATCTCGGCTTCGGTGTTGAAACGGGACAGCGAGAAGCGGATCGAGCCATGGGCGCAGGTAAAGGGCACTCCCATGGCTCGCAGGACATGGGAAGGCTCCAGCGAACCCGAGGTACAGGCACTGCCGGACGAGGCACAGATACCCCGCTCGGACAGATGCATCAGAATCGATTCCCCTTCGACGAATTCGAAGGCGATGGAGGTCGTATTGGGCAGACGGTCGGCACCGTCGCCATTGACACGGGCATAGGGGATGGCGGCCATCAGCTCTTTCTGCAGGCGGTCGCGCATGGCCTTGACCTGGGTGTTCTCCAGCTCCATGTGCTGGCCGGCCAGCTCACAGGCCTTGCCCAGGGCGATGATGGCGCCGGCGTTCTCGGTACCGGCCCGACGGTTCCTCTCCTGATGTCCTCCCACCAGCAGCGGCCGATAGGGGGTACCACGACGCAGGTAGAGCACGCCGATACCCTTGGGGGCGTGCAGTTTGTGCCCGGAAACCGACAGCATGTCGATCCGGGAATCGGCCATGTTGATCGGGATCTTGCCGACCGCCTGGACCGCATCGGTATGAAAGAGCGCCCCTTTGGACTTGGCAATGGCAGCCGCCTCCTCCACCGGAAAGATTACGCCGGTTTCGTTGTTGGCCCACATCAGAGAGACGATCGCGGTGTCGTCGTCGACAGCGCCCCTGAGCTCATCCATGTCGAGGCGGCCGGCGCCGTCCACCCCGATTTCGGTGACACGGTAGCCCTTCTGGGTCAGGTTGCGGCACTGGGTCAGAACCGCCGGATGCTCCACCCGGGAGGTGATCACATGCCGGCGGTCCGGGAAGACCTCCAGCGCCGAGCGGATGGCGGCATTGTCACTTTCGGTGCCGCAGGCGGTGAAGATGATCTCGTCCGGCGAGGCACCCAGCAGGGCAGCCACGCGGTTGCGCGCCTCGACCACCTTGCCCTGCACCTGGCCTCCGAAGAAATGCATGGAACTGGGATTGCCGTACAGCTCGCAGAAATAGGGGCGCATCTCCTCGAAAACCGCTTCATCCACCTTGGTGGTGGCATTGTTGTCCAGGTAGATCTCTTTCATGCCGGGACCTCCTCGACCACGATGTCCTCGGCCACCAGGTCGCGCAGCTTGAGCTCGACCATCCGGGCGGTATTGCCGGATGATGCACAGCCGGCGCAGGCTTTGCGGAAAGCCACCTGGACCCGGGAGCCGTCGATGTCGATCAGTTCCAGATCGCCGCCGTCAGCCCACAGCAGAGGACGAATGTCGCGTTCGAGGACTTCCTGGATCAGCTGCATCTTCTTCATATTGGAAAGCTTCTCGGGGCGCTTGCGCGGTTCCTCGGCACGGGTGCCGATCACTTCGTCGATCAGTTCCTTGATTTTGGGAATGCAGCCGCCGCAGCCGCCGCCGGCCTTGGTGAAATGGGTGACCTGCTCCGCTGTGGTGAGGTGGTTGGTTTCGATCACTTTTTTCAGGAAGATGTCGGTGATGCCGAAGCATTTGCAGACAATGGTCCCCTCCTGGTCGGGATAGGCCGGACCATGGTCATGGCTGTGGGCCGGCACCTCGTGGCCACGGTACTTGGCAACGGCCGCTTCCAGCGCCTCCTGTCCCATCACGGAACAGTGCATCTTCTCCTCCGGCAGTCCCCCCAGGAAATCGGCGATCTCCTGGTTGCTGATGGCCAGGGCCTCGTCCAGGGTCTTGCCCTTGACCATCTCGGTCAGGGCCGATGAAGAGGCAATGGCACTGGCGCAGCCAAAGGTCTGAAACTTGGCGTCGACGATCTTCTCCTTGTTCTCATCCAGCTTGAGGTACAACTTCAGGGCATCGCCGCAGGCAAGACTGCCCACTTCGCCGACGGCATCCGCATCGGGTATGTCTCCCACATTGCGGGGGTTAAGAAAATGGTCTTTGACGATCGGTGTATAATCCCACATGTCTCTGTTTCCTCTCCGTGTTAATTACCATGGCGGTGCTGCGCTGCAGCGCCAAAAGAATCGATATGCCTGGTCGCTCCGGCCTCAGCGCCGGTAAGCGTCATGCTCTGCTCGGTGTTCCAGCTATCCCAGAATGAAGTTTCTGCCGGCCACCATCACTTCCGTCAGGCGGCCATCTGTGGCGGCCTCGCCATAAAGACGCACCACCGGCTCGGTCCCGGATTTGCGGAACAGCATCCAGCTGCCATCCTCCAACAGCAGCTTGGTCCCATCGATCCGGATGACCTCCCTGACTTTTGCTCCGGCCACTTCGGCAGGCAGGGCTTCGATCTTGGAAGCGTAGGCTGCCTCCAGTTCCGGTGAAAGCTTGAGGTTGTCGCGGCGGGTAACAACCCGGCCCACTTCTCCGTAGAGCCGCTCCAAAAGCTCGCGCACGGTTTTGCCTTCACGGGCCACCATCTCGGCCACCAGCAGGCAGGCCAGGATGCCATCCTTCTCGGGCACATGCCCCTTGATGGTCAGGCCGGCACTTTCCTCGCCGCCGATCACGATCTTGTCCTGACTGATCAGTTCTCCGATGAACTTGAAGCCGACCGGTGTCTCATATACCGGAACCCCGTGTTTTCTGGCAACGGCATCGATCAGGTGCGACGTTGCCACGCTTCTGGCCACGCCCCCTTCCAGCTTGCGGACGCGGATCAGGTAATCTAGAAGCAGGGCGATGATGTAGTTGGGCTCAATGAAACTGCCGTCCGCATCCAGGATGCCGAAACGGTCGGCATCGCCGTCGGTCGCCAGGCCGAGCCGGATCGCGGGATCGTTTTTGACCAGCGCAATGAAATCCGGGATATGGCTTTCAGACGGTTCCGGCGGATGTCCGCCGAAATAGGGATCAGGGCGGTCATTGATCATGACGAACGGAATCTTTACCTGCGCAAAGGGGGCCTCCAGGTAGCCGCGGGCCGTTCCGTAGAGCGGGTTGAGCGCGACCTTGCCCAGCTTCGCAATGGCATCGAAATCAACCTTCCGCTCCAGTGCCGCGAGATAGTGTTCGCGCGGATCGATGGTCTCCAGCAGTCCGCGATCCTTGGCTTCGGCTGACGAAAGCTGCTTGTAACTCGCCTTGCCCAGCATCTGGTTGGCGCGGCGTTCGATATCTTTAGTCGTCTCCGGCAACGCCGGGCCTCCCCAGGAGGGAGAAAACTTGACTCCGTTGTATTCCGGCGGATTATGGCTGGCCGTAAAATTTATCGCTCCGGCGGCATTGCGCCTCAATATTTCGAAGGACACCACCGGTGTCGGCGTATCCCGTTCACAGAGAAACGACTTGATGCCGGCCCCTGCCAGTACCAGGGCAGCCTCCTGGGCAAAGCGCTGTCCCATGAAACGGGTGTCGCAGCCGATCACGACCCCTTTGTGCTGCTCTCCGGCCGCCGTCAGGTGATCCGCGATGGCCTGAATCACGATCTTGACGTTGTCGAAGGTGAAATCTTCGCACAGAATTCCGCGCCAGCCAGATGTCCCAAAGGCGATCTGCGTCATCATTACCTCCTTGTCAATTCCAGATTATATGCGAAAATATATCGTCATGCGGGAACGCAAACGGGCACATCGGGTCGTCACAACAAGACAGCTTTTGTCGTATTAGATTAATACACGAATCCCTCTCAGTCAAGTCAAACAGCCGCAAATATAAGGGACTTTTCCTATTGACATTTTTCTTCCATACTTGTTACAGTCAAGACTCGGTAACGAACAAAAATTAGGAGGAAGAAGCATGCAGTGTCAGACAGTACTTCCAGGTGCCGAGTGTACCTTTTGGGGTAAGCAAGGGTGTATTTTCCCGGATGGATCATGCCAGGTAATCGTAGAAAACTGCGAAGGTTGCGACCGTATCGTTACCGGAACCATCGGCCAGGTCTGTAATGCCTACCCTGCACCCGCCAAAAAATGGCAGCACGGGATTTGCAACTTTGCTTCGCACGTCAAGGTGGAAATCAAAGTTGACGATGCCAAGATCAACCCCCTCAAAGCATCCAAAAAGGCATCGGGCGGCAAAAAGAAGAAGTAAGCCATTCGGCAGCCTGTCTTTTCTCGGGGGGATTTCAAGAAATCCCCCTTTTTTTATTGCCCGGAGACCGACATGTCCTTCAACTCCCTCACCTGTCCCACCTGCGGCACCCCTGTCAAGGCGTACCGCAACCCATTCCCAACGGTTGACATCATCATCGAGATCAACGACGGCATCGTTCTGATAGAACGCAAAAACGAACCGTATGGCTGGGCCTTGCCGGGGGGATTCGTGGATTACGGCGAAAGCCTGGAAGAGGCAGCCCGCCGGGAAGCCAGGGAAGAGACCTCACTGGAACTGTCGGATCTGAGACTGGTCGGCTGCTACTCGGACCCTCGCCGCGACGCGAGGATGCACACTATTTCCACCGTTTTCGCGGCAGTCGGCCATGGAGTTCCTGCTGCAGCCGATGACGCAGCCCACCTTGAAATATTCCACTCTGACCACCTGCCCCGTCAGCTGTGTTTCGACCATGCCGACATCCTGAACGATTACCTTCGCAAAAAATGTCAGCAACTACTCTGAATAATGCCCCGGTTTCGCCGCATGCAGTCCAACGCGAGACATCCCGGTCCGGAAGGTCTGAGGGCAGGCCTATGCCGGCATCGGTAAAAACTCCGGTTGCGGGTTTACGCCGATGAGCCCCAGCTCAAAGGAATAACGGTAAAAAAGTTTCAGCCCTTCCACATGGTCTGCAGTCAGATCGTACGAAATGTTATCCCGCCAGTAGGCAATCAGCCTTTCACGCCCCATCCAGGCCATTTCCGGTGACGTAGCGGCAATCACGGCACAATCCCGCTCGGCATACCGCTTGGCAATAACGAGCTGCCCGGCCAGTTCCTGCAATTCCCGGCAACGCTCGGCCGCAGCGCTCCGTGTACAGAACCAGAGCGCAAACACGAACGGCAGGCCGGTCCATTCATGCCACAGGGAACCGAGATCGTAGACCTGCAGACCGTCTGCGGTCATTGCGGCGCGCAGTGCCGTATCACCGATCAGGAGCAGGGCCGGCGACTCGCGCAACGCCTCATCCGGTGGCAGGGAAGTGACGGCATACCGGCAGGTGAGACCAAAGCGTTTCTGTAGAAGGATCTTTAGAAGATTGACCGAGGTAGCTGATTCGGAGCTGAGCAGCACGGTCCTGCCGTCAAGTTCGCTGATCGGCAGGCGGGAAAAGAGCAGCACGCTGGCGACGGCGCCCGTACTGCTGATGGAAACATCGGGAAGAATGAGGTAACGATCGGGGTGAACGGCATACTCTATCGACGATGAAGGGCAGACATCGATCTCGCCCGCCGCAAGCATGGCGTTCAAATGGGCCGGAACCCCGCCGGTGAAGCGATAGCCGTCGCAGGGAAAGTGCTCGCTGAGGGCATGGAACAGCGGAGTGACGTTGGCGTAACTTATGCGGCCGATGCGAATCATCAGTGGATATTGGAGTAGAGCTTGTCCGCGTCTCCCTCGACGACACGGACATTTTCGCGCTGCAGGATCTCGCCGGTCACCAGCAGATACTGGGTGATGGCATTGTCGTAGTTGACCTGTGCGATGATCTGGTTGCTCTTGGCGGCCGCCAGATCGTTTTCCACATCCAGCACATCCTTGGTGGTAGCCAGACCCACTTCGTTCTTGCGGATGAAGGCCTTGAGGCGTTCTTCAGCATAGGCCCGTTCGCGGTCGGTCACGTCGATCTGGGTGAAGCCGCTGTTGACGGCCCGAATGGCGGCTTTGACGTCTTTGGCGGTATTTTCCTCCAGGCTTCTGATCTGCAGGGCGGTCTGCTCGGTCTTGAGCCGGCTTTTCCGGTAATCGTTCTCAGCGGCGCGGTTGCCGAGCGGATAGGAGAAATTGAAGCCGACGCTCCAGACCGGGAAATCGAAGCTGGTCATTCTGTCCAGGGTCCGGGGATAGGTATGGTCGAGCCCTGCCATGGACCCCGACAGTACCAGGGAAAGGTCCGGCTTGATCCGGTCGTTCAGGACGCGGGTCTGCAGTTCGTTGATGTCCTGGTTTCGTCTCTGTTCCTTGATGTCGGGACGCGACATGGCCAGCTTGATGGATTCCTGCTCGTTCAGCCGGACCGGTTCCCGGGAAGGAATGTCGCTCGTGACGATGTCGCCGCTACCCTCGATCTGCAGAAGCACGCGCAGGACGTCGATCTGATCTTCGACCGCCCGTTCTGCATCGATTACATCCTTTTCACGGGAGGTGGCCCCGAATTCGGCGTTCAGGATTTCCATTGCCGGCAGAACCCCCACCGCAACCCTGGCCTTGGTGTCGCTCAGGATCTTGCGGGCCAGCACGAGCGAAACCCTCTTGACCTCCAGTTGCTTGCGCAGGCTGTAGAGCTTGAAGTATTCGATCCTGACCTGGGCGACGAGACTCATCAACCTGAATTTGAAATGTTCCAGGGAGGCGAACTTGGAAAGGCGCGAGATGTTGATGTTGACCTCGGTAGCCTCTCTTCCGAAATTCTTGAGGAGCGGCTGACTGAACGTAAGCCCGAGCTGCGACTGCCAGAAATCCCGCAGCGGGGAGAGTGTGTTGGTATTGGTGAAACTGTTGTCAAAAGCGAGCGTTGCGGTGCCGCCGGTCCACAGCAGCTGGCTGAGTGAAGCGTCGAACAGGAAGGTGCGGTCGAGGTTGGTGTCAGTCCCCAGGTTCGTGAGAAGCGGGGCCTTGGAATCGGTATAAATGGTCTGCAGGTTGAACAGCGGATCATAGATGGCACGGTTGCGGTTGACGTCGGCTTCGAATTGAGCCGGCGTGTAGAGCTCGGCGCGAATATCCAGATTCTTTTCGGCACCCCGCCGAATGGCTTCGTTCAGCGACAGTGTGAGGGGCGGCTCTGCTGGTGGAATTGATGCTGGTGGAACTGCTGCTGGTAGAGCTGTTGCCGCGGACTGATCTGCTGCATGTGCGCCACCTGCCAGGTAGAGGAAGGTCGCAAAACAGGTAAGGATTTTTCTCACTCACTGTTCCTTTCATGAAAACGGGACGGGATACTACCGCTATCCCGTCCCGTTGTAACACATTTCCAGCCGGATTTCTAATATCCGTTTTCGACGTAATCGGCATAATCTTCGGCCGACATCAACCCTTTCAGTTCATCGGCGTCATCCAGCGACACCTCTGCAAGCCATCCGCTGTCATAGGGATCGTCGTTGATCAAGCCGGGATTGTCCTGAACCTCATGATTCACGGAGCGCACCGTACCGCTGAAGGGGGCGTAAATCTCGGCCACTGTTTTGCGAGCTTCCAGGGAGCCGAGTGAATCATCCTGTTCCACCTCGTCCCCTTCGTCGGGAAGCTCGGCACCCGAAATCACTCCCAGTTCCTCCTGGGCATAATCGGTAATCCCGATCACCGCCGATCCGTGTTCAACCCGTACCCAGACATGTTCTTTCGAATATTTCAGTTCTTCGGGAAAGTCCATTGCCGCTACTCCAGTACGATTCTTTCCAGGAAGGAGGTATCGATGTTGCCCTCAATGAAATCCTTGTTGGTCATGATCCTCTTGTGGAAGAAGATCGTGGTCTTGATGCCTTCGATGATGTATTCGTCCAGGGCCCTGGCCATGCGCTTGATGGCATCCTCGCGCGTTTCGGCGTGGACGATCAGCTTGGCGATCATCGAGTCGTAGTGCGGTACGACACTATACTGATCATAGACGAAGGAGTCAACGCGAACCCCCAGTCCCCCCGGCGGATGATAGGCGGTGATTTTGCCGGGACAGGGGGTGAATTTGAGAGGATCTTCGGCATTGATGCGGCACTCGATGGCATGACCGTTGATCTTGATGTCATCCTGGGTATAGCGCAGTGGCAATCCTGCAGCGGAACGGATCTGCTCGCGGACGATATCGACGCCGGTGACCATTTCGGTAACCGGATGCTCGACCTGTACGCGGGTATTCATCTCCATGAAGTAGAAATTGTTCTGCTTGTCCACCAGAAACTCGACCGTGCCGACACTGTTGTATCCCACCGCAGCGGCTGCCTTGACAGCGGCGTCCCCCATGGCTGCACGCAGCTCGGGGGTGGTGATGGTAGAGGGTGCCTCTTCCAGCAGTTTCTGGTGCCGGCGCTGAATCGAGCAGTCGCGCTCGCCAAGATGAATGACATTGCCGTGTTTGTCGGCCAGGATCTGGATCTCGACATGACGGGGTTGTTCGCAGTACTTTTCGATGTACACGTCAGGGTTGCCGAACCCAGCCTGGGCCTCGGCACGGGCCGTGGCAAAAGCGTTGGGGAGGGTAGCCTGGGAATGCACGATCTTCATGCCGCGCCCGCCGCCGCCGGCTGTTGCCTTGATGATCACCGGAAAGCCGATCTCCTTGGCGATCCTGACGGCGTCCTCAACGGTGTCGACCCCCTCCTTGGTGCCGGGCAGGATCGGAACCCCCTGTTCGATCACGGCCTGACGGGCGCTGATCTTATCCCCCATGATCCGCATGCTTTCAGGGCTGGGGCCAATGAAGGTAATGCCGCACTTCTCGCAGATTTCGGCAAACTTGGCATTTTCGGACAAAAAGCCGTAACCGGGATGGATGGCCTGGCAGTCGGTCAGTTCCGCAGCGCTGATGATGGCGTTGATATTGAGATAGCTCTGGGCGCTGGGTGCCGGACCGATGCAGACGCTTTCATCGGCCAGTTTCACGTGCAGGGAGTTGCTGTCCGCCTGGGAGTAAACAGCCACCGTCTTGATGCCCATTTCCTTGCAGGCGCGGATGATTCGTATGGCAATCTCGCCGCGGTTGGCGATCAATATTTTATGGAACATGGAGAATGACCCCTTGAGTAAGATTCTTCAATTTTGCCACAGAGACACAGAGAAGCGCTCTAAATATCGATTCCCAAAAAGATTAAGAAACAGCGCGATCAATTTTCCGAAATTCTCTGTGACCCCTCTGTATCTGCCGTGTCTCTATGGCAACAGTTTTACAGCTTTTCGACGACGAACAGCGGATCGCCGAACTCGACCGCCTGGGCGTTGTCCTTGCAGATCTTGACGATCTTGCAGCGGAACTCGGCTTCGATCTCGTTCATCAGCTTCATAGCCTCGACAATGCACAGCACCTGCCCGGCCTCGACAACCTGGCCGACCTCGGCGTAGGGGGCGGCGTCCGGAGCGGGGGCACGGTAGAAGGTGCCGACGATGGGGGAATTGATCGTCTCCCCTTTTTCGGCTGCGGCCGCCGGAGCAGCGGCGGGTGCGGAGGAAGCAGAAACCGCCGCCGGTGCGGCAGGAGCTGCCAGCGGCTGGGGCACGGCATATGCGGCGGGAGCCGGCATGGCGACGTACTCGGTCTTGGAACCGCGGCGGATGACGATCTTTTCGTCGGAATTGTCCATCTCGAATTCGGTGATATCCGTCTCCGTAATCATCTTTATCAGTACTTTCAAGTCTTTAACGTCCATCATCGTCTCCTTTGGATGCAGCCTTGCATTCTCCGGGATTTACCGGTGGTTCTGGCTGTGGAATACACTGCTAAATGATCATCAACTTTTTGGAAACCTGCGTCAGCAAGCGGCACCCGTCGGCAGTGACCGCCACGGTGTCCTCGATCCTGACCCCGCCGAAACCGGGAATGTAGATGCCGGGTTCGATGGTGAAAACCATGCCCTCTTCGGCCATGGCCTCGCTGCGCGGCGAAATCACCGGCTTTTCATGAATTTCCAGCCCGACGCCGTGTCCCAGGCCGTGGCCGAAATAGTCACCGTAACCACGCTCCTGAATGTAGCCGCGCGCCACAGCGTCCAGTTCACGGCAGGCGATCCCCGGCCTCACCGCTGCAATGGCCCGGTCATGCGCTTCCTTCACAATGTCATAGATCTCGCGGCTGCGGCTGCCTGGCTGGCCTACCGCCAGAGTCACCGTCTCATCGGAGTAGTATCCGGCCAGAGCCGCACCGTAATCCACGGTAACCAGCTCCCCCGCCTTGATCAGCTTCTCCGAAGCCCGACCATGGGGCATGGCCCCCCGCTCTCCGGAGGCCACGATAAAATCGAATGCCCGCCCTTCAGCGCCGCGCCGGCGCATTTCGAATTCCAGCTCGCGTGCGATGAAGGACTCGCTGACGCCGGGCCTGATCATGGGAATGATCGCCAACAGAGCGTCGGAAGCCAAGCCGGCAATGGCTGCCAGCTCCTCTATTTCGTTGGTATCCTTGCAGGAGCGGATCTGGTCGAGCTCAGCACCGATCGCCACCAGCTCGGAGCCCTCCTGAATTTTTCCGGAGAGATCCTTGAAAGCGCCCACAGTCACATGGGCGGCTTCGAACCCGATCCGGCCGAGCGCCTGCTCTTTGAGCAGGGTGCCGATCGCCTCGTACTTTTCGAAAAACTGCCGGATTTCGGTGTCAGAGGTTTCCTGTGCAGCCTGGGTGGTATAACGGGAGTCGCACAGCAGCCAGGCAGCCTCACGCGTCAACAGCAGGGCACCTTCGGACCCGCTGAAGCCGCACAGATACCGGACGTTCAACAGGTTCGAAAACAGAATGGCATCGAGACCATACCGCTCGAAAAAAGGCTCCAATTTTGCGCGCCTGTTTTTTAGCATAACTGAATCCGTAAATACAAATTGTTTTTGGCTGCATCACTGCAGCCATACAACGGCCGATCAGCCGTTTTTAGCAAAATTAAAAATAGCCCGCAATCCCAACAGATAGCTGTCAGGGCCGAAGCCGCAGATCTGGCCGACCGCCAGAGGCGCGGTCAGGCTGGTATGGCGGAAAGCCTCGCGGCGATGGATATTGGAAAGGTGCACCTCGACAAAAGGCACCCCCACTGCTGCGAGCGCATCGCGGATGGCGATGCTGGTATGGGTATAGGCGGCCGGGTTGATGACGATTCCATCACAATCACCGGCGACCGCCTGAATGGCATCGATCAGCGCCCCTTCCGAATTGGATTGGAAAAAGCGCACGCTGCACCCAAGCTCGTCAGCCAGCGTTTCTATCGCAGCGTTGATTTCTTCCAGGGTCAGGCTGCCATAGATGCCGGGTTCGCGCAGCCCCAGCAAATTGAGGTTCGGGCCGTGGATTACGAGAATATTCATGGTCAAGTGAGCTCCCGGGCCAGTTCGAAAGACTTGAGGTGCAAGCGATGGCGCCCCATGCCGATGTTGCCCTCACGGGACAGTATCAGCACAGCGAACAGTTCATCGTTCAGCGCGCGCATAATGGCGCGCAGACGGTCCGTAGTGACGCAGACCTCTTCCAGTTCTCCGGCATGTATCACCTCGACCGTACGCCTGATCTCCTTGAGTACGGTCGCATATTCGACGCTGATGAGCTGAAGATCGAAGGCGGCCCCATCCGCCGTGACCTCCGCCACGGCAACGCCGTCAGAGGCCATGACCATGACGGACAGCGCCCCTTCCACACCGGCAATGACGTCGGACAGCATATCCTTCAGCGGCATGCCTTGATCCTTCCGATGGCGTCGAGCCACTCTTCCATTGTGGCGATGGCGCTCTCCGACCTGCTTGGAATGGAATCGTCCACAGGAGGCATGAGCTCTTCTCGCACGGGCAGTTCAGCCTCGGCGCCGGCTGCGCTGTCCGCGACAGCTGGTGAGCCGGTTTCCGTGGCCTCGAGATTGGCAATGCGGGCCCGGATATGCGCATTGGAAGGGTCCTCGGCCAACAGGGCGCGATAGATGCCGAGCGCTTTTCCGACATGCCCCTGCTGGACGTACAGTTCTGCCAAGGTAGCCGTAGAAAGGGGGTCCTGCTGTTCGGCCGCTGCAACCGAGCGGCGGGTCTCTTCCTCCTCGAAACTACCCTCTTCGAGGATATCGGCCTCCTCGAAATCGATGATCTCCGGATCCTCGAAAGTTTCCTCGCCTGCCCCGCTCGCGAACGCCCCGGCGGCAAACATGCCTGCGAGCCCCGTGTCCGCAATGACGTCAGCTCCCTGATCCGGCTCACACTCAGGCCGTTGTCCTGCCAGTCCGCTCAAGGCCAGCAATTGGTCGGGGGGCAGACGTTCCATGCGGTGGGAGCCGATGCCGCGGTTGCAGATAAAGGTGATGGCTCCGCCACGGCTCTTTTTGTCGGTAACCAATGCGTCCAACAGCCTGGCCGGCGCCACCGCGGGGGGGACCAGCGCAAGACCGAAACCGGTCAGCAGCGCCTCGATCCGGGCAGCATCACCAGCCGTACAGTGCCCGTATTGCATACTGACCCGCGAAGCCAGAGCCATGCCGATCGCCACTGCTTCGCCGTGCACCAGCTCGCCGTAGCCGGCCCCGGTTTCGATGGCATGGCCCAGGGTATGTCCGAAGTTGAGGCTGGCCCGCAGCCCGGCCTCCTTCTCGTCCACTTCGACCACCTGCGCCTTGAGCTGGCAGGACCGCAGGACAACCTGTTCGAGCGCCTGCCGCTCCAACGCCAGGATATCTGTGCTGTGCTGTTCGAGATATTCGAAGAAGGGACGATCGAAGATGACGCCGTATTTGACCACCTCTGCCAAGCCGGCCCTGAATTCCCGTCCGGGCAGCGTCTTGAGAGTATCCACGTCGATCAGCACCAGCCGCGGCTGGTAAAAGGCGCCGATCAGATTTTTGCCGCGCGGGTGATCAATGGCGGTCTTGCCCCCCACGCTGCTGTCAACCTGCGCCAGGAGCGTCGTCGGCACCTGGACAAAAGGGATGCCCCGCAGATAGGTGGCTGCCGCATACCCGGCCAAGTCTCCGACCACCCCGCCCCCCAGGGCAACGATGAAGGACGACCGGTCGATTCCCCCTTCGATCAGTGCGTCATAGACGCTGTTCAGGGTACTGCTGTTCTTGTATTCTTCACCATCGGGGATTTCAATCAGGGTGACCGAATTGCCGGCATCTGTGAGCGATTTAAGGACACCATCGGCATACAGGGCGGCGACCGTCGGGTTGGTGACGACTGCGGCGCGGCCGTTCAGACCCCGCTCGGTGCAATACCTGCCAAGGTTCTTCAGAATATCGCTGTCGATCAGGATATCGTAACTGTTGTCACCGAGGCTGACGGTCAATTGGCTCACGGGGCGATCCCTCAAGATGCTTGTAGATGACTGCCGCCACATCTTCCACGGATTTTCCATCCATGTCAATTCCAATGTAAGCGGCTGACGCTTGTGCCGATTCCGGTTACCGGTGCTTGCGGGCCGTGCTGTCCGGGCATTCAGGCCATGCGTATCCGTTCCAGATAGCCGGCGTAATTATGCTCGATTTCCCCCAGCGAGTCTCCCCCAAACTTTTCCAGAAAAGCATTGGCGATCTCGATGGCAACCACCGCCTCGGCTACCACCAGAGCGGCCGGTACGGCGCAGGTATCGGAACGTTCCACCGCTGCCTCGAAGGCCTCGTGGGTACGCATGTCAACGGAACGGAGCGGTTTGTACAGGGTAGGGATCGGCTTCATGGCAGCCCGCAGCACGATCGGCTCGCCGTTGGACATCCCCCCTTCGATACCCCCGGCATTATTGGTGGTGCGATAGTAAGCAGTGGCAGCCCCCTGCTCCAGCCGGCCGGCATCGCGGAACAGTTCGTCATGCACCAGCGACCCGGGAATGTGAGCGGTGCCGAATCCCATACCCACCTCGACCCCCTTGATGGCCTGGATGCTCATCAGCGCCATGGCCAGCCGGGCATCGAGCTTGCGATCCCACTGGACATAACTGCCGAGCCCCGGCGGTACGCCGATGACCTGCACCTCCACCACTCCACCCAGGGTATCGCCGCAGGCTTTGGCGGCATCGATGGCCCTCTTCATCTCCTGTTCGGCAGCCGCATCGCAGCAGAACATCTCCGAAGCGGCAGCGCGCTCCCAGAGCTCTGCCGGAGGCAGATCGGGCCGCGGCGCAGACACCCCGCCAACCTCGCTGACGATCCCCCCCACCCGAATGCCGAACGGCTGCAGCAGCGCCTTGGCCGCAGCACCGACCGCAACACGCACGGCGGTTTCGCGGGCACTGGAGCGCTCCAGGATGTTGCGCACGTCGTCATGGTCATACTTCAGGGCCCCGCTCAGATCGGCATGGCCCGGGCGCGGCCTGGTCACTGCCAGGGAATCGTCACGGTGCTCGGACGACGGCGACATCTTCAGGGACCAGTTCTCCCAGTCGCGGTTTTTCACCACCAGGGTCAGCGGAGAAGCCAGCGTTCGTCCCCAGCGCACGCCGGACAGGATCTCGACGGTATCCCGCTCGATCTGCATACGGCCGCCGCGGCCGTAGCCCATCTGGCGGCGGGCCAATTCGCGGTTGATGGTTTCGGCTTCGAGCGGAATGCCGGACGGCATCCCTTCTATGATGGCGGTCAGTTGGGGGCCGTGGGACTCACCGGCGGTCAGGTAGCGCAGCATTAGTCAGGAAACCTCCATGAGGAATGGGGGGTCAAAGTACCACCGATGCCCCGTTACGGCAAGCAAAACGCGCGCGAAAGCCCGCCGGATGATGTGTTTTCTCAGACCGGAACCGGTGCCTCCTGCCGAACGTTTGAATGGCTGCCACGTTCAGATCTTGAGCTTCGCTTTCTTTTTCTGCTTCATCGAATCCTTGAGACGCTTGGCGGTCCGGACGATCATCATGCGGTGGGTTCCTTCGGCTGCTGCCTCGTCCACCGGTATCCTCTGGATATAGCTGCCGTCTGACTGCATGTCCCAGGCAGAGCGCCGATCGTCCAGGTGGGTATCGAATATGGCCCGCAGCTCGCGGGTAAGTTCTGGCAACTCCACCGGGCAGAGGATCTCCACCCGCGCCTCCAGATTACGTTTCATGGCGTCTGCCGAGGCGACGAAATACTCTTCTGCCCCTCCGTTCCTGAAGTAGTATATCCGGGCATGTTCAAGAAACCGGCCCACCACGCTGATCACCCGGATAGTGTCCGAAAGGCCGGGAATGCCCGGGATCAGCCGGCAGGTGTCGCGCACCACCAGATCGATTCTGACCCCTGCCATGGAGGCGCGGTACAGGGCTCTGACTATGTCGCCATCTTCCAGGGCGTTCATCTTGAACTGGATGTGCCCTCCCCCCTGTTCGGCAGGCACGCTCATTTCCCGCTCGATCCGCGCCAGCAGCGCCTTTTTCAGAAAGCGCGGGGCCGGATAGAGCTTGGTGTAATGGCGCTTGGCCATGAAACCGGTGGTGAGATAGTTGAACAGTTCGGTCACATCCTGCCCAATGGTCCCGTCGCAGGTCAAGAGGCCCACGTCGCTGTAGATGCGGGCTGTTTCGGCGTGGTAGTTGCCGGTGCCGATGTGCACGTAGCGTTGCAGCCCAGTGTAATCCTGGCGCACCACCATGATCAGCTTGCAATGGGTCTTGAACCCGACCACGCCATAGGTGACATGAATGCCGGCCTCTTCCATGCGTTCCGCCAGCCGGATATTGGCCGCTTCGTCGAAGCGCGCCTTCAGTTCCACCACCACCGCCACCTGCTTGCCGTTCTGGGCGGCCAGCACCAGCGCATCGATGATCCGGCTCTGGGCCGAGGTGCGGTACAGAGTCATCTTGATGCCGCGCACCTTGGGATCTGTTGCGGCTTCTCGCAGAAAACGCTCCACCGAGGTGGAGAACGATTCGTAGGGATGCTGCAGCAGGATAGCGCCGGCGTCGCGGATGACGTGGAATATGTTGCGCTGGGATTGCAGCAGCGGATGATCGACAGGGTGATAGGGGGGATCGTGCAGCCGGGGGTAATCGAGCCGCGCCAGTTCGAACAGGTCGCGCATGGCCAGCATGCCCGGCACCTCGAATACGTCGCTCACCTCGTCCAGCTCCAGTTCCGCGGCCAGACGCCCCCGGTGTACCGGATCCATTCCAGAGCCGATCTCCAGCCGGACGATCGGCGCAAACTTGCGCTCCTTCAGCTCCGACTCGATCATGGCCATCAGGTCGTCGGCCTGTTCCTCGTCTTTTTCGGTGTTGGCGTTGCGGGTGACGCGGAACAGCTCGCAGGCCAGGATCTCCATGCCCGGAAAGAGCATGTCCAGATTGTTCATCATCACGTCCTCCAGCAGGACGAAATGATCCCCCTTGCCTACCCGCAGGAGGCGCGGCGTGCCGAGCCCGACCGGCACCTTGATCCGCGCCAGGGAGGTCTCCTTGGCCTTGGGGTAGCGCAGCGTCACCAGCAGGTTGAGCGACAGATTGGAGATGAACGGGAACGGATGGGCCGGATCGATGGACTGCGGGGTCAGAAGAGGAAAGATATTGGTATAGTAGTGCTCGCGCAGCAGCTTTTTTTCCTTGGGCAGCAGATCCCGATACTGCTCGATGATGATGTTCTTTTCTTCCAGAAGCTGCGCCACCTGCAAAAAGAGCGCATGCTTGTGCGCCTCCAGCTTGCGCACTGCGGCATGGCACTCGACGACCTGCTGGCGGGGAGTGCGGCCGTCAAGGGTCAGCTCGCGCATACCGGCGCCGATCTGCTGTTTCAGACCGCCGATACGCTTCATGAAGAACTCGTCCAGATTGGCACTCACGATGGCAATGAACTTGACCCGCTCCAGAAGCGGCGTCCGCGTGTCCTCAGCCTCGTACAGCACGCGCTGGTTGAATGACAGCCAGGTCAATTCGCGGTTCAGATACCACCTGCTGTCGGACAGATCGACCTCGGCTCCTCCCGACGGAGGCTCAACAGTCGGCGCATTCCCGGGTTCAAGGGCCACCGCCTTTACGGACCTGGTTCTGGCCCCTCTGTCTCCGGCTTTGGCAGGCTTGACCGCATGCGTCTTCGGCTTGGCCTTGGCGGCCTTCGATTTGCCCTTCGCTTTTACGTGCTTGATCTTTTCCAGCTTGGGGGGTGCTGCGGCCATGCCCGGGTCAGCGGAAAGGGCAGCATCCTTGACTGCTTTCGGGCTTTTCGTCTTCTGCGATTCTGTCACCGGAAGGACTCCGTTTCAAAGTGGTAATGGTGCGAACAGTACAGGTTTCCCGACGACTGCAAGGACATACCCCGAGAGCTCGATCCGCCGGGGTTGTTGCCACTTCTACTTCCCTGCCTCCTGTTTTCTGCCGATGCTACGACTGCCGGACATGGCGCCCCGGCATTCCGCTACAACGGAGGCCGGTCCCCCAGTTTCCATTCGGCCCGGATATGGTAGGGCCTGGTGGTATAGGCTCGATACACCGCGGTACCGTCATATTCCAGCAGCGCCTTGAGGCGGTCCTGCATTACCGGATTATCGACCCTCTCCAGTGCCTCGGCTTCGGTCAGCCAGCAGGCCTCGGCGCTGTCGCCGGTCGGCGCCAGATCTCCGTTCAGGTAGCGCCCCTGAAACGTGAAGATCAGCGCCGCAGGGGGTGAAAGCTTGGACCACACCGCCGCCAGTGCGCCCGGCTCGATCTCCACGCCCGATTCCTCGCGTACCTCGCGGCGCAGTCCCTCCACCAGATCCTCCCCCTCTTCGATCCGCCCCTGCGGAATCTCCCATCCGCGCTTGTGGTTCCTGATCAGCAGTACCTCGTTGGCGGCATTGCGCACCAGGCAGCCGACCACCACGCACTGCAGCGAATGATTGCCAAAGGTGGTGCATCCCCTTTCCTGCTCCTGGGGTACAACCACCCCTGCTGCCACCGCCTCCCCCGGAAGCGAAAACAGGTCGTCGAGCCGCTCGAAATCGAACTCGCTTCCCGACAGTTTCCAGATCAGCTCCAGCTTCTCCCTGTCATCGGCAGTGATTTTGGAGACATCCCGGGTGATCTTGCGGTACAGTTCTGCGGAAACCTGATTTTCGGCGCGGATATAGGGGACATTGCTGTCATCGAGGATCTGCTGGGTGATGGGGCTGATCGGCACCGAACCGGAGATCACCAGCCCGACGATCCTGTCGTGATACTGAGGCATGCGGTAGAGATGCGCCATGGTCACCAACAGTTGATCCCTGCTGCTGTTGACGATCAGCAGCGACGGCGACTGCAGGAGTTCCGCCACGCGATGGGTCGATGCGGCCCCCACCTGCACCCGGTGAATTATCCGGTGCAATTCCTGCCGGTTGCCGTGCAGCGGCAGGTCCAGCAGCCGGGATATGCGGCTCAGGGTGGGATTGGCCAGCACCGGGTGATAATTGAATCCCCCGATTACCCGCAAAGGTCCGCTTTTCAGGGCCCGTTGCAGATAATCGAGCGTCCGCGACCGCTTCTCGGCGATCATCTTGTTGACCAGGATCGCCCGCACATCGACCCCTTCCTTCTCGAACAGCGCCAGGATCAGGGCCAGTTCGTCGACCACGCTCCCCAGTCCGCCGCCGGTCACCAGCAGCACCGGGGCATCCAGGAGCTGCGCGATCCGCGCATTGGAGAGCTGCATGATCGAGCCGACCCCGGGATGACCGGAGCCTTCGATGACAATGAAATCGCAGCGTTTCTCCAGCTCGGCGCAAGCCTTCACGATTCTTTCCTGCAGATCGTCGGGAGAAACCAGCCCGTCGACCATCTGATGGGTCGTCTCCGGCAGGACCACCACCGGCGACATCAGTTCCAGGTCCCGGGACAGGTCGAACACCTCCGACATCAGCGCAACATCCTTGTCCACCACCATGCCGCGGTAGGTGACCGATTTGGCGCCAAAGGGCTTGATGTATCCGATCCGCGTGTACTTCTGGCGGGCCAGGTGCAGCAAACAGAGACTGGTGGTGGTTTTTCCGCTGTCCTGCCCAACCGCGGCGATGAATACTTTCTTGGCCATCGATCTCCCCTTCTGTGCTTCATAAGGTTTTCAAGGTCTTTTCAGTATAGCAAAAGCGGCGGATAATCGCTCGGCAGCGTGAGAAGGATTTCATTCCGAAATACACGAAACCCGCCAGAAAAAGCAATCGAATTTGCCGCATCGCAGACAGGTTCCTAATGCCGTGATATTTCCGCTCCCTCTCGGGCAGATCTCCCCGAGGCGTGCCGACACCGTTTTCCGGGTTCCGAAACAAATGTTCAAAACATTTTTGCACTCCCTGTCACCTCTGTGATAAAAACGACCCCCTATGAAAAAACTCAACCTGCCGCAGCAACAGGCGGTACAGCATACCGAAGGCGCCCTGCTGATCCTGGCCGGCGCCGGTTCCGGCAAGACCCAGGTCATCACCACCCGCATCGTTCATCTGTTGAGCCACAAACGCATTCCGGCCGAGAACATCCTGGCAGTGACCTTCACCAACAAGGCTGCCCGCGAGATGCGCGAGCGCGTCGCCGCCATGGCCGGCAAGGTGGCGGAAGGGATAGTCATCTCCACCTTCCACTCGCTGGGGGTGCGCATCCTGCGCCGCGAAATCCGCTCCCTGGGGTTCAAGCCCAATTTCTCGATCTACTCCTCCTCGGACCAGGCCGGGGTGCTGCGCCAGGCCATGCGCGACCGCGACATCGACCCCAAGCAGATCGAACCTGACCAGATCCTCTGGAAAATTTCCGGCCTGAAGAACCGCCTGATCGGGCCGCAGGAGTTCAAACCGGAAAGCTCGGACCGCGTCGATCTGGCCACAGCCGCAGTCTATCCCCGCTACCAGGAACTACTCAAAGGCTATAACGCCATCGACTTCGACGACATCATCATGTTGTCGGTCAGGCTCCTGCAGACGAATACCGCCATCCTGAGCTACTGGCAGGAGCGCTTCCGCTACATCATGGTGGATGAATATCAGGACACCAATGCCTCCCAGTACCAGTTGATCTCCCTGCTGGCGCACAAACACGGCAACATCTGCGTGGTCGGCGACGACGACCAGTCGATCTACGGCTGGCGCGGGGCAGAGGTGCAGAACATCCTCAACTTCGAGCACGACTATCGCGGTTGCCGAGTGATCAAGCTGGAACAGAACTACCGTTCCACCAGCTCGATCCTGGACGCGGCCAACAGCGTTATCAGGAACAATTCGGTCCGCACCGACAAATCGCTCTGGACCGCCGTCGGCAAGGGGCGCGAGATCGAGCTGATCGTGGCGGCCGGCGAGGAAGAGGAAGCTGCGCAGGTAGTGAACGGCATGATGCTGGAGCAGTTCAATCACAAGCTCTCCTGGTCGGACATGGCGATACTGTACCGTTCCAACGCCCAGAGCCGCGCCTTTGAAGAGCGGCTGCGCCAGGAACGGATACCCTACGTGGTGGTGGGGGGCCAGCAGTTTTACGAGCGCAAGGAGGTCAAGGATGCCATCGCCTACCTGAAGGTGATCGACAATCCCAGCGACGAAGCCTCCTGGCTGCGGATCATCAACTTCCCGCGCCGGGGGATCGGCGACGGCACCCTGCTGCACCTGAACCAATGGTCCCTGGAGCACGACGTGCCGCTGTTCGAGGCGCTGGGGCGGGTCCGGGAGATCCCGGAGATATCGGAGTCGTCCAAAAAGGCGGTGTCCGGCTTCCATGCGATGATGAAGGGGGTGATCGACGGCTTCGGCCGCACCGATCTGGGCAAGCAGGTCAATGCCCTCTTCAACCGCCTGAGGATCGAGGACGAACTCTACCGTACCCTGAACGATGCCGCCCAGGCCCGGAAAAGGATCGAGAACATCGAGCAGGTGGTCAACTCGCTGGCCTCCTTCGAGGAGCAGAACCCGCGCGCCACCCTGTCCGCCTTTCTGGAGCGGATCTCGCTGATGGACGAGGACAAGCCGTCGGAGGACGGCAAGGAGCACGGCCAGAACGCGGTCACGCTGATGTCGCTGCACTCCAGCAAGGGACTGGAGTTCAGCCATGTCTGGCTGGTGGGCATGGAGGAGGATCTGCTGCCGCACAAACGCTCGATCGAAGAGGACCCGACCGTGGCCGAAGAGCGGCGGCTCTGTTATGTCGGCATTACCCGCGCGCGGCGGCATCTGACCATCTCGCGCTGTCAGACCCGCAGAAAATACGGGGCTCTGGAACAGCGCATCCCCAGCCGCTTTCTGGCCGAAATACCCGAACACCTGCTGGTGAATATCTCAGGCGATGATGGAGACAACGAAACCAAATCGGTTGATATGGCTGCAGATTTTTTTGCACGCATGCTGGGAGAGTGACCCGGTGCACCATGGAACAACCCCCGAAAACGGAGGGCATGAAAACGGAATGGTGTCCTGCCGGATTGAACCATCCGGGACAGCAGCTCCGGCTGAATGGAGACAGGGAGAGCTCGCAGCTGCGGTTTTTTTTCTGGCTTCCCCCTCCCGTTTCTGCAAAAATGCGCCTGCATCGTGCAGCGTCAATGCCGTAGCTGCACGCATGGCAGGAGACTGACAGTGAAAATCCTCTTCCTACATCCCCATGGCAGCAACTGGCTCGGAACCCAGAAAGACATCAGCACGATCTTCAACCTGATGCCCCCCCTGGGCATGATGAGCATTGCAGCAGTGCTGGAGCGGGAAGGATTCGCCGTCGAGCTGATCGACTGCTACGGCGCCCCTGCCGAAGCGCCGGCACTGGCTGGGGAAATACTGCGCCGCAATCCCGATCTGGTCGCCTTTTCATGCACGACATCCTCATTCCTGGAAGGCAACCGGATCGCCGAACTGATCAAGGAACGCCGCCCGCAGGTGGCTACCGTGGTGGGGGGCGCCCATGCCTGCACCATCGGGCCTTCCCTGCTGGACTCCTTCCCGGCCATCGATTACCTGGTCATCGGCGAAGGGGAACGGACCATGCTGGAGCTGGTACGCTCCGGCCTCAGGAACCCGGAAGCCATCCCCGGAATCGCCTGCCGGATCGACGGCAAGGGCACCCTGACGTCACCACGGGAACTGATCGGGAACCTGGATGAGCTCCCTTTTCCGGCCTACCACCTGCTGCCGCGTTTTCCCGGGCGCTACAACCTGCCGCTGTTCAGCTATCCCAAGGCTCCCAATACCAGCATCATTTCCAGCCGGGGCTGCCCCTACCGCTGCTCCTATTGCGACCGCTCGGTATTCTCCCAGGGCTTCCGCTTCAATTCCCCCGAATACATCGTGGAACATGTGGCCATGCTCAACCGCGACTACGGCATCCGGCACGTATTCTTCTACGACGACCTGTTCACCTTCGACCGCAGCCGGGTGGCCGAGTTCTGCGACCTGAAGGAACGCCGCGGCCTGAAGGTCGGCTACAACTGCATCGCCAGGCTGGAACATATCGATGCGGAACTGCTGGCACTCCTGAAGCGCTCCGGCTGCTGGCAGGTCAACTTCGGCATTGAATCGGGGGATCCGGAGGTGCTCAGAAAGCATCGCAAGTTCTTCGGTCTGGATGAAGTCGGCCGGAAGCTGCAGATGGTCAGGGAGGCCGGCATGCGCGTCAAGGGGCTCTTCATGATCGGCTTGCCGGGCGAAGACGAGACCGCCATCCGCCGCACCATCGAATACGGACTTTCGCTGCCGCTGGACGAGATCAACATCACCAAGTTCACCCCCTTTCCCGGCGCCCCGATTTACCGGACCATCGGCGATTACGGCACCTTCCGGGAGGACTGGGACCTGATGAACTGCCTGAACTTCGTGTTCATTCCCACGGGCATGACGGAAGATCGGCTGCAGAGTCTCTACGACGAGTTCATCCGCCGCTTCTACCACCGCCGCCAGATCCAGCTCGGATACGCCTCCATGCTCTGGAAATCGCCCCATAGTTTCCTGATCTTCATGCGCAATCTTCCGGAAATCCTGACCTTCGCGCTCAGACAGGGATGGTAATGCCCCTGGTCACTGTTTCTGGTATCATTTTTTCCATAGATTGAGTGGTTGCCCGATTTCGACGGGCAGACCAAATCACCACAGTACTGCTGTAATGCTGTGCAATCCAAACAAGAGGTGCGTCGTCATGAAGATCAGAACCAAGCTGGTTATCGCCTTTCTGGTGGTAAACTTCCTCACTCTGCTGGTCGGTCTGTTTTCGATCCAGAAGATTTCCCAACTGCTGACAATCTCCACGGATATTGCATCCGCCCAGGTGCCGACCATCAGCGCCATCAAGGAGATAGACTCGCTGGTTGGCGGCTATCGGCGGTCGGAACTGTTGATGGTTTTGGCAAAAGAGCAGCAGGATATCGACAAATACGTCAAACGGGCCGATGAAGCGGCCGGGAAGCTGAAGACCAAGATGGCCGGCTACGAAAAACTGATCGACAGCGAGGAGGAACGCACCGCATTCGAGGTGTTCAAGAAGGAACTGGCGGAGTGGCAGGCCGTGCACCCGAAGATAGTGGCATTGGCTCTCCAGGGCCAGGATGGTGAAGCAACGTCATTGATCCTGGGTGATTCCAGCCGCCACTTCAATGCCGCCATCAAAAGCCTCGACGACAGCCTCAACGCCAACATCAAGCAGATCGGCACGGAAAGCAGCGAGAGCCTCCGGATCAATTCATCCGCCCGCCTGTGGATCGTGATCGCCCTGATCGTGACGATCATCCTCGGACTGGTAATCGCCCTGTCGACGGCCCGCAAGATCAGCACGCCGATTGCGGATCTGGCCCACCAGGCACGGCAGGTGGCGGACGGCAATCTGGCGGTGACGATCGAACAGAGCTCCAACGACGAGGTCGGCAGCCTGGCTGCATCGTTCGGACAGATGATCGGCAACCTGCGGGACATCATCGCCAATGTCGCCGCGACCTCCGGCCAGGTGGCCAGCGCTGCCAACCAGCTGAACAGCACTGCCGAACAGATCGCCACCGGGGCGGAACAGGTGGTGGGACAGACCAGCACCGTGGCAACTGCCACGGAAGAGATGGCCGCCACCTCGGGCGATATTGCCCGCAACTGTTCCATGGCCGCCCACAGTGCCCAGCAGGCCAATGTCTCCGCACTGGCAGGCTCATCGGTAATCCGCGGCACCGTGGAAGGCATGAATCGCATCGCCACCCAGGTGAAGGGCACGGCTGCATCGGTCGAGGGACTGGGGGCCCGTTCGGACCAGATCGGCGCCATTGTCGGCACCATCGAGGATATTGCCGACCAGACCAACCTGCTGGCGCTGAATGCGGCTATCGAGGCTGCCCGGGCAGGTGAACAGGGACGGGGCTTCGCCGTTGTGGCCGATGAGGTCCGGGCGCTGGCCGAGCGGACCACACGGGCCACGCGGGAAATCGGAGAAATGATCAAGGCCATTCAGCAGGAAACTAGAAGTGCGGTGGCCGCCATGAACGAGGGGGTCAGGGAGGTGGTGCGCGGCACCGAAGAAGCGTCCCAATCGGATGAAGCGCTGCAGTCGATCCTGGACCAGATCGCCACCGTGAACATGCAGGTGAATCAGATTGCCACAGCCGCCGAGGAACAGACGGCAACGACAAACCAGATCAGCAGCAATGTCCTGCAGATCACGGAGGTTGTCACCCACACCGCCGCAGGCGCCCAGGAATCGGCGGCGGCATCGGCGCAGCTGGCATCGCTGGCCGGAAACCTCCAATCCCTGATCAGCAGATTCAGACTGTAAACCGGGTGGGGCAGCTATCGCCCGAACAGGGAATACGCTGCCCCGCCCGTTTGAGACAGCCTGGCTGCCTCGCACAGGACACTGCAAGAACTGCTGCTGCCAGGCGGCGCAACCAATTGCTTCCCGCAGTGCGCGTCGCGGATTCAGAAATATGCACCGGACCGGCTCTTTCTACCTGAGGAGGTGGATATGATGAAAACACAAGACAGTGGCGCCTATATCGCCAATCTGATGCGCATCGACAAGACCACCCTGCCTGCCGACGGCGGCGAACGTTTCAACCGCCTGATCTTCGCCCGCAGTCCCTATCTGCTGCAGCATGCCGAAAATCCGGTGGACTGGTACGAATGGGGCCAGGAGGCATTCGACAAGGCCCGTACCGAAAACCTGCCGATCCTGCTGTCCATCGGCTATGCCACCTGCCACTGGTGCCATGTCATGGCCCACGAATCCTTCGAGGATGCCGAGGTCGCCGCACTGCTCAACGGCCGCTATGTCTGCATCAAGGTCGACCGCGAGGAACGCCCCGATGTCGACGACTTCTATATGACCGTTTCGCAGGTGCTGACCGGCAGTGGCGGCTGGCCTCTCAACATCTTTCTGACACCGGACCGGCGCCCGTTCTTTGCCATGACCTATCTGCCCAAGCTTGGGCGCAGCGGCACCGGCGGACTGATGGAACTTCTGGCGAATATATCGATTCTCTGGGAACAACAGCCCGACAGAATCGAGAAAAACTGCCGCGGGATCATGGAAGCCCTGGGACAGCTTTCACAGCAACCGGCCCAGGAAACCATCGAAATAACGGAAACCGTGGAACTGGCCTTTGAACAGCTGTCGCGAAGCTACGACCGCGACTATGGCGGTTTCGGCACTGCTCCCAAATTCCCGATGGCCGTCAATCTCGACTGGCTCATCGCACAGGGCACCGAGGGGAACAAGGAAGCACTGAAAATGGCGCTGCATACGCTGCGCAGCATACGCCAGGGGGGCATCTGGGATCAGCTCGACGGCGGTCTGCACCGCTATTCCGTCGATCAGGAGTGGCTCGTGCCGCACTTCGAGAAGATGCTGTACGACCAGGCCCAGATTGCCATGTCAGCCATCAGTGCCTACCAGGCCAGCCGCGACCCGTTCTTCAGGGAGATGGCGGACACGATCTTCGGATTTGTGGCCCGGGAGATGACATCCCCGGAAGGGGGCTTTTATTCGGCCCTGGACGCCGATAGCGAAGGAATGGAAGGGAAGTTCTACCTGTGGGACAAATCCGACGTGGACCGGATTCTGGGGGCTGACGCGGACCTGTTCTGTTCCTATTTCGACATCACCGCGGAGGGCAACTTCGAGGGGCGCTCCATACCGAACATTCCGGTCCCCCTGGAGGAATTCTGCCGCCAGGAAGACCGGAGCATGGCTGCAACGGAGCGCGCACTGGAGCGGTGCCGGACGACCCTGCTGGAACAGCGGGAGGGTCGCATCCGGCCGTTGCGGGACGAAAAGATCATTACCGCCTGGAACGGCCTGATGATCGCGGCCCTGGCCAGGGGGGGCGTGGTCCTCGACACTCCCGCCTATACCGAGCGCGCCGCCCGCGCCGCGGACTTCATCCAGCAGCGCCTGCAACGGCCCGACGGCAGGCTGCTGCGCAGTTACCTGAACGGGCCCGCAGATATCCCCGCCTTTCTGGAAGACTATGCCTTCCTGTGCCACGGGCTGATCGAGCTATTCGAAGCGACGCTGGACAATGCCTGGCTGGACCGTGCGCTGGGACTGGCCGACCAGATGGCGCGGCTGTTCTATGATCCTTCGGCACAAACATTCTCCAAGACCGGCCATGATGCAGAACAGATGCCGGTGCGTGCCTCCCTGGAGCATGACGGCGTCATGCCGTCCGCCTATTCCCTGGCTGCCGGCTGCCTGGTACGCCTGGGGCACGCAGCCGAACGTCCCGACCTGCACGACCTGGCTCACGTGCTGCTGGCCGGCACCCTTTCCGAAGCCGGTCGGCAGCCTGCGGTACATCTGGGGACCCTGGCAGCCTACCTGAGGCTGGAAAGCGAGCCGGTCATCGTACGACTGCAGGGGCGCCGCGATTCTCCGCAGGTGCGGGAGCTGCTGCGCACGACCAAGAGCAGCAGCGTGCCCCACCTGGTCATCCAGTTCTCCGAAGACGACCACCAGGGGCGAGCCTCTGTCTGCGCCCATGGCGCCTGCCATGCGCCTACCTCCGATTGCGGTACCCTTGAAAGACTGCTGGCGTCCTGAATGAATCGACCGTGCCGGAATCGGCTCCATCCTCGCCGATCCGTTCCGCTTGCGGGATTGCATTTGTGCGATAAACTATCGACAGGCATGCAGTCTGATCACTTCTCCAAAGGAGCACACATATGGCAAGGGAACCGTGGGTCGATGAGGATATCTGCATCAGTTGCGGGCTCTGCATCAGCAATCTTCCGGACGTCTTCAGATTTGCCGACAACGGCAAGGCCGAGTGTTTTGATCCGGAAGGAGCCTCGGAAGACGAGATTCAGAGCGAAGCGATCGACATCTGCCCGGTTTCGTGCATTCAGTGGAAAGACTGAAGGCTGGTTTTCCCCCTTTGCCCTTCCCATACCGCGCTACACCACCTTGAGATCAGGAGGTAAGGCAAATGAAAAAACCGTTTATCGCCATTCTTGCAGTATGCACGTTGTTCGCAGCGGCTCCGCTCATGGCAGATGAGGTGCCGGCCTCGCAAATGGGAGGAGCGCCGGGTTCGCAGGTCCAGACACCCGAATCGCAACCGGAGGGAGCGCCGGGGTCCCAGGTACAGTCACCCGAGCAGAAGGATGAATGCCTGCTTTACTCCAAGAGATGCCTGCAGACCGCAGAATCGCTGCAGCAAAAGATGAGGAGGCTGGACACCGAGATCAAGAAGGGCACCAAAGTCTACACGCCCGAGGAACTCAAACGACTGCAGGATAAATTGAAAGATCTGAACGACCTCATGGACAGAATGCTCGACAATCCGTAACTCGCCTGCCTCGGTATTCTGCCTGACATACTCCCCGCATGGTCTGAGACAAAAGCTTCTCGCCTGCAAAAAAGGGTGATCCTCCGGGATCGCCTTTTTTTTGCGCTCGCAGTACCGGTGATCGAAGATGATTGCAAATGTGGCTGCCAGTCATTAAGATACCTGCGCCTTGTGCCTACTCTGCTGCACGGATGTGCGGCGCAGGGCTCTCGCACGTACGCCATGGCAGCCCGGGCTGCGGCTGCCTCCCGGATCCAACGACAACCGTTAGAGGAAAAAACATGAAAACGATAGCAACGCTTGCAACTGTTGTCATGCTGCTGATCGCCATCCCGCAGGACTCGTCGGCCGGCAACCCGGTTTCCCTCGCCGACGGGGAATATGGATTTCTCACGGGCTACGGCATCTCGCACATCGGATTCGGCGCCACACAGCACCAGGTGCAGACCTGGGATGCGATCGCGCGGGCAGGTTTTTTCATGTCCGGGGAACTGGGGCAGGGGCACTGGTATCAGGGGCGGCACGAGACGGTTTTCGAACTGCCGTACCACATGGCAGTCGATCATGGGGGACGATCGATGGTAGGGTTCTACGTGTTGGGGCACTGGCGGTTCACCGGCCTGGAAAGCATGGCACCCTATGTGTTCGCCGGAGGAGGGCCGGTGTATGTCGACCTGGGGCTGCCGACCATGGGGACAAAGCTCTGTTTCAGCTATCAGGGGGGCACCGGGCTGCAGTATTTCCTCGATAGTTCAAAGGCACTGGACCTGCAGTACCGTTACCACCATATCTCCAACGCCGGCACCGCCGAACCGAACGAGCCGCTCAACTCCAGCAAAATCCTGATGGGAATTTCGGTGTTCTACTGAAATCCGCTCCCCGTTTTTCAACAACCTTCTAGGGAACTTTGATTTCGGACAGGGGCACTACCTTCATGCCCTCCAGCCGCGGCAGGAGCACCGAATCTTCGAGGGGCATATTGACCTCGGGCTCGTCGAGCACCAGCCGGAAGCGATCTTCGCGGGTGTTGCGCATCTCAACGACGGTGGCCACCGGCACACCGTTGAAAACCTTGTATTTTTCGTAATATACCTGGTCTCCGTCAGGCGAGACCTTGGAGGTCACCAGGCCGTTCTCGAAGGTGACCTTTTCCACAAAACCGAGCTTTCCGACCCGTTCCACCGTGCCGTTCAACTGCCGGTCAACAGGCGCATCCACCTCCATCACCCAGCGCATCAGGCGCCACCCCTGCAGCCCCCCCTGAGCGGGCAATTCGTCAAAATTTCCCACATAAGCCGTCATCTGGGAAGGATAGACCAACGTAATTTTGTTTCCCAGGCTGAAGGCCTCCATCAGGGTCGTGCCAAAGGGGGACAGCACCACCAGGTGGAGCTGGTCGGGCTTGCGGAAAACAAGGTACCCATGGCCGGACATGCCGCGCTCGGAGGACTGGATCGACAGGGACACCGATGATGAGAGCGTGTCCACCGTCGCGCCCGGCTGAAAATCGAGCAGCACCAGCGGCGTCGTGGCGCAGGCGGCGGTCAGAAGCACCGTTGTCAGCAACAGGAGTTTAAGTATGAGAGTTTTCATGGGAGTATGATGTTCTCCTGAGTCCTGAGATCACAACTACCGGAGCTCCTGAAAGGCGCCGGCTCCAGTGGTGGCGATCCGGAGGTCGGACTCTAATCCAGCTTGAAGTCTTTTTCGGTCAGGCCGGTGTTCCGGCGCATATTGCGAAAGGTCATCACCGCCCGGTCGCCGTTCTGTTCGACAATCACGAGCCGCTTCACCGTGCCGTCCTCCTGAAAGGATATCACCAATTCCCTGACTTGCCCCTTGCCCTGGGGCAGAATCGTGACGGTATAGGTCTGTCCGGTCCGGTCGGCCTGCACCGCTATCCCCTCCGGCACCGTAGTGACCGGAGTGGCGATTTTATCGAACCAGCGCTTGAGTCCCTGTTCCGGCGGCAGGACGATCCGGTTCCGGTCACCGTCGTTGCCCATGACCTGTTCTATCACGGTATCACGCAGCACAATGCGGCTGGCATAGGGGGCCGCGATCTGAAGATAGAACAGATCCGGCTTGCGGAAACGCACGCTGCCGGTCATGGTGATGGTGCGCTTCATCATCGACAGCCGTTTTTCCTGGGTCATCTCGGCGGAAAAATCGTTGGTGCCGGCAAAGGCCTTGCGCAGAGCCTCCAGCCCTTCAACCGGAGTGATCTGGCGGGCGTGGCCCGTCAATGGACACAACAGCATGATAATGATCAGAATCAGACGACGCATGTTACAGCCTCCCGATACCAAGTGTCATTCGGGCCTGAGCGAGGATGTTCCCCCCACAGGTGACCTCCCCTTCGATCAGGGCCAGCCTTCCGAACGATTTGACGACGCGGGCCGCAATCGTCAGTGTATCCCCTGCCAGAACCTGCCCACCGAACTCGGCATGGTCAACGGTCGCCAGGAATCCCCCCTCCCCCTGCTCTTGGGCCGCCAGGATGCCCCCCAGTTGCGCGATCGACTCGATCAGGTAGACCTGCGGAAATGCTTCGGGTGCATCGGTAACGCGGCGTTCGGCCCGGGCACTGACTCCCGGCTCAAGGGCCAGCAGCCGGTCAAGCATCAGGAAGGGATAGCGATGCGGCAGATATGCGGCAGGATCGGGGTTAAACAGGGCTGCCTCCCAGAATATCAATGGAGAAGCAGGGGCCTTCCGGTGAAGTAGCCATGTGCAGACCGCGGGCGCCTGCCGGCAGAGAAGCGATCAGCGTTGCCAGGGCCGTGCCCCCCATGGCCAGCGACCTGCCGATGGCGCGCCCCACATCCATGGTCGGGATACCGCCGACGGCGGCCATGACGCCCGGCATATCCGCGGCATTGCCGGAAAGCGAAACCAGCGAGCAATTCCTTTCAGGCCCGCACAGCAGCTCAAGCCCTTCCTGCTCATGCCCCGGTATCAGCATTCCGATGGTCCGCAGGTGGTCCACTGCTGCGCGTATGACCGCACCGCGCCGCCGGGCATGGTCGGCGCTTTCCAGCACGATCATTCCGCAGCCCTCGCCGAACGGCGCCGATGTTCCTCTTACTTGCCCCAGGGCGGCAAATCCTCTGACCAGAATCGGAATCAGCTCATCGGCCCCTCCGGTCAGCATGACATCGGCCCGCCCCTCCTCGATGTGACGGCAGGCCAGGAGAAAGGCAGATTCAGCCGAGCAGAAGCGCTGCACAACCGTGACGTTGGGACCGGTGAAGCCGTGTTCGATGGAAGCATTGCTGGCCGGGGCGTTGGGAACGGTATTGGGGAACAGCATCGGCATCAGCCCTTCCACCCCTCCGGTAAAATAACCGCTCAGGAATTCAGCCGAATTGGCCAAGCCGCAGAAACCGCTTCCCAGGGCAATTCCGACCCGTTCCGGAGCGGTTGCCTTCAGGTCGATGCCCGCCTCCTTGAGAGCCATCCCGGCCGCGGCAACGGCAAACTGGCTGCAGCGGTCCATTTTGCGCGCCTTGAGGGGGGGCATGAAATCGGAAACCTTGAAGGTGGTGGTCTTGCCCCAGGCAAGCCCCTTCCTGCCCAGCACTTCCGCCGGCATGGGGGTCAGGGCGTTCCCGCCGGTGCGGACCAGCTCCTGTATGGCGGCCGTACCGATGCCGGCCGCCGAAATGACCGCGGACCCGGTGATAACGATGTCTGAAATCGGAATGTTCATAGGGACAGGACCAGTGAGGTGATGTTGCCGCCGAAAGCGAAGGAATTGGACATGGCGATGCGGCAATCGCTGATTTTGCTGCCGGCATGGCAGTATTCCAGGTCACATTCGGGATCGAAGCCGCGAAAATTGAGGGTCTGGGGTATCAGCCCCTTATTGAGGGAGATCACCGTAGCCACCGCCTCGATGGCACCGGCCGCACCCAGGCAGTGTCCGGTCACCGATTTGGTGGAAACCAGCGGGACCTGGGGAGCGCGCTGGCCGAAAACCAGCTTCATGGCATTGGACTCCACCACATCGTTGAGCGGCGTGCCGGTGCCATGGGCATTGACCCAGCCGACCAACAGCGGGTCAACCGCAGCGAGTTCCAGCGCCCGGCGCATCACCCTGGCCGCCATGGCGCCGGTCGGCTCGGGAGCGGTCATGTGGTGCGCCTCGCCGGCCAGGGCATAGCCGAGGACAGCACCATAGATACGGGCACCGCGGGCCAGGGCATCGGCCTCATCCTCCAGCACCATGAAGGCAGCCCCCTCCCCCAATGAAATGCCCTGGCGGCCGAGGCTGAAAGGTGCGCACGGCTCCGGATCGACCACCTTGAGGGAATTGAAGCCGGCAAAGGTCAGCAGCGAAAGCGTATCGACACCGCCGGCCACCACCACTTTCTGGCGGCCGCAGGCGATCAGGTCGGCTCCCCAGCCGATGGCAGTGGCAGAGGACGAGCAGGCGGTGGTAATGGTGCCCTGGTAGCCCCCAAGGCGATAAATACGGGCAATATCGGTGGTGGTCTGGTCCGGCAGGATGCCGCGCAGCAGCGAAGGGCGTTCCTCTCTGCCTTCCAGCGCGGCCTTGAGCCAGGCTTCACCCTGGAACATGCCGGCAGCGCCGCCGCCGATGGAAACTCCCATATCGTAGGGAGAGTACAGCCCCAGCACGCCGCTGTCGCGCAATGCCTCTCCGGCGGCGATCACACCGAACTGGTCGGAACGGGACAGACGGCGTGACTCGCGCCGGCTGAAATGGTCGAGCGGATCATACCTCTTGACCTGCGAGCCGATCCGGGCCGGAAAGGGGGAGACATCGAACAGGTCCAGGGACCCGATACCGCTTCGTCCGCTGCTCAGCACCTCGCCGAATTCGGCGGCACTTTTGGCGGCTCCGCAGAAGACACCCAGACCGGTAATGACTACCCGCCGGGCGCTCACAGGATTCCTCCATCCACGACCAGCGACTGTCCCGTGACATAGGAGGCACGCTGCGAAGCCAGGAACAGCACTGCCGAGGCGACCTCCTCCGGTTTTCCGATCCTGCCCAGGGCGGCCCCTTTGACCACCCGGTCGACCACCTCCTGCTTGAGGCCGGCGGTCATGTCGGTATCGATCATCCCGGCCGCGACTGCATTGACCCGGATGCCCATGGGTCCGGCTTCGCGGGCCAGCGACCTGGTGAAACTGATGGCTGCCCCCTTGGAGGCGGCGTAGTTGGCCTGGCCCGAGGTGCCGAGCAGGGCGGAAACGGACGAGATATTGATTATGCAGCCTGAACGGCGGCCCATCATCTTGCGCAGCCCCCACTTGCAGCAGTGAAAGAGCGGGTTGACATTGGAGCGGATGACTGCATCCCAGTCCTCATCGGACATCATCGCCAGGTAGCAGTCGCGGATAATGCCGGCGTTGTTGACCAGCACGTCGATATGACCGGTGCCTGCAGCGGCATTGATCACCTCCTGGGCCCCGGCCGAGGTGGCGACATCGGCCCTGATCACCTCGACCGTCCCGGGAAGCTCGCCGGCATCCCGTACCAGCGCCCCGGCAGCTTCGTCATTGCTGAGATACGCCGCAACCACCCGGGCTCCTTCACGTGCGAACGCCAGCGTGATCGCACGGCCGATGCCGCGTGTACCGCCGGTTACAACCACCACTGAATCCTTGAACTCCATGAAAACCCCGGAAATAAAATAACACGCAGTATAACCGTGGCCCGCTGAAATGTCCAGAATTGGCGAGGCTTCGAATCCGGGGCTCCGGCCAGACCGGGTGACGAAAGAGCCGGGGGCTTCTCGTAATCGTCATATTGGCCGGCCCTTCCATAAACATTGGCACGGCCAGAAGGCCTTTCAGTCGCTCTGAAGGAAGCTCCAGGGATTCGGGATATGAGGCGGCATCAAGGTACGGATGGATCTGCAGGACCGTCAGGAAGATTGAGCGGCCGGTGGTGGCTGCGCCCCAGCTTCTTGATCAGTTTCCACAGGGGACCCTTGACCTGGAACAACCGAATGGCATCCAGCATGGCGGAACTGGTATTGACCTCCAGGCCGGGCACGACCCAGTTCCTGCGCTGCATGGCCTCGGTTGTGATCAGCTCGGAGAAGAAGCCGCGCACCTGCGGTGCAATGTAGAAGACCGGCTCCAGCATATCGGTCGCAGGCGTGACCACCCCTTCGGCCAGGGCGGTTTCATACAGGCGGGTATTGGGATAGATGCGGATGCCGGTCATGGCGATCACGGCGGTCGGCTCAAGTTCATCCATCAGGTGAAAGCTCTCCATGATCGTTTCGCGGGTTTCGCCGGGGCCGCCGAACAGGAGATAATGGGCGAAGTCGAGCTCCCTTTCGCTGCAAAGCTGCGAAGCACGCCGCAGGTCGTCGGCGGTGAAGGACTTGTGCAGATTGCGGAGCATGGCCGGTGAGCCGGAATCGCTGCCGAATTCGATCGCGTCGCATCCTGCTGCCAGCATGTGGTCCAGCAGTTCCGGCGTGATGAAGTCGGGATTGATGAAGGCCGACCAGTTGACCGGCAGGTGCGCCGCGGTCATGGCGCGGCAGAGCTGGGCGGCAAAATCGGGAGGGTAGTTGAAGATGTCGTCCACGAAGTACAGGTAGGAAACGCCGCAGTCATCCACCAGGGCGCGGATTTCGGCCACGATCTCGCCCACTGGGCGCAGCCGTACACGATGTCCCTCCAGCAGCGGATAGGTACAGTAGGTGCAGGAAAAGGGGCAGCCCCGCTTTGTCTGCACATTGGCCATCCCTCCGATACGATGGTAGTGGCCGACATTGAACAGCGTGCGCAGCGGCGTGCCGATCCGCTCGACCGGGCGGGGGGGAACGAACGAGCCGCTCCTCGGCAGGACTAAACCCGGTATCCCGGCGGGATCCCTCCCCTGCTCCAGACGCTCCAGCAACAGCGGCAAAGCCTCCTCACCCTCCCCTACCAGCCCGTAATCTGCGCCTGCCGCTTCCAAAACCTCCTGCGGCATCAGCGAGAATCCCGAGCCACCGACGATCACGGTGCTGTGCGGGCGGCAGATCGCCACGAGGTCGGCCAAGTCCGGCAGATAGCTGCGGCTGGCGGGCCAGGTGACGTTATCCAGGTTGCGCAGGGAAATCAGAACCGCCTGCGGACGATGCTCGGTCAGAGCCGCGGCCACGGCGGCCTTCGGTTCCTGCTCCAGGCAGAGGTCGATCGCAGCCAGGTTGTGGCCTGCCCGGATCAGGGGACTGGCCAGGAAAGCCAGCCCGATCGGAAAGACCGGATAGGGGTCGCGCTCGCGATTGGCCGAGATCAGCAGGATCTTCACGACACTTCGGCCTCCAGCCAGTCGGTCATGGCCCTGACGCGTTCTTCGACCTCCGGCGGCATCCGGAACTGCAGCACGCCGTTCAGGTCGGTCAGGACATGGGTGGTTACGCCACTGGCCAGTCTGCGGCCGGTGCCGGTAACGATCTCGTTGACGAAGATCAGTGTGGCGGTGTCACTGGGACGCAGACTGGTGCGCACGATGATCTCGTCCTTGAAGCGGGCCGGGCTGTGATATTTCACCTCCAGGCCGACGACCGGGCCAAGATACCCTGCCTCCGACAGTTGGGCTGCGTCAAGCCCGAAACGCCCCGCCAGATCGTTGCGCCCCACCTCCATCCAGGCCACATAGTGCCCGTGCCAGGCGACCTGATAAGCGTCGACTTCGTTGAAACGCACGGTGAGAAGGGTCTCGTGATATCTCATGATTGACTGTCGATCCATCGGTTGAATTTGCTGAGGGCGGCTCCCTGCCCGACCTCATGAAAATCGGTGGCGCCGAGGCGGCGCAGGGAGCGGTAGCTGCGTTCCCAGAAAACCGGGCGGCAGAGTTCTTCCAGCAGGAACTGCGGGATCTCTTCCGCCGAGAGCAGACGCTGCCGCAGGTGGTCCACCAGCGGGATCACCGGTTCGCTGAAGCCATAGTCGCCGATGATGACGCGCAGGTCCCCGGCGATCTGTTCGATCAGCGGGGTATGCAGCGGGGCATCGCAGGGGAAGACACCAACCGAGAAGGCCCCGGCTTCCCCGGCCTCGGCCGTTGCCGCCTCGATCCTGCGGCGTTCGCCCGCCAGCAGAAAATGGCGGGAGGTGTTATGGTTGGCGACATGCACGCCGTTGCGGCCGGCAATGTCTTCCAACGGATCCAGGGGCAGGCCGATCACGCTTCCCAAGGCATAGTCGCAGTGCGTTCCCATGCCTGCCAGGCAGCGGCCGATCCTGCCGGTCAGCTCCAGGGCATCGCCGCTGTCGATCGATCCGCAGGCAGCCAGGGCGGGATAGATGCCGAGGCTGTGCTCGGCCACGATATCCGGAAGTCTTCCCTGGCTCAGCAGGTGCTTGAAGCGATACAGGCTGACCGTAACGCCGAACAGCTGCAGCCGGACACTTTCCTTCAGCGCCGGATCGGCAAGGCTGTCATGGCGAGGATCGAAACCGGTACGGGTATGGCAGCACGCTGCCAGCTCGTCGAACAACAGGGAGTCCAGGGGCAGATCGGTGCGCGCCATGGGCTGCCCGGGAAACATGAAGCAGGTCATGCGCCCGGCACCTTGCGGCGGAGCGCACCACGGAACCCGAAATTCATCGGGCCAAAGACCTGTACCGAACGGTGCAGCTTGAAAATACGGCGGTACATGGAAGGGAAGGAGTAAAAGTCGCGGCAGAGCTGCTCGTAGCCCTGCTGCAACTGTTCCACGGTCATGCCGGACGGCCGGAAGGTGACATGCTCCATGTCGTAATCGCGCCAGTCGTTGGATAAAATGCGCCCCTCCTGTTCCAGGCGGCGCCGCACACTGGTGCCGGGATACGGGGTGAGAATCGGGAAGATGGCCGACTCCAAACGAGCCTGTTCGCAGAAGCGCAGGGTCTTCTCGAACACCTCCGGGGTATCGCCGTCGTAACCCAACACGAACGAGCCAAGGATACCGATGCCATGGTCGCGGAAGGCCCGGGCGTCCTCCAGGTATGATTGGGCGCTGTTGGTGGTCTTGCCCATGGCCGAGAGTCGGTCCTGGTCAAGGGATTCGAAACCGATGAACATGCCCAGGCAGCCCGATTCCCCGGCCGCCTTCATCAGTTCCGGATCGCGGGCAAAATCGATGGGAGAATGGGACAGCCATTTCAGGCCCATCCCTTTCATGCCCTGGAACAGCGCCAGCGAATAGCGGCGGTCGGCCACGATGTTGTCGTCCACGAAAAAGGCAAAGGAATTGCGGGCGCGCATCTGCTCCAGTTCGCTCAGAACCAGCTCGATCGGGCGTTTGCGGTATTTGCGGCCGTAGAAGGCGGTCACCGAGCAGAACTCGCAGTCGTGCGGACAGCCGCGGGTGGTCTGGAGGGTATTGGTCAGCAGATATTTCTTGTGGGTATAGATCTCGCGCCGGGCTGCCGGGACCTGGACCATGTCCATCAGTTGGCCTGCCTGATACCGCGGCTTGAGCCGACCCGCCGCCCAATCGGACAGCAGTTGGGGCCAGACCAGCTCCCCCTCACCGACCACCACCGCATCGGCATGCTCCAGGGCCTCGTCCGGCATGGTGCTGACATGGTACCCCCCCATCACCACGGTAGTACCCCGAGCGCGGAAGGCATCGGCGATCTCGTAGGCGCGATTGATCTGGGCGGTCATGGCGGTCAAGGCCACGATATCGGCACCGCAGGAATAATCGAGTTTCTCGAAGCTGTCGTCGCAGAAGTCGAGCTGCCACTCGGGCGGAGTTACGGCGGCGATGGCGGCCAGGGAAAGGGAGGGGAACTTGAAGGAAAGCTCACCCCACAGCCTGCCCTTGGGCCATCCGGGGGAGACGAACAACAGTTTCATAACGCGGAAGACTCCTTGGCAGTGGCGATGGGACGGGTGGAGCAATGCTCGCGCAGGTACTCGGCGGGCTTCATCATGCGCTGGGTCCGCCACAGCACCCGGATGATGTAGGGGATCTGGGCCGGCCGCACCTGGCGGATCCAGTCCATGATGCCCTTATCACCGGCGGTGTTGAGGATCGAGCGGCGCCAGGTTTCGGCGTACAGGTCGAAGAAGCGCTCCGCCCCCAGACGGGGCTCCCACAGCAGATGGTGCATATCGAAATTCGACCATTGCTGACCGGCGGTGCGGCTGCGAACCTGGTCAAAGTATTCCGTGCCCGGCAGCGGGGTCAGGATGGTGAAACCGGCCCGCTGCAGGCTGTACTGTTCTACAAATTGCCATAGCTGCTGAAAATCGGTCTCGTCCCAATCGGGGTCCACCAGAAAATTGCCGTTGATCCCGTATTTGAGGGAGCGCGCAATGCGGACCGCCTCGATGCTGTCCTCAAGACCGGCTTCCTTGTCGAGGTTGTTCAAGCCCTTGTCGCTGGCTGCCTCCAGCCCCAGGAAAATGTCGAAATCCTTGGCCAGCGGGCGCCAGGCCTCCATCAGGTCGGCGCTCTTGCGGATCAGGTCGGTACGGGTCTGCACCAGAATCCAGCGTTTGTAGATGCCGCGCCGTTTCAGGGCCCGGGCCAGCTCCAGGCTGCGGGGGGCGTTGTACCAGAACAGGTCGTCAGCCACGAACACGGCGTCACCGCTAGCGGCAAAATCATCAACCACCGCATCCAGGCTGCGTTCACGGCAGGAACGCCCGTACAACTGCCAGACCGAGCAGAAGGAACAGTGATGGGGACAGCCGCGGGCGGTTTCAATCAGCCAGACCGGCTTGAAGAGCAGGCAATGGTAGCCGGAGCGGTGCCGCTCCACCAGATCGCGGGCCGGCAGCGGTACCAGATCCAGGCTGGTGCGCTGCAGAAGGGGGGGAGTACTGATCCAGCCCTCTGCGGTTCTCAGCCGCAGGGCCGGCACCTGGTCGAGCCGCTGCCCCTTGTCGACCGCGACGGCAAGGGCCGGCACGACCTCTTCGCCGTCATCAACAACAATGGCGTCGATGGCGTCGCATTCCAGAGCAGCAGGATAGGCGGCAGCCGCATGCCCCCCTACCACGATGAATACCTCGGGGCTGGCACGCCGGACCTCGCGGGCGGTTTCGATCACCCGGTCAAACTCCAGGGCGTGCAGACAGCCGATGCCGACCATCCGGGGGCGGGTGCGCCGGACCCAGGTGGCGACTCCGGGGCGGAAGCGCAGATCGGCAAGCGTGACGGTGTGCCCCCCCGAGCGGAGTGCGCTGCCGAGATATTCCATTCCCAGCGGCTCCACGCAAAAGAACGGCCCCAGACCGAAGCGGTCGTTGCCGGGATGGGGACGCAGGAGCAGAATGTTCATGCGCGACACCCGTTCGCGTGGCCGCCCGAAAAACTCACGCCTGCTTTTCCCGGATGTAGGCCGCCATGCTACGGACCGAGGCAAAGACCTTGCTGCCGGTGGCAGCATCCGGCACAACAGTGCCGAACTCCTTTTCCATGGCTACCACCAGCTGAAGCGCGTCGATCGAGTCGAGTCCAAGCCCTTCCCCGAACAGCGGCGCGTCGCTGTCGATCTCTTCGGGAGCCATGCCCTCGATCCGCAGGCTGTCGATAATCATCTGCTTTACTTTCGGAATCAGCTCGTCTGACATTACGACCTCTCAGTGTGAAGATAGTGAATCGGCCCATCCGGATCCTGCGAAAAATGCATCATCCCCGGGTGCCGCGTTTTTTGGACTGGGCCGGGTGGTCCTTGAATTCGTTCTCCCAGGCTGCATCGGCGATCTCGGCATAGGCCCCGGCATAGGCATCCATTGTGTCGGACAGACCGGAAAAGATCTCCTCCGCCCCGTCATGGGTGGCATAGGCGCCTTCGCTGGCAAACAGCTCCCGTCCGGTTTCGGGATGGTCGATCAGCATGCAGGGGCGCAGTAGATTGTCATGCTCCCCCTGCTTCTGCCGGATCTTCCTGAAGAGCGGCGAACCGAGGGCCTCACGAATGGTGGTACGGCGGATGTTGTCCACAGCAAAGTGACAGAAGACGCACGGCTCGATGTCGCCGTTGGCGTTGACATGGAAGTACTTCCGTCCCCCGGCCAGACAGCCCGACACCATGGGGCCGTCGTTCCAGAAGTCGATGAACAGCATCGGCTTCTGGTCGCGGAAAGCGGCCACGCTCCGGCGCAGATGATCGCGCTGTTCAGGGGTCGGCATCAGTTCCGGGTCGGGTTTTCTGCCCACCGGTACGTAGGAAAACAGCCACAGGGCGAATACCCCTTTGGAAACCAGCATATCAATGTAGGCGGGATCGGTGATCAGGGCGCTGTTTTTGCGCGAATGGGTAAAGGAGCCGCAGAAGGAGAGCCCTGCTTCCCGCAGCAGATCCATGGCGTGCATGACCTTGTCGAAATGCCCTGCTCCGCGCCGTTCGTCGGTCTCCTGCTGGTACCCCTCCAGCGAGAAGGCCGGCATGACGTTGCCCACCTCGATCAGCTGGCGCACCATCTGTTCGTCGATCAGGCCGCCGTGGGTAAAGACCAGAAAAGCCATGTCGCTGTGCTTCCTGAAGATCTCGAAGATGCCCTCCATGTAGAAGGGTTCTCCGCCGGAAATGACGGCGAAGTAGATCCCCATCTCCTTGATCTGCATCAGGATCGAGTCCAGTTCGTCCAGGGACAGTTCCAGGGATTTGTTGTAATCGCCGGCATAGCAGCCGTAACAGGCCAGGTTGCAGCGCATGGTGGGACTGATCACCACCGTCGAAGGGGGGTAGAAGCCGTTCTGATCGCCCCACTCCTTGCGGCGGTTGGTGCCGTTCAGCAGATGGTTGACTGCCAGGTTGCTGATCCACTTGTCACGTTGGCCCGGATGCAACTCTCGCAGGATGCGGCGTGGAAACTCGATGGCGGGATGTTTGTCACGAATCAGCCCCCTGATCCAGCGGATGCGTTCCTTGTAGTAATCCTTCTTGGGGATCATCTCCATCAGATGCGTCATCCTGATCAGGGTTTCATCGGACGAACCGGTGGCCATCTCCAGGAGGTAGCTCAGGATTTTTTCCTTGGTATAGTTCTTCAACGACTGGATCATCGTGACTCCCTGTTTTCTGTTCCCACCCTGCCCCGCTCTCCGCAATTCCGGAACGTGGCGCGCCACATTCTACATGTGACGCAGAAATACCTTGCAAATACTCCAGGTGTCGCGAACCGGACGAAAATGGCTGGTGGCGCGGCCGTCTGCCACGCGGGCGGCCACCGGAAGCGAGGCGACCGTGAAACCGCTGCGCCAGGCTTTCATCAGCAGCTCCATTTCGAGATCATACCCCTCGGCCGACAGACTGACCGATCTGAGCAGCCGGCTGGAATAACACCGAAAGCCGGACTGGCTGTCGGTGATCTCGAATCCCGTCCGTTTGCGCATGCACCAGACCCCGAAACGGTTCCAGACCTTTCTCAACCCGGCCATCTCCTCGAACTGGCGGAAGCGCGATGCGATCAATACATCGGTGCCTGACTCCCTGGCAGCCAGGGCAAGCCGCGGGATGGCCGAGACATCGTGCTGTCCGTCGGCATCCACGGTAACGACCGCTTCGTACCCTTTTTCCAGGGCCCAGGTGAAACCGGTCATGAGAGCCCGCCCCTTGCCGCGGTTGCGATCATGTGACAACAGGGTGACCGGCAAGCCGGCGACGATACGGGCAGTGGCATCGGTGGAACCGTCGTCCACCACCACGACCGGCAATCCGAGCTCCTGGCACTCCCGTGTCACCTCAGCCACGCTCTTTTCGGCATTGAAAGCCGGAATCAGGATACAGGTTGCCACGATTCGACCAGGTCCAGCAGGGTTGTGAAGCGGAAACGCTCCAGCAGGGCCGCGATCCGTCCGGCAGCGTCGCTGCGGGGACCGTAGGTGGCAAAACTCCTCAGGGGATGCAGTTTGACCCGCGGACTTTCCGGATCAACCTCCCGCGGATGCAGATACAGAACCGCCGGCTGCTTCACGTCGTGGTAGCGCGCCACCGTTGCTGCGATCATCCGGAAGGGAAACAGGCGAAATCCCCAGCCTCCGCCGGTCGGGAGGTTGAAAAGGGGCATCGGCGTCACCATTGGTGGCACTTCCCACAGTTCCCCTGCTCCGGCCCGCACGCGTGAGGGATGAAGGGCCGAACCGCTGCCCGCCAGAAAGGGGAGCGGATTGCGGCTTGAATCATACAGATAGCCCCTCCGGACAAGAACGGCATCCACCCAGGGTGTCCGCATCGACACCGACCAGCGCGGCGCACGGAATCCGAAGGGTCGTTTTCCGGTCTGGTCCAGCAGTATCGCTTCGGTCCGCTCCAACTCGCATTCGAATTCTTCAACGGTCAGGTCATGCAGCAGGCGATGGGACCAGCCATGGGAAGCCACCTCGTGCCCCTGCCGTTCGATCATCGGCGCCAGCTCCGGTTCTGCCTCAGCCACGCATCCGAGCATGAAAAAAGTGGCTTTTGCACCGTGGCTGTCAAGCAGCGTCAGGATACGCTCGGTGGCCTGCCGCACCCGCCAGGCCGAGCGCGGAATTTCCGGCTGCTGCCCGGCGCACACATGAAACCAGTCCTCCACATCTACCGTCAGTGCATGTATCTGATTATCGGGCACTCACCCCTGCCTCAAAATAATTTAAAATAACAGCTCGCCGGTCTTTCCGTCAATAGCTGTTGTACCCCTTCTGCCGCACCAGGCGGGCTCAGAGGGGCTGTTCCTGCTATGCCAGGGTAAAGTTGCCCAGGCCGAAGGCAGCGGTCTTTCCGGCATTCAGGTAGGTGCCGAGCGCCAGAAAGGGCAGCAGTCCACTGAAGTCGCCGCTGAAACAGCCGTGGCCCGCGATGCCCGACAGGCGCCTTCCCCCGCCAGGCAGGCATGCGGTGACGAAATGATCCTCGCAGAGCGCGATCGCATCGGCCTGGCGGGACAGGTCCCGGAAATCGCAATCCGCCTGACAACCTCCGTAATAGTAGGCCAGGGATGAAATCCTCCGCAGCAGTGAACGGGCGAACAAAGCAAAACTGAAATGTGTCAGCTGCCGCCCCTCAGACAGGAGCTTGAGCGGGGTCAGCAGGCGGATTTCCTGCCACTCCAGGTTCCAGGCGCGGCTTTCCAGGATACCGACCGATGACAACACCACCAGGTTCTCCGGCCGGCTCAAACGGCTCCCATGCCCCAGCTGCAGTCGCGTCCCCTGGTAATCGCACGATTCGATCGACAGGATCTGGCACCGTCGCTGCTCCTCATCACCGGAGAGCAGGCTTGAAAAGCCCTCCAGCAACATGTCGAGACAGGCAATTGCCGATCCGGCCACCACCAGCCGGCACTCGATGGTGCCGGCCTGCCCCCCTGATACCGGAAATGAGAAGGCAAAAGGGAGTGGCGGCTTCTGATGACGTTTGAGCGCATCCGGATCCGGCGCAAGCTCCTGCCCGAATACCATATGCCAAGCGCATGCGCCCCTGCCGGAACAGCTCTGACAGCTCCGCGACGGCAATCGGCAGCCTGCCGGGCGGCAGACCGCCGCAAAGTCCGCACCCCTGCCGGTCAGCCAAAGGACAAATGCTGCCGGATTGCCGGCCCGGATAGTTATGCGAATGTCGATGAGATTGAATTCCATGATCTGCCGTAAACGCTTTACGATGAGACGCAGAGCCCGAAACGGGAGCCCTCAAAACCTGGACAGCTTCACCCATACGACAAAAAAAGGGCAGCCGGAGGGCTGCCCTGATTCTACCGCATTATAATCGAAAAACAATAGCCGTTAGCCGAATTGTGCCTTGAGGAATTCGCGGTTCATCCGGGCGATGAACTTGACGTTGATTCCCTTGGGACAGGAGGCCTGGCACTCGTAGTGGTTGGTGCAGTTGCCGAACCCGCAGTCGGCCATGGCCTGGGTCATGCTCCTGACACGCTGCTTGGCCTCGACCTTGCCTTGCGGCAACAGTGCCAGCTGTGAGACCTTGGCGCCGGTGAACAGCATTGCGGCGCCGTTGGGGCAGCCGGCAACGCAGGCACCGCACTGGATGCATTCGGCTGCGTCCATGGCCTCATCGGCAATGGGCTTGGGAATCAGGATGGCATTCCCGTCGGCAATACCACCGGTATGGCAGGAGGTGTAGCCGCCGGCCTGCTGGATCTTGTCCAAAGCGCTGCGGTCGACGATCAGGTCCTTGATGATCGGGAAGGCGCGCGCCCTCCAGGGCTCGATGTAGATGGTGTCGCCATCCTTGAACTTACGCATGTGCAGCTGGCAGACGGTGGTGCGCTCCTGGCCGCCGTGGGGGGCGCCGTTGATAACCTGGGAGCACATGCCGCAGATCCCCTCGCGGCAATCGTGGTCGAACACGATCGGTTCCTTGCCGGCCAGGATCAGGTCCTCGTTGACGCAGTCGAGCATTTCCAGGAAGGAGTGGTGCTCGGTGATGTTTTTGGCGGCATAGGTCTCGAACTTGCCCGGATCGTTGGCATTCTTTTGGCGCCACACGATCAGCGTCAGTGTCATGGTCTTGTGATCGCTCATTATTTGTAGCTCCTTACGGCGAGATGTACGTTATCGAACTTCAACGGCTCCTTGTGCAGCTCGGGCTCCTTGTCGACCCCCTTGAATTCCCAGGCGCCTACGTAGCAGTAGTTGGCGTCGTCGCGCTGAGCTTCGCCCTCGTCCTGGTATTCCACACGGAAGTGGCCGCCGCAGGACTCGTTGCGGTGATGGGCGTCGCGGCACATGAGTTCGGCGAACTCGAGGAAGTCGGCAGTGCGGCCGGCGTTTTCCAGCTGCTGGTTCAGTTCGGCGCCGGAACCGGACACTTTGACGTTCTTCCAGAATTCCTCGCGCAGGGCCGGGATCTTCTTGAGGTTGGTCTCCAGGGACTCCTTGGAACGGGCCATGCCGCAGTTTTCCCACATCAGGCCACCCAGCTCGCGCATGAAGTCGGAGACGGTGCGTTTGCCGTTGATGGAGAGGAACTTCTCGGTCGATTTGTTGACATCTTCTTCGCACTTCTTGAACTCGGCGTGATCGGTGTTGACCTGACCCGGCTTGACGGTGGCCAGGTAGCCGCCGATGGTGTAGGGAATGACGAAATAGCCGTCGGCCAGACCCTGCATGAGGGCCGAAGCGCCGAGACGGTTGGCGCCGTGGACCGAGAAGTTGGCCTCACCCAGTACGAAAAGGCCGGGGATATTGCTCATCAGGTTGTAGTCGACCCACAGGCCGCCCATGGAGTAGTGCGGGGCAGGATACATGCGCATCGGACGCTTGTAGGCGTCTTCGTCGGTGATCTTCTCGTACATCTCGAACAGGTTGCCGTAGCGCTCCTTGATGGTATCGGCACCAACGCGCTTGATGGAGGTGGAGAAATCCAGGTACACGCCGCGGCCGCCGGGGCCGACGCCACGGCCGTCGTCGCACTGTTCCTTGGCGGCGCGGGAGGCGATATCGCGCGGAGCCAGGTTGCCGAAGCTCGGGTACTTGCGCTCCAGATAGTAGTCGCGGGCCTCTTCCGGGATCTCGTTGGGGTGTTTGCCCAGGTCGGCCTTGTTCTTGGGAACCCAGCAGCGGCCGTCGTTGCGCAGCGACTCGGACATCAGGGTCAGCTTGGACTGGTAGTCGCCTGCCTGCGGAATACAGGTCGGGTGGATCTGGGTGTAGCAGGGGTTGGCGAAGTAGGCGCCCTTCTTGTGCGCTTTCCAGTTGGCGGTAACCGAGCAGCCCATGGCGTTGGTGGAAAGGTAGAACACGTTGACGTAGCCGCCTGTGGCCAGGCAGACCGCATCGGCCGCATAGGATTCGATCTGGCCGGTGACCAGGTTGCGAACCGTGATGCCGCGCGCTACGCCGTCAACGACAACCAGATCGAGCATTTCGCGGCGGTCGTACATCTTGACCGTGCCGGCCTTGATCTGACGGGACAGGGCCGAATAGGCACCCAGGAGCAGCTGCTGACCGGTCTGGCCGCGGGCATAGAAGGTACGGGAAACCTGGGCGCCGCCGAAGGAGCGGTTGTCCAGGTAGCCGGCGTAGTCGCGGGCAAAGGGGACGCCCTGGGCCACGCACTGGTCGATGATGTTATTGGATACCTGGGCCAGACGCCACACATCCGCCTCACGGGCACGGAAGTCGCCCCCCTTGATGGTGTCGTAGAACAGACGGTAGATCGAGTCGCCGTCGTTAGGGTAATTCTTGGCGGCGTTGATGCCCCCCTGGGCGGCGATGGAGTGGGCGCGGCGGGCGGAATCCTGATAGCAGAAGGCCTGTACGTTGTATCCCAGCTCACCCAGCGAAGCGGCGGCAGCGCCACCGGCCAGGCCGGTTCCGACCACAATGATGTTGTATTTACGCTTGTTGGCAGGGTTAACCAGCTTCAGGTCGAAGCGGTGTTTGTCCCAGGTCTGCTGAATTGGTCCGGTAGGACATTTTCCGTCTAGTATCACAATAACCCCCTTATTTCAGTATGTGGACGAGAATGGTGAATGGCACGGCAACATAGCCGAAGAACATGATCAGGGCGAGCAGCGTGCTCCCCTTGGTCAGGCACGGCTGGGTGCGATCATTGTTCCAGCCCATGGTCTGGAACGAGCTCTGGATGCCATGGGAGAGGTGCAGAAACAGTACGATCATCGCAACGGCATACAGGAGGGCAATGCCGACGTTCTGGAAGCCGGCCACAACCATGCCGAGAACATTGGGGTTGCCCAGGGCATCCGGATGGGCAAGGGCGGCGGTCGAAGGGTCGATCACCTGGAAGGTGAAGTGCAGCAAGTGATAGATGATGAAAGCGAGGATCAGCAGACCGGTCCAGATCATGGTCTCGCTGGCAAAGGTCGTTTTCTGGGTCGACTTGACCGCATAGGCCTTGGAACGGCCGCTGCGGTTCTCGATGGTCACCTGGATGCCGTACCAGATATGGAGGCAGGCGAATATCAGCAGGCCGAACCGGAATCCCATGATGATGGGAAGCGGCATGCTGTGGAGGTGATGGGCATAGGCGTTGAGGCCGCCTGTCAGCCATCCGAAGATGGTGGAGTTCCCGAGCAGATGAATGATGGCGAACAGGATCATGCACTGTCCTGTTATGGCCATCACGATCTTTCTGCCAATAGATGAGCTAAACAGTTGCATAGATTTCCTTCCTTTTCTGAAATTTTGTACTGGCATGGAATTGAAGTGCCGTTGGAGCCGGGGAAACAACCGTTGAAACCGAAGGGGGACCACGCCAGCGCATTCTGATAACAATCTGCATATCATCCTCCTCAAGTTTTATTGAGATGCGGCAGCCGTAAAAAACCGGCCATAAATTGCATGTGAAGCGCCTAAATTACTGGACACGAGATATTAAACGCCGTTGTATAAAAATGCAACTATTTTGTATACAGGATACAAAATGAGAGCCCTCCAAAAGCGTTCTACAGCGGGATTGCAATCAGGAAGGCAATCATGGTATTGATTGACGGGGAGTTCGATTCCGTTCCCCCGGCAAGGGTCCGGGCGAACGGTTTTTGTATTTCTCCCCTGACTGCCCCGGACACATCCGAATCCGCCCGATACTGAAAGGCATCGCAGTATGGAATTTACTCTGCTTAAAAAAGACCGCAATTGCTCCGCCCGCCTCGGCATCCTCAGCACGTCGCGCGGAGAGATCCAGACTCCGATCTTCATGCCGGTGGCGACCCATGGCGCCATGAAGCCGCTGACACCCGCCCAGATCGAGGAAACCGGCGCACAGATCATCCTCAGCAACACCTATCATCTGCACCTCCAGCCGGGCGAAGGGCTGGTGAAAAAAGCTGGGGGGCTGCATACGTTCATGGCATGGAACAAGCCGATTCTGACCGATTCCGGCGGATTCCAGGTCTTTTCACTGCCCAACAAGCGCATCACCGAGAATGGTGTTTTCTTCAGGCACGAGATCACCGGGGAGGAAATCTACCTCGACCCGGCCACGGCCACCCGCATCCAGCAGGATCTGGGGGCGGACATCATCATGGCCTTCGACGAATGCATCCCCTACCCCTGCGAGCGCAGCTATGCCGAACAATCCACCCGGAAAACCATCCGCTGGCTCAAGGAGTGCCAAAAGGCCATGGTCGACAACGGCCAGGCGCTGTTCGGCATTGTGCAGGGCAGCGTCTATGAGGATCTGCGGGCCATGTGCGCCAAAGAGATGCGTAAACTGGACCTGCCCGGGTACGCCATCGGCGGGGTTAGCGTCGGGGAAGGGCTGGAGCTGCTCAAAAAGGTGGTGGCCTGGACCGCGCCCCACCTGCCCGAGAACAAGCCGCGCTACCTGATGGGGGTCGGCCTGCCGGAGGACATTCTGGAGAGCGTCGAGCGCGGCATCGACATGTTCGACTGCGTGATCCCGACCCGCTATGCCCGCAGCGCCACGCTCTTTACCCGGAGAGGCAAGATCCGATTGACCAACAAGAACTACAAGCGCGACTTCTACCCGGTTGATCCCAGCTGCAGCTGCTACACCTGCCGAAACTTCAGCCGGGCCTACCTGCACCACCTGTTCGTGGCCAACGAGGTGGTATCGGCGGTACTGTCCGCCATTCACAACGTCCATTTTTACCTGACCATGATGGCCGAGATCAGGGAGGCCATTGCCGAAGGGCGCTTCATGGAATACAAAGGGAAATTCCTGGAGGGATACCGCCAGGGAGAACGGCGGAAGGAGCGCTGATTGCCTGCCCGGTGACTCAGCGCCTGATTTTCTGTTCCAGTTCGAGATCGAGGCTTTTCAGACGCTCCAGGGTCTGGCGCAGTTCCCGGTTGTCGCGGGTCAGGGAGAGATTCTGGTCCCGCAGGGACTTCAGTTCGCGTTGATAGCTCCGCGCACTCCTGCTGCCGGCCAGATAAGAGACCAGCGGTGCAGCCTGATACGTCCACATGCTGCGGGGAAACTCGTTCCGCAGCTGATCCAGCAGTGCCTGCGTTCTGCCCACCCCCTTGTTCCCATCTTCCCTCAGACTGAGCAGTGCCAGGCGGAACAGGGCCTCATCGGTCACCCCCTTCAGCGGCGGAGCTCCCACGACCCGCTCCAGCAGGAGGCGCGCCTCCTTTTCGCGTCCGTTCCCCAGTTGCTCCAGCGCCGCGCGAAAATTGCGTTCCTGCTCGCCCGCGCTGCTCGACATGGTCGTGATGCCGGAGAACGTGCTGCAACCCGTCAGAAGCATCGCGAAAAGCATGACAATCCCCAGCTCATGTCTCACCGGAATGCTCCTCCCGCACGATGATGTAATTGCTCCCCGACGTTTCCTTGACGCGATCCTTGACCTTGGCCGCTGCCGTGGCTATTTCCGCTGCCGTGGCATACCTGCCGGGCTGGCAGGTGAGCACGGCAATCGATATCGTGAGCAGCGGAAACACCCGCTTCACGCCGTAGCGGTCCAAACCTTCGATGGCCCCTGCGGCACGGTCTTCTTCGGAATAATATGAGGGGATCATGCCGTCGAAATCGCGGATGATCTCCTGACAGGCGGCCTTGGCGTGCCGGGCATCGATGATTACCACGAAATCGTCCCCTCCGATGTGGCCGACAAAGGCATCCGGGTCGTTCTGCCGCTTGACCGCTTCGTGAATCACTTCTCCGGTTTTCTTCAGGATATCGCTGGCCCGGATGTAACCGTAACGGTCGTTGTAGGATTTGAAGTTGTCCAGATCGATGTAGCACATGGCAAAGGAACTCTGTTCGCGCAGCCGCCTGTTGATGGAGCGCTCGATGGCGATGTTCCCCGGCAGGCGCGTCAGGGGGCTGGCATCCAGGCTCAATTGTTCCAGTTCCTTGAGCCGCACCGCCATTCTTATGAAATCCTGGGAAAGAGCGCCGACCTCATCCCCCGGCGGAATGAGGGGGTCGTGATCGAAATCGCCGGCCGCGATGCGATGGGTTGCCCTCTGCAGCTTGCCGATGGAGGTTGAAAAGGAATAGATCAGCAGCGCCGCCACCAGCAGCGACAGGGCGATACCGACCAGCGCCAGCCCCACCGCCCAGGCAGCGGTACGGGCTTCACGCTCTTCGGCCGCCGCCAGCTTCGACTCCAGCAGTTTCTGCTGTTCCGCCCGCACCTTCTCAAGGGCAATTTCGACCCGCTCCACGGCACGCCTGACCAGGGCGTCCTCCACTGTCCCACCTGCGAACATGCGATCGCACAGCTTCGTATAGGAGGCATAGGCGCCCTGCACCTCTGCCAGGCCGACTCCACCCGGTTGCCGCTGCAGCATGGACAGCGTCTGCCGGAACGAGGCCGCCTGCCGCAGATACAATTCCTTGAACTCCGGCTGCCTGAAGATGCGATACCGCCCTTCGGCCCGGTGCTGGGCCAGTATCGAATCCCTCAGGGCAATCGTCGCGGTGGCGGCGGTAAGATCATGGCGGGCGATATCGGCTGCCATGCGGTGCATGCTGTTCAATCCGACCACCGCATACACCAGGGCAGATATCAGGCAGACCCCGATAATGGAAAAGGTGACGATCAGTCTCTGGATCAGTGTCAGCCGGAGAGGTCCGGGGAAAGCCATAGTTTCATTCCAGGTGGCGGTTATCCGCGGTTGCAATAGGTTCGGGAACGATTCTCCATTGCATGGTAAAACAGGAAGACGAGGATTGCAAACTATCAGGGCCGGCCTCCGGGCACGGCACCGAAAAGCGTTGCATTTGTGCCGACGGCAGCGTTATATCAAAAGGCGTACATCACATCCCTACGCCAGAAGGTGCGTTCACATGACTCTTTCACATATCGCCATCACATCTGCAACGGCAATACTCGCCGCCTCCGTCCTTCTGGCGGTCTCAGCCGGACCGGGGCATGCCGAAGACGCCTGCAGCCCTGCAACGGCAGCCGCGGAACAGGTCGTGAAGCTGCGGCAGGAAAATGAAATACTGAACCTGAGAATCAGGCAGTCCGAAGCGAATGTGTTTCCCGAAGAACGTCTCCGCCGGAGAAAGGCCCTGCGGCTCAAGGAGATGGCTGCCGACGTCAGGACCCAGCGACAGATCACCGCTGATTTCGAGAAATTCGCTGCCTGGATGTGCACCAACCTGGCCGGCTACAACCGCTATATCCAGGCCGGCTCCCACGCCGCGGTCCTGGCGCGGTTCCTGCCGATTCCCTATGCCGGACAGGCCTCGGTTTTCACCAAATTTGTCTCGCAGTTCACGGTGGCGCTCAACTCGGCCTCGCTCTCGGTCAACGCCTACATGGCCTCATCGCAGAAACTGATTGCCATGAGCGACGCAATCGATCCGGCAGCGCCCAATGAGAAAAGTATAGCAGATACGGCCCAATTCGCTGACCGGCAGTTTCTGAAGGACATGCATGAAGCCCAGTCCAGGCTGGCGGCTGTGTCCGATCTTTCCTCCGGCGCCCTCTCCTTCCTGGTGGCGCTGAACAACTACGTCAGCGGCACGGACGAATACCTGAACAAGCTGAAGGGGATCATCAAGAAGGACGTTGACCCCAAGGAGAAGAGCTTCCTGAGCGAAAACATCGGCAGCCTCAAAGGCCAGGCCGACCGCTTCAACGGCAGGCTGCGCACTTTTGAGGAGCTGAACAACAAGGAGACAGCCGCTGTCAGGTCGCTGGCAGTGTACGACGAACTGCTGGTCGAACTCAAAAACACCAGCCTGTAACTCCTCAGCTTCCTTCGTAACTCCCTGTTCCCTTTAGGCCCTCTAGGGCCTCTTATCCCAAGAGGGAACGCATGATCGGATTTTTTCGATTACCTTATCCATTACAGAGAGGAACCTAATACATGAAAAACGCTGCTGCAGGCTTTGAAAAACTGCTGAACATCATGCACACGCTGAGGGCTCCGGGAGGCTGCCCCTGGGATGCGGAACAGACCCATGAAAGCCTTACGCGTTACCTGCTGGAAGAGACCTACGAGGTGATCGAGGCCATCGACAGCGGTTCCACGGAGCTGCTCCGGGAGGAGTTGGGGGACCTGCTGCTGCAGCCGGTGTTCCATGCCGCCATTGCCGAGGAGCAGGGACGCTTCGACATGGCGGATGTCATCCAGACCCTGTGCGAAAAGCTGATCCGCCGCCATCCGCACGTATTCGGCGATGCGGTGGTCCGCGACAGCTCCGCCCAGATAGAAAACTGGGAAAAAATCAAAAAGCTGGAGAAAGGGGAGGAGCGGCGCTCAGCCCTGTCCGGTGTGCCCGCGCATCTGCCGGCCCTGCTCAGGGCGCACAAAATCACCGAAAAAGCGGCGCGGGTGGGCTTCGACTGGGAACATACGGATCAGGTTGTTGCCAAGGTGCTGGAGGAGCTGCACGAATTCCAGGAGGCCATGGCCGAGGGGAAGAGCGAACGGATGGAAGCGGAACTCGGCGACCTGCTCTTCGCTATCGTCAATCTGGGCCGATTCCTGTCCATCGACCCGGAGGATGCGCTCCGGAAAACCATTGGCCGGTTCCAGTACCGTTTCCAGTACGTGGAGGACCAACTCCATGCCCAGGGCAAAAACTTGAGCAACACTTCATTAAACGAAATGGACCTTTTGTGGGAAGAAGCGAAAAAGCGGGAGGTTGCCGAATGATTACAGGCACATGTCGAGGAGGTTACATATTTATCAACAAAAGCTGTGGAAAAACTGTGCACAACCATGTTGATGAAAATCAAAAGTAATATTTTTACAAGAGATTTTTACATTTTGCCTGATTTTTATACACCAAGTTTTCATTGAAAAAACAACAACTTACATAACAACACCGGTATACTGCATATTTAAGAGAGCTACTCAGCGCAAACGTGTTAAATATTTTTTCATGCCAAATCGGATGTGAAAAAAATCTTTTTCGGCCCGTACCGGGTTTCCAGCCAATTCAGCATCTTTGCCTGCCGCATTAACGCTTCATTCTTATAAAACAGCGTTTAAACCACATTAAATTACACATACATTATTATTTTCAAAATGGGCGGCCGGACCACAGGTACTGCATATGGGCGGCAGCCGCCGCCAGGAATGTGGGTCGCGGGCATGGCGACCCTGCCGGGATATGCACAGAAAGACGAGAAAAGGGATACGAGCTGGCCGCTGATTCCTTAGGGGAAACTCTAGAACCGCAGCTTTTTTCTGACCATCCTGATCGCTTCAGCGGCCTCTTCGGAACCCAACAGGCCGACGAACAGCAGGTATACCGCAATTCCCGCCACGATCGTCCCCCCCAGAACGGCTCCCTTGATGAATTTATGCCCAACCAGGGACCAGTCGGCAAACCCGCTCAAAAACCACACGGCGGCCGCCATGGGCACTGAGGCTGCCAGAGACTTCAAGCCGGAGGAGACGATGCCCCTGCCGCCGAAGGGGCCGATCTTGCGGCGCAGGAACCAGAGCAGCAGCAGCATGTTTCCCAGGGCCGAAATGGTAGTGGCCAGGGCCAGGCCGCCGTGCTTGAGCGGCCCCATCAGGGCCAGGCTGAAGCCGAGATTGATCAGAAAGGCGCACAGGGCTGTCCAGACCGGTGTGACGGTGTCCTTGAGCGAATAAAAAGCGGGCGCCAGAACACGTGTCATGGCAACGAACGACAACCCCAGCGAGTAATACAGCAGCGCCTGGGCGGAGTTGACCGCCTTGGCATAGTCAAAGGCTCCCCCCATGAAGATCAGGCTGAAGATGGGGGTCGCACAGACCATCAGCCCCACCATGGCCGGTATGGTGATGAACAGCGTCAGACGCAGCCCGAATGCCAGCGATTCCTTCATGCCAGCCATATCCCCCTCGGCTGCCTGCTTGCTCATGGAAGGCAGTACGGCCTGGGCGACCGATACGGTGAAGATCCCCTGGGGAAACTCGAACAGCCTTTGGGCATAGTAGAGATACGAGACGCTTCCCTGCGGCAGCAACGAGGCCAGAATTGCGCCGACAGTGATGTTGAGGTAGTAGACCCCCACCCCGAAGACTGCCGGGACCATCAGCATGGCTATGCGCCGTACCTCCGGGTCATTGAAGGCGAAGCGGGGACGAACGGGAAAACCCATGCGCCACAGCACCGGCAATTGCAGCACAAGCTGTAAAATCCCGCCGATCAGCACGCCGGCCGCCAGGGCCGTAATGGGCACTTCGAAATAGTTTCTCAACAGGAGAGCAGCCAGGATCATGGCGATGTTCAGAAACACGGTTGAGATGGCCGGGGTGAAAAAATGGCGCAGCGTATTGAGAATGCCCATGCAGAGCGCCACCAGGCTGATGAAGAAGATGTAGGGGAACATCATGCGGTTGAGCAGTACGGTCAGCTCGAACTTGCCCGGCACGGCGCGGAATCCGGGAAACATCAGACCGACGATCCAGGGAGAAAAGAGGATACCGGCCAAGGTAACGGCGGCCATGACGATGGTCAGCAGCGTAAAGCAGGCGTTGGCAAGCTGTCGGGCTTCATCCTTGCCTCTCGTGGTCAGGGTTCCGGAAAAGATCGGCACGAACGCGGAGGTCAAGGCCCCTTCCGCAAAGAAGCGGCGCAGCATGTTGGGGACCTGGAAGGCCGCAAAGAAGGCATCGGTGGCGAATCCGGCGCCGAACAGCCGAGAAACCACCATGTCCCGCACCATGCCCATGATGCGGGAGAGTATCGTGGCACTGCCCAAAACGCCGGCTGCCCGGGCTATGTTACGTTTTTCAGACATCAGGTACGCATCCTCCGTCGGTGCAGAACTTATGCTCAGGATTCGAGAACAAAGTTTTTCAGTTTGTCAAGCTGCGACAACAAAATAAACCGGAACAGCCCAGGAGCAGCGGCTGGACAGTACATTCGATCCCGGTCACTCTCGTCAAAACCAATACTGTTTCAAGATCGGCAGTCGAGGCGATGAAGGCCACCACAGGGCTGCACTAGAAAGAACATTCATCGGCAGAACTAGTTGCTAGTTCCCTGGTATTACAGCTACAGCCGGACCGTAAATTATATCGTCAGACACAAGAAGAAAGCGCGATCAGTACTGAATCGGCTGATAAATATTCAGCCTGGAACAGTAAGGAAACCGATTATTCCCTTGATTTATAGATTAAAATGAGGTTTAATTCTATAAATTTAAATTCACAAGGAGGGTTTATGACCGCAACACTCGTAGAACTGACGGCAAGCATCGTTTCTGCCCATGCTGCAGGCAATGAACTGTCTAGCGACGATCTGATCCTGGAGATCAACAAGGTCTATACCACCCTGAAGAAGCTGGAAACCGAGGGTGTTGTCGAAGAGGCCGGCGCTGCCCCTGCGGTACCTGCCATCACACTGAAAAAAGCCTTTCAGAATGACCAGGTCACCTGCATGATCTGCGGCAAGAGCGGCTTCAAAACGCTGACCAGACACCTTAAGCAGGCCCATGACCTGAAACCGGGCCAGTATCGCAAGCAGTTCAACATCCCTGCCAGCCAGTCGCTGACCGCCAAGAACTACTCCGAGGCACGCCGCCAGGCAGCCAACGAAAACAATCTGGCCGCCAATCTGGAAAAGGCCCGGGCAGCCAGGGCCGCCAAAAAAAGCGCGCCTGCCAAAGCTGCCAAGCCGGCCAAACCGGCCGTGAAAGCCGCCAGAGGCGCGAAGGCCAGGGCATAAGCTTCGCATCACCACAGTAAAAAAAACCGCCAACGGCGGTTTTTTTTTGTGCCTACACCCCTGACAGTTGTCGTGAGAGACGGGCAAATTCGTCCAGCGACAGGGTCTCTCCCCGGCGCCGGCCGTCGATGCCGCACTGTTCAAGCAGTCTGTCGATTCCTTCCGGTACGGGCAAGTCGGCGTGTTTCAGGCAGTTTGCCAGGGTCTTGCGACGCATGGCAAAAGCGGCCTTGACCACCCGCCTGAACAACGCCTCATCCCCCACCTCGACCCGTGCCTGCGGCAAAGGCACGAATCTCATCACCGCCGAATCGACCTTTGGCCGGGGATGGAAGCAGCCCGGGGGAACGATGAACTCCCGCCTGATATCGAACCAGAGACCGAGCAGGACCGTGGTGATGCCGTAATCGCCGCAGTCGGGGGGAGCCACCAGCCGGTCCCCCACCTCTTTCTGCAGCATCAACACCATCTGCGACAGGCGCTCACGCACCTCCAGCAGCCGGAACAACACCTGGGTCGAGATGTTGTACGGCAGATTGGCGATGACCTTCCATCCCGACTGCCCTGCCAGAAGAGCGGACAGATCGACTGCCAGGATATCGCCATCCACTACCGTTACCGCCGGATTTTCCCGATACAGTTCGCTGTGCGCGGCAGCCAGGGCATGATCGTATTCGATCAGCAGCAGCCGTCCGGCCTGGCGGATCAACTGCTCGGTCAGGGCTCCCCGGCCGGGGCCGATCTCGAGTACGGCATCGCCCGGCACCAGGGCCGCGCTGCGCACGATCCTGTCCACGATGTTCTGGTCGACCAGGAAGTTCTGGCCCAGGGACTTGAGCGGTCCGCGCATGGTCTTCACGGTGCGGCCTCCCCGATGGAATCCATATCCCAGGTAGCGGTCACGTCGAGCGTCATGGGCGAGGCGGCCCCCTTTTCCAGGTAATAATTGCCTGCCACGGCCAGCATGGCGGCATTGTCGCCGCACAGCGACCGGTCCGGGATGTGCAGCTCCAGCCCCAGCGACTGGGCCAGATCGCGCATGCGCGCCCTCAGGCCGCTGTTGCAAGCCACCCCCCCTGCCACCACCAGCCGTCGGGCTCCTGTTTCGCGAAGCGCCGCCTCGGTTTTGGCTGCCAGCACATCACAGACCGCCCGCTGGAATGAGGCGCACAGGTCGTCGGCCGCTGCGCTGGGGATGCTGACCGGATGCTGGGCAACATGCTGCAGCACGGCGGTCTTGAGTCCGCTGAAGCTGAAATTGAGACTGCCGTCCCTCATGAGCGGCCGCGGCAACTTGACGGCATCAGGATTGCCATCCTGGGCCATGCGGTCGATCCTGACACCGCCGGGATACTCGAACCCCATGATCTTGGCCGACTTGTCAAAGGCCTCGCCGGCGGCGTCGTCCAGGGTTCTCCCCAGGGTCCGGTAGCGGCCGAAGCCCTCCACGAGATAGAGGTGAGTATGGCCGCCGGAAACCACCAGGGCCAGGAAGGGAAACTCCACCGGCTGTTCCAGGAACGCGGCAAAGATATGCCCTTCGATATGATGCACCCCTACAAAGGGGATCGCACGGGCGCAGGCAATGGCCTTGGCAGCGGACAGGCCGACCAGCAGCGCTCCTGAAAGTCCCGGCCCGCGGGTGACGGCAATACCCTCGATGGCGGACATGGCGACGCCGGCCTGTTGCAGGGCCTGGCCGATTACCGGCGAGATCATCTCCAGATGCTTGCGCGAGGCGATCTCTGGTACGACGCCGCCGTATTCGGCATGGACAGCCACCTGCGACGAGACCACCGAGGAGAGTATCCGGCGGCCGTCAGCCACCACCGCGGCAGCGGTTTCGTCACAGGATGTTTCGATAGCTAAAAGGAGCATAGTTTCTCACTCTAAAAAAGGACATAAGGGACTCAAACGACCCACAGGACAAAAGTCCTTGAAGTCCTTGACGTCCCTTATGTCCTTTGCAATTCAAATAAATCTACAGCAGGTTTGCAGCCAGCTCCGCCAGCTCCGACCGCTCCCCTTTGGTCAGGGTCACGTGGGCGGCGATCTTCTCCCCTTTGAACTTTTCCACCAGATAGGTCAGACCGTTGCTGGACGCGTCCACATAAGGGTTGTCGATCTGGTAGGGGTCGCCGGTCAGGATGATCTTGGTGCCGTCCCCCACCCTGGTCACGATGGTCTTGATCTCATGGGGCGAGAGGTTCTGGGCCTCGTCCACGATCAGGTACTGGTTGGGAATCGAGCGGCCGCGGATGTAGGTCAAGGGCTCAATGTCCAACAGCCCCATGGCCATCAGCTCCTTGTAGCCCTTGCTGTGGCGTTTTTCCGATTCGTGCCCTGAGATCAGCAGCTCCACGTTGTCGAAGATCGGCTGCATCCAGGGGGTCAGTTTTTCCTCGATGTCACCCGGCAGAAAACCCAGGTCCTTGCCCATGGGGAAGACCGGCCGCGAAACCAGCAGGCGATTGTAGACGCTCTCCTCGGCCACCTTGTGCAGACCGGCGGCAATGGCCAGCAGCGTCTTACCGGTGCCGGCCTTGCCAACCAGGGTTACCAGCTTGATGGAATCGTCCATCAGCACGTCCAGGGCAAAGGACTGTTCGCGGTTGCGGGGATACAGGCTCCAGATGCCCTCCTTGGGCACCTTCCTGACCGGCACGATGCGGCCGCTGGCGACATCGTTGCGGCAGATGGCAGTATGGGAGGGATTGACGCTATCGGCGATGGTGATGAACTCGTTGGGGGAAAGATCGGCCGGAGCATCCAGCCAGCCCTGCCCGTAGAAGCGGTCGACCTCGTCGGCGGCCATGGCAACGGTGCGCGTACCGGAATAGAGGTCCTGGATATCGATCTTGTCGGACTCGTAGTCCTCGGCGGTCAGGCCGATGACGTCGGCCTTGATGCGCAGGTTGGTGTCCTTGGTGACGAACACCAGCGGAATGTCGGCCTGGCGCTCGCGCACCTCCAGCGCCACCGCCAGGATGCGGTTGTCGCCGCTGTCCACCCGCAGGTCCACCGGCAGGTGTTTGAGATGCTTCTCGGAGAACATCTCGACCTGCAGCAGCCCCTGACCCGGCAGGGGCACGCCGCCGGAAAGCGAGCCCTTTTCCCGCATCGTGTCGAGGATACGCGAAATCTGGCGGGCATTGCGGCCGGTTTCGTTCATATCCTTCTTGAAGCGGTCGATCTCTTCGATCACTGTGATCGGGATGATGATGTTGTTTTCGTGGAATTTGAAAATGGCCTGGGGATCGTGCAGCAGAACGTTGGTATCGAGGATGAAATTTTTCACTGGAACCTTTCCGGTCTGGGAGATGGTCAGCCTGAGGCTGGTGGGGACAGTCTTTCAGAATCCGTGACGCTGTGAGCCTCCGTACGCCGGAAGCGTGTGCGGATTTCAATTCGGTTTTCGATGTTCCTCACGGGGGGGTGTTTACTGTCCAGCCGTTCGGATGCATTCTACAACGGCATCGCAGAAAAATGCAATCTCCGCGGTGGTGGAGAACCAGCCGGGGCTGAGACGGACCGTGCCCCCGGGGAACGTGCCCAGGGCGCGGTGGGCCAGCGGCGCGCAGTGCAGTCCCGCCCGCACGGCAATATCGAAGCGCTGGTCCAGTGCAAAGGCCAGGGCTGCCGAATCGAACCCTGCCACAGTGAAGGAGAGCACTCCCCCTCTCAGCAGGGGATCCGGGGGGCCGCAGATGGTCAGGCCGGGGATGTTGCCCAATCCCTGCCGGGCGGATTCGGCCAGGGACCGCTCCTTGCCCCCCACGACGCTCACCCCCTGATCGAGCACAAAGTCGATGCCCGCCGCGAGTCCGGCAATACCCGGCATATTATGGGTGCCGACCTCGAATCCTTCGGGGATGGCTGCCGGTTGCTCCTCCAGGGTGGAATGTCCGCCGGTCCCGCCGGCCATGAACGGCCTGAGCGCCACCCTGGGGGCCACATACAGAAAGCCGGTCCCCTGCGGCCCCAACAGTCCCTTGTGTCCCGGGGCAGCGAGAAGATCGATCCCGCTGCCAGACACGTCGATCGGCAAGCTCCCTGCCGACTGGGCCGCGTCGAGCAAAAACAGGGCACCCGCCTTGCGGGCAACGGTAATCATCTCCTCCACCGGCTGGATCGTGCCGGAGACATTGGAGACATGCCCCACGGCAACCAGACGGGTGTTGGGCCGCACGGCGCGGCGAACATCGGCCGGGTCGACCAGGCCGTCGCTGCCGGCATTCACGATGGTCAGCTCCACCCCCTGCCCGCGCAGGAGATACAGCGGTCGCAACAGGGAGTTATGCTCCATAGCGGTGGTGACGACATGGTCGCCGGCGGCCAGGGTGCCGCGTAGCGCCAGGTTGAGCGCCTCGGTGGCGCTGTGGGTGAAGATCACCCGCGACGAGTCGCGCGCCGACAGAAGCCGCGCCACCGCTTCCCGGGCCCGGAACAGCAGGCGCCCCGCCTCCAGCGAACGGCGGTGTCCTCCGCGCCCGGCAGAGGCCCCCACCTCGCGCATGGTCTGCATCACCGCCTGATAGACCGACTCGGGCTTAGGAAAGGAGGTTGCGGCATTGTCGAGATACAAGGACATGGATGGCACCTATAGCATGGTCAGGGGAGCGCCGCAGGGGTCTCACTCAGCCAGGGAAAATTCATCACCCTGCCCGAGCGCGGCTCAAGGGCTGCATCGAAAATCTTGGCGCTAATGGCTGCCTCGCGGAAACTGCCCCACCAGTTCAACACCGCGCTGACCTCTTCGCTGCCGGCATTGGCCAGGTGGTAGCCGGCGTTTCCGGTAAAAGCACTCTCCCAGACCGTCACGCGGCCGTCTCTCACCCGCAGGCCGTCCCCGGCGTTGTCGGCGATCAAACAGCGCTGCACCTTCAGCCGGGCATCAATGAGCCTCAGTCCCACTTCACGGTTGCGGACAAAGCGGGTCGTGGACACCCGGCCCTCGCCTCCCTGCAGAGACGCCCCGATAGCATTGCCGGAGAAGTCGCAGGCAGTGAATTTGAGCCGGCAATCCTCGGTGGTGATCCCCTCCCGTTCGCTGCCGGTAACCGATACCGACGACAGGGCCAGGCCGGAACGGTATGCCGCCAGCCCCTGCCGGTTGTCGGCCAGGGTGCTTTCCCGCAGGTCGAGTTCGCTGTCGTGCACCTCCAGAGCTGTCCCGCAGCCGCTGACACGCATCCCGGAAAGGGTCACGGTGCTGTCCTGCAACAGCAGCCCGGTTCCGGCGCCGCTGATCGCGCCCCCTTTCATGGTCAGGTTGGAAAACCGGGCCTCGAGCCCGGTCCCGGCCCCTTCGATGCGCACATGCTCCAGGTGGTTGCGCTTTTCGCTGGACAGAAGCAGAATGCCCCCCCAGCCACCCTTTTCGGGGGCCTGTGCAGCAGGGGCAAACAGAATCGGACGCTCGGGGATGCCGTTAGCCTGAATCCGGCCCATGACCACCAGGCGCGGCACCTGGAGGCCGGCGGACGGTTTCAGGAAGCGCACCGTGGTGCCCGGCTCGATCCGAACGGTCGCCTGTGGGGCAATCACCAGAAAGCCCCTGATCAGCACGGTTCCGCGCCAGGTGGTATCCTCGGTCAGGGTTGCGTTTTCATAGGCGGTTTCGCTGCGGAGGGTGTCCACTCCGGATTCATCGGAGCGGAAAGGCACGGCACCAGCCCCGGATGATGCTGATGGAACCACAGCCGGTGGCGGGCCTGCCTGCAGGGACAAGGGGCTGAACATGCTGCAGACCAGGATGGCAACGAGGGCGGCCTTGCGGATGGCTCCGCTTAAGGGAGTCGCCTGCCCGCACCTGCGTCTTGGATCGGAATACATGGTATAAAGGGCCTTGAAGATATCGGTCATCGTGTCACACTCCCACCTGCGTCCTACTGATTAGCATACTTTTCCCAGCGCTGCAAATTCGATTGCTGCGCCCATTTTTCCTCCTGCACTGATGTTGTCGGACATCTTCCCAAGTTCTTTCAAGAAGTTAGACCTGTCTTAAATATTTTATTGACACGGCATATATGTTGTGGTTAAGTCACGACCGCCACACAAAATGTAGTGGTCGCCATTAAAAACTCCAATTCCTTCCAATATATCGATTTGTCGAGACATTTCAAAAGCCAGGGAGAAACATCATGAAAAAAGACTCTGCCAACGACACCATTCCCGGTCTGTCCAAAAACGCCCTGACCGTGCTGGAAAAGCGCTATCTCCGGCGCGATACCCAGGGAAAGGCACTGGAAACACCGGCCGACATGTTCCGCCGCGTGGCCGACACCATTGCCGCTCCGGACAAGATATACGACAAAAAAGCCGATCTCAAGGCGATATCCGATAACTTCTACCGCATGCTGACCACCTTCGAGTTCCTGCCCAACTCCCCTACCCTGATGAACGCCGGCCGTGAATTGGGCCAGCTCTCGGCCTGCTTCGTGCTGCCGGTGGGGGATTCCATGGAAGATATCTTCGATGCGGTCAAGTTCACCGCCCTGATTCACAAATCCGGCGGCGGAACCGGCTTTTCCTTCTCGCGCCTGCGTCCGGCCAACGATGTGGTCAGCTCCACCACCGGCATATCCAGCGGTCCGCTCTCTTTCATGCGGGTATTCGACACCGCCACGGAAACCATCAAGCAGGGGGGCACGCGCCGCGGCGCCAACATGGGCATCCTGCGGGTGGACCACCCCAACATCATGGATTTCATCATGTGCAAGGCGGACCAGAAGCAGCTCAACAACTTTAACATCTCCGTCGGCCTGACCGAAAAGTTCATGCAGGCCGTCGAGCGCGACGACGAGTACGAGCTGATCAACCCGCGCGACAAGAAGGTAGTCGGCACCCACAACGCCCGCAAAGTCTTCCAGCGCATCGTCAAACAGGCCTGGGAAAACGGCGAGCCGGGCATCATCTTCCTGGACCGCCTGAACCGCGACAATCCCACTCCGCAGGTCGGCGAGATCGAATCCACCAACCCCTGCGGCGAGCAGCCGTTGCTGCCCTATGAGTCCTGCAACCTGGGCTCCATCAACCTGGGCAAGTTCGTCAAGGACGGCGTCATCGACTGGAACAAGCTTAAAAAAGTGGTGCACGACGCCGTGCACTTCCTGGACAACGTCATCGAGGCCAACAACTATCCCCTGCAGCAGATCCACGACATGACCCACGGCAACCGCAAGATCGGCCTGGGGGTCATGGGCTGGGCCGACATGCTGATTCTGCTGGGTGTGCCCTACAATTCCGAAGAAGCGGTCAAGCTGGGCAAAAAGGTGATGAAGTTCATCAACGACGAGGGGCATCTCGCCTCCCAGGAACTGGGCACAAAGCGCGGCTCGTTCCCTAACTTCAAGGGTTCGATCTTCGACAAGAACAGCGACTCTTCACCCATGCGCAACGCCACGGTCACCACCATCGCTCCCACCGGCACGATCTCGATCATCTCCAACGCCTCCTCAGGCGTTGAGCCGCTGTTCGCCGTGTCCTACATCCGCACGGTCATGGACAAGAACGTGCTGGTGGAGGTCAACCCGATGTTCGAGCAGATCGCCAAGGAGCGCGGCTTCTACTCGGAAGAGTTGATGAAGAAGATCGCTGAGCACGGCACGGTGCAGGATCTGCCCGAGGTGCCGGCCGATGTGCGCAAGGTATTCGTCACCGCCCACGACATCGAGCCCGAGGACCACATCCAGATGCAGGCGGCCTTCCAGCTCTACACCGACAACGCCGTCAGCAAGACGGTCAACTTCCCCAACACCGCCACCATCGACGATGTTGAGAAGGTCTACATGCTGGCCTACGAAACCGGCTGCAAAGGGGTCACCATTTACCGCGACGGTTCCCGCGACGAGCAGGTGCTTTCCACCGCCAAGAAGGAGGAAAAGGTCGAGGCGGTTGTGGTGGCCGAAGAAAAGACTATCAAGCGCGAGCGCCCCAAGGCACTGAAGGGCTGTACCCACCAGATGCAGACCGGCTGCGGCCCGCTCTACGTCACCATCAACGAGGACAGCACCGGGCTGTTCGAACTGTTCACCACCATGGGCAAGGCTGGCGGTTGTGCCGCCTCCCAGGCCGAAGCCATCGGCCGCATGGTATCGCTGGCCTGGCGCAGCGGCATCCAGGCCCGTCAGGTGGTCAAGCAGTTGCTCGGCATTTCCTGCCACTGCCCATCAGGCTTTGGCGACAACCGGGTGCTCTCCTGCGCCGATGCGGTGGCCAAGGCGATTCAGGCCCACATGCTGGCCAACGGTTATGACATCAACGCCGAGGCCGCCCGCCAGGACCGCGGCGCCTGCCCGGAATGCGGGGGGATTGTGGAACATGAAGGGGGATGTTCGGTGTGCCATGTGTGCGGGTATAGTGAGTGCGCGTAAGGGAATGTACCTTAATCGCATCGAATAGACGCTGAATGAACCGGCGCCACGGAGATACTCCGGGCGCCGGTTTGCGTTTGAGCGGCCAGGAAACAAGCCTGTAGGGTCCACGCTCCGGCTCTTGGTTTAACAGCTTCAATCTTAAGTTTTCGGTGTACGCTTACTGCCCATTCTCCTGAGTCGTCTGTACAACCCAAGAGTGTCTATAGAACTGAGGGCGATTTAGTAGTATGCCTGCAAAGTCGAGAACAAAAAATTCATTTGTCACTGTGGTCCATTGATGCTGACGAATGCTGAGAATATTCCTGAACTGGAAAGATGGCTAACAACGTGGCGGAACACGGACTTCGCTTCGCTCAGCGGTGCGCCTTGTGACGTTGGACTAAAATTAAGGAGACTCAAAATGGCTGAAATAAAACGAAAGGTTTTTATCAGTTACTACCACCATGATGATGAAGAATATCGTGACGAATTTGAGGAACTGTTTGGACACCTGTTCATCAACAAATCCGTCAATGACGGAGATATTGATTCCGATCTAGGTGCTAAATATATCAAGCGCTTGATTCAGGCTGGGTATCTTACTGACACCTCAGTGCAGGTCGTACTAATTGGGGAGAACACTTGGAAGCGTAAGTATGTTGACTGGGAAATATCCGCAGCTATTTCCACCAGGGTTGGCGGTGTTTCCGGCCTCTTGGGACTTTTACTCCCGACTTATCCTGGCTACAAAGAAAACAAGTATACAAGCAGCACCTTGCCACCTCGGTTCCATGACAATCTGGAGAGCGGCTATGCAAAACTTTACAAGTGGACTGAAAGTGAAACAAACATAACCAAATATATAAATGATGCTTTTGACCGGAAAAGCAAAAATTCTGATTTGATAAAAAACGGCCGGTTGCAGTTTGAAAGGAACCGTTCATGACGGATCTTGTACAGCGCACCCAGAATGCGGTGAAATTGCACTACAAATAAGCGACGTAACAATGTCAACTCAATCAAAAGGACGGTAACCATGCCAATCTTCATCTCGCATACTACTCAAGACGATGCACTGGCCAGGAGAGTTTACAGCCGCTTAAAAATCAACCACAACATTGACTGCTACATAGATGATATGGATAAAGAATTGGCAAGCAAACGAGGGACTTCACAGCTTACTCAATTGCTCGTAGACCGTTTGCGGCGTTGCGATACGGTTCTGGCAGTGGTCTCAAGTAATACAAAGAACTCATGGTGGGTTCCATTTGAAATTGGAACTGCACGTGAAATGCCTAGAATTATTACGAGTTTCACATCACTTCCTGATCGACTATCTTATACAGCTCAAGAATGTTTGCCTGAATATTTGTTGGAGTGGCCTCGATTTAGGTCAGATAGTGACATTGATTTGTTTGCCCGCCAGTACAAACAAAAATCGCTTATTCTCGAATCGGGACGTGTGAAAATTGCTGGCGCACATGCAGGCCTCCAGGATGTGAGAAATTTTGAGGCAAACGTTATGAAATCCCTTGGCCAACGGAATTTTTAATATTTATATGTTTCTATTCTGAGCAGGAGGAGATCGTCAATGCTTAACGTTACCCGCCGGAAGGTATTCATTTCTCACTACAAAGGTGATCGCGACGAAGTCGATGAATTCATCGACCATTTCGCCAACAGGCATCGAGTCTTTATCCCAAAAGTCTTAGGGGCGAATGATAACGACGACTTCATCAACAGCACCGATACAGATTACGTCATGCGCCGCATTCGCGAAAAGTATTTGGAAGACAGTACGGTAACTATTATACTCCTTGGTAGTTGTACACATAGTAGACGTTATATTGACTGGGAGATCAAAAGCTCTCTCCGACAAGGCCAATACACGCCCAATGGGCTTCTGGGAATCGTCCTTCCAAGTAGAAACAATACTGCCTTTTTGCCTCCAAGACTTGAAGAAAACTGGAACGCTGAGCACCGCGATTGTTATGCAAAATACTGGTCCTATCCCGGTTCGGCTAGCCAGCTTTCCGAGTGGATTGAAGATGCCTACTTGGCGCGAACAGCACGAGCGCATCTGATTTCTAATTCAAAAGAGATGGTGAAATACAACGCTCGCTGCAAAATGTGCGGAGTGACACACTTATGAGTGATCGATATCAGCCGCCATTAGCTGTCCATTTAGTATGGCATCCATCAGACAAGGATTCAGTCGATCCAATTCTAGAGACTATCTCAACCCATCTTACGAGAAATGTTGACCGGCCGTTTTCGCGGAATTTGAATATCCCCCTTTTTCTGTACAGTTCCAACAGTCCCAATATTGTGCCAGGCGCCGTCTCTCAGGAACTTGCGGCACGAAATGTCCTATTCGTTTTCACAAGCATCAACACCAGAGGCCGCGCCTCGTGGAATGACTACATTCGATCTCTTCCGTGTACAGGCTCGATGAGAGTTATCCCAGTGGCTTTGAGTCGCGAAGGACTTGGCCATGGTGAAGATGGTAGCCTCAAGAACCTCAACTTTCTCCGAGCATACCAATGGCCCAAAGGTGCTATACAGCAACATGCAATCCTTGCCATGGTTCATGAGATTTACCGCCATGGATTTGTTGAAATAATAGAGAGTGACAAAGGCAAGTCTTCGTCCATAAAAATGTTCCTAAGCCATGCGAAAAGTGGGGATACTGGTCGACTTCATGCTGAATCCATAAAGCGTTTTATTGAAAACACAAATATGTCGCACTTTTTCGACGCTACGGAAATTTCTCCGGGATTCAAATTTGACGATGAAATAATTACAAACATCAGAGAGTCAACAATGGTCGCAATTGTTAGCGACGCTTACTCTTCTCGCTATTGGTGCCAGCGGGAAATTTTGTGTTCCAAAGAACATAACAGACCAATGATTGCTGTTGATTGCTTGGATGATTATGAAGACCGAATTTTCCCTGCCGGATCCAATGTACCATGTGTTCACGTTTCGCCTAAGTCACCGCTGAGTGAGGCAGACATTCTAAGGATACTTATTGCCGCAATATTAGAAACAGTACGTTACCATCATGCATTAAAGTCGCTTGAGTACTACCAATCACAGGGGTGGGTAGACGCAGATTGCGTTTTATCACCTCGGCCACCTGAGATACGTCAGATGCTCACATTTAAGGATCTGGGCAAAACTAAGATTTGCTACCCTGAACCCCCGATTTACTCTGAGGAGGCGTGTTGGCATAGCCAAATTGGAATGGATTCTTTCACTCCTCTTTGGAGTTTAACGGAATCTTCCTTGCTTGATGGCCTGCGGATTGGTATTTCCATCTCAGATGTTCCTAGTAGTGGATTCAGTGAAAACCATATTCCAGAAAGCCAATCTGCAAGATTCGCTCAGGATCTAGCTCGTCATCTTCTTGCCAGATCAGCCACGCTTGTCTATGGGGGAGACTTGCGCAAGGATGGGTTTACTGAATTTATTCTTGATGAAGCAGTTGCACTGAAAAGTCGTTTAAACGCTGATCAAATTCATGTGGAAAACCACCTAGCTTGGCCAATTCATAAGACCAATATGGAAATCGTGGTATGGCGCGCCAGTTACAGTGGGGTCATGAAAACTATCGAACATAGCATTCCAGATGATATTGCGTGTGCGGTAGACAGAGACAATTTCCTCCCTCCATCAACGCCCCAGAACAAGTACTTTTGGTCACGCTGCTTAACAGAAATGAGGTTAAAATCTATAGATTCTTCACATGCACGCATTTGTGTTGGGGGAAAGCTTTTCGGATACAATGGCAAAATGCCAGGTGTCTTAGAAGAAATTCTCATTGCAATTGACAAGAACAAGCCTATCTACTTGATGGGAGCGTTTGGTGGTGTTGTTGGCGATATTTGTAAGGCGCTTCGTGGTAAGGCCTATCCCGACGCTCTCACTGAAACCTGGCAATTAACGCACAATGATGGATATGTTGATCTGCAAGAAATCGCACGTACGCATGATATGCATGCAGATTATGACGCAGTCAAAACAACCCTTGTAAACATCAATGTCCCAATACTAGCTGCAACTGCTGGTCTAGAAGAAGAATCCTATATACGGCTGATGGAAACCCCTTTTGTTGATGAATGTATTCACCTTATAATCCAGGGATTGAAGAATCTTTCGTCCAAAATGGTCAAAAAAGAGAGAGCGGGGTCTTAATTCTAAGGAGACCTATGGGGCCAGGCTTTGCATTTGGTGATTTAAGGTAAATAGTCACCGCCATGGCGCGCAAACCACGCATACATGCTCCCCGCCGACATTCCGCTTTCCCGAATCGTGCAAAACATCTCCTTCCGGTACACCCGCTGGGTCAACTGGCGACACAACCGGACCGGCCACATCTTCCAGGGAGGGTAGGAATCAATGAACTACTGGCGGCGATACTTAAGGAATATGGAATTTCTGCTGAAGACCTCACCAGACCCGGAAAAGACAATCACCGGGGAGAAGCGCGAGCAATGGCAGCATAGGTTATTCAGGATCTGCCGACGATCACGCTGACACAGCTTGGTAGGATCGCCGGTCGCGATATTTCCTCCCTGAGTGCAGCAGCCCGGCGTATGCAAAAGCGGGCGGGCTCGGAGCCTGAATTATCCAAAAGAAAAGCAGCATTGGCCTCAGAAATCACCAAATACAAAGCCTGACCCCGTACTTGTACAAAAGACGGCGGGTCCACGCCGACCCGTTAGGCTCAATAGGAAATTTAATTATGATAGTCGAAATAGTTGATAAAGAATCGGCTGATGAAATCGCAAAATTGGCAGTGTGCCTTACTAATGAAATAATAGAGCGCACTGGTATTAAACATTTTGACGTTGATGTGCCACTGGCAATTAAGCTCTGTGAAGAATATATGAAGAGTGGTCAATATTGCGTCGTGGCGGCAACTGATGAAGGCAGGATCATTGGTTTCGGCGCGTTATGTGAAAGCCATTCATTATATGCAGAAGGTACTTTCGGCATAATTCAGGAGTTTTATGTCATGCCGGAATATCGGTCGCACAAGGTAGGTCAGCAGTTGATTGACAAGATTGTAGATGTAGCAAAGAACAAAAGATGGAAACGATTGGAACTTTGCACTCCACCTATACCTGAATTCAATCGAACTGTTTCGTTTTATCAGGCAAACGGCTTTGAAATTACCGGCGGCTATAAAATGAAAAGGGTATTAGCCTAACACTCGGCGGCACACGGGCTTCGCTGGCACTCCGCCGGTGCGCCTCGGCCGTTGGGCAAAAGAAGAACAACTTGGAATGAACACCAATTTACAGCCTGCCTCGCACGCACGGATACCCAGACTTACCGGGAGAAATGGAGATATTATGAGATTGCTCAGAAAGCCGATTCTGCTCGTTTTTATCCTGCTCTTGACCGGATGCGCATCCCGTTTCACCAGGATTGAGCAGCCGAATACCGCCTTCGAGCGTCCGGGGTATACCGTCCACTCTCCGAAGCAAGATGGGTGGGTGTACGCGAAGTACGAAAACCCGGGTGAGCATGTCATCCTGTTCGGCAAGCCACAAAAAGAGGTCGACCATACCCTCTACGCCAGTGTCAAAGAGATTCCCTCGTTCGCGAAGTTCGAAAAACCGGAAGATTTTCTCGACTTTCAGAAGAAAGCATCCAAGATTGGGAATGACCCTCGGCGCTACAATTACCTAGATGAACAACTTACCCTCGAGCACACCTTCGGAGACTATACCGTTGCGTACTACGTGAAAGCGGAGGACCATGGGGCCGTCCAGAGTAGCGGCGCACCCTTCCTGGTCATGGAAACCTACGCTTACTATTTCATCCATCCGAGCATTCCGAATCTCATGGTCAATATTATTTACAGTGAAAGAGCAAAAAACGGCGAGTTACCCGACAATTTCAAAAGCACTGCACTGGAGTTTGTCAATGGCATCACGCTCAAGAACAAATAAATTCAGGAGATTCTTTTGGTACGGAATCTTAGTGGCGTCCCTGTGCAGTTGCACATTCCGCCACACCGATGTGTTCGACCCCGGCGTCTTGAAACGGAAGAAAGCCGTCTTCATTTATGGCATAGAAGATGATCTCAAGATTAAGGAGACCGTGCGGAAGGGAATGATACGCCGGGGATACACCGTGACAGAGGACAAGTCAAAGGCAGAGCTGACAGTAGACTTCAATTACCAGTGCCGTTGGGATGTCTTCCACTATACCTGTAGAAGGTTCAACTTTTACATTACCGATGCCATTTCCGAGAAAGTTCTTGTCCATTCGCGGTTTTGGGCTGACACGCCATTCGGAGTGGAAGAACAGGTTAATAACTTGCTCGAAAATGTCGATGGTGAATTGGACAAAACACAGGACAGTGGCAGCAGCCCGATCCGCCCAGATTAACCAGAAAGTAACGTCAAGCTTGAAGCGCCTTTCTGGGGCTTCATTTTCCATGTATGTGAGGAGAATTACGAGATGTCCCAGCCAGAAAGTTAGACACCGCCCGCCCGAAAAGACTGGGCTGGCGGGTCAACTGCCGAATCGTTATGCGCAAATGGATATGAAAACAGTGGATTCGAATTATGTAGAAAGGAGATTGCGATGATTATCAGGGAGCGCCCTTCAGGGTTGCGCCTTTTTTTCATAATCAAGGGATCGATATTGCCGAGGATTATCCGGCCGCTTGGGGCCACCGTGCTGCTTGCGATTATTGTAACGCTGACTCGCGGGATATTCTTCGGGCTGAAGATAACCATGACACCCACTCCGTTCAGCCTGATCGGGCTTGCGTTGGCCATCTTCATCGGGTTTCGCAACAGTGCGAGCTACGACCGCTACTGGGAAGGAAGGAAGCTTTGGGGGGAACTCATAATCATATGCCGGAATCTGACGCGGCAACTTTTTACCTTTGTTTCGCATGAGCAGAGATCGCCGTTAGCTCGCCCGCCGTTCGAGCGTCCCGCCCCCAGGTTCCGCATAGTCTATCTGCTCATAGCGTTTGCCCACGCCCTGCGCCATCATCTGCGGGATTCCGACTCATGGGAAGATGTGCGGGAGTATCTCCCTGATAGTGCTGAAGCTCCGTTCAAAACGGCTCACAGCAAGCCGAACTTCCTTCTTCTGATGCTGGCGCAGGAGCTGCGGTCCTGCCTGGAGAATGATCAGGTCGGTGAATACGTTGCCGTCAACCTTGATAGGAATCTCACGGCTCTTACCACCGTTCTTACCGGCTGTGAACGGATCAAAAATACCCCCATACCGTTTAGCTACAACCTGCTCCTCCACCGTACGGCTTATCTCTATTGCTTTCTCCTGCCATTCGGCTTGATCGATTCGATCGGGTTCATGACCCCCTTTGTCGTCGGTATCGTCTCGTACACCTTTTTCGGGCTCGACGCATTGGGAGACGAGATCGAAGAGCCGTTTGGCGTGCTTCAAAACGACCTTGCCCTGTCATCGATGTGCCGAACAATCGAACTGGATCTTCGTGCAGCGCTGGGAGAAAAGAATCTTCCGGAACCGTTGCGACCGGAGAATTATTGTATTCTGTGATGTCCACACAAAGAGCCGAGCAAATGACTGACGCCAACTTGCGGCACGACCAGCCGCCCGAAAAAAGATTGGGCTGGCCCGTTGGGCATCCCCCTGGAAGCCTCGCCTCGGACAGTTTACTGCGTACCATGTTCCCAACACCCCATTACCTTGACTAACGCATGACTTTACCCTACCCTCCTCTCATGCCAATGACACCCCACCAGCTCAAGTCCTGACCATTAAAAACGTGTGGATCACACTCGGAAGGACGCTGTTTGCCGGGTCCTGGGAGATCACCTCGGGCGGCTTAATGCGTATTCTGCCCGCATGTCTGTTATCATAACTCATGAACAAAGAGTATCGACCAATGCACATTGCCATTCTTACATTCCAAGGCTTCAATGAACTCGACTCGCTTATTGCTCTCGGCGTCCTGAACCGCATCAAGAAACCGGACTGGCGGGTGACGATCTGTTGCCCTGAGCCAGAGGTTACGTCCATGAACGGTGTAACCATACGCGCTCAGTCAACGCTTGAGGATGCCGCTTCAGCTGACGCCGTGATTATTGGGAGCGGGAGGCAGACACGACAGATTGTCAGCAGTCCCGAGTTGATGAGCCGACTCTCCCTCCAGCCCGAACGTCAACTTATTGCCGCGCAATGCTCAGGCACGCTGATTTTAGCCAAGCTTGGATTGTTAGGTGCCGTGGCGTGTACGGATCTGACAACAAAGCCGTGGGTAGAAGAAGCAGGCGTGGAGGTTCTGAACCAACCGTTCTTTGCTCAGGGCAACGTTGCGACCGCAGGCGGATGCCTCGCTTCATCGTACGTTGCTGGCTGGCTCATTGCGAGAACCGAGGGACTGGAAGCGGCTTCCAAGGCGCTTCATTACGTCGCCCCGATTGGAGAGAAAGAAGCTTTTGTTGCCAATGCACTCAAGCACATTGAGCCTTACTTACCCCACAGGTAGAATTCGGGAAGGTGAGTTGCCGGACAAAAGAAAAAATCAAACTGCCGAAGAGCAAGAAAGATTGGTAGGGCTTGTGGGAAATTTTACTGCCGTAGTCATTGACTTTGAAACAACAGGACTCTCTCCGGGATATGGAGACAGGACCATCGAAGTCGGTGCCGTCCTGGTTTCGGGCAACCGGATCGTCGACAGGTTTCAAAGTCTTATGAATCCGGGAATGCGGGTATCCGGTTTCATCGAAGAATACACCGGTATCACCAACACGATGCTCTCCACGGCCCCTGCCATCAAGGAAGTCATGGCTCAGCTCAAATCATTCATCGGGCAACACCACCTGGTTGCCCACAATGCATCCTTTGACTCACGCTTCCTGGATGCGGAGTTCAAGCGCATCGACCATCGGAGAACCAACGAGTTTGCCTGCTCCATGCTGGCATCCCGGAGATTGTACCCCGAAGCCCCCAATCACCGACTTGAGACCCTGGTTCACTACAAGAAGCTGAAGACTGATGGCGTTCATCATAGAGCCTTGGCAGATGCCGAAATGACCGCTCATCTGTGGCTGAATATGATAGCGGATATAAAAGCCACATATGGGGTACGGGATGTACCCTTCAAGCTGATGCAGCAGGTGACAAAGGTTCCCAAGAAAGGACTGCATGATTTTCTGTTGAAAAAGGCCACCCAATATTAGATGAATAATCAGCCCTCCAGAGACAGTGCCCTTCCAGCAAAAAGCAGCCTATCCCCTTATTCCCATACGTATTATGTTCCCCGAACAATCTTGTTGATGTAGTTAATAATCTCACCGGAATATATAGGTTTAAAATTGGTACTGACAATGGCATGCCGTGAATTCATGGGAAGGAAGTCATGTCTCCGCTTTTACCTGGAGAACTGAACCGTATTGAACTATTACCCATATAATCATTGCTCCCTACATGGATGAGCTGACTTTTGAGATCAAGCCAGATCTCGCCTCCGAGCCTTCTCCACCGCGTACAAAATGCGTAGTCTTCACTGATGTATTCACCGGTTCTCTCATCAATGAATGGGTCAAACAGAGCAAACAGATGCCGTTCGCTTGGAGCATCTTTTGTATTCGAGTGGATTCTCTGATATTTCAAGTGCGGATAGGCGAACATCAGCGTTTCAATTACACTGCGCTTGATCAATTGGAAACCACCACCTGCATATCGCGCCGTAGCAAAGCTGTCTTCAACTTTCAATTCACTGCCTTCGCACAATGTCCCTACATAATTCAACCCCGCGCTGACAATAGATTCTCCACGTGAATGACGCTCCGTAAACTGGTGCCAATCGAACTCCTTTATCGGATACATTGCAGCCACAAAATCCCTGTTTGCACAGAATAGCCGTGCAAATTGCGCAGGATTGAATCCGATATCACTATCGATAAACAGCAAATGAGTGGCTGACTCGTCATCCATAAATTTACCTATAAGCGTAGAACGAGCCCTGGTAATCAGCGCATCATTGCCAAGTAAGGCCAGAGATAAATCTACCTGTGTGCCATAGCTCGTCATCATGCTGATGATGGACTGCATATACGATTGGGTGAGTTGGCCACCAAAGCATGGTGTTGCAATAAATATTTTGGCTTTATTCATGGCAGGTGCCTTTCAGGTTATTGGTCCGGTAGTCAAAACATATGCATCAGCGACCGTAGATCTTGAAGTATCCACGTATGTAATAGCGTCGCATTTGCATGTTATGCGTTTTCTTGATGAGGTCTTCTCTTGACCCCGCCGGAATTTCGGAACTCCAGCCAAGCTATGACATCCTTGCCAGATGCACTGTGGTTATCCGGTATCAGAAAGGCCTTTGCTGCCGGCATTCTTTGCACTCAACGTGATGAACGCCTCTGAAGCCATGGTTTCTGAATATTCAGTTTATCGAGCAAAATTAAGGAAGAAATGTGGAAGAAATAAGAAAATGAAGCCATCCGGTATGATAGATGTTATTTTGCCATGCAAACCTGAACGTGGGCGGTCGCCCGGATGGACTCGCCTTTGTGGAAGTGCCCGAAAGGTAATATGACTCTCCAACCGTGGGAACAGGGGACAAGCGCTATGAAAAAAGTAATCCTCATAACCGGTGGCAGCAGGGGAATTGGCGCGGCAACCGCCCGCATGGCGGCAGCGAATGGCTATGCCGTCTGCATTGGCTATCACGCCAACAGAGAGGCGGCTGAAGGCGTTCTGGAAGACATTGTTGCCGCCGGTGGCGAGGCCATTGCAGTACAGGTCGATGTGGGCTGCGAACAGGAGGTCGTCCGTCTGTTCGACCGGCTGGACAATGAACTGGGACGCGTTTCCGCGCTGGTCAACAATGCCGGCATCCTGGAGGTCCAGGCACGGGTCGAGGACATGGATGCAGCCAGAATCCAGCGGATTTTCACCACCAATGTCAGCGGCAGCTTTCTCTGTGCCCGGGAAGCGGTGCGGCGCATGTCCACGAAGCACGGCGGCCGGGGTGGAGCAATCGTCAATGTTTCGTCAGGGGCCGCCCGCCTGGGTGCTCCGGGAGAATACGTCGATTATGCCGCCTCGAAAGGGGCCATAGACACGTTCACCGTCGGCCTGGCAAAGGAAGTGGCTGCCGAAGGAATTCGCGTCAATGCAGTTCGCCCCGGCATCATCTACACCGACATTCACGGCAGCGGCGGCGAACCCAACCGGGTGGAGCGTCTGAAGGATTCGGTTCCGCTGAAGCGGGGAGGCCACCCCGAAGAGGTTGCCAAGGCAATCCTCTGGCTGCTGTCCGACGACGCATCGTATTCGACCGGAAGCTTCATCGATGTAACAGGAGGACGATAAAACTTCAGCAGACTGCCGCAGGCCCACACCGGGAATCACTGATAATGAATTGCTCCTTGACTTGTGGGTGAAGCTTCAATTAATTTCCGCACATGGCCAAAATGATCGTGTATCGTGTATGGCCTCCGGTATTCCGGAATCTCGAAGTGAAGACAAAACAGCCGACATTCAATGATTTGTGGCACCACTACCGCGGTATTGAAGGAGGAAAACCATGAAGCTGCTGCTGACGTTGCTGACCATGATCCTGTTCCTGACGAGTGGTGCCGCTGCCGAATCGGGTAGTGACACGCTGGCATCCATCACCCGCAAGGGAGTGCTGGTCGCAGGGGTGAGGGAGTCGCTGCCCCCCTTCGGAAGCATTGACAAGAAGACCGGAACGTACAGCGGGTACGACATCGATTATGTCAACGCCCTTGCCCAGAAACTCGCGGTAAAGGTGAAATTCGTGCCGACAACGCCGGAAACCCGTATTACCATGCTGCAGAACGGCACGATCGACCTGATTGCGGCATGCATGACCCAGACCCGGGAGCGGGCAAAACAGGTGGATTTCAGCCATGTCTATTTCATAACCGGGCAACGGTTCATCGCACGGAAAGGGCAGTTCAAAAATCCCCGTGACTTCGCCGGCACGACCGTGGGGGTCGTCCAGGGCACTACTGCCGGAGAGACGCTGAAAAAGGAGCTGCCCACCACCGTTGCCAGGAACTACGGGAACTATCGGCAGGCGCTCGATGCGCTGCGCAAGGGTGAGGTCCAGGCCGTTTCGACCGATGAAGTCCTGCTGCTGGGGCTCTACCTGGACATGCCGGACAAGGAACAGTACGAGATCCCGCGGGCGCAGATATCCGGCGATGCCTTGGGGATTGCCGTCCGCAAGGGGGACCGCCGCCTGCACGCCTTCATAAACACGACCCTGCTGGAGATGGAAAAGAGCGGCCAGGCAGATGAAATTTTCAATAGATGGTTCGGCCCCGGCACCCCGTTCGAACGTCCCAAGAATTTCAATCGCCGGTAAGGTTTGAGCCAATCACGTGGGTGCCTTCGGAATTCCAGGGGAGGCACCCACGGGCGACTTTGATGCGTATTATGTGACTTCCTCGGCGGCTGAAATCCCACCAACGGAACACATCTGATTCTCCATCGCACATTGACTCAAAGGGGTAGTGATGCGTTTAGCTCACATTGCATTGGCGATGATGGTGGTTGCCATTTGGGGTTTCAACTTTGTTGTCATCAAGGTTGGCCTTAAAGAGGTCCCACCGATTTTCCTCTGCGCACTCCGCTTCTTTTTCGCCGCGTTTCCAGCGATCTTTTTCATCAAGCGCCCCGCTGTTCCCTTGCGCATGGTGATCGGCTTCGGGCTGGTGATGTTCGCACTTCAATTCACCCTGCTGTTTTCGGGCATGCACGCCGGTACGACGGCGGGGCTGGCATCTCTGATACTGCAGGTTCACGTGTTCTTCACCGTCTTGCTGGCTGTAGTGTTTCTGGCTGAAAAGCCGTCGATCTGGCAAATCGCGGGTGCCCTGGTTTCATTTTCGGGATTGGGCCTTGTTGCAGCACATCTTGGCGGCGAAATCTCGGCTCACGGCCTGATGTTGATCGTCGCTGCCGCTGCCTCGTGGGGGCTCGGCAATCTGATTGCAAAAAAACTCGGCACAATCGACATGCTTGCTCTTGTCGTGTGGGGAAGCCTCGTTGCCTGGCCGCCGCTTCTGGTTCTGTCGTATATTCTGGAGCAAAGCCGCTGGAGCGCTGGGGTCGTTTCGCATATTTCGTGGATCACGATAGGTGCCATCGGCTATATCGTGTATCCGGTCACCCTGCTTGGATTTGCCGTATGGAGTTGGTTATTGAGCCGCTATCCCGCTGCGACAGTGGCTCCGTTCACATTGCTCGTGCCGGTCTTCGGATTTACGGCGTCGGCATTGACCTTGGGGGAGCCTCTCTCGCACTGGAAGGTAAATGCCGCTGGCCTGATCGTTTCAGGATTATGCATCAATCTATTCGGTCCCCGCATTGGTGCCCGCATTCGTCCGACCTAGTCACACATCTGTGCCTTTCAGGGGCTCTCCCTTGGGAGGCAACTGCGGACGGCTTACTGTGTGTCATGTTCCCCTGCCCCCATTACCTTGACTATCGCATGACTTTACCCTACCCTCCTCTCATGCTTACGACACCCCGGACCAACTGCTGATCATGAAAAACGTATGGATTGCACTCGGGCTGACGCTGTTCGCCGGCATGGCCACTGCGATCGGCAGCGTCATCGCCTTTACCGCCAAGAGGACCAACTATCGCTTCCTCTCGGTAGCAACCGGTTTTTCCGCCGGGGTGATGCTCTATGTCTCGTTTGTCGAGATTTTCTTCAAGGGACTCCATGCCCTTACCCAACGTTACGGCGACTATTGGGGCAACTGGATCAACGTGGCCTCCTTCTTCGGCGGCATGCTGGTGATCGGCCTGATCGACAACCTTGTGCCGGCCGCCGAAAATCCTCACGAGACGCATTCGGAGGCGGAAACGATGCCGCTGCATAACCCGGCGGCCCCTCTCCCCGATTTCCGCGCCGTTCATAATGGCAGGGCAGCCACTGAAGGTCGCCACGATCACGGCCTCCACGACCGCAAGCTGATGCGAATGGGGCTGTTCACCGCCCTGGCCATCGGCATCCACAACTTTCCCGAGGGATTGGCCACCTTCCTGGCCGCCCTTCAGGACCCCAGCCTGGGGGTGGCCATTGCCCTGGCGATCGCCCTGCACAATATCCCCGAGGGGATCAGCGTGTCGGTGCCGATCTTCTATGCCACCGGCGACCGCAAAAAGGCCTTTGCCTATTCGGTGCTCAGTGGACTCGCCGAACCGGTAGGGGCCGGCATTGCCTACCTGGGCATGCGGCTGGTGTTGGGTGAGCACGGGGTGGTCCCTCCCCAGGTGATGGGCTTTCTCTTCAGCGGAGTGGCCGGCATCATGGTATACATCAGTCTGGATGAACTGCTGCCGACCAGCAGGGCCTATGGCAAGGGGCACGACAGCCTGTTCGGCCTTGTGGCCGGCATGGTGGTGATGGCGTTGAGCCTGCTGCTGATGAAGTAGCTCGCCCCTTGCTCACTACAAAAAGAGCACACTAAGACCATTCAGGAATAAACTACCGATGGAAAACTTCGTCATTATTGGGGTGTTCGTACTGCTGGGAATCCTTTTCCGCCACCTTGAGGCCTTTCCGAAAGACTCGGCCCAGGTCCTCAACATGTTCGCCCTGTACGTCTCGCTGCCGGCGCTGATACTTCTCAAGGCGCCACAGATCGCCTTTTCCCGCGAAATCGCCATTGCCGCCATCATTCCCTGGGGAATGCTGCTGCTTTCGGCATTGCTGGTGCTGGCCGGGGCGCGGCTGTGGCACTGGCAGCGGTCAACCGTCGGCGTGCTGCTGCTTGTCGTACCTCTGGGAAATACGTCATTCCTGGGGATACCGATGATCCAGGCCTTTTTCGGGGCAGCCGGGCTTTCCTACCTCATTATCTACGACCAGATCGGTACCATGATGATCATGGTAACCTACGGTTCCTTCATTCTCGCGACCTATGGCAAGAACGGCTCCACAAGACTGGCCCAGATCGTCAGGCGGGTACTCCTGTTTCCGCCGACGATTGCCTTGCTGATAGGCCTTGCCGTCCGTGCCTGGCCGTATCCGGAAAAACTGGCGCAGGCGCTGCAGAATGTTTCCCTCACCCTTGTCCCTGTCGTAATGACGGCAATAGGCATGCAGATGCGGTTTCGTCTGCCTTACAGGGTGCTGCCCCCCCTTGGGTTCGGCTTGGGAATCAAGTTGCTGGTTGCCCCTCTGCTGGCGCTGCTGGTGTGCAGGGTGGCGGGCCAGACCGGCATGGTGGCCGATGTTTCCATTCTCGAAGCGGCCATGCCCCCCATGGTCACCGCCGGTGCGCTGGCTGTCGTCGCCGGCATGGATGCCGATCTCGCCGTAGCAATGATCGGCATCGGGATTATCCTGGCCTTCGGCACTCTGCCGGCGATATTCTGGCTGACGAAGCTCGTATGATCCCTCTTGAAGATGACCGCAGACCTGAGCAGGAATGAGAGTGAGAGGAAGAAGGAGCTGTAGATCATTATTGCCTACGGGTAATCGGGAGGGTTCATGCACTATCTCATGTTTTACGACTTTGCAGCGGACTACCTTGAACGCAGAGGCCAGTTCCGGGCCGACCATCTCAGGCTTGCCTGGCAGGCACAGGAACGTGGCGAACTCGTTCTTGGCGGCGCATTGGCCGATCCGGCCGACCGTGGCATATTGCTGTTCCAGTGCGATTCGCCCGAGATTCCCGCACGGTTCGCAGAAACCGATCCGTATGTGATGAACGGTCTCGTGACACACTACGAGATTCGCCCCTGGAATACGGTAGTGGGAAATGACGCATTCTCGCCGATCAGACCCGATGCCATTTCCGGCTGAGCGGGAGACAATTATCGCGCTACCGGGCAATCAACGCTTCTCAAGATACCTGACATGAACCCTGAAGAACTCGGTAAAAAATACGACAAGATCGCCCAGTGGTGGCACGAGCGGCATCACGATTCCCGATATGGGATGAACCAGCTCGGCATGGCGCTCAAATTTGTGCCGAACGGAGAATCGGCACTCGATGTCGGCTGCGGCGCAGGTGGGAGAATCATTCGCGCATTGGAAGATCGGGGATTTGCCGTAACCGGCATCGACGTTTCCGAAGAGATGATAAAGCTGGCGCTTCGCAATCACCCGAAGGCATCTTTTCTCGTGCAGGATATCTGCACCTGGGAAACCGACCGGAAATTCGACCTTATCGTCGCCTGGGACAGCGTCTTTCATCTGCCACTGCAGATGCAGCGGCCGGTCATAGACAAGCTGTGCGGGTTGCTGAAAAAGAACGGTGTCCTCATGTACACCTTCGGCAATGCGACCGGTGAACACACCGACCGGTGGCATGAGGACGAGTTCTACTACAGTTCGATCGGCATCAACGGCAACCTGGCTGCGCTGATAGACAACGGCCTGACCGTAGTGCACCTGGAATTGGACCAGTTCCCGGAAAAGCATGTATATGTCATTGCCCAAAAGCCGTGAAAACAGGTTAGTGTAACTCAGGCCATTGCCGATAATGCCGATTCGCAGCAGCCGGTCAGTGTATGCCGACAAAGGTCAAGGCAACAAGGGTGAGCCCGCTCACCATCAGCCACAGCGTGATCCCTTGCAACAAAGGTCGTACTCCAACCCTTCCCAACACGTCCCTGTTCAATCCCGCGCCAACCAGAAAGAGCGTCACGACCAGGCACTCTTTTGCCAGAGCCGATAATTCACCCCAGTAACGTCCGTACTGCGGCAGGCATGTTCTTGCGGTGGCGGCCAGGACAAACCCGATGATGAACAGGGGAATCCCGGCTTTCTGCCCCGTTTTCCTGAGCACTGCCGTTCCCATGACCACAGGTGTTATCCAGATGGCCCGCGTAAGTTTCACGGTTGTCCCGATGGCCAATGCCCGTGCTCCGTAGAGGGACGTGGCGCCCACAACGCTGCTCGTATCATGGATGGCAAGTCCGGCCCAGGTTCCGAAAACAGCCTGATCGAGCCGCAACAGGTGTCCTATGACCGGGAACAGCAGCAAGGCCACTGAATTCAGGGTAAAAACGGTCGCCAGGGCAACGGCCGTCTCATCGTCCTGTGCATTCAGAACCGGTGCCATGGCGGCAATGGCGCTGCCGCCGCAGATGGCGGTTCCGAAGGTGATAAGCAGGGACGTATTCCTGTCGGTCTTGAACACTCTGCCGAGAAAATGCCCCAGCATCAGGGTGGAGCCTATGCCGACAACCGTGTACACGACAGAATCTCGGCCGGTGCGGATCACCTCATCAAGTCCGAGACCGAATCCAAGCCCGACAACGGAGAGTTGCAGGATGATTTTACTGAAACGCGCGGTCTTCCGCGGCCAGGGGTTACCGATGAGGAGGCTGAAGAACACCCCCATGACCAACGCTGTCGCAGTGCCAATCCAGGGTATGGCGCACAGGCATGCTGCGAACGCAATCCTCTGCCACCTCTTGCTGTTCATTGCAACCCCCTTTACCGATATTTGGGTTGCATGATACGGATTTCAGGGTATAAATAAAATTGAGTAATATTTATAAATTACACCAATACTACTTATGAAAGAGTCGCTATGACCATTACCCTGAGACAACTGGAAATTTTCGCGAATGTAGCGGAAGGTGGGCATGTAACACAGGCGAGCACCCGGTTGCTGCTGACGCAATCTGCGGTCAGCATGGCCATTGCCGAACTGGAACGACTGGCAGGCGCACCGCTTTTTGAACGGCAGGGCAGGCGTCTGTTTCTGAATGACCGGGGGCGACACATTCTCCCGGACGTTCAGGACGTGCTCACGAAAGTCCGGACCATAGAACGGTTCCTGGAGGAATCTGTCGGAGAGCCGAGCGGAGTTCTGCATGTGGGGGCCAGCACCACTATCGGCAACTATATGCTTCCTGCCATTATCGGAGAATTCTCGCGGCTCTATCCCCGGGCACAAGCGCTGCTTCATATCGGCAATGCCCAGCAGATGGAAAAAGCGGTGGAAAGTGGAGAATTGGACCTTGGACTTATCGAAGGGCTCCCCCACATCGGTTCGCTCAGCGTGACACCCTGGAAGCCCGATGAACTTGTCATCGTTGTCGGGAAAGAGCATGAATGGGCAGCGGGGAAACAGGCGTCTCCCGAGATGCTGGAAAATGGGCTCTGGATAATGCGGGAAAAAGGTTCCGGCACACGGGAGATATTCGAGGCAGCCATGGGCAGACAGGGGATCACCTTCTCTGTTGCCCTGGAGCTGGGGCATACCGAGGCAATCAAGAAGGCGGTGGAGGCTGGCCTGGGTAGTGGGTGCCTGTCGAGAATGGCTGTTCAGAGAGAGTTGGATAATGGCTGGCTCGTTGAAATCGCAAGCCCGCTCGACCTGCAGAGAACCCTCATAATCCTGACAAGAAAGAGTGAACACCAGACAACACTGTTGAAGGCATTTCTCGCGCTGTTGCTCCCCCGGTAACCGGTGAGGAGTTCCGGGGACTCCATCCTGTCCCCGGAATCTTAAGGTTGAACCTGAATCGGTAAGGCCTTCCTGGCTCACGGATTCAGGTTTAAATGAACAGGTTCGTATTCCCTTCCTCGGCAGCCGCGAGATAAGAGGCCACGCCGCCGCTCTCCACCCCTTCCACCAGTTCCTCCTGCTTGATCCCCATCAGGTCCATGGACATCTGGCAGGCCACCAGCTCGATCCCCATCGTCCGGGCCTGGGCGATCATGCTCTCCAGGGAAGCGACGTTCTTCTGTCCCATGATCATGCGGATCATTCGGGGGCCGATACCTGCCATATTCATCCGTGACAGGCCGAGCTTCGCCGCACCGCGCGGCATCATCATGCCGAACATTCTATCCATCAGTCCTTTACTGACCGTCACCCGCTCGGGCCGGCGCAGCACGTTCAATCCCCAGAAGGTGAAGAACATGGTGACCTTCCGTCCCATGGCAGCGGCCCCGGTGGCAATGATGAACGAGGCGATGGCTTTGTCGAGATCTCCGCTGAAGACCACGATCGTCTTGGAAGTCCCGGCCCGATGGGGGCCCCTTTCTACCGGCACCGCGGTGGCGGGCACCCCACACCGTATCCGGGCCATGATCCTGCCCGGTTCGCGCTCAAGGGCGAGCAGCGTATTGCCAGTCTTGGAGCACCACGCCTGCACATCGTTGGCAAAGCCGGGGTCGGAGGCGGTAATCTCCAGCACCTCCCCATCGTTCAACTGCTGCATGCTGTTATGCAGTTGCAGAATCGGCCCCGGACACTGGAGTCCGCAGGCATTGACCTTCACCATCTCCGCCGTCGGTATCCCCTCCCCCGCTTCGTTTTTCGGCGCGGCAGCGACTACACCCTTGTCCGCCGGAGCCTGCGACCGCAGTTCCTGCTCCTTGAGCACCGTTTGAAAGACCCGATACCCGCCGCTCAGGTTCTTTACGGATCGGAATCCGTTCTGCAGTAAAATCCGGGATGCAAGGTACGCCCGCAACCCGACTTGGCAATAGACGACGATTTGCCTGTCCCGCGGCAGTTCCTGCAAGCGCCCCCGCAACTCATTGAGCGGAATGTTCACCGCACCGGGAATGGCGCCCAGTTGGAACTCGACCGGCTCGCGGATGTCGAGCAGAAACCGTGCACTCGCTTCCTGCTCTCGCAACTGGTCCCAGGTGATGACTGCCATGTCGTCGTTGATGATGTTCGTGGCGGTGTAACCCGCGATATTGACCGGGTCCTTGGCTGAAGAAAAGGGAGGAGCATAGGCCAGTTCCAGGTCGGTCAGGTCGAAGACCGTCTTTTCGAATCGGATGGCTGTTGCCAGCACGTCGAGACGCTTGTCGACCCCTTCATGACCGGCCGCCTGAGCCCCCAGGAGCCGTCCCGTATCCGGGGCGAACAGGAGCTTGATGGTCAGGGTCGATGCCCCCGGATAATAGGATGCATGGGAGTTGGAATGGGTGATCGAAACCGCGTAGTCGATTCCCCGCTTCTTCAAGGCTTTTTCGCTCAATCCGGTCGAGCCGGCATGCAGGTCAAAGACCTTGACGATCGAGGTGCCCTGGGCGCCGCGATAAACGGCATCCCGCCCTGCCAGGATATCGGCCAGGAGCCGCCCCTGGCGATTGGCAGGCCCGGCCAACGGCACCCAACCCGGTGTTCCGGATACGATCTCCCGGATCTCCACGGCATCGCCCACGGCGTAAATATCGGGGTCGGAGGTCTGCAGCCGTTCATCGACCCGGATCGCTCCGCTGCTTCCCAGGCTTAAGCCCGCGTCTACAGCCAGCGTGGTTTCCGGGCGTACCCCTATCGCTAAAACAACCATTTCGGCGACGATTTTTGTGCCGTCATTCAGGAGTATTTCCAGGTTTTTTCCGTTTTCATGGATGGCCGCCAGTCCGTTCCCCAGTATCAGGTTGATTCCCCTGCCGCGCAGTTCCTGATGGACCAGGGTCGCCATTTCGTAATCGAGATTGTTCAGAACCTGATCGGACATCTCGACGATCGTCACCTTTTTACCGGCTTCTGCCAGGTTTTCCGCCATTTCGATGCCGATAAACCCTCCGCCGACAACCACGGCGGAATGCACTTCTTGTTCCGTCAGATACCCTTTGATGCGGTCGGTGTCGGGAACGGTACGCAAGGTAAAGACATTCGGCAAGCGGCTGCCCGGAACGTTCGGAACGATGGGGGACGAACCGGGTGACAAAACCAGTTTGTCATAGGCTACGGTATAGGTATTTCCCTGTTCCAGGTCCCTGACGACCACTTCCTTTTTATCACGATCGATCCTCACCACTTCACTTCTCACTTTGACATCGATGTTGAAGCGCTTTTTCATGGCTTCGGGAGTCTGCAGGAAGAGCGCGTCCCGGTCGCTGATGATGCCCCCGATATAATACGGCAGTCCACAGTTGGCGTACGAGATGGCATCCCCTCTTTCCAGGATGACGATTTCCAGACTTTCATCCAGGCGCCGCAGCCTGGCCGCTGTGCTTGCCCCCCCGGCGACTCCGCCGACGATCACGATTTTCTTTTTCATACTGTGTCACTCCTTTGCGAATATCGATCGACCGGCGAGAAGGATGCCGGCTCTTTCAAAACCATCTATCCATATATTACAATATAAGGATAAAATAGATTTAAAAAAAACTTCAAAACACCGGGAATCTGGTAAAACCGGATTCAAACCGCGCTTTGAAGCAGAATCTAAAATTCGTGGTTACCAAAAAAGAGCTGCAATCACCTTTTTCAGATCTTCGTTGACCACCTTGTAAAAAATCTCGACTCCCTGGCGGTTTCCTTTAATAATGCCGGCATCGCGCAGTTTTCCGAGATGCTGGGAAATGGTTGACTGAGGGATCTGGAGGCAGGACTGTATGGTATTGACATTGCACTCACCCTGTTCCAGAAGCCCCCGTACAATGCACAGTCTGACCGGATGGGCAACAGCTTTCAGAAGTTCGGCTTTGGATGTCAGCAATTCAAAATCGCCAGGATGTTCCATGGACCCGCTCCTTGTGTAACTAAACAATTATCATATTTCAATATTACGATATATGCAATTGGAAAAATCATCGTTAAGATACGCTGCGCTTGATACATCATCCCGAAACGAAATCAGAAATGAAATTGGAGAGCCCCCCATGTACCCTGAATCCGATGAATTGAACGACTACCTGGCTTCCGATGCCGTCATCGACTGGCAGACCCCCGCTATCCGGGAAAAGGCTCTGGAGCTTACCCGCTCCCTCCCGGACGAAATCGCAAAGGCCCGCTGCCTGTACGAATGGGTACGGGATGTTATCACCCACACCCATGATGCCGGCCTCGACGTCGTGACCTGCGCAGCCAGCGACGTGCTCCGTCACGGCACCGGGATCTGTTTCGCCAAGAGCCACCTTCTGGCCGCTCTGCTGCGGGCGGCCGGTATCCCGGCCGGTTTCTGTTACCAGGTATTGCGCAAGGATCCCCCCACTGATAACAGCCCGGTCCTGCACGGGTTCAACGCCATCTACCTTGCCGAACTCGACCGGTGGATCCGCGTGGATGCGCGGGGCAATACCGGGGGGATCGACGCCCAGTTCAGCCTCGCGAAAGAACGGCTCGCCTTTGCCATGGACCCTGCGGCGGACGAATTCATCTATGAGGCGATCTTTGCCGCACCGGTAGGCAGCGTGGTCGAGAGGCTGCAGATGTACGACACCCTGAACGAGCTATGGTGGGATCTGCCGGAGTGCCTTTGAGCCCCCCGAATTGCCCTCAAGGAAGTCCGGGCGCCAGGCATGACATTCTGTCACTTTACCAGCGACGCCTGAACCTCATCGCCAGCCTTCTGTGGAGACCGGAAATACCGCACCGCCATCGGCACCAGCAGCATCGCACCAAGCACGATCAGCATCGTGGTATTCGGGTCGCGGATGTATGAATTCAGTTGCAATGTCGAAACCGCGATGACGGCAAAATAGAGCATGTCACCGGTGATGGCAATGGCCCAGCCGGTCAGGAATCCATGCCCGACAGCAAGCGCCGAGGCGCGCCCGGTCATGGGATCGACGCCAAAGGCGATCATGATCAGCGCAACGGGACCGGCGCCGGTTCCGCTGAAATGAGACACACTGCGGGCGGTGGCTGCCCTCATGACCGCATTGATACGGGCCAGAAACGGGACTTTGCTGCAGATACGTGCCATAAGGCGGAGGAGCGGTTCGAAAACGATGGCCAGAATCACATCCGAAACCAGGTACAGACAGGCCATGACAAGCCAGGACAGGCCGCTGGAATGGGCGAGCATGACGCCGGCCGGGATGCCACCACCTACCGGAAGGAGGAACAGCTTCAGCACCGCAATCATTGCCGATGCTGATTGAGGCAAGCCGGAATACGGGCTAAAAATTGAGGAGAGGGCCATGTGGCTCCGATTGCGTCAGAGGTAGGTTTTTAACGTCACTCCAAAGCTGTCATGATGTGCTGAAGGTGTCAAGCAGGCTTTACCGTGACTCTCCCCCGATGCATTATCTCCCCCCACCCTGCATTATATCCGGAACCGGCATGGGAGCGGCCTGCGGATGCATATTCTTCTCAAAACGATAATCAGCATGGCGATCATTTTTTCTGCCACGGCAATCGGGAAGAGACTTCTCGCCACCGCCGGCCTCATTGGGGTCATGCCTCTGGCCGGTGCCCTTGTGCTTGTCTGGCTGCGCCTGGAAAGCAAGGGTGATGCGGCGATCGTGCAGGAGTTCACCAGAAGTGCCTTGTGGGGGATCGTGCTGAGCATTCTTTTTTACCTGGTAGCGTTCGTCTGCTTCAAGAAGCACTTGCCGCTACCTGTCGTCCTCGTATCGAGTTTCGGGGCATGGTCTGGGGCGGCGTTCGTTCATCAATGGCTATTGAAATAGGAAGTGGCGTCAATCAAATAGAGGGGGTAAAACAGAACCGGCGCCGCGGAATCATTCCGGGCGCCGGTTTGCTGCTGCTTCATCCCAGGTTTCATTTCACGGGTTGGCTTTATTCACAGATGAAATTACCCTGGATCCTTCTGTTCTGCTGCCTCCCGGCAGCGGTCTTGTTGCTGGCGATCGGTTGATCCTCGCCGAACCCTTTGGCGCTGATCCGATCCGGATCTATCCCGAATTTATCGACGAGATAGGTACGCACGTTTTCGGCACGTTGCTGTGAAAGCTTCATGTTGTGTGCACGAGTTCCGACATTGTCGGTATACCCTTCCACCGTCCCTTTGGCCTTCGGGAACTCTTTAAGGGCTTCGCCCCATTTATCCAGCTCGTCATAATACTGAGGCTTTATATCCGCCTTATCGAAGTCGAACTGAATGTCAATCACCGAGGGGGAACAGAGTTTTTCGGGCGAAAGCTTCTGCCGGACAACGGGAGCGGCAACCTCGACCTTCGCACTGCTCTGGGTGGTACCGCCGGCACCGCTGCAGCTCAGCGTATACGTCGTGTTTTCTTCAGGAACGACGGACATCGAGCCCTGCGGCTCCACAACGCCGATGCCGGGCTGAATGTCACAACGGGAGGCGTTCTGCGATGACCAGACAAGGGTAACCGGTTCCCCCTTGGTGACGGTTGCCCGGGTTACGGTAAAGCTGCTGATAGGTGGCGGAGGCGGAGGAACAGGTTTGGGCGCCGGAGCGACCACGGGCGGCGGAGTCGGTTTAGGCGGACAGAGCGCATTCGCTTTTGCCGTTGCCTGTTTCGCCAACGCGACCCCCTCTTCGGTGTGGCATGCCCTGAAGACGTCATAGGCATGATTTTTTGCATCTTCCGCTGCCTTGAATTCAGCCGGGCAGGCATCCGCCTTGCCTGACCGGCGTGCATTTTCGACAGCTCGATCCGCTTCCTGCATTTCAGAACGGATGTAGTAGCCGGGGATATCGCCGCGTCCCGTATTGACCTCGTAATGGGCGCAGCCGGATATGCCGCCAAATACCACTGTCAGCCAAAGAATAGGCACGAGCCGTGATAGTGGTTTCATAACACTCTCCTTCTGTCTTTTAATACCATCTGACACCTTAAAGCGTATCCAAACGGCAGTCAATGTCAAGTAACAGTGTTTCAACCATTTGGATGGTATATAACTTCTTGTCACCGGATTGCAAATAGTACTGTGTTCGGATAAATGCCGATACTCTTACCGGTAACTGTTCCTAGTTGGTATTCAGACACTACGCCACATGGTGTATCGGGAATTGCCATGTTTCGTTTGATTCTGCCCGGCATGCGGTCAGCCGCATTCTTCAGCAGCACCTTTGGAGGGGGCACTGGTTTTGGACCGCCAGCGCGAGGTTCGGGTACATGTTCCTGTTTCTGGTCTCCTATACCCTCTTCGCCAAAGGATGGCAGCATACAAGACAGCACTATACCGGCACTTAATCCCTTGACTACCGGACGGAAGTTACACTAACCTCCTGAGAGGCTGCGGTCCGTGCTGCAGCTGCCGGCTGTGCCGGTTCAAAACTACATCCACTACAGAAGGAGCAGATCAATGAACGTTTCGATTACTTACAGAGCACATATCGAAGACGGCGTGCTGGACGAGCTTGCCGGCCAACTGCCGGTAATCATCGCAAAGGTTCTGGAGGTGCCCGGGGGGAACCTGGCACGGCTCAAGCCGGACCAGATTTCCCTCTCCTTTTCCCAGGCCAGCCCCCGCGATACCGGAGCGGACATTCGAATCATAGCGTTCGCCAAGAGCAATTTCGCCCGCAAATCGACGGAAAACGACCTGGCACATCAAATACTGGAAAAGGTCACCGATGTGACCGGCACGAGCGCCCAAAAGTGCTCGGTCAACATCCGTCTGTACCTCATGGAGATCGGAACGGCAGAACAATCGGCCTGATGGCCGTAGATCGGTTTCCGGCGGGGCATTCACCACGCCCTGCGCCCCTCCGGTCACCGGTAACCACACATGACAAGGACACCAATGACCAGCCTGCCCAAATGCCCCACATGCAGCTCCGAATACACCTACGAAGACGGAGAACTGTACGTCTGCCCCGAATGCGCCCACGAGTGGGCAATAACGCCATCGGAGTCCGCCGAAGCCGACAGCGTGGTACGTGACGCCTTCGGCAACGTGCTCAGTGACGGCGACACGGTCACCGTCATCAAGGACCTGAAGATCAAGGGGTCGTCATCAGTTGTCAAGGTGGGCACCAAGGTCAGGAACATCCGCATCGTCTCGGGAGACCATGACATCGACTGCAAGATCGACGGCATCGGCGCCATGCAGTTGAAATCCGGGTTCGTCAAGAAGGCGTGATCCGCGGAATCTCTACCGCTTTGTAAATCCCCAGGACATGGTATTATTTTGATTAACGGCGAACGCATGTTCATCCTGGCGCTGGTTCTTGCCCTGCTGGCCTCCTGCGGCGCCCATGACCGGCAGGCCTACCGGGCAGAGCCCCCTTACCCCCGCACGGTCGGACAGAAGCCCTACACCATAAACGGCGAGCGCTACGAGCCACTTTCCAGCCATGCCGGTTTCGTGCAATCGGGCATTGCCAGTTGGTACGGCAGCGACTTCCACGGCAAGACGACCAGCAATGGCGATACGTACGACATGTACGCCATGACCGCTGCCCACAAGACACTCCCCCTGGGAGTGTACGTGAAAGTGCGCCGCCGCGATGACGGCCGTGAAACCGTGGTGCGGATAAATGACCGCGGCCCTTTCGTGGCCGGCCGGGTCATCGACCTCTCCTATTCCGCTGCCAAGGCCCTCGGCATCCTCGGGCGCGGGACCGCCCCGGTGACGGTCGAAGCGCTCGGCTATCTCGACGAAACCGTCAAAGGCCAGGTGGTCTATCGCGGACCTGCCAGCTACGACAGAGGCTCCTTCGGCATCCAGGTAGGCGCCTTCGGGAACTATGACAATGCCCGCAAGATGGCCGAGACGGTGAAGCAGCGTTACGGCACCTCATCCATCCGGGAAGCGGTTGTCAACGGTACCCGCTACTACCGAGTCAGGGCAGGAAACTATGCGTCTCTGAAGGAAGCGGAACAGGTGCGGGAACGGTCACCGGACAAAATGATTGCAGGAGGATTTGTGGTGGCTTTGGACTGAAATGGCGTGATGCATGGCGTGAATATCCCCTGCGGCAGCCCCTTTTTCATTGAACGGTAGAATTGTGAGAGCAGGACATCGAACACTACCCCATGGTAAGGAGGATTCCATGAAAACGCTGAAGAGCTGGATTGCGGGAGGTTTGCTGATGCTTGTCCTGACGCCTGCGGCCGCGTCCGCCATGGGGCTCGAGCTGTCGCTGGGGGCCTGGAACCAGACTCCATCAGGAGATGTCTCCTTCAACGGTTCCTCGGGAAACGACAACCTGAGCATCAAGGACAACCTGAGATACGATGAGCGAAGCCGGATCCTCGGCCGCGTTAAGTTCACCACCCCCCTGTTCCTGCCCAACATCTATTTCCTGGCCACACCGTCCAACTTCAGCGACAGTACCGGCAGCAAAGATACCTCCTTCCATTTCGGCGACTCTACCTTTGCCGCCAATGTTCCCTTTTCCTCGGAACTTAGGCTCGATCACTATGACCTGGATCTGTACTACGGCATACCGGGGCTCAAAACCGTGACAGCCCAGATACTCAACATCGACGTGGGGTTCGGAACGAGGATCTTCGACTTCAAGGTACGCCTGACCGGCCAGTCGACCAATGGCACGACTGTCACCGAGTCCCGGAGCCAACTCATCGCCATTCCGATGGCCTATGTCGGCCTCCAGATACGACCGCTGAAGTGGCTTGCCATCGAGGGAGAGGGGCGCGGGATCCTCTACCAGAAAAACCACTACTACGATGCCATCGGACGCCTGAAGCTCAAGCCGCTGGGCCCCCTCTTCGTTGCCGGCGGCTACCGCTACGAACGGTTCGAGACCGATGTGGACAATGTCAAGGCCAAGGCGATTTTCGATGGTCCCTTCGCCGAACTGGGACTGGAATTCTGAGGGGGCGCCCTCTTGAAACCGGGTAGCACCGGTGCCCCCGCGAACACAAGGAGAAACCATGACCGATCTTTTTCCACCGCCGATCCGGAATCTTCCGGCAGCGGACATTCCGCTCGAAGGGCTCAGGGCGTATCTTTCTCAGTCCGAATCACACCAGATAATCTTCATGGAGTTCGAGAAAGAGGTGGATCTGCCCGAGCATGCGCACGCCGCACAGGTCGGGATCGTTCTGGAGGGAGCGATCGAACTGACGATCGGGGGGCAAACGAAAACCTATGCCAAAGGCGACAGGTACTTCATCCCCGCAGGAGTGCCCCATTCGGGAAAGATCCATGCAGGCTACGCGGATATCACCTTCTTCGACGAGCCGTACCGCTACGCCAGAAAGTAGTCCTCCTACCCTGCAGCGTGGATGCCGGGGCTCCGGAGCAGACTCGGAGCGCGGCGCACTATCCTTCCCGGCGTACATAACCCCGTCATCGTAAACATCCCGACACAAGCCCCTCCACCACGGAGGGGCTTTCGCGCGCCGGTGCCGGCATGGTGCGAATTCTACCACTGCCGTCGAAATAGCTTTAATGAAAACGAAAAGTATGCTATTGAGCGTAGCTATTTTTAGACACGAGCCTGCAATGCCGATCCCGGCACCATGCAGCAACACTTCGCCCTTACACAGAGGTATCCCATGCTCGACCAGATCGGAAAATCGTCGGTACGTTCTCACCGGCTCCTCGAAGTCATCAGTTTCCAGACCGAAGTTGTACAGTTGGGCATAGACCTGGGCGCGGTCATGGCACTGGTGGCCGAACGCTCCCAGCTGATAACGGGCGCACATGGTGCGGTGGTTGAACTGGCGGAAGGAGAGGACATGGTCTATCGTGCCGCGGCCGGCATTGCCGCCCCCCAGCTCGGACTCCGGCTGAAGCGCAACACCAGTCTCTCCGGGTATTGCATCGGAGTGGGTCATTCGGTTTTCTGTGAAGATTCGGAGAACGACCCGCGCGTTGACCGCGAAGCCTGTCGCCGGGTCGGCCTACGCTCGATGATCGTGGTGCCGCTGAAACACCACGACGATGTGGTCGGCGTACTGAAAGTGATGTCGCCCGACACCAACGTATTCAACGATGAGGATGTTCAGGTGCTGGAACTGATGTCGGGGCTGATAGCCGCTTCCATGTCCAATGCCTCCAAATACGAATCCGGCGAATCCGGCGAATTGTTCTATCGAGCAACGCACGACCCCTTGACCGACCTGTCCAACCGGGCCCTGTTCTTCGATCATCTGCGTCAGCGCTTCGCCCAATCGCACCGTTCCTCCGAGCAGTTCGGTCTCCTTATTCTGGATATGGACGGTCTCAAATATATCAACGACACCTATGGGCACCGGGCCGGGGATGCGGCCATCAAGGAATTTGCAACACGCATCAGGCATGCATCGAGGGATGCCGACACGGTGGCGCGCCTTGGTGGCGACGAGTTCGGCATCATCCAGCACCGTATCAAAAGCCGGGAAGAAGCGGGTGCCGCGATTCCCCGGCTCATGCAGCGGGTCCGCCTGCCGTTCGAGTTCGAATGCAGGCCGCTCCCCCTGGCGGCAAGCATCGGATCGGCCTACTTTCCGGAGGACGGCATCGACATGAACCTGCTCGTGGAAAAAGCCGACCAGGCGATGTATGCGATGAAGCGCAGCCGTAAGGGAGCCTGACCGCGAAGGTCCCCCTCTTCCACCCGCCCCCGATCACCGGGGGCAATGAGCAGAAATTAGGCATCCTCCCTCTCCAAACCGTTTCCACCCCGGATAAATAACGGTCTGATTTACAACGACAAGCCCCTCCGCAGGCGCCGGCCGCTTTTAGGCCTGTCCGAAAAATGACCAGCAGCCGGCACTTTTACTCGTCGAAAACCTCCTGGAAGCCCCTGCAGACGCCATCCGCGGTCGACTCGCCCCCTGAATGAGATCATATCCCCCTAAAAACACAGGCTTTGTGCAGCATGGCACTCAGATTGCTAAACGAGACACATGCGGCCTTTAAAGCAGCGGCCGAATGCCATCGACTCAAGAGGGAGCTATGCGGAAGACGGGAATTTCGATGCGGACGCGATTGGTGTGGTTTTTGGCTGCAGGCATGGCCGCGGGTATCACCATAATGGTCGTTGCCACCGGCGGCATGATCGGCAGTAAAGTGCCGGGGGAAACGCTCGGCCGGCTGTACGCCTTTTATGCCCTGTTCGGTCTGACCTGGCTGTCAATCACGGTCATGGCCGGTTGTATCCTGCTGCGCCGCCCGATGAAAGCACTGGCCGAGATGACGGGGGAGATCGACAGGATGGCCGAGGGGCATTTCAACACCACCGCTGTCGTTACAGGCGCGGGGGAGATCGGTGCACTGGGGGAATCGCTGCAGCGCATGTGCCGATCCCTTGACAGGAGCCTGGGGGGGATCATCGTCACCTCGAACCGTCTGTTTGCATCGGGAGCGACACTTGACGGCAATGCGGAGCGCTTCGCCGCCAATGCCGCCGTGCAGACCGAACGGGCGCACCAGATCGCGACCGCGGCCGAAGAGATGTCGCAGACCATCGCCGACATCGCCAGAAACGCGGCCAATGTCTCGGATACTTCCCGGGATGCGGTGGAGATCGTCAGGGAAGGGAAAACGATCGCCGCCGGCGCCGTGGAAACGGCCGACCGTGTCCACACGGCAACGACCCAGCTTTCGGCCGCCATCACCACCCTCAACGCCAGCATTCTCGAAATCGGCACCTTTGTGACGGTGATCGAGGAGATCGCGGACCAGACCAACCTGCTGGCACTGAATGCCGCCATCGAGGCGGCCCGTTCCGGCGAGCACGGACGCGGATTCGCGGTAGTGGCCGACGAGGTGCGCAAACTGGCCGCACGGACCATACAGGCTACTGCCGAAATATCGAGCAAGATCCGGGCGGTCCAGAACGAGTCCACCCGCACCGCCACATCCATGCAGGACGCCTCCAGCGAGGTGGTCAGGACCTCTCAGGGAATCAGGCAGGTGGAGGTGTCGCTGGACCGGATCGTGGAGGCCTTTGACACGGTCAACGACAAGATCATCGGCATGGCGTCCGCAGTGGAACAGCAGTCCGCCACCACCCAGCAGGTTACGACCGGCATCGAGGACTGTTCCAAGCTGTCGGAGCAGATGGGATACATGGCCGGCGAGGTGGCCCAGGAGGTCAAGGTTCTGGGGGGGATCACCGACGAACTGCTGCTGGTGCTCGGAAAGCAACGATTGGCGGCCCATTTCAGGAGCGGGGAGATCATAGCCGAGATATCCGCGAACCGTGAACTGCTCAGCATGGAGCGCCGGCGCCAGGAGATCTGCCTGCGCCAGATGCTGCACACCCACCCTTTCATCGAACTGCTGTACGTCACCGATGCCCACGGCAGGCAGATCACCTCGAACATCGGCGGCGACAGCGACGGCTCGGCATCCTACGGCTCCGACGGATTCGGCATGGACTGGTCGAACCGGCCGTGGTTCACCGGCGCCAAGGGCAGCATGGGCAGCCACATCACAGACCTGTACCGCTCCATGGCTACCGACACCTTCTGCTTCACGGCAGCGACCATTCTGAAGGATGGACAGGACCGCTTCCTGGGGGTGCTGGGGGCTGACATCAATTTTCAGCGTTTCGTTCAGTCACAGGGGCTGTAGGGACACGGCAGTTCCCATTCTCTTTCGAAGCGGATACCGGCTCAGGCCGTCAGGCAGATCGCTTCGGACCATCGGCAATGCCTGCGGAATTGACGGGAGATTGTCACCGATGGTGGGGCAGATAGTGAAGCGGCTGAAGTTGGCCTGCAGGGGCTTACTTCACCACGTGCCGCTTCAACTCCTGGGAGGCCTTCTCCATGGTCTGCAGGTTGACCAGGTCCTGATACCCGGCCTTCTTCAACGCCTCCAATGCCAGCCCGGTTCTGCGGCCGGTGCGACAGTAAAGGTAGATACGGGTCTTCTTGTCCGGTGCAACGCCCGTGATCCCCTGCTCGATCCTGTCGTGCGGAATCAGTACCGCCCCTTCCAGATGGCCGGCCTTCCATTCCGCTTCAGTACGGACGTCGATCACAACCGTCTGGGGGGCCGCGACGCGCTGCTGCTCCCCGGCGGACGCGCCGAAAGCGATCTGCAGCAGAAGTGAGACAGACAGTGCCAGCATTGCAAGAATCTTTCTCATAGTTGCCCTTTCCCTCGTTGAATAGTGCAAGGGGACGGCTGCCGTATCAGCCATCCCCTTGCAGTTGCCGGCGTTTTTATCATTTCCCGGCCATTTTTGCAAAGGCCTCCTTGGCCCCTTCCCGGATCTCTTCCGGCGTCAGGTCCCGCGTATGCGTGGCCAGCATCCAGTTGTAGCCAAAGGGATCGTTCACCGAACCGGCGCGGTCACCCCAGAACATTTCCTCAACCGGCATCTGGACCGTGGCCCCCGATTCGACCGCCCTCCTGAAAGCCGCATCCACATTCTCCACATACAGGTAAAAGCCGACCGGCGAGCTGCCCAGGGTTTCCGCGCTTTTGCAGGCCTGTTGCGGATGTTCTTCGCCCATCATGATGATCGAATCGCCGACTTTGAGTTCGGCGTGCATTATGCCTGTGCCCTCCGGGCCCGGCATAACGAACCGTTCCTCGGCGCCAAAAGCGCGTTTGTAGAAATCGATGGCTTTGCGCGCATCCTTGAACACAAAGATCGGTGTGACACTGTGATAGCCTTCCGGAATTGGATGTGCCATGATCGTCCTCCCTGCGGGAGCCGGGCCGTCTCCCGTTCGTGTCGTTTCCGGCCTGTTCGATGATGTGCCCGTTACTGTATAATTATACAACTTCTTTTTTCCGGATGCCCCTGTTTATGACAGGTGAATTCCGTCGTGAATCTCCCCTGTTGGATGGTATTATTAGACCAGGCTGACCGCACTGCGACTCCGGCCGGAAAGGCACCCCATGAAAATCGACGTCATCTCCACTTCCCCGCTGAAATATGCCACTCCTGCCCTGGTGATCGGTTGTTTCGAAGACGGGAGCGACGAACTGTTTACCGCCTGCGATGCCGCCCTGGACGGCTGCCTCAGTCGTCTGGCCGCCACCAGGGAGTTTAGCGGCAAGCTCAACAGCACCCGCCTGATCCATACCCTGGGCAGACTGCCGGCCGAACGCCTGCTGTTGGTCGGGCTCGGAAAAAGGGATGCGCTGAACGACGAGCGGCTGCGCCAGGCTGCCGGTAATGCCGTCCAGGCGCTGCGTGCGGCGCGCGTGGCGAATTTCGCCTCGGCGCTGCCTCTGGCGGGGGCTGACACGGCCCTGGAGGCGGCCTGCGAGGGGGCTTTGCTGGGCAGCTACAGCTTCGACGAATATAAGACCAAGGACCGCGCAGAGCGCTTCCTGTTCGAAGGTATGACCCTGCTGCTGCCCGAGGGGATCGCCGGAGAGGGGCGCACCCGCATCGAAAAGGTCCGGGCCGTCTGCCGGGGCGTGAGCCTGGCCCGCGATCTGGTGTCACATCCGGGCAACGTGGCCACGACCGGGTATCTGGCTGCGACGGCCCGCGAACTGGCAGCGCGCCATTCGCTATCCTGCACGGTGTTGGAGATGCAGGAGCTGGAAAAGCTCGGGATGAATGCCCTGGTGATGGTCGGCAAGGGCTCAGTCGAGCCGCCGCGCCTGATCGTGCTGGAGTATCGCGGCAGCGACGACAGAAGCAAACCGCAGGTGCTGATCGGCAAGGGGATCACCTTTGACGCCGGGGGCATCTCGCTCAAGCCGGGGCCCGGGATGGAAGCGATGAAAACCGATATGGCCGGAGCAGCCGCAGTGCTGGGAACCCTGGAAGCGGCAGCCCTGCTGAAGCTGCCGGTCAACCTGATCGGAATCATTCCCACGGCCGAGAACATGCCCGACGCCAAGGCCTTCAAGCCGGGGGATGTGATCACCTCCCTGTCCGGGCAGACCATCGAAGTCACCAACACCGATGCCGAGGGTCGCCTGATCCTGTGCGACGCGCTGCACTACGCCCGGACCCACTACAAGCCCTCGGTGATGGTCGATCTGGCGACCCTGACCGGTGCCTGCGTAGTGGCTCTCGGGCATGAGGCCAGCGGACTGATGGGGAACGATCGTCGGCTGATCGAAAGCCTCAAACGGGCGGGCGAGCGCTGCGGCGAACGGGTATGGGAACTGCCGCTGTGGGACGAATACGGCGAAACCATGAAAAGCGACATAGCCGACCTGAAGAATGCCGGCAGCCGTGACGGCGGCAGCATTACCGCCGCCTGGTTCCTGAAACAGTTCGTGGGGAGGACTCGCTGGGCCCATCTGGACATCGCCGGCACTGCCTGGAGCGACAAGACCCGCCCCTGCTCGCCCAAGGGGGCCACCGGCGTGGGAGTGCGCCTGCTGATCGAATACCTGCGGGGACGGTGACAAATGCATCCCCGTTGCCGGTGCCGGAGATGCTTTCCGGCATCGGCAGAGGGGCATTCCGGCAGGTCTGGCGCCCTCGGCAGGAAAAAGGGGGCGCCTGTCAGAAATCGCTCTCAATCCCCTGCAAGCTCGTCTATAATCCCCCCATGTCGACCCTCGCCTTCACCCTGATCGTTATCTCGGCCGTAATGCACGCACTCTGGAACATGATGGTCAAGAGAAGCCGGCACAAGACCGTCTTCATCTGGTGGATGTTCGTTGCCTCGGCCGGCCTGTTTACCGTGATGCTGCCGCTGGCACCGGAACCGTTCGGGTGGCCCGCTCCCCGCACGCTGGCGCTGATCGCCACGGCAGCCGTCTGCTTTGTGCTGTATCACCTCTTCAACGGACGCGCCTACCGGACCGGGGATCTGTCGGTGGTGTATCCCCTCTGCCAGACCTCGATGGTCTACGTCCCGATCTGGGGAGCCGTGCTGCTGAGCGAACGCCTGACCCTGGCGGGACTGTGCGGCATCCTACTGGTGATCTTCGGCACCTACACGGTGCAGTTGCAGCGCTTGTCCGCACTCGAGCTGACGCGTCCCTTCCGCGATCTGCGCACCACCTCGGTTCAGGCCGCCCTGGCAGCCGGTTTCATCTATTCAATCGGGTCCATTGCCGAAAAAACCGGCGTTGGAAACTACTCTCCGCTCTACTTTACCTACCTGCTGGTACTGGCGATGCTGGCTCTGATGAGCTTCAACCTGCTGCGGCCCAAATACCGGGCGTTGATCATGGAGGAGTGGCGCGAACACTGGCGCCTCATCCTGTGCAGCGGACCGGTCATGATGGCCTCCTTTCTCACCTTCCGCTACGGCCTCAACCGGGCGCCGGTCAGCTATGCCGTGCCGGTGCGCCAGGTCAGCATCCTGGTGGGGGTGCTGATCGGCATCCTGTTTCTGGGGGAGTCGTTCGGCAGAATCAGACTGATGGCAGCCGCGCTGATTCTGGCGGGTGCCGTCCTGATCCGGCTGGGATGATTCCGAAGATTTTCGGGCCTGCCAGTGTACTCTTTTCAGGCCAGCACTGCTTTGAACGCGATGACGCCGTGAGGGTTATCCGACTGCCGGCAAGGGAAACGGGACTCTGTCGAGGATCCGACGCTGATTTTGGAAGCATTGCGCAACGGCATGACAAAGGAGAAACTCGGAAACGGGGGTGCGGGGTAAATCCGGGTGGGAGCTTGGCTTGGAGTTGCTTCTGGACATCTGCGGAAGCTGACATACGGAATCCGTATGGTACGCTCCGGATATGCCGAACCGGCGATGGCGCCGGCTCACGAATCGAGGGTATGCCTGATCTTTTTGAGAAGTTCGAGGGGTGACATCGGTTTCTGGATGAAGTTGAATTTTTCGACCCCACCCAGGCAATCGGCGGCATAGGCGCTCATCAGCACCACCTGGGCATCCGGCTGCAGTTCGAGTATCTCCTTGTAGGCCTTGACGCCATCTTTGCGCGGCATCATCACATCCATCAGAATCATGCTGATGCTCTGCATGTTGTTTTTGAAGGTTTCGACCGCCTCCTGGCCATCTTCGGCCAGCAGGATGTGGTATCCGAATTCTCTCAGCAGTTGGGACAGCATTTCGCGAAGCTGGATTTCGTCGTCCACCAGAAGAATCGTCTCATTTCCCCCGTAATCGGTACACTGGCTCAACATGCCCTCCCCCTGGTCGCTTATCCAATTGCCGTACACCAGTTTCTGATCGAGCTTCTGCAGCCTGGCGCTGTTGTACTTCAGCAGCAACTCGATCTCCGCAAGTATCCGCGATGCAGAGACATTCAGGGCGCTGGCCAGTTCGAAAATGGTGACAAGAGTCGGCTGCTGTTTTCCGCGCTCCAGCTGCGAGATAAACGCACGCCCGAGAGAACTTGATATGGACAGTTTCTCCTGGGAAAAATTGCGTTCCTTTCGCAGCCTGCGGATCACCAGGCCGAATGCTTCTTCAATGGTCAAAAAATCCTCCCGAAATTTATCTTTTTTAAATATCAAAAAAAATTGAAACAATCTGTTGTCTTTCAACAACATTCATTCGGAAAGCGTCACGAAATCCGCCCCGGATGATCGGCACCAGCCCCTTCTTCGGCCGTTGCAGAAGGTTGACTTCCGGGATTATGGAATTAAAATTTATAAATGCCTGACGATAACCCAGATACCGAACATTGGCAAAGAGTGGGGGATGGAAGGGCACAGGGCTCGCCTGGATGCCTGGTTGCCGGAAATCGTTGGAGTACCGGCAGCCCGGCATTTTTGCATCTGCGGAAAAGCCCGCCATTCCCGGGCACCATGAACCATGGACGGCGAAGCCGCGCCGGAGCGTCGGGTGTCGCCGGTTCAGCGGTGATTATTATCGGAGGATAGCATGAATAAAAAATTTCACAACGTGGCGGTTTTGGTGGAGTTCATTGCCGGTTCGGGACTTGCCATCTTCTTTCATTGGGTGCTGCACTACAAGGAAGCTGCCTACACAATCTTCGGCATCGGCATTCTCCTGTCCCTGGTCACCTACCTGATCAGGGAGGAGATCGAAAAGACGCGCGAGGACGTGCTGGAGAGCTATACCCATGCCCATGAGATCACGTTCGCCATAGCCAGAATCGAGGACCCGGAATGCCAGATCAGGGCGCGCGAACTCCTGTCTTCGTCCATGCGCACCATTTCGCTGCTTGAGCAGGGCTTCATCCCGCTGGAGGAAATGGAATATCATCTGGAAGGGGCAAAGCAGATGGAGCAGGCCTTTCACAGCGTCAAAACCGTTGACCCCCTGTCGAGCGGTCTGGATTTGCGGGGAGCGCTGGTCAATTTTTACCAGGCCGAGCAGCGCGCCAGGGAACGCGGAATCAGGGTCAGTCGCATCTTCATCGGCAGCCGCGAAGAACTGGCCATGCCGGAATTCCAGAAGATTCTTACTGCCCTGCATCATGAGAACGTCGGCGTGCGGATAGCATTTCGCGACGAGTTGCCGCCGATCGGCGCCATCGGGAAGAACGACACGGTGAATTCACTCGATTTCGCCATCTACGACGACCGCGTGGTGGTCGATGTCTACGGCAAAACCGGGAAGTATTTTGGCAAGAAGACCGCCCGCACCAGCGAAGTGGCCAAGTATCTCCATCTCTACGACCTGATCGAACACAGTTCCCACGCCGTCACCCTGGAGCAGGACAGGATCGTGCCGGCCAACGACTTCATGCCGATAGCCGCCTGAAGTCCGGACAAAAAAAAGACCGGCTGGTAGCCGGTCTTTTTTTTTTGCTGTTCGTCTAGCGACGCGTAATGGTCTTTTGAGCGGTCTGTTTCTCCGGCTTGGCCCGGCTCTTTTCGTTTTTTTCGGAACCCTTGGCCTTGTTCAGCGCTTCTTTTGAAATGGTCACCGTATCGGTCGTGGCCGTAAGAATCGCCTGACCGGCCCTCATGGAGGCCTGCGCCGATGCCTGCTGCTGGGTGGGGGGCGTCACCTGGTCCAATTCTCGCAGGCTTGTGGCCAGATTACTGCCGGAAACTACTGACACCATGGTATCCGCCTCCTTGCAAAGATTCAGACACAGGTCACTATAGTTTTATAAGTACCGTTTTCGCAAGCAAAATTTGGTATACTCCTCCGGGCGCCGTGGCCGAAACTCCCCCTGAACGCTTCGACGATGCCGGCATGGCTGCCTGCATTCCAAAGGGAGGACTATCCTGAATTCAACCATCGAAATCATACGGCAAGTATTCCCACCCCACTGTCACCGGCTGGTATTCCTGGTCGGCGGCAGCGTCCGCGACCATTTGCTGGGGCGCGAGATCAGGGACATCGACCTGGCCGCCGCACTGGCGCCTGCGCAGCTTCGTGCCGCCGGTTTCCGGCTGGTGGAGGGCAAAAGCACCGATCCGATCTGGTTCGCGAGCAACCCATCCTTCGGCACGATCGAACTGACGGCGTTGGCTGATACCCCTCTCCTCGATGCCGATCTCGTCCGCCGCGACTTCACCGTCAATGCCATGGCCATGGACCTGTCCGGCAGGCTGATCGATCCCCTGGGAGGACGCGGCGACCTGGAGGCCGGCCTGTTGCGGGCATGTACAAAACGCACCTTTGCGGACGATCCGTTGCGCATCTTCCGGGCCTTCCGCTTCGAGGCGGACGGTTGGCGCCTGAGCGACGATACGGGGGAGCTGATCCGCTCGCAGGACTGGTCCGGCAGCTTTGAAACGATTCCTGTAGAACGCTTCAGCCGGGAAATGGTAAAGGCGCTGTCAGCCCCCCATCCGGAGCGTTTTTTCCGGGACATGCTCGAATACGGTGTCGGCCGGCAGTACCTGCCCGAACTCTTCCGTATGGGCGGAGTCCCGGCCGGCCCGCTTGCCCACCATCCCGAAGGGGATCTCTGCACCCATTCGCTCCAGGTGCTCGAGCGGCTGTCGTCCCATTCCGACAGCCCTCTGGCCCGTTTCTGCGCCCTGTTCCATGACATTGGCAAACTCGCCACCGATCCGTCCGAATACCCTGCCCATCACCGGCACTGCCTGAGCGGCTTCGACATGGCCCGTCCCTTCAACCACCGTCTGCGGCTGCCGGCCGCTTTCGGCACGGCCCTGGCCTGGACCAGCCTGCTGCACGGGCACCTCAACAGATGGAGCGAACTCAGGGATTCGACCAGGATAACGACCGTTGAAAAGGCTGTGAAAGGGGGTATCGCCGGAATCCTGCCGTTGGTCTCGGCCGCGGACAAGGGGGCGGAGGGAGAACCGGCGGACTGGACTGAAATCATGCGGATCGTCCGGATGAACACAACCCGGCTCGGCATCGAGCCGGACCGGTTGACGAGCATACCGGCTCCCCAACGTCCGGACCTGATCCTGCAGAGGCGGATCGAGTACCTGCGCCGGCACCGCTGCGCGAACCAACCGGAGGGTTAATTCTGGGAACAGGGCGGAAAGCCGGGATCGACAGGGGTCCTCTCAGGCCGGCAGGATGAAGGTCCGGGGGGCGGTTGCCGGCTATTCCGACATCTTGCGACGGAAGATCCGCACGGCGGCAATGAACGTGATCAGGGCCATGACAGCCACCTGGGCTCCGAAGGCAGCCGAGAAGTCGCCATGCACCAAGGCATGGCGGGAGCCTTCGAACAGGGCGGTGGTCGGCAGCGCCTTGATCCAGGGCACCAGCGTGGACGGGTAGGAAGAGAGGGGGAAGAACAGCCCGGACATGAAGATCAGCGGCATGATCAGGATCGCTTCGACCCTGCCGATGGTTTCGGGCTTGTCCATGATCGTGCCGGAGATGACGCCGGCACAGGAGAACAGGGCTGAGCCGGGGATCAGGAAAGCCAGGTAGGCCAGCAGATTGGCGGGAGCAAACCTGAAGGGGGTGATGGCGAAGATCACCAGCGCAACGCTGAGCCCCTTGATGAGACCATGGGTGAAACCGGAGAAGATCTTCGCCACCACGATCTCGGATACGCTGATCGGGGTGACCCGGTAGGATTCGATGGTGAACTGCACCCTGCGGTGGAACCAGAGGCTCCAGACGCTTTCGCTGTAGGCGGCGTTGACCGCTGTCATCGTGATCAGGCCGGGGGCGATGAACAGACTGTAGGGCACCCCCTCCACCTCACCGATATAGCCCTTCATGCCAATGCCGAAGGCCAGGTAGATGGTGAGCGGATACGCCACCACCGCCACCAGCTCCGACAGGATACTGCGCCGGAGCACCAGCATGTCGCGCCGCCAGATTGCCACGGAACCCTGCAGCTTCATTCGCGCACCCCCGCGCCGGTCAGGCTGATGAACACATCCTCCAAGGTCCGCTCGCGCAATGAAATGCGCCTCAGCGGCGCCCCGTTCAGGGCAGTCACCACTTCGGACAGGCATTCCCAACTCTCCAGCGCCACCTGGACCGTCCGGCCAACTGCGCTGACGCCGCGCACGCAGGCCATGCCCCGCAACAGGTCCCTGTAGCGATCACCTTCCTCGCCGAACTCGATCTCGTACACCGTATCGCCGGTCAGGCGTTCCTTCAGTTCCTGGGTAGTACCCTGGACGATCAGGCGGCCGTGGTCCATGATGGCGATCCGGTCGCAGAGCTGCTCGGCCTCTTCCAGATAATGGGTGGTCAGGAAAATGGTCATGCTGCCGGCAATCGAGCGGATATACTCCCAGACCGCCCGCCGCGACTGCGGGTCCAGCCCGGTGGTCGGCTCGTCCAGGAACAGTACCTGCGGCTGGTGCACCAGTGCCCGTGCCACCACCAGCCGGCGCTGCATGCCGCCGGAGTAGGTATCGGGAAAATCCTTCTGACGATTGGCCAGCCCCATCAATTCCAGCAGCTCGTCGATCCGCTGGCGGTAGAGCCGTGCCTCCATGCCGTGCAGACGCGCGTGCAGTTCCAGATTCTCGCGGGCAGTCAGGTACCGGTCCAGGCTGTTCTCCTGGGGCACCACGCCGATCAGGCGCCGGATCTCGCGCCCCTGACAGCGGATGTCGAGCCCCTGAATCAGGGCCGTTCCGCTGGTCTGGCGCATCAGGGTGGTCAGGATGCGGATCAGGGTGGTCTTGCCGGCGCCGTTGGGGCCAAGCAGGCCGAAGATCGACCCCTGTGCCACCGTGAGGTCGAAATCCTCCAGGGCGGTCAGGCTGCCGTAGCGTTTGGTCAGCGACTGGGTAATGATAGCGGCGTGCATGAGAACCATACTAGCACACAAAACGCCGGAAATGAACCGCATCAGGGCCCCCCGCGGCTGCCCGGAAAATATCGGGACCCTGCCGAACAGCTTTGACACCGGCCTTCGAGTTCGGGTATACTGGCTCCAATCTGAAACGCACTCCGCACGGCCCGCGGCATTTCGGCGCGGGCTTTTTTTTTGGAAAATCCCCACGACAAGGAAAAGCATGAGAACCACCACGTTATCTGCAGGAGACATCATCGAGGCCCGCTGCACGCGGTGCCGTGACATATTGAATCATCGCATTGTCGCCATGGTCGGCGAAAAGGTGGTGCGGGTGGAGTGCAACACCTGCGGAGGAGTGCACAACTACTATCCACCCCCATCGGCCAAATCGGCCTCCTCCCCCCGGCAGGCTTCCCCGCGCACCGGTGCAACTGCCCGCGCAACCTCGACCGGTACGCGTTCCGTCAAAAAGGACCCGGTCGAGGCCGAGCAGGAAGAGTGGAGCGCGCTTCGTCCTGCCATGCAGGTCGAGCGGGCGCTTGCCTATGACCTGAACGGCAGATTTACAGCCAACACGCTGCTGAATCATCCCGCGTTCGGACTCGGCATCGTGAAACAGGTCATCCCCCCCAACAAGATGCAGGTGTTGTTCGAGGACGGAATCAAGCTGTTGCGTTGCCAGGCCTGAGGCGGTCCGGCACGGAGTGAGGCGTGAAAGACAAGCCCTTCAGAAGCGGAAGCACCAGGCCCACGAGCGGCGTATCCGGTAACGGTACGGAATGTGAGGGGCTGATCGTTGCCCACCACGGCGTCGCGGTGGAGGTGCGACTCGCGGACGGGTCCCGTCGCATGGTCCGCATCAAGCGCAACTCCGGGCATGTGGTCGGCGACAGGGTTACGGTCACGGGCGAAACGCTGCAGCGATTGCCGCGCAGCACCGAGCTACGCCGCGGTGATGCCCGGGGCGGCGTACATCTGGTGGCAGCCAACCTGGATGTGCTTGGCATAGTGGCTGCCCAGCTGACGCCGGCCGGATTCATCGACCGGGCCATCGTGGCGGCGCGTGCCGCAGGACTCGCCCCGTTCCTGGTGATCAACAAATGCGATCTGGAAGAAATGAGCCAGGTCAGCGCCGCTCTGTACAGTCTCTATACCGGCTCACTCCCGATCTTCCCCCTGAGCGCCCTCACCCGCACCGGACTTGCCCCTTTGCAGGAGTTCCTCAGCTCCGGGCACCGCGGAGCCTTCGTCGGTACGACCGGCGTCGGCAAAAGCGCGCTTCTGAACGCCCTCTGCCCCGACATCGACCTCAAGGTCGGCTCTGCCAGCGAATACAAGCACATGGGACGCCACACCACCACCGTTGCCACCCTGCACGCACTGGCCGGCGGCGGCGAACTGGTGGACACCCCCGGTTTCCGCGACTTCGGTCTGGTGGACATCACCGTGGACGATCTGGCAGCCTACTATGCCGGTTTCGAGGAACATGAAGGCTTCGCCTGCCGCTTCCGCAACTGCCGGCACCGTTCGGAGCCCGGCTGCGCTGTGGCCGCCCTGCTGGAGCAGGGGCGCATTCCGGCCGAGCGCTATGCCACCTATCTGGATCTCCTGAGCGAAGTGGAAGCCGGCGAGGAAGAGTCCCGCAGCAGGAACTGGAGGAACTGAGCACCATGGCACAACCCTGGAAGATCATCGACAGGATAGAAACGGACGAAGGTGCTTTGGAGCTGCGTCAACGGGGCGAACGCGACTTCCTGATCATGATCGGCAATCAGGTTCTGATGAACAGCCTGGCCAACCGCTCCGAGGTAGAACTGGGACGACTCGGTTGCCGCGGCCTGCAGGAGCGGGAGCGTCCGCGGGTGCTGGTGGGCGGGCTGGGGATGGGCTGCACGTTGCGGGGGGTGCTCGACAGTCTGCCCGCTGCGGCCGGCATTGTGGTGGCGGAACTCAACCCGGTGGTGCTGGAATGGTGCCGGGGACCGCTGGCGGAGCTGACCGGCAATGCCGTGGCCGACCCGCGCGTCGAGGTGCGGATCGGGGATGTGGCCGATCTGATCCGCCGCAGCGCCGCCGAGGGGGGAGAAGCGCGCTTCGATGCTCTCGTGCTGGACCTCTACCGGGGACCCCACGCGAAAACAGATCCTGTCGGCGACCCCCTTTACGGCAGCCGGGCCATCGAGAACATGCGGCGGGCACTCAGACCGGGAGGAACGGTGGCAGTGTGGGGCGAGCAGTACGACGAAGGCTTTGACCGGCGCCTGCAAAAGGCCGGATTTACGGTCAGCACCACCCGCCCCGGCCGGGGCGGGCTGCGTCACGCGGTTTTTCTGGGACAATTGAAATAACAACGGCAAACTATCGCTCACAGGGATGAACAGGATAAGACCTGAAAGGCCTGTGACCCCAAATTCTTCCGGTCCTGATTTTTACAATCCTTTCAACTCCTGTCTATCCCTTGATTTTTTTTTGAAAAGTTTTTCCTCTGTGCCCTCTGTGCCAGAGGCCTCTTAACGTCCCCTTCCCTGCTTCAACTCTCCCCCTGCGGTGCCTCCTTGATGGAAAGCGAGATCCGTTTGCGCTGCGGTTCCACTGCCAGCACCTTGACCTTGACCACCTGCCCGGTCTTGACGGCATCGTTGGGATCCTTGACGAAGCGCTTGGCCAGATGGCTCACGTGCACCAGCCCGTCCTGGTGGACGCCGATGTCCACAAAAGCGCCGAAAGCGGTCACATTGGTCACCACACCCTGCAACACCATATCGACCTTCAGGTCGCCGATCTCGCGGATGTCCTCCCTGAAGGCGGCGCTCTGGAACTGACTGCGCGGGTCGCGCCCCGGTTTCTTCAGTTCCGCGATGATGTCGTTCAGGGTCGGCAGGCCGATCTCCTCCGTCACGTAGCGCCGGGGATCGATGCGGGCGATCAGCGCCTGATCCGAAGCCAGCTGCGTCAGGGACACCCCCAGGTCGGCGGCCATGGCCTCCACCAGCGGGTAACGCTCCGGATGCACGGCGGTGTTATCCAGCGGATGCTCCCCTCCCCTGATGCGCAGGAAGCCGGCCGACTGTTCAAAGGCCTTGGCCCCGAAGCGCGCTACCTTCAACAGTGCCTGCCGCGAGGGGAACGGGCCGTTTTCGTCGCGATGACGGGTAATCGCCTTGGCCAGTGACGGTCCCAGACCGGAGACATAGGACAACAGCGCCCAGGAAGCGGTGTTCAGGTCGACCCCCACGTAGTTGACGCACGACTCCACCACACCGTCCAGGGACTTCTTGAGCAGGGACTGGTTGACATCGTGCTGGTACTGCCCCACGCCGATGCTTTTCGGATCGACCTTGACCAGTTCCCCCAGCGGGTCCTGCAGCCTGCGGGCGATCGAAATGGCCCCCCGCACGGTCAGGTCCAGATCAGGGAATTCCTCCCGGGCGATGTCCGAGGCCGAATAAACGCTGGCGCCCGCCTCGCTGACCGAAACCACCGGCAGGTGTCGTCCCGCACCGGCCAGGGTCTCCCGGGAAAAAATCTCCATCTCCCGTCCGGCAGTACCGTTGCCCACCGCAATCATCTCGATGCCGTGCGTCTCCACCAGGCGCAGGAAGTCCTGCCGGGCCTGGGGAATACGCCCCTCGCCGATGTGCGGATAGACCGTCACATGCTCCAGAAAGCGTCCGGTGGCATCCACTGCCGCCAGTTTGGAGCCGGTGCGGAAGCCGGGATCTATACCCAATACCCGTTTGCCTCCGGCCGGCGGGGCCAGCAGCAGGTCGCGCAGGTTGCGGGCAAAGATCGCGATGGCTTCCTGGTCCGCCCGCTCCTTTGCCTCCAGGCGCAGTTCCACCTCGATGGAGGGAGAGATCAGCCGCTTGTAGGCATCTTCCGCAACCCGTTCCAGCAATGGTGTGAAAACGCTCTCCTGCCGGATCAGGCGCGCCTTCAGGCCTGACAGGATCTGCTCGGCCGGCGCATCGATCGACAGATAGAGCACCTCCTCCTTCTCGCCGCGGCGCATGGCCAGCATGCGGTGGGAGGGGATCGCAGTCAGCGGTTCCCGGTAATCGTAATACATCTCGAACTTGGTGACCTGCCCCTGCTTGTCGGACGCCACCCGCGAGACCATCACCCCCTGCTCGCCGGTCAGGCGGCGCGCCACGGCGCGGCTATCGATATCTTCGGCCAGCCGTTCGGCCAGAATATGGCCAGCCCCTTCCAGGGCCGCAGCCGCATCGGGCACCTCCTGTTCCGGATCGACAAATGGCTGGGCTGCCTGCTCCGGGCTGCCCTCCCGCAGTTCCTGGGCCGCGATGATGTCGGCCAGCGGCTCCAGCCCCCGCTCGCGGGCAATGGTCGCCTTGGTGCGGCGCTTGGGCTTGTAGGGGAGGTACAGGTCCTCGACTTCGTTTTTCTGGCGCGAATTCTCGATGCGCTGCCTGAGCTCCGGAGTCAGCTTGCCCTGCTCTTCAATCGAGCGCAGCACGGTTGCCTTGCGCTCCTGCAGCTCGCCGAAATAGCACAGCTGCTCCTCCACGAGGCGGATCTGCACCTCGTCGAGTTCCCCGGTACGTTCCTTGCGATACCGGGCAATAAAAGGGGCTGTGGCACCTTCCTGCAGCAGTTCGACGGTATGTTCGACCTGAAACGGTTTCAGTCCGGTCGCTTCGATGATATACGGGACAACGATGCATGCCTGTTCTGCGGTCAATTTCATTACGGCTCCTGTATCGGTGATGTAAGGGAGCGGCATACTACTACAGATCCGCAAAAAAGACAAAAGGACGCAGGGGCAGTGCTGCCTGAAAGGTGGGAGTCAACGGGGAATTGGCGGGATGGACTGAGGAGCGCGCGCCCGATGGAAAATGAACGCAAAAAGGCCGGCACGCGTGGGGCCGGCCCGGGCGTTAGCGGGACAGGTATTGCCGGTTTCTCGACCGCTGCTTCAGATGCGGGGCTGTGGCAGACGCCGGTTCTCCCAGGCATGGGCTTCGCGATACTGCAGCAGCGCAAATCCCTTGTTGCACTGAGGACACACAACTCCACCGCGGCGGTGTTCACTGATCGTGGACACAACCTGGAACTTTTTGCCGCACCCTTCACAGCGGTATTCATAAATCGGCATGGCGATTATCTCCTTTTCCGGCCGGTGTGCCGTGACACGTCCCATTCTAACGAACGTTTGATTTATATGTACCATATCCCCGGCAGAATGCAATGAAACTTTGAAGCCCGATCATTTTTTTGTCGCGCATTCCGGGGGAGGTCTGATAGGGTACGCCCATGGACCGACAGGATTACCGCACCAGATTGGTTTCAACCGCTACCGCCCTCTTTGCGGAGCGGGGACTGCATGGCGTCAGCATCAGGGAACTCTCCACCGCCGCCGGCGTCAGTATATCGATGGTTTCGTACTACTTCGACGGCAAGGAGGGGCTGTACTGGTCGGTCCTGCAGGAACAGTTCGCCTGTTTCGATTACATCGACGACATCCGGGAAAAGGATGCCACCCCGCTGGAGAAGATCGAAGAATACATCCGCTGGTCGATCAAACGGCACCGCAGCAACCCTCTGCTGCTGCGTTTCTACACCAGCGAACTCACCACCCCTACCCGCGGCTTCGCCACCATCGTTCAACCCGCCATCCGCAAGGTGCTGCAGATCCTGATCGAGATTATCGAGCAGGGTATCGCGCAGCAGCAGTTCCGCCAGGGGCTGAACCCCGAGGACACCGCCCTTGCCATGGCCGGCATGGTCAACTATTACTTTCTCAGCACCCTGGCCACCCAGGAGTTCATCAACCACTCCCCCGAGCGGGACGAAGAGCTGATCCGACACTACATGGACATATTCACCACCGGCATCGTGCAACGCAGCTGAACGCCCGTAACGGGCTCGCTTTCCCCACCTTTGCGGTTCCATTTCCGCCCGCTGTCCTGCCCCTTTTTAGTGTAAACACAATCCGGCGAAGCGTCGGAACACTTTACACTCTCCGCCACCCTCAAACCAAATTACACAACAACATTAAATAATTAAAATTAGGCACCCTTATTGCTGTGATACGTCTCATTGCGGTTAGTCCAAACGCCGATGTCTCGGTCCGATTACAGCCGAGGCATCATGCGGCCATACTCCAGTGATGCCTTGGTGCTTGTCCTAAAATCAAGCGGCTAATCTCCAAAGAGAAAGGAGCACACACGACATGCATGACGGAACGGGATTCAAACGAAGGGCTGTCGCCCTGGGAGCGGGGCTGGTCCTGTTGACCCAGGGGCACATGACTGTTGTATCGGCCGCGCCGGTGCCGGGAGGCACGCTTGATCCGACCACCATCCCCAAATTTGCGACCCCCCTGGTCATACCGCCGGTAATGCCGAAAAGTACCGTCCAACCCGGCAATCCTGCAGCGGACTACAACATTGCCGTGCGCCAGTTCAGGCAGCAGATCCTGCCATCCGGTTTCCCGTCCACCACGGTCTGGAGCTACGGCCGAGCCCAAGATGTCCTGCCGGCGAATTTCGTGGCTCCGGCCCCGCTTTCCAGCGGCATTTCCTTCAACTACCCCGCCTTTACGGTGGAGAATACCTCCGGCAGCCAGACAAAAGTACGCTGGATCAATGACCTGAAAGATGCCAGCGGTAATTTCCTGCCCCACCTCCTGACCGTCGATCAGACCCTGCACTGGGCCAATCCGCCTGCCACCGGCTGCGCCGACGGCGGCAACCACACCGACTGCATGACCATGAATCCGGCTCCCTATACCGGTCCGGTTCCGCTCGTGACGCATGTCCACGGCTCCCATGTCAACCCCCAGAGCGACGGATATCCGGAGGCATGGTGGCTGCCGGCGGCGAACAACATTCCGGCCGGCTATGCCAAACGGGGGTCCAAGTTCGACCAGTTCGACAACACCAACACGGTTCCGGGATCGGCGTATTACGGGTACGAGAACAACCAGCCTGCCGCAACGCTCTGGTACCACGACCATGCCCTGGGCATGACCCGCAACAATGTCTATGCCGGACCAGCCGGATTCTGGCTGATCCGCGGAGGAATCAACGGCGACGGCCATGTCAGGGACAACCAGGGCAACATGGCCTATCTACCCGGCCCTGCTCCCAAGACAGCGGGGGGGGATCCCAACTTTACCCCCTCGGTGCGCGCCAAGATCCGCGAGATCCCCCTCGCGATCCAGGACAGATCCTTCAATGCCGATGGTTCCCTGTTCTACCCCGGCAACCGCGCCTTCTTCGAAGAGCTGAACGTTCCGGCGCAGCCCGAGCAGTTCCCCGGGGCCGGGGTACTGGACATTCCTTTTGTACCCGGCTCCGACATCGCCCCTATCTGGAATCCGGAGGCCTTTTTCAATACCATGGTGGTCAATGGCAACACCTGGCCGCAGCTGGAAGTGGCACCCGCCCTGTATCGCCTGCGCCTGCTGGACGGCTGCAACTCCCGTACACTCAACCTGGCCCTGTTTCAGGTTCTGAATCCCGGTACAGCCAACGAGACCCTCGGAGCGGAGCTACCCTTCTTCCAGATCGGGGCCGAGCAGGGCTTCCTGCCCAAGGTGGCCATGATACAGACCGGTTTTGCCGCCCAGCTGCCGGGCAACGGGACCCTGCCGACGGTTACCCCTGATCCCGCCAATCCGAGGGCGCTGTTGATGGGGCCGGCCGAACGGGCCGACGTGATCGTCGACTTCCGCAATCTTCCCACTGGTACCGTAGTCCGCATGATCAATACCGCGCCGGATGCCCCCTTCGGCGGTTTCCCGGATGATCCCTCCGATCCCGGCACCACCGGTCAGGTGATGCAGTTTGTGGTCAACAGCACCCTCACGCAGGCAACGGACGCCACTGCCACGCCTCCGCAAAACCTGGTCCTGCCGGCGGAAGGCCAGCTCGGGGCCACTACCAATACCCGCCAATTGACCCTCAACGAACTGGAATCGAATCAGGTATGCGTGCAGGAGGTCAATGGCTCGCTGGTGGCCATTCCGAATGTGCCTTTCACTCCCGATGATCCGTCGGTTTTCCTCAATGCCTGCGCCACTGCCGGCGGATTCCCGATGGGGCCCAAGGCAGCCCTGCTGGGTGTCCTGACGCAGGATGCCGGCAACAATCCGATCAGCATACCAAAGCTGTGGGCAGAACCGGTCACCGAAGCCCCGCTGCTGAATGCCGTCGAGGAATGGCAGATTTTCAACACCACCGTGGATGCCCATCCGATCCACCTGCACTTGGTGCGCTTCCTGGTCCTCGATCGCCAGGATTTCGACCCGGTCACCTTTGCCCCGCTCGGATCGCCGACCCCGGTCAATCCCAACGAGGAAGGCTACAAGGACACGGTGGTGGCAATGCCGGGGCAGATCACCCGCATCAAGGCCAAATTCGACATCCCCGGCGAGTATGTATGGCACTGCCATATCGTCGAACATGAGGACAACGAGATGATGAGACCATACATCGTTCGCTTCGACCCGAACTTCCCCGACTTCAACCAGGACGGCAAGGTCGACAATGCGGATTACGCCATCCTCCTGGCGGAGATCCGCAAGACAACGCTCCGCAATCCGGCCTTTGATCTCAATCGGGACGGCAAGGTCGACCTGCTCGACGCCCGCTTTTTCTACACCATAATGCAGGGTATCTAAGCGATGCATACGGCGGCCATCCGCAGCGATGACCGCCTCACCATTCATTCAAGGAGACCGTCATGAAGCGATTCATCCCGATGTTCATCCTGTTCTGCCTGTTCGCGCTGACCGGCCATGCCCTGGCCTACAGTGTCACGCTCTCCCCCAACTTCCAGTCGATCCAGACCGGCGGCAGTTCCCGGGTGGATGTAAACCTTTCCGTCACCCCCGGCGAACAGCTGTTCGGTTTCAACCTGGCCCTCACCTTCGACCCTGCCATCCTGCGCTTCGACAGCCTGCTGTTCAGCACCCCGATCACAAACGACTACCTGGCCGGCTTCACCCCCCCATCGGCCGGCAGCACCAACATCGTGACCTTCGACGCCGGACTGGCCTCCCTGAACGGGGTTACCAGCGATACTACGTTGGCCTCGCTGTACTTCACCGGCATCGGCGTCGGCACCAGCCAACTCGATCTCTCCGGCACCGTTCTCGACCTGGACCCTGCCACAGACCTGGTACCGGTCAGTGCTACCGGCAGCATCCAGTCAACCTCTGCTCCGGCCCCGGTTCCTGAGCCTGCCACCTGCCTGCTGCTCGGCTCGGCTCTGGCAGGCATGGTCGGACTGAGGAAAAAACTCCAGAAAGCATAAGCTCCCCCCAACGGCCCGTCTCCGGTGAGACGGGCCGTTGGGGGCATTGCGCCAGAGCCGTGACCGCCTCCGTCTCTGTTGGAGCAGGCGTTTACCTGGCACCCCCGTTGCTCCGCCACCTCCCTGACATACCTGTTCCTGCCGTGGACTACTCCCCTGCAAACCCTCAACCTATCCCGCTGAATACGTTCCGCACGATGTTTCATGGGCAAACCCGTCCGGCAGGTGATCGCCCTCTGCACCGTTCAACGCAGAGGGAGGCACGTTTCCGGAATGAAGCTATACTTCTAGAAGGTGACACCATGAAAAATATCGAGATCGCCCGCATATTTACGGAGATTGCCGACATCCAGGAATTCAGGGGATACGACATCTTCAAGATCAGGGCATACCGCCGGGCAGCGCTGAACATGGAGGGGCTTGCCCGGGATGTGGCCACGCTCTCGCACAAGGAACTGCTGGAAATCCCCGGCATAGGCCGCGATCTTGCCGCAAAGATCGAGGAGTATCTCGACACGGGCAGCATTGCGGTCCACGAACAGCTCAGGCAGGATGTGCCGCCCGGGATGCTGGAACTTCTGGCCGTCCCCGGTCTGGGTCCCAAGACTGCCCGACTGCTCTACGAAAAAGGGGGGATACGCAGTCTGGACGATCTGGAGCGGGCTGCATCCGAGCACCGGCTGGCAGGGCTGCCCAAGATCCGGAGCCAGGCCGAGCAGAATATCCTGAGAGGACTTGCCCTGGTGAAGCGGGGGCGGGAGCGCTTTCCCCTGGGACGGATGCTCCCCCTGGCCCATGAACTGGCGGAGGAGCTCAGGAAACATGCCGCTCTTGAGCGGATCGAGGTTGCCGGAAGCATCAGGCGCTGGAAGGATACCGTCAGGGACATCGATCTCGTCGCCACCTCCACCGATCCGGCGGCGCTGATGGCGGCCTTTGTGGCCCTGCCCCAGGTGGAGCGTCCGGTGAGCCATGGGTTGACGAAATCCACCGTGCTGGTGCGACACGGGGTCCAGGTGGACCTGCGGGTGGTCGGCCGGGAATCTTTCGGTGCCGCGCTGGCCTATCTCACCGGCGCCAAGAACCATAACGTGCGGCTCCGTGACATGGCGGTGCGTTTGGGGTTGAAGATCAACGAATACGGCATTTTCACCGAAAAAGGGGACCAGCGCCTGGGTGGCGAGGAGGAACAGGAGATCTACCGCATCCTCGGGCTGCCCTTTATCGAACCGGAATTGCGCGAAGACCGGGGAGAGATCGAGGCAGCCCTGGCAGGTGCGCTTCCCCGGCTGGTAACGAAAGCCGACATCCGGGGAGACCTGCATGTCCACTCCCGCAGGAGCGATGGTTCCCATTCGCTGGAAAAGCTGGCAGAGGCTGCCAGAGAGCGGGGCCTGTCCTACATTGCCCTGACCGACCACTCCCGCAGCCTGGCCATGGCACGCGGCCTGACGATCGAACAGCTGCTGGAACAGCACCGGGAGATCGAGGCATTCAACCGCAGCAATCCCGGCTTCACCATCTTGCACGGCACTGAGATGGACATCCTAGGGGACGGCAGGCTTGATTTTCCGGATGATGTGCTGCGGGATCTCGACTTGGTGATCGCCTCGATCCACTCCGGATTCAGGCAGCCGCGCGAGCAGATTACCGCCCGTCTCGTCGCTGCCATGCGCAACCCCTTTGTCTCGATCATCGGGCATCCCACCGGCCGGCTGATCGGCGAGCGGGAGCCCTATCCGGTCGATATGGAGGAAGTGCTGCGGGTGGCCCAGGAAACCGGCACCGCCCTTGAAATCAATGCCTATCCGCTGCGGCTCGACCTGAACGATGCTTCTGCACGGCGGGCCGGAGAACTGGGGGTGGCGGTGGCGATCAATACCGATACCCATGTCATCGACAACTTCGATGCCCTGCCCTACGGAATAGCGGTTGCTCGGCGGGGCTGGCTGGAAAAGGGGAACGTGCTCAATACGCTGGGAAAGGGCGAACTGCTGAAGAGGCTCAAGGGGGGAAACCGGATGAAGCGGAGCTAGGGAGGTAATCCTCCGCCCCTGCATTGACGGGGAAATGGGAAAAGCCGCCGGCAGGCCGGCGGCTTTCGAGATTTTCACCTGTTTCTTCGGCAGCGCGGCTACCTGTTATTTTCATAACGGGTCCGTCGGCTTTGTGTCCCCGAAATTTCTTCCGGGTTTACCTTTTTCGGAAACAGGCTGATTCAAGTGTACCGTATGGGTGCCGGATGTAAAGCAATGAGCTGAATTTATTTTCAAGACACTGATATGACAAGACTTTTCGTCACTGTTCCGCTTTAATGTTCCGAGAAATCGGCCGCCTCCACCCGGATGTGCCGGAACGCCGGTGAACTATCTGAGGAAGCGCTCCTCAATGAACGACGCCACCTGGGCCGCATCGTTCAGGTCGAGGACCGGCACGTCCAGTTCCAGCGGCTCGTCGCTGGCCACCGCAATGAGAGCGGGATCGTGCTCCTCTCCCCGGCACAGCAGAGCGGCGCTGCGCTCGCGGCGATGCAGCTCGATCTTCGGCAATGCGCTCTTTTTGAATCCCTCGGTCAGCACGATATCCATGTCCCTGAAATAATCGAGCAGCTCCTCGAGGGGGGGCGAGGCGGCATGCTTCTTCACCATGGCGAGCTTCTCGGGAGAAGAAATCAGCATGGTATCGGCACCGGCAGCGGTCAGGCGGTAGCTGTCCTTACCGGGATGGTCGATCTCGAAGCGATGGGCATCGTGTTTGATGACCCCGATCCGGTAGCCCCGCTCCTTCAGCAGGACGATTACCTTCTCGAGCAGGGTCGTCTTGCCCGTGCCCGATTTTGCCACAAACGATACTGCTTTTACTTCCATGGTTGTTCTCCCTGTACCGCTTTGCGGGTTCTCACTCTTTCCGCCCGGTCAGCAGGAGATCCGGTCCCGGCCTGCCGGTATGGTATCCCTGGGCCAGATCGATGCCCAGATCGCGGATCGCATTCAGCACCTCTTCGGTTTCGACATATTCGGCGATGGTCTGGATGCCGAACTCGTGGGCCAGCACCGCCAGGGTCTTCACAAAGGCCATGTCCTTTGCGTCGCTCAGCATGTTCCGCACGAAGATCCCCTCGATCTTGACGAAATCGATCGGCAGCCTGCGGATGTACTGGAACGACGAAAAACCGGAGCCAAAATCGTCGATGGCGAACTTGAAACCCTCCAGCTTCAGGTCCTGGACGAAGTTCTCCAGCAGGGTCATGTTCTTCACCGTTTCCCGTTCCGTAATCTCGAACACCACCCGGTCATGCCGGATCCGGTACTGGTGGGTCAGCCTGATGATTGAGGGGACGAAATCCTTCAGTATCAGTGATTTGGGGGAAAGGTTGATAAAAAGGTACCCCTCGTAGCCCGCCGCATGCGCCTTTTCAAAGACCTTTTCCATCAGGATGCCGTCCAGACGGCTGACAACTCCCAGCCGCTCGGCAACCTCGATGAACTCGGCTGCCGGCGTAATCCTGCCCTCCACCACCAGTCGGCAGAGCACTTCATGGCAGACAATCTCCCGGGTGTCGGTGGTAACGATCGGCTGGAAGAACGGTATGACCTGCCGTTCCTCCAGTGCCTGCAACAGGACCCGCGACATCTCGTTGCTCTTCTGGAACACCTCCACGACATCGTCGTTGGTGGGGATGGCAATGCAGTTTTTACCCAGCCCTTTTGCTTTGTAGGTCATGTTGTCGGCGAACAGGAACAGATCCTTGGCCTTGAGCGCGTGGGTCGGGTAGATGGCGAAGCCGATGGATCCGGTGGCGCGTATCTTGGCACCGTCCGGAGAGACCAGCGTCATGCCAGCCATGGCCTCCCTGATCCGGTCCGCCACCATGAACACCTGCTCCTGATCGGCTTCCGGCAGCACCAGCGCGAATTCGTCTCCGCCGTAGCGCGAAAGTATGTCGCCGGTACGGAGGCAGTCGTGTATGGTTTCCGCGATCTTTGCCAGGTACTTGTCTCCCACCAGGTGACCGTAGGTGTCGTTGATATGCTTGAAGTTGTCCAGGTCGATCACCAGCACGCCGAAATGATAGTTATGCCGCTCGGCGCGGCCGATTTCATAGCCAAGCAATTCCCAGAACACCCGCTGGTTGTAGAGGTTGGTCAGGGGATCACGGGTGGCGTAGTATTCCAGGTCCTTGGTGTATTTATAGATCGCCTTGATGGAACCGACCACATTCAGCAGGGTGGTCAGAATGCTGTTGATGACCAGCGAGCGGATCGGGTCCTTCATGATCTGCGACTGGACTCCGATACCTACAACGCCGCCGATCTGCGGCCGCTCCAGGTACAGCGACTTGGTTTCCAGCTCTATCTCCTGGACGGTGAGCTCCAGAGGCGCACGCTTCTCGTTGGCGATGTTGTGGGTCAGCTGGATGGAGACCCCATCATGCGACCGGAGATTTTCGCGCTCCGCCTGCTGGTGGATGATCTCTTCCATCACCTGGCGGGTCGCCGGCGACGGGGGAGCGGCCCAGAAAACCTCGATATCGTAGATCTCTTCCTCGATCTGGAAGATGCAGAACAGGGCATAGGCCGGCATTACCTTGTTGATTTCTTCCAGCAGGTAGCTGACCCGTTCCTTCCAGTCACGGATGGAGTCGCCGGTGATGATGAAGCGCTCCAGCACCTTGATCTCGAACTCCAGCATCTCCTTGCCGACCGCCATGTCCTTTATGCGCTGGACAAACGTGCCGAACCCGCCGTAGATCTCTTCCAGCTCTCCGAACTTGAGGGTTTCGGATTCGGCCTCCAGTTCCATGCCCACCTTGGTCAGGTCGGAAATCCTGGTGACGCTCTGCACCTTGTTGTTGAGCCTGGCGATCGCCTCGCCCAGATGGCGGTTTACGAAACGGGAGACCAGGGAGGCCATCAGCAGGGGAATCGGCAACAGCAGGTTGAAACAGAGGAAAGCGCGGTACACCATGGCATCGCTCACCTCGGTGATATCCTCCTTGATTTCCAGCACTCCCAGCACGTCTCCCGGTTTGACGCCGGGATGGCAGGCAATGCAGCCGGCCTCCGCCTTGAGGGGGAGCAGATGCTGAAACACGGGAAAGGAGCGCTGATGCAGCGGTTCGCCCTGGGCGAATACGGCCGCGATATCCGGGTCGTTTTCCGTTCCCTGGGGGGCTGCAGGATGCAGGGTGATGCTGAACTCTCCAGAAACCTGCTGACGGAAACCGCGCAGTATGTTTTCCATCTCGGTGCGCGAGAGACCGCGTTCCATGGCCTGAATCATCGAGGCCCTGATCTGGCGCGCGATGGCGACGGAGGCCCGCTCGGAATCCTCTTGGGCTTGCCGCAGCATGATCCAGGACATGATGCCGATCACCGAGACAAAGGTGATCGTCGAAACGATCATGGTCGCCGTGAAGATGAATCGTTTCAGCGTTATGGAGGTGAAGCTGAGGAATCTTTCAAGAAGAATCATGGTGCTCTCCCGTCTCAGGTGGCAGGGACGGCGGGCTGCCGCGGGGGAATTCGTATACGGACCCCTCTTATACAAGAGAATGGCCACGGAAGGCAATCACTTTAGGCTAATTAAAACCGGGCAAAAGCTGCTCCGGGGCCCATCCGGACCGTTTGTTCCGGTTCAGACGTTTCATCGCAGTTCTGCCCATGTGCCCCCCCTGCCCGGCCGGCGCCGGTCACTGCGGCCGAAGATGGCAGGAATGCTGATTCCTGGTTGCCAAATGGCCGTCATTGATCCAATATTGATAGCATATGTACCAGCCGGATAAAAGGACTCATACATGCAACTGATCGACTCCTTGGGGAGACACATAAATTACCTGCGCCTGTCGGTCACCGACCGCTGCAACATACGCTGCTTCTATTGCATGCCCAAGGAAGGGATCGTCAAAACGGGACACGACGCGGTTCTCTCGTACGAGGAGCTGCACCTGATTGCCGAGACCGCGGTTGGGCTGGGGATCGAGAAGATACGCATTACCGGGGGCGAACCGCTGGTACGGGCCGGACTGATCGGTTTTCTGGAAAGGCTGGCAGCCATCGGGGGGCTCAGGCATCTGGCCCTGACCACCAACGGACTGCTGCTGGAACAGATGTCCGAGGATCTTTTTCGGGCCGGAGTGCAGCGCCTGAACGTCAGCCTCGATTCGCTCGATTCCAAGACCTTTGCCGAGATCACGCGGGGGGGAGACATACAGCGCGTGCTGTCCGGACTCGAAGCAGCCGAACGGGCAGGTTTTCCTCCCCCCAAGATCAACGTGGTTGTCATGCGCGGGGTCAACGACTCCGAAATCCTCGACTTCGCCGAAATGACACGCGAACGCGGCAATTCCGTCCGCTTCATCGAATACATGCCGGTCGTAAAGGAACCGGGATGGCAGCGTTTCTGCATCTCCGGGAAAGAGATCCTGCAGCGGATAGCAGAGCGTTATCCCCTGGAGCAGGTGGACAAGGGGGCCTACGCCGGCCCTTCACGGGATTTCCGCATCCCCGGCGCCAGCGGCAGCATAGGCATCATCACTGCCGTGTCCGGCCACTTCTGCAGCGAATGCAACCGCATCCGGGTTACCGCAACCGGCCAGGCCAAGGGGTGTCTGTTTTCCGACGAGAGGACCGACCTGGTTCCGTTCCTGCGCCCCGCCGATCCTCAGCGGCTGCGGGAGGTGCTGAAGGGAATCGTGGCCGGCAAGCCGGAACGCCACGGCATGTCCTGCGACGGCTATGCGCACAGCAATTTCGCCATGTCGCAGGTGGGGGGATAGGGACGGAACAATAGATCCGGCTCTGATGCTGAATGCGAAAGGGGGGCGGCCTTGTCAGGCCGCCCCCCTTTCATGTGACAGGATCCGTCGAAATAAATCAGGCCTTGGCAGCCCACTGTCCGTGCAGGTTGCAGTACTCACGGGCAGTAAGGTTGGCGGCCTGGACCGGGAAAAAGGCCTCGGGAGTCTGCCCTGGCTTGAGGAACTGCCGATAGGCCTTGCCGTCGGCAACGATTTCGATCCACTCGATGTAGTGTTTTTCCTCCATCGGATGCACAACGCTTCCGACGGTAACCTTGACTCCGCCTTCCACCACCTCGATCACCGGAACATGTTTCTCCTTGGCCGCATCCACCGTGTTCTCGGCCTGCAGAGTCATGTTCTGGCCGCAGCAGACCAGATTGGATCCGCCGCCATGGACCACCTCGACGATATTGCCACACAGATCGCATTTGTATACTTCCAGAAGATTCGGCATGTTCTTTTCCTCCTTTTCAATAGAGTGGGCTGACAACAGCCCTGATTACCAGTTTTCACCCAGAAGCTCGAAATGCGCCTTGGGATGGACACAGGCCGGGCATACCTCGGGTGCTGCCTTGCCGTGGTGGACGTAACCGCAATTACGACAGCGCCAGGTGGTCTCCTCTTCGCGCACAAACACGCTGTCCGCTTCAATGTTGGCCAGAAGCTCGCGGTAGCGCTTTTCGTGCTGTTTTTCCGCTACGGATATGGCATTCCAGGCAGCGGCGATCTCGGGGAATCCCTCTTCCTTGGCCGTGGCGGCGAATTCGGGATACAGCTGGCTGTACTCCTCATGTTCGCCGTTGGCCGCAGCCAGCAGATTCTCCGCAGTGCTGCCGATCCTCCCCGCAGGGAAGCAGGCGGTGATCTCCACATCTCCCCCTTCCAGGAATTTGAAGAAACGCTTGGCATGCTCCTTTTCCTGGTTGGCGGTCTCCTCGAAGATGTCGGCGATCTGGACGTATCCCTCTTTCTTGGCAGCTGCCGCGAAATAGGTGTAGCGGCTGCGGGCCTGGCTTTCGCCGGCAAACGATTTGAGCAGGTTCTGTTCGGTCTTTGTTCCCTTGATGGATGCTCCCATTCTACCCCTCCGTGGTAATTCACCAAATGTAATACGACAAAGTTTGTCCTTTTATATAGATCTTCATGTCATTTTGCAAGCAGAAATGAAAATGGGGATGCGTTGCCGCATCCCCATCGGTGTGTCGTTTGCTGCGAGTCGGATCAGGACAGCTGACGGCCACCCTCTGCGGCCCACTTCTCCAGCATGGCGGTGGTAACGGACTTGGGACGCTCGATGGCATAGCCCAGACCGCGGTCCCAAGTGATGTTGGCCATGCAGCCCAGAGCACGCCCCACACCGAACAGCACGGTGTAGTAGTCGAACTCGGTGACGCCGTAGTACATCTGGATGACGCCGGACTGTGCGTCGACGTTCGGCCAGGGGTTCTTGGTCTTGCCGTGCTCGGTCAGAACGCCCGGTGCGGTTTCGAAAATCATGGAGACCAGCTTGAACAGCTTGTCGTCCTTCAGGCCCGGGGTAGCCAGGCAGAACTCGCGCTGAGCCATGTAGCGCGGGTCGGTCTTGCGCAGAACGGCGTGACCGTAACCGGGGATGACCTGGCCGGCATTGAGGGTATCCCAGAGAGCCTTGGTGATCAGTTCTTTGGTCGGCTCGATGTCTTTGCAGTACTTCTCCTGGAACTTGAGGGTCCAGTCGAGCACTTCCTGGTTGGCAAGGCCGTGCAGCGGGCCGGCCAGGCCGTTCAGGCCTGCGGAGTAGGCATAGTAGGGGTCGGACAGGGCCGAGTGCACCAGGTGAGTGGTGTGGGCCGAAACGTTGCCGGACTCGTGGTCGGAGTGCAGGATGAAGTACATGCGGGCAACGTCCTTGTACTCTTCCTTCTGGCCGATCATGTGGGCGAAGTTGGCGCCCATGTCGAGCGTGGGATCGATGGCGATCTGCTTGTCGCCCTTGTACTTGAGGTTGTAGATGAAGGCGGCGATGATCGGAATGCGGGCCACGATGTCGCTGGCGTCTTCATAGACGTATTCCCAGGCGGTCATCTTGTTGAACTTGCCCGAATTGTAGAAGCCGGCGAACTTGGAGTCCTTCTGCAGGGCCAGAAGACCAACCGACAGCATGACCATCGGGTGGCTTTCCTTGGGCAGGGCGCGGATGGCGTCAAATACGTACTGGGGCACGACTTGGCGGGTCTTCCACTCAGCCACGACTTCTTCGACCTGGGCCTGGGTTGGGACATCGCCGGTCAGCAGGAAATACCAGAAGGATTCAACGGTCGGATAGGCGGAGCCGGCAGCCTTGGGCAGGGCCTCGAAGGTCTCGGGGATGTTCTTGCCGCGGAAACGGATACCCTCCTGCGGGTCCAGATAGGAGATGTCGGTGACCAGGCTGCGGATGTCGCGGGCGCCACCGATGCACTGGTCAATGTTGACCTGGTCGATGATGACTTTGCCGAATTCCTTGACGAGCCTGGTGGTGCGGGGACGATGCTCCTCGATCTTCTGCTTCAGTGTCTCTTTCAATGCCATCTGGGTATTCTCCTTTCGTGGTGGGGTATACAGAGATAAACGTCGAGCCTGTTCAGCAGTGCTGCAGATATTTTATTTTCAAACCGGGGTGGAAGCCGGAAAACAAAGGCGTGCTCATTAGTCTGCCAGGGGTGTCCTGAAAAAGGATAGCAGAGCAATTGGTTGTGGCAAGCGAAAATCTTTTTTTAGGATACTGTATACAATCGAGTGCCGTAGTTATATCGACAGCGGCTTTAAATTGCAACAAAAAATTTAACGCCGCTTCAGCGGGGCAGAATCACTATTTTTTCGCTGGAATGGGTCAGCTGTTTGAGCCCGTCATGACTGAGATAGAAGGTGTTTTCGATGCCGATGGCCCCCTCCCCCGGAAAGACCAGCTTGGGCTCGAAGGCAAAGGCCATGCCCTCCTCCAGCACCATTTCCGAAAAGCCGCGGGCAATGAAGGGATATTCATCGATTTCGACCCCCAGCCCATGGCCTATGAAAGAGACCTGGGACCCGGCAGCGCCCATGAAGTTCCGGCCATGGCCGAGCCGCGTCGCCAGGGCCAGGCATTCGTCATAGATCGTGCTCCAGGGGGTGCCGGGCTTGGCCAGTTCCTTCATCAGTTCCTGCACCCTGAGCATGTCGTCATAGCCCCTGGTCAGATTGTCCGAGAGCCTGCCAATGGCGAAGACGCGGGTCTGGTCCACCAGATACCCGTCGGCGCAGGCGCCGAAATCGACCAGGATCGGCTCGTCCGGCTCGATCCGTTTCAAACCTGCGCCCTGGCCGAAGGAGGTGTTAAGTCCCAGCCCCCCCAGAGGGGTATCGGAGTAGGAGGGCACGGCGCTGTCCGTTCCGGAGAATATCTGGGCGTAGAACAGCTCGGAGTTGAAACTGCGCATGCGCACCAGCCCCTGATGTCCGAGCTTGCGGGCGGTGAACTCCAGCTCCGCAGCCAGTTCCAGGTCGGTCATTCCCGGGCGGATTACCTCGGCAGCCCTCTGCCAGACACGGTGGACCTGATCGGCTGCCTCCATCATCAGGTGGATCTCGTAGTGGGACTTGATCATGCGCACCCTGCGGATCAGCGGTGTGGCATCGCAATAGGCGGCATCGGGATAGACCGTGCGGTATCGCTCGAAAAAATTGACCGGCAGCACATCCAGTTCCAGCCCGATTTTCTTCGGCTGCGGATACCCGTACTCCGCCAGCTTGGCGGGAATGTCCCGCAGGGTGGAGAAGGGAATCACCTCTTTCAGTCCCGACTCCATCCGGGCCCGGCTCCACTCCTTACGCACCATGTACAGCGGCTGCCCCTGGGCCGGAACGTACAGGCTTCCACTCTGCACCGTGCCGGTGAAATAGAACAGGTCGGCGTTCTGCATGATGATGACGGCATCCAGGTGTTCCTCGGCCATCAGCTGCTGCAGTCTGCTGCAGCGATGCTCCAGTTCGGTGGCGGGGGTCAGGCGCACGTTCGATCCTCCTTGTGGACCAAGTCCGGAATTTAAGCGGTTTGGGTGGGAAAGCCCATTTTCTGTAGTAGAATTACAAATGGCCAATTAACAGCATATTCAACAATGCCGGGGGAGAATACCGCACTGGCGGGCTGATTGCAAGCCAGGCGGGCATTGCCGGCCGTTTGTAACGATATCGTCAAAAGAATCCGGCTGTTTTTCCGGCGCTTTGCCCCCTGCACAACGTCCCCTTTCGGAGGCTTCATACCATGCCGTTCGCCATAAGGACCTGACGATGCAGATTCGCCCGTCGCTGATCGTCAAACTGACTCTGGCTACCTCTCTGATCCTGATCGGATTCATGTGGCTCCTGGACCACGTCAATCTCAGGAACTTCCGAAAGGTCATGATCGATTACGCCGCCTCCAACGTGGACCAGATGGCGGAGATCATCAACCAGAGCGCCTACGACGCCATGATGAAGAACGATAAGGCCGGCCTGTACCAGTTGATCGACCGCATCGCCCAAAGTCGTAGCATCGAGCATCTGCGTTTGATAGATCGGTCGGGAAAGGTTGTCTATTCGAACATCGCCAAAGAAATCGGCACGATGATCGACAAGAAGGGCGAAGCCTGCAGCATGTGCCACGGCAGCGATAATCCGCGCCTGTCAGCATCTTCCATGAACCGCAGCCGGATCTATCAGAATACCGGCGGCACGGAGGGACTGGGATTCACCAAGGCCATCTACAATCAGCCCGGCTGTTCGGCGGGATCGTGCCATTTCCACCGTTTTGACGATAAGGTTCTGGGGGTGCTGGACATCAGCGTTTCGCTGGATTATCTGCAGCAGAAATCCCATGAGTACCGACTGCAGTTCATTGTCATGGCCTGCATGCTCCTGGTGCTGATCAGCATCCTGATGACCTATATGACCAAGCACCTGGTGGACCTGCCGGTACAGCGCCTGGTGCGGCACACCGCCCTGGTCGCTTCGGGGAATATGGATGCCCGGGTGCCGGTTACCACGACCGACGAGTTGGGGCATCTTTCCGAGGCGGTCAACCATATGACCGACAGCCTGGGCAAGGCCAGGAAGGAACTCAGGGAATGGGCCAGCAGCCTGGAACACAAGGTGGAGGAACGCAGTCTCGAGATCAAGCGCATCGAAGCGCAGCTCTACCGCTCCGAAAAATTGGCCTCGCTGGGCAAGCTGGTGGCCGGCATTGCCCATGAGATCAACAATCCGCTGACCGGCATACTGCTCTATTCCTCTATCCTGAGTAACGACCGGAGCCTTGATCCGATGCTCAAGCAGGATCTGGACAAGATCATCAGCGAAAGCAGACGCTGCGCCGATATCGTGCGGCAACTGCTCGAATTCAGCCGGGAAGCGGTACCACACAAGGAATCATCGCCGCTCGGAACGATCATCGACAAGGTGCTCAACCTGATCCAGCACCAGCCCACGTTTTTCGACATAGACATCGTCCTCAACCTGGAGCGGGAAGTGCCGGATGTGTACGTGGATCCCAACCAGATCCAGCAGGTGTTCGTCAACCTCTTCATCAATGCCTGCCATGCCATGCCGGATGGCGGCACCCTGACCATAACCACCTCCCTGTCCCCGGACGGCGCCTATGTCTCCACCGAGATCCGGGACACCGGGCATGGCATAGCCGAGGAAGACCTGCCACGCATCTTTGATCCCTTTTTCACGACCAAATCGGACGGCACCGGCCTGGGGCTGTCGATTTCCTATGGTCTGGTGGAAAATAACGCCGGGAAGATTGAGGTGAAAAGCACGCTGGGAGTCGGCAGCGCCTTTCTGATAATGCTGCCGGTTCATAGGACAGGTTGAGGCTGAGGTAAAAAGCTTGAGTTGAGGTTAAGGGGACTCCCCGCCCCTAACCCGACAGGTCGTTCAAAAATGGGCAGATCGTCGCACCCGCAGGAGGCCCCGCGGAGGCGTAGCAGCGCTACGCCGCACAAGCGGGCTGACGAGGACGGCGGCGAGATGCCCGTTTTTCAACGACCTGTTACAGCTCCATCTGGGTGCGGGACGAAATCCCCAGCCGCTTAAGCATACCCTGGAAATTGGTCCGCAGGATGCCGGTTTCCTCGGCGGCCTTAGTGACATTGCAGTTGTTGCGCTTCAGGGCGCTGATCAGGAACGCTTTCTCGATCTCCTCCACGGCCTGGCCGCGGATATGACGCTTCATTTCCTTCAGCTCTTCGGCAGTAACGGGAATCCGTGCGCCGAAGAATGTCTCTTCCCGACGTGGCTCATTACCACCGGCGCTGTCGAACTGGTCCAGGTCCTCCCTGCTGATGATATCCCCTTCAGCCAGCACCACTGCCCGCTCGATGATGTTCTCCACCTCGCGCACGTTGCCCGGATAGGCATAGGCCTCCAGCATGGCCATGGCATCGGGCGCCACACCCCGGATCTCCTTGCCGATTGCGACCGAAAAGCGCCTCAGGAAGTGTTGGATCAGAAGCGGCACATCCCCCTTGCGCTCGCGCAGCGGCGGCAGATCGATCGGAATCACGTTGAGCCGGAAAAAGAGGTCCTCCCGGAAAGCCCCTTCGCCGACCATGGTCCTCAGGTTCCTGTTGGTGGCCGCAATCAGGTGGATATTGATCGGAACTGGCTGGGTCCCGCCGATGGGAGTAATCTGGCGTTCCTGAAAGGCTCTCAGAAGCTTGGCCTGGGTAGAAAGACTGATGTTGGAAACCTCGTCCAGGAAGAGCGTGCCGCCGTCAGCCACCTTGAACAGTCCAACCTTGGTCTGGACCGCTCCGGTAAACGACCCCTTTACATGGCCGAACAGCTCGCTCTCCAACAGGTTCTCGGCCAGGGCCGAACAGTCCACCGCCACGAAGGGCTGTTCCCGCCGGGGACCGTTGTCATGGATGGCGCGGGCCACCAGCTCCTTGCCGGTGCCGCTCTCCCCGGTGATCAGCACCGTACTGGTGGTTGCCGCCACCTGGATGATCCTGCGGTACACCTTCTGCATCTCCTTGCTTTCACCGACGAATCGGTTAAAGCCGTGGTGGCTGCTGATCTCCTTTTTCAGGTACATTTCGTCCAGCAGTTGATGGCGCTGTTCCAGCGCACGCTCCAGCTTTTCCAGGAACTGCTCCGGGGTAAACGGCTTGGTGATATAATCGACCGCCCCGCATTTCATGGCCTCCACGGCAGTATCCACCGAGGCATAACCGGTGATCATGATGACCGGCACATCGGGCTGGAGCGTCTTTACGGCAGTGAGCACCTCGATGCCGTTCATGCCCGGCATTTTCAGGTCCGTGACGATCAGGTCGAACTCATGCTCCTGCAGGAGCTCGATCGCCCGCTGACCGCTCTGGCAGGCTTCCACGGCAAAGCGCCCGCTGTCGAGGATACGCTTCAACCCCTCCCTGATCACCGCCTCATCGTCAACCACCAATATGCTGATCCGTTCCATCCCGTGTCCCTCTCTGGATTGCAGACATTGAATACAGGTCCTCAAGATTAAAATCCTATCATCACACCCCCTCAAGTCAACTGTCCCGGGTAAAAAAGACCGGTAACAAGCCGTACAAATACTGTATCGATTTCATATACAGTCGCTCCCGACTGGACACGCAGTGCAAAACAGTCGAAAAATTAAAAACTTACAATCAAGAGCCAGAACATATCCTCCGGTCCGAGCGTATCGCTTTTCTATACTCCCCCTTCGGCACAGACGCACCCCCACCAAAGTAAGTATTTGATTTTAAAACACAAATTATACACAAAACAACATGGCACGCCCCATGCTAATCACAGGGCAAGGACCACGGCAAGCGAAGCTGGTCATCACCCTCATCCGCACCAAAAAGGAGAACGTCATGAAAACTGCATCAGCAACCATACTGTCCCTGGTGATAACGGTCACCCAGGCGCTGGCATCGGGAGGAGGCGACAGCGAAGGGCTCAGCCTCCTGGCAACCTTTTTCATCGCCTTTGGCGTGCTGATCGTCCTGTTCCAGTTCATCCCCGGCATCATGCTGTTCGGCGGCATGCTGAAAGGGCTCTTTTCCTCCGCCGACAAAAAGACCAAAGCATCTGCCACCGGCAGCAACGGCAAACAATGAAGCCGGCCGGCGGGAGAGCCACCACCGGGGCAAGCGAGGGGGCGATCATGCAAGGACTTCTTATCGTCGATGAAGACATGGATTGCCGGAAACAGATGGCGGAGATGTTTATCGAAGCCGGCTATAACGTCGTGGTAACCAATTCGGTGGCCAATGCCCTGTACGGCATCCTCAAGAAAACGGCGCAGGTGGTGCTGCTCGGCACCAAGTTCGACGAAATGACCGCCGTGGAGCTGATTCCGCTCCTCAAACAATGCAACCGCAAGCTGACCATCATCCTGGTGGCGGCGGACGCAACCCTGCCGCTGATCAGGAAACTCCGGAGCGAGGGCATTTTCTATCACGCCCTGAAACCGGTCAACGCCGAGGATCGCGAAGAGATCCGCCAGGCAGTGAGCTGCGCCTTCAAAAACCTGCGCCTCGATCCGGCCTGATCCGGAGGAAGCGGCGCGTATCACGAGCGGTCCCGGACCGCATACCATCACAAGGAGGCACATCATGAACGGCAAGTACAGTCTGATGACAATCGCACAAAGCCTGATGCTGGTACTGATGGGTACCGGCGCAGCCCACGCCGCATCGACCAACAAAGTCTACATGAGCGGCACCCTGATCCTTCTGTTCCTCGGATTCTGCGCCCTGGTGGTGGTAATCCAGCTCATGCCGGCCATCGCCACCCTGTACGGCATGATCAAGGGAGCCCTGAGCGGCAGCAAGCAAAAGGCCGAAGCCACCTCCCGGAACCGGTGAACGAACCAATCCAAGGCATGAGGCGGACTTTATAAAAGGAGGCAATGGCCATGTTCGATCAAATGCTTAACTCGATGGGAGAAATCAAAGAGGTGTTCACGCTGGTGGATTACTACCAGTACATCAAGGGGGTCGAGTACCTGATCTGCGTGGCATTCTTCGTCGGGTTCCCCATGTTTTACCGCTACCTGCACGGCAAGGACGAAAGCAAAGACCTCACCGGCACCCAAAAACACTAAGGGAGCGTCATGAACGCCCGACAGAAAGGAGACATCACCATGCGCGCTTACAGGTTCCGGCCTTCCCCGGCTCTCATGATCCTGCTGATGCTCGTCCCGGCGGTCTGCCTGGGAATCAGCATACCGGATACGATCACCCTGAACGACAAGGGCACCCTGTACGAGCCCTTCCCGTTCAACCACGCCAAGCATGTCCGGGACGCCAAGGAATGTTCGGACTGCCACCACCACACGACCGGCACGCTGGTGGAAGATCCCAATTGCGTCCGTTGTCACCGGAACAGCGGTGAAGCGAAAACCGTCACCTGTCGGGGATGCCACTCCCGCAGCCCCTTCTCGGTAGCCAGCCTGAAGGAGCTGAGCAGCAACGAGAAAATCTACCATCGCGACAAGCCGGGGCTCAAAGGAGCCATGCACCAGGCCTGCATCGGATGCCACAGCAAACAGGCGGCAGGGCCGGTGGGATGCGAAGACTGCCACACCCGCAAGAAGGCCGGGCACGCCTTGTACAACAGCGGGGAATTCACCCCGAAAACCAGGACCGCCACGGGGCACGGACACTGACTCTCAGCATGGGGGGAGCGAGTAAGGGACCTGCCCCCGCAAGGATAGAAGACTTTCCCAATCACAAGGAGAACACCATGAAACGGAGAGATTTCCTGAAGGCCTGCCTGGTGAGCGGGGCCACCGCCTCACTCGGCATGACCGGCAAAGCCTGGGGCAGCGGGTCCTTCGAAGGGTACCCGGACGGCATGGGGGTACTGGTGGATACTACCCGCTGCATCGGCTGCCGCAGTTGCGAAGCGGCCTGCAACAAGGAGCAGAAACTGCCCGAGCCGGCCTCCTCCTTCGACGACAAATCGGTCTTCAAAGAGACGCGCCGCACCGACGAGAACGCCCTGACAGTGGTCAACCGCTATGAGCCCCAGGAGCAAGGCAAAGGACCGGTGTATCGCAAACAGCAGTGCAACCACTGCAACGAACCGGCCTGCCTGACCTCGTGCTTCGTGAATGCCTACACGAAGACCAAGGAAGGGGCGGTCATCTACAATTCAAAGATCTGCGTGGGGTGCCGCAACTGCATGATCGCCTGCCCTTTCAACATGCCGGCCTACAGCTACTCCAGCGCCTTCAACCCGGTGGTCAAGAAGTGCATCTTCTGCTACGACACCCGGCTCAAGGTCGGCCGTCCCCCTGCCTGCGTCGAGATCTGTCCGCAGGAGGCGCTCACGTTCGGGCACCGCAAGGACCTGATCAAGGTGGCCCACGAGCGCATCAGGGAGACCCCGGACCGCTACCACGACCATGTTTACGGCGAAAAGGAATGCGGCGGCACCGGCTGGCTCTATCTCTCCAGCCTCTCCCCGGAACAGATCGCCCTGGATACTTCTCTGTCCAACGATCCGATCATCTCCAACGTCAAGGATTTCCTGGGCACCGTTCCAATGGTGCTGACGATCTGGCCGGCCCTGTTCAGCGGCATCCATCTGCTGGCCACCCGCAACAAGGACCACGGCCATGAGCACGCCAACCACGGACAGGAGGACAGTAAGCCATGAAATCATTGACCGCACTCGGTGTCGAAACCGTAAAATCGATGGAAAAGGAGCCGGGACGCAAGTGGACCCTGATGGAGAAGCTGTTGCTCGGCCTCTCCCCCCAAATGTATATGCTCCAGGCCCTGCGCAACCCCTTCAACTGGTTTCTGGCGTTGGTATTCGCCATCGGCATTCCGATCATCCTGGGGCGTTTCGCCTTCGGCCTCTCCTGGGTCACCCACAGCTCCAACGACTATCCCTGGGGTCTGTTTCTCGGCTTCGGACTGTTCGGCATGGTGCCGCTCTCCTCATCCGGCTTTCAGCTCGGCACGGCTTGCGAGGTGTTCGGCCGGCACGACCTGCAACCTTTGGAACGGCTGGGGTTGCTGAACGGCCTACTGGGCTACTTCTTCGCCGTGATCTATCTGCTGTGCGACCTGGGCCAGCCCTGGCGCCTGCCCTACCCCATGGTGGTTTCCTTCGGTCCGGCGGCGGTGCTGTTCCTGGTGGCCTGGCATGTCTCCACCTACCTCTCGGTCCAGATCGCCGAAGTTTCCACCAGTTTCTTCGAGTGGATCGGCTTTCAGGCCGGAAAGCGTGCCGTGCGCCGCATCACCCTCGGCCTGACCGTGTCCGGCATCATCCTCTCCACCCTGCACCAGGGGGCTCTGGGAGCGCTGTTCACCTATGCACCGGGCAAAGTGCACCCGCTGTGGTACTCGGCCTCGTTCCAGTGGCTGCATTTTTTCGTCTCCTCGCTGCCCGGCGGGCTCTGCATGGTGATCGTGGTCAGCACCATCGCCGCCAGAATCATTACCTGGCGCTGCGATGAAAATTATCTCGCCAATCTCGACCGGGTTACCCTTTCGCTCGCCAAGGGCGCCAGCATGGGGCTGGCCACCTACCTGACCATCAAGCTGATCGGCGTGGCGCACGACAACAAGTGGAGCTATCTGTCCACCGGCTGGGGCATGTGGTACCTGCTCGAACTGGGGGTGGGCGTGCTCCTGCCGCTGACCCTGTTCGGCTACTCCATCCGTCGCAAGATGATGGGACTGGTCCGTACCGCGGCCTTCCTGACGGTCTTCGGGGTCGTGCTGAACCGCGTCAACACCGCACTGATCACCTTCAACTGGAAGCTGCCCCATCGCGAAATCCCGCACTGGCGCGAGGCGATCATCAGCCTGACGATCTTCTGCATCTACATCGTGGTCTACCGCTTCATTCTCTACCGCCTGCCGATCCTGTACCAGTGGCAGACCCAGGAGCAGCCGGCAACGGTGCCGGTTCATGCCCGCGAACATGCCGGCCTTGCCGAGCAACCGGCCCTGGCCGCCGCCTTCCGCACCTCGCTGGTCGCGGAGACCGAGAAGCGCTGATTCCCGATTCATCAGCACGTTGGCCGCAACCGCCGCTGCACATGCACTGCGAGATTCTTGACAGGAGACGACCATGAAACTGCCGATTTTGACCCTATCCCTCCTGCTGGCGATCGGATGCCTCTCCTCGCCGGGGACAGCGCTGGAGATCAAGGATGTGACCTTTACCACCGAAAATGCGGGGAAGGTGGTCTTCAAGCATTCGAGCCACATGAAGAAGAAGAACGACAAGTCCCCCAACGTCAGTTGCCGGTCGTGCCATAACGAGAACATGAAAAAGAATGTGCGCTACACCATGGCGGACATGGAACAGGGCAGGTCGTGCGGCCAGTGTCACAACGGGAAGCAGGCCTTTGCCCTGGAGCAGTGCACCGGCTGCCATAAGGTCAAGGACGTCACCATCAAGGTAAAAGAGACCGGGCCGGTCATCTTCCGGCACAGCGTGCACCTGAAAAAGCAGGAGTGCTCTTCCTGCCATAACGCTCTGTTCAAGACTTCCGGCAATCCGAAGGTCAGCATGGTCGAAATGGAACAGGGCAAATCGTGCGGGGCCTGCCACAACGGCAAAAAGGCCTTTTCGATCTCGTCCTGCATCGGCTGCCACCCGGTCAGGGACGTGGTCTTCACCATCAAGGATGCCGGCCAGACCACCTTCAGCCACGCCTCGCACATCAAGATGTACGGCTGCAGCAATTGCCATACCCGCTATTATCCGCTCGGCCGCACCAAGGCCAAGGTGACCATGGTCGAGATGGAGGCGGGCAAATCGTGCGGGGCCTGTCATGACGGGAAGATAGCTTTCACGGTCAAGGAAAACTGCGCCACCTGTCACAAAGTAAAGTCGGCGGCAAAGTAGCCGTCATTCGAAGCGTACGAGGGGAGAAGCGCCATGTTCAAGTCACTCGCAGGAAAGGCATTGGTACCCGTCGGCCTGGCAGTCACCGGTTTCGTGGTGGTATGCTTCCTGCTGCTCTACACCATGGTCAAGAACGTCGTCACCCGCGACGCAGTGGGGCATGCTGCCAATCTGGCCGACACCGTTCTCAAATCCACCCGCTACGCCATGCTCAAATCGGACCGGGAAATGCTGACCACCATCGTGCATAACATTGGTGAGCAGCAGGGGGTCGAGCATGTCCGGATCTTCAACAAGAAAGGCGTGGTGAATTTTTCTTCCCGCCCGGATGAGACCGGGCACCAGGTGGACAAGAAGGCCGAGGGATGCGTGGGGTGCCATGCCGGGGCGACCCCGGCCAGCACCCTGGGCAGGATGGAGCAGGCGCGCAGCTTCAGGAACAAGGCCGGCACCGACGTACTGGCCATCACCGCGCCGATCTACAATGAACCGGAATGTTCCAATGCCGCCTGCCACGTGCACCCTGCCAGCCAGAAGGTGCTGGGAACGCTCGACATCGGTCTTTCGCAGGAGATGATGCTCTCCTCGCTGGCCTCGATCCGCAACCAGATGATCATCTTCACGGTGATGGTGCTGGCGCTGACAGTGGGTGGAGTGACCGCCCTGCTCAGGCGGAGCGTATTTCTCCCCATGCAGAAACTGAACGATTTCGTCGAGGAGGTCGAAGGGCTGGAGGAGCTCTCGGCCCCGCCCCGCCGGTTCCCGCAGGAACTTGACAGGGTGGCAAAATCCTACTATAACCTCAACGTTAAGCTTCGCAAATCCCAGCAGGAACTGGGTATCCGCAAGGACAAGGTACGGCAGGAGTAACCGAGCAGCAGTCAGGCCGCGAGGCATCATGATGCAGACCGAAAACAATCATCCGGTCGAATTCGCACAGCCCGAACCCGAGGCGGGCGAGCTGCTGGCAGTCGTGATCGAGGCGGACATCAGGCGCCTGAAGACCTTTTCCAACCGGGGTCTCTGGGCGCTTTCGCTGTTCCTGCTGATCTCCCTGATGGCCTGGCGCGACTTTCCCCTGCTGCCGCTCCCCGACACCATCATCGCCTCCCTGGGCGCTCCCCCCTCACCGCAAGTGATCAGCACCGTGCTGCTCCTGTACACCTTTTCCGCCATCATCCTCAGCCTGTCACGCATGATGGCCGCCATGGAGCATAAAAGCAGCTTCTGCCACGTGGGCTACCTGACCGGCTTCTTCCTGTTCTACCACTTTGCCAAGGCCCTGAATGACAACTACTGGGCCGTGCTCGGCGCGGGCTTCACCATCCTGAGCGTGGAGAGCTACCGCATCTGGAGCTACTGCAACGAATTCATCAAAAAGAAAACAGAACAGCTGGAGTATGTACGCCGCACGGGCCGGATGCCGTTGGAGGAGTAGCCATCATTTTCCCGGAGCCGGTGAATGTGGGGATATGGCAGGGGCAAAAGCCAGCGCGGATGCGGTGGCTTTTTTGAATTCATCAGGTACATTTCCACTTAGGGCCGGATTACTGCCGGGCACAGAGAGGTAAAACGCCATGACCACTACCCGCCGCTATTCCCCGGAGGCCCTCCAGCATTCCAAGGAAAAATCCGATGCCATGCTGGAATGGCTGCGGGGCCGCGGCAAAACCATCATCGTCATCCACGACAATCCCGATCCGGACTGCCTGGCATCCGCCATGGCTCTGCGCCATCTCATTGCCGTGAAGCTGAACCGGGATGCGGTCATGACCTTTTCCGGCATGATCGGGCGCAGTGAAAATCTTGCCATGACCAAAGAGCTGGGCATCATGCTCACTCCCCTCGAACTGGTGGATCTGAGCGAAGTCAGCGCGGTCTGCATGCTGGACACCCAGCCCGGTACCGGCAACAATTCGCTCCCCCCGGACTGCCGTGTGGACGTCGTCATCGACCACCACCCCCTGCGGGAGGCAACCGAGCGGTGCCGTTGGGTGGATGTTCGCGAAGAGTACGGCGTCACCGCCACAATTATTTACGAATACCTGCTGGTCCAGCAGGTCCCTATCGGCACCGCCCTGGCCACGGCCCTGTTCTGCGCCATCAAAGCCGATACCCAGGACCTGGGGCGCGAGGCTACCCGCCACGACCGGGATGCCTATCTGCACCTCTTCCCCCTGGCCAACAAGCGGCTTTTGTACGAAATCCACCATCCAAAGCTGCCGCTGGAATACTTCCAAACGCTCCACAGAGGAATGGAGAACGCGACGGTCTACGGCAACCTGCTGGTTGTGAACCTGCAAAAGATCTACTTTCCCGAAGTCGTGGCGGAGATGGCCGACCTCCTGATCAGGCTGGAGGGGATCGAAACCGTGCTGAGCATCGGGGGGTACAACAAGGAGCTGATCCTCTCCCTGCGCACCACAAGCCGCCAGCACAACGCGGGGGAGATCATCAGACGGCTGGTGAACGGCAATGGAACAGCCGGCGGACACGGCATGATGGCCGGGGGAAAGATCGATCGTATGCCGGGGGGCCAGACGGCGCTGCAGCAGGTGGAGGCGTCCTTGGTCCGGCAACTGCTGGAGGAACTCGCCATCACGGATGTGACGCCGAAGCATCTGATCGTACGCTGACGCCACTGCCGAGCCGCAGGGGCGACATCCGAGACCCGGAACCTCATCGCGTTCCGGCCGTCAGCGTGGTATAAGATGATAAACGAAAGGCTGCTTCGATCGACAGGCAGCCTTCATCTTTCGAAAAGGAGGCGAATACATGAAGCCATTCGCACTGTTGCTCCTCATGGCCATGCTGATCTTCCCCGCACAGGCGGTTCTGGCCGAAGAGGAGCTGTCGCCGCTCTCCATCACCCTCGAAGGGTACGGCTATCCCTACCCGGTGCAGTATCTGCCGCTGTCCATGGAGGGGCAGGACCTGCGGATGGCCTACATGGATATCCACCCCCAGAGTACCTGGAACGGCAAAACCGTGCTGCTGCTCCATGGCAAGAACTTCTTCGGCGCCTACTGGAAAGACACCATCGCATTCCTGGCCGACAAGGGCTACCGGGTGGTGGTGCCCGACCAGATCGGGTTCGGCAAGTCCTCCAAACCCAACATTCATTACAGCTTCCACGCCCTGGCCGCCAACACCCGCAAGCTCCTGGACAAACTGGACATCAGGGAAGTGATGGTCGTGGGGCACTCCATGGGGGGCATGCTGGCGACACGCTTTGCCCTGATGTATCCGGAAACCGCCACCGGACTGGTGCTGGAGAATCCGATCGGACTGGAAGACTATCGCCGCATCGTTCCCTATATCGGGGTGGACGACCAATACCAGAGCGAGTTGAATGCCACGGCCGAGAACATCCGCGCCTATCATAAAAGCTACTTCGTGGTATGGCAGCCGGAGTACGGCGAGTACGCCGAGGTGGCGGCCCGCCAGAAGCTGTCCGGGGAATTCCCCCGCCTGGCCCTGTCCTCGGCCCTGACCTACGAGATGATCTACGAACAGCCGGTCTGTCACGAATTCAAGGATCTGAAGGCAAAAACCCTGCTGGTGATCGGCCAGTCCGACCGGACCGTGGTGGGCAAGGCGCGGGTCAAGAAGGAGCTGCTGCCCACGGTGGGGCAATACCCGGAACTGGGGCGCCGGACGGCGCAGCTGATTCCAGGAGCACGGCTGGTGGAAATTCCGAATGTGGGGCACATCCCGCATATAGAAAAGAAAGAGCGATTTCACGCGGCCCTGCTCGAATTTCTGAGCGGACCGTGATGTCTGAAGCCAGGCGGACCGGATGAGCGCTACAGACGAGCATACAAGGAAGGGAGCCGTCATCCGTCAGCTTTTGCGCGCCCTGCGCTCCCGGAACTACCGCCTGTTCGTTGCCGGGCAGAGCGTTTCGCTGGTGGGGACCTGGATGCAGCAGGTGGCCATGAGCTGGCTGGTCTACCGTCTGACCGGGTCTGCCACGCTGCTGGGCGTAGTGGGCTTCTTCAGCCAGATCCCGTCGATCCTGATCTCCCCGGTGGCCGGGGTACTGGCCGACCACTGGGACCGGCGGCGCCTGCTGATCGTCACCCAGATGCTGGCCATGCTGCAGGCGGCCTTTCTGGCAGCCGCCGTACTGACCGGCATCGTTCAGGTGTGGCAGATCATTGCCCTGAGCCTGGTCCTGGGCATTGTCAATGCCGTGGACATACCGGTGCGGCAATCGTTCGTCGTCCAGATGGTCGAGCATAGGGACGATCTGAGCAATGCCATTGCCCTCAACTCATCCATGGTCAATGGCGCCCGTCTGATCGGTCCTTCGGTGGCCGGGCTGCTGGTGGCCTCGGTGGGCGAAGGGATCTGTTTTCTGCTCAATGCCGCCAGCTATCTGGCGGTGATCCTGGCGCTGGCAGCCATGCGCATCCCGCCCCGTTCGCACCATCACCATCACCGCCCACACATCCTGCACGAACTCCGCGAAGGGGTCGCCTATGCCGCGAAATTCGGGCCTATCAGAAGCATCCTGCTGCTGGTGGCCCTGATCAGTCTGATGGGGATGCCTTATGCCGTGCTGGTGCCGGTCTTTGCCAAGGACATTCTCCACGGAGGCGCGCACACCTTCGGCTTCCTGATGACTGCGGCAGGCTGCGGAGCCTTGTCCGGCACGCTGTTCCTGGCCTTGCGCGACAGCGTGCTCGGATTGGGGCGGGTGATCGTCAAGGCCACTGTCTGCTTTGCCGCAGGCATCGCCATCTTCGCACTTTCCGACAATTTTCCGCTTTCCCTGGCTGCGCTGGCCCTGGCCGGATTCGGGGCAATGACCGTGGTGGCATCCTGCAATACCATTCTGCAGACCATTCTGGAGGAAGACAAGCGCGGCCGGGTAATGAGCCTGTTCACCATGGCCTTTGTAGGCATGGCGCCCTTGGGCAGCCTGGCGGCCGGTTCCCTGGCCGGCATCATCGGGCCCCGCTACACGCTGTTGATCGGTGGCGGCGGCTGCCTGGCAGGGGCGGCGATGTTCGTGCGGCAATTGCCCGGCATCAGGGAAAAGGTGCGCCCGATCTACCGGCGCATGGGCATCATCCCGGAAGTGGCCGAGGGCATGGAGACGGCAGCGGAGCAGCCGCCGGTCGAGGAGGAAACCGAGCGGTGACGCCGGATTCGCCGACCTGAGAGCGGACGAACGAAAGAGATGTTTGAGGCGGGAGGGCAGCCGCTTTTGTATTTCCGGGGATGTCGGCTACACTTGAATCGTATGGAGCAACCTTGAGGTTACCGAATCAAAACCACGGGGAGGATCTATGCCGCTCATCCAGGTAAAGCTTATTGAGGGAGTATTTTCGTCGGCGCAGAAGCGGGAAATGATACAGAAACTGACCGACACGATGGTTTCCATTGAAGGGGAGAACATGCGCCAGGCAACGGTGTGCATTGTGGAAGAGGTCAAAAGTGGCGACTGGGGCTTTGGCGGAAAGTCATTCAGCACGGAAGACGTGAAGGCCCTTGCGGCCGGGGAACGGAAGGGATAGCGGGCAGGGTGCCGGGATAGTCACTCTAAGAGGTAAAGACCTCGATTCCAGCGGATTCGAGGTCTTTTTTCATCCCTCTGCCGATCTCCTTACATTCCCGTTTTTATGACAAAAGATTTCAGACCTGCGATCTTTTCGCCCTGGAAGCGGTAAATGTCGCAGTAGGAGTAGGGAACGTCATCCCCGTCTTCCTTCATGGTCATGTCACCGTGCGCCGCGACAAAGTCACCCTCGGCGATCAGGGCGTCGACGGTAAACTTCGGCGGTTCAAAGTCCATTGATGCCATCCACTGGCGGATGGCGCCCTTGCCCTTGACAGTCTTGTTGCCGACCATCGTCCAGGTCACGTCGTCCGTGCAGAACATCAAGAATCCTTCCAGATTGTTCTCGGCAAAGGCGCTGTTCACCTTTTCAACGATTTCTCTGTTCCTGGCTGACATATCAACCTCCCGCTGTTCACCCGGCCCCCTTCACTCTTCATACGGCTCCAGCTTTTATTGTAACGGGTTTGACGGACGGAGCAATCGTTCCCTACGCCGTCTCCAGTTCCAACAGGGCGGCCTTGCGGTCCAGGCCGCCGGCATAGCCGGTCAGGGAGCCGTTTGCTCCAACAACCCGGTGACAGGGAATGACGATGCTGATCGGATTGTGGCCGACCGCCCCCCCTACCGCTTGGGCCGAAGGCACAATACCCTGCCGCTGCGTGGCCACCTGCCGGGCCAGCGCGCCGTAGGTGACGACCTCACCGGAAGGTATGGAGCGCAGCAGCGCCCAGATCGCCATCTGGAACGGCGTACCCTGTGGGGCAAGCGGCAGATCGAAGGTTCGCGACGATCCGGCAAAGTAGGCTGCCAGTTGACTCCGTAGCGTCACGAGAACGGAATGTTCCCCGTCCCGCTGCCATTCGGCGCAGCCTGCCGGCGCATATTTCTGCCCCACAAACCACAGCCCTGCCAGGGCTTCCCCTTCCACTAGCGCCACCATCTCGCCCAGCGGCGTATCGATCCTGCATGTCCGTTTCATTGGTCGGTACTCCTTTCATCATGGAAACCAGGAAAAACACTATTACATGGATAGACAGGATGAACTTCATAAGATTGGCGTCAATATTCCGCAACAAGGCTTATTTCCCCTCTCCCTGAGGGAGAGGGTCAGGGTGAGGGGGGAAGTGGTTGATATTGCTGTTCTGCTCTCTGACCTGTCTTCGCAATAGAGGACACACTCAAAATTCTATGCTGCCATCTTTAGCTCCTGCTGCTCAAACTGTTCAGGAGTGAGATAGCCAATCGCAGAGTGAATCCTCTTGCGGTTGTAGAAACCTTCGATGTAACGAAATATCCGGCTCTGTGCTTCTTGCCGGGTCGTGAAGGAGCAGTGGTAAATCAGTTCTCTCTTCAATGTGGAGAAAAAGGTCTCCGTAATTGCATTGTCATAGCAGCATCCGGTTCCGCTCATGCTTTGGATGCCAGCTGCTTTCCCGACCACGGCACGAAACCGTTTGCTGCAATATTGCGAACCACGATCCGTGTGAAAGATGAATCCTGGTGACGGCCGACGCCTGACTATCGCATTGGTAAGGGCAGCTATAACAAGATCATCCGTCATGCGTTTGTTCATGCTCCAGCCCACGATCCGGCGGGAGAATACATCGAGGACCACTGCCAAGTACAGCCAGCCCTGGACCGTTTCAATGTACGTTATGTCGCCGGTCCAGAGCCGATTGGGAGCGTCAGCGGAGAATTGACGCTTCACCAGATTGTCCGCTACAGGACGCTTGTGATCTGAATTCGTTGTAACCTTGAACTTCCGCGTCGTCTTGACTTTAAGGCCGTTTTCTCGCATCAGGCGCCAGATGCGGTTTTTACCGACGCGCCGCCCTAACTGCCGTAGGTTATGGGTAATCCGTTTCGCGCCATATGTTTTGTCGCTCTCTTCGAAGGCTGATTTGATCGTTGGCAACAACGCCTGGTCTTCGCGCTGCCGATTCGTTACTCGGCCGGCCGCATGGGCGTAGTACCAACTCCGAGTCACTCCCAGAACTCGGCACATCTCCTTCACTCCGAATTCGGAGCGGTGCTCGGTTATGAACCCGAATAACGATGCGGATCCGTTGAGAAGATGGCCACAGCTTTTTTTAGGATTTCACGCTCCCGACGGAGTTGCTCGTTCTCTTTGCGGAGTTGCTTAAGCTCTGCTTCGGCAGATATTTGACTGGCTATAGCCGGATCCTGCTGGTCACGGTGTTTCCGGATCCATCCTTTTAAGACTCCATGCGTGATCCCGAGACTGCTTTCAACTTCGCGAATGGTGCGGTTGTCTTCCAAAACCAGCTTCACCGCTTCAGCTTTAAACTCGGCATCGTATTTTCGGTTCATTCTCATGACACACCCTCCTGGTCCGTTAGGATATAAGGTGTGTCCTCAAATGTGAAGATAGCTCACTCCCCCTCATCCCGCCTGCGGCCCCCTTCTCCCTCAGGGAGAAGGGTTCATCGGAAGATAAGTCCCAATCGGGTCAGCTTCCAAAACCCTATCCTGTCAATCCTGTTCATCCCTGTAAAATGTTTTGGTGTTACGGCTTATCTCCGTGTCCTTGTAGTGAGGTGCGCAGTATCAGGTTCATCATGGCACCTCGCCATCGGCGTGCCCCAGGTGATTCCACAAGCTGATCGCGGCGTAGGACCGCCAGGGCGCCCACTGCTGGGCCAAAGCCAGCATATCCTTTTCCGACGGATTTCCCAGCGCCTTTTTCACTCCATAATCGGTATGGGGAAAGGCATCCGGCCAGCCCAGGGCGCGCATGGCCAGATACTGCACGGTCCAGGGGCCGATACCCGGAAGCCGCAACAGATTGGCCATCTCCCGCTCCGGGTCCGCGCCCGGCCCCAGGCGGATCGCCCCGGACTGCAGCGCCTCTGCCAGGGCCCGGATCGAGCGGGCGCGGGCGCCATTTACCCCCAGTGGTCCCAGTTGGTCCTCTACCGGCTGTTCCAGGGCGCAGAGCCGAGCCGGGGTCGGAAAGGTCACGGTCAGCTCTTCGAAGGGAGTAGTCAGGGGTTCGCCCAGATGGGCCGCCATGCGCTTGGCCAGGGTCCGGGCAGCCTTGACCGTGATCTGCTGTCCCAGGATGGCCCGCACCGTCATCTCGAAAGGGTCGAAGCAGCCCGGCAGTCGCAGGCCAGGCTCGAACACCTTCTGCCCCCCTGCCCTCATCTCCCCCAGTTTTTCCTCGATCTCACCCGGCACGCAGTTCAGATCGAACATGAACCGCACCCGCGCCAGCACCTGATTGACAGCCGGGAACAGTGATGCCGAGACCCGCACCGCCAGTTGGTTGCGCTCCGGCTTGTTCTCCACCGCAATCCAGCCCCGCAGGGTCGCGCCCTTGTGGTTGACCGCCACGGTGCGTTGGTAGGCCGCATCCTCCACCTGCTCCACTCCCGGTATGGCACGCATCTCCAGGAATCGCAGCAGCGTCCCCCAGGCCAGGGGTGGCCGGTAGGCCAGTGACAGCGTCACCGATTCAGTCGTGTCCTGCCCGTCACCGTTCCGTTTGCGGAAGTCGGCCGGGGCAAGACCGTAGCGCTGGCGGAAGATGGCGTTCAGGCGCCTGACGCTGCCGAAGCCGGCATCCATGGCCACCTGCATGACCGGCAGCGTGGTCTCGGTCAGGAGCTGTTTAGCTGCCAGCAGGCGCCGGGTCTGCAGCCAAGCCACCGGCGGCACGCCGTATTCGCGGGCAAACACCCGCCGCAGATGGCGGTCGGCTACTCCCAGCGACTCCGCCAGATCGGCAATGGACTGGTCCGACAGCCCATCCGCCTCCATCCGCTGTGCCGCCATTCGTGCCAACCGCGATTCCGCATCCACCCACGCCAGCCCGGGAGCCAACTCGGGCCGGCAGCGCAGGCAGGGGCGAAAGCCAGCCGCCTCCGCTGCAGCGGCGCTGGGATAAAAGGAACAGTTCTTCGCCTTGGGAGTAATGGCCCGGCAGACCGGTCGACAGTAAATCCCGGTGGAGCTGACCCCCACGAAAAAGCTGCCGTCGAAGCGCGTATCGCGGGACTGCAGGGCGGTATAGCATGTTTCGGTATCCAGCAGCATGGCTGCGCTCCTTGCTTTGTTCCTCATCCAGACAAGTACAGAGTAGCATGGAGTGCGGTGGCTGTGCTCGTCATTTTCGGACATGGAAATTTTTGCACTCAGTCAGCCGGACAAGATGGTTGTTAACTTCATTGACAAGGCAAAGGTTCAGCATAATTTAGCCCAAATTAATTACAGTTCACACAAGTTGTCTATGCGAGAGAATCGATAATTGAACTACTTCGCAGAGTGGATATCCCCAATATTTCACCGGCATACTCGTGGCTTCGAATTCATTCAGTGAAAGAGAGCTGATGCCTCAACTCAACATGACAATATCTTGCAGGAGGCGTTATGGAACAAGACAGCAACGAACCCATTAATAACAATCATAGATAAGCCTTTGTTACAGTTATTATGGTGGCATTTTATTTTTGCAATAGTAGGAATTGGAACGGAAGCATATATCGTCTTGTTCGATATGCCACGTATATATCTACAAGACAATTTTAAAGTTATAGCCGGCCTGCCAATAGATACTGCTATTTATTTGGGAATTGTCACTCTTCTCAGGCAAACAAAGGTAAGATAATTTTTAAAACATGGCAAATCGAGGTATCAGGTGCGGGTGAATCAATAGTTATATGGGTTGTTTGTTATTTATTTATAGCCTTTTAATTTGGTTATTATGGTAAAAATGAGTTTGCTTCGCGATCCGTATGGATCACAAACAATGGATCAGGCTTGCACTCTTTGATATTCGGGGAAAGTTGAGCATAAATATCAAATGGTGCAAGCCTGACCCAGCTGATCTTCCGTTCCCGATAGCCAACGGCAAGCCGATCGATGGAGCTACGGCCATCCAGGAGACGGTGAGGGGGAATATGGGACTGACGGACCCTCCAAGCTCGCCACCGGCAGCGAAATAAAGTCATTGCATCAGCCGGCACCGCCACCGATGCCATCTCACGGCCCATCGGGAGCACCACCGCAGTCCCTGCAAGCGTTTGATTCCCAGTTCTCTGGCGCCGACGATAAAATGCGCGGTCTAGAATCCATAGTTCAGCCATCAGGCCCGCCTGTCGCCTCTCCGGCACTGACCGTCACCCCTGAGCCGGCCACACCAGCCGCCGCCACACCCCAGGACAGGCCGACGGATGGAGTCACAACGCAACACACCGCACAAGTACGATGCCGAGTTTAAAGCTGAAGCGTTGAAGCTGGTTCTAGAAGACAACCGCACCATCCGCGAAGTTGAAAGCAGCCTCGGGATCACCCATGGAGTTTTAAAAGGGTGGCTCCAGAAGCATCGTGACCAGCAAAATCCGGCCATTGCCAGGCAGGGATCTGCAGAAGCAGAGCTTAAGCAACTACGCAAAGAGAACGAACAACTCCGCCGGGAGCGTGAAATCCTAAAAAAAGCTGTGGCCATCTTCTCGACGGACCCACATCGTTATTCGGGTTCATAACCGAGCACCGCTCCGAATTCGGAGTGAAGGAGATGTGCCGAGTTCTGGGAGTGACTCGGAGTTGGTACTACGCTCATACGGCCGGCAGAGTAACGAGACGGCAGCGCGAAGACCAGACGTTGTTGCCAACAATTAAATCCGCCTTCGAAGATAGCGAAAGCACATATGGTGCGAAACGGATCACCAATAAACTACGCCAGCTAGGGCGGCGCGTCGGAAAAAACCGCATCTGGCGCCTGATGCGCGAAAACGGCCTTAAAGTCAAGACGACGCGGAAGTTCAAGATTACGACGAACTCAGATCACAAGCGTCCTGTAGCTGACAATCTGGTGAAGCGTCAATTCTCCGCTGCCGCTCCTAATCGGCTTTGGACCGGTGACATAACGTACATTGAGACGGCCCAGGGTTGGTTGTACTTGGCAGTGGTCCTTGACGTGTTCTCCCGCCGGATCGTGGGCTGGAGCATGAACAAACGCATGACAGACGATCTTGTTATAGCTGCTCTTACCAATGCGATAGTCAGGCGTCGGCCATCACCAGGATTTATTTTCCACACGGATCGAGGGTCACAGTATTGCAGCAAACGGTTTCGTGCCGTGGTCGAGAAAGCAGCTGGCATCCAAAGTATGAGCGGAACCGGGTGCTGCTATGACAATGCAATTACGGAAACCTTTTTCTCCACACTGAAGAGGGAGCTAATTTACCACTGCTCCTTCACGACCCGGCAAGAAGCACAGAGCCGGATATTTCGTTACATCGAAGGCTTTTACAACCGCAAGAGGATTCACTCTGCGATTGGCTATCTCTCTCCTGACCAATTTGAGCAGCAGGAGCTAAAGGTGGCAGCATAGAATTTTGAGTGTGTCCTCTATTGCGAAGACAGGTCAGCCTATGGGGGGTTTTCGTCACTGCTATTTCTCCCATTGCCTTTCGTTTCAGATGAAGTCTCACTAACAAAAATCATTTGAGAACTTAATATATTATCCTCCAAACCTTCTTTACAACCTGCTGAGCCATGCCAACATCCAACAAAATATGTTGCGGGTGATCACTTTAAAGTTAAACTAATTTTTATTTATTTATATACTTTTTCCAATTGACTAAATTTTATTTTAAATGGTATACAGTCCGCACTCAAAAGCGATCCTCTTTTTAGGGCATCCGCAGAATGCAACTACACATCACCAACATTGGATAGCAATATGAAAAACACACAGCGTACAGGCAATTCGGTGTTGTGGAACGCAGCGCGAGATCTCAATCCTCTGATAGTGGGGATGTTACCTTTTGCAATAGCCTTCGGGATTTTTGGGGTCACCTCCGGAATCCCGGCTTTTTATGTCATCCTGATGTCGGCAACGGTCTATGCGGGACTTGCCCAGTTCGTCGTAGTGAACATGTACACATCCGGAATTGATCAAATTCCACTGCTGATCGGATTTGTCATGTTGGTGAACGTCCGGTTCTTTCTTATGGGTATCTCATTGCTGCCATACAGTGCGCTTCAGCCAAAATGGCAACGCTTTTTGCTTGCGTTCGGCTTGTCAGACGAACCGTATGTGGTGGTCATCAATAGATTCACCACCAAGGGGTATAACCTGCACTATCAAGTGTATGCGTATAGCCTGGTATATCTGTTCTGGGTACTTGGAACTGCGATTGGATGCGCAGTGAGCCGAGTTATTACCGACCCGCTCGCATTGGGGGTGGATTTCGCCATGTGTGCGGCTTTTCTAGTAATGCTGTTTCCCCGTCTTCGCTCTCCCCAAAACCGACTTGCCGCAATCGTGAGTAGCGGCAGCGCGGTAATACTGCACCAAGCAGGGCTGGGTGAAGGGGCCATTGTGGCCGCAAGCATTCTTGGGTTCTGCACTGTTGTGGCAGTCAAAAACTTGTTCTCAACGTACGTCCGGGAGGCATAAAGATGCAGACAAAGCTGTTGACCCTTATCGGACTAATGGCTGTGGTTACGTATGTAACTCGAGCTGGGCATTTATTGATTCCTCAAGACAAAATTCCGACCTGGATTCGAGAGCATCTTGACTTGATCCCTGTTGTGATTATGTCATCAATCGTATCAACCTCGATTTTTATTCATAATAATTCATGCAAGTTGGAATACTCAGCAACGTATATCGTTGCGGCCGTCATCACCGTCCTGACGTATGTTTTTCTGCGTCGCGGGGGGGTGGCCGTCATGGTTGGACTGGGTTTCCATATTGGTCTCAAAATGTTTTTTTGAGAACCACGAGAGCTGTGATAGTGCCGAAAATTTCTGAGGAGGCAATCGAATGATTCATGACAACCTGCATGCAACCCACCATCAAATTGTTCATCTTTATATGACTTCCTATACGGATCATCTTGCAGAAATGATCCGCGTGCACGATGCCGTTTCCGGGTATTACAAAAATGAGTTGGGTAAATTATTCATCATTATCCATGTGGTCGAAGATTCTCCCGTAGTGCTGAACATGTTAGAAGACACCATTCTAACCATTCGAGAGGTGCCGGGAGAATTAAAACAAGATCCTATCATCGCGATTATGATTAACGAGGATAAAACTTCAGTCGAGACCCTTGAGGCGTTAGCAAAACTTGATACGCGCAGCCCCCGCCTGCAGGTGGTTTTCTCTGTAACCGACTCTCAGCCGTTTCACCAGTATACCAACTCTCTGGAAAGCTTGTTGCGCAAAGCAGAACAGCTTTTTCTGCAATGCCGTGTGCGGTTTAATCTGGTAACGCCAGATCGTTCTCTTCCATCAATAAAAGATTACCTGAACCCCATACTATCAAGTAAGAGCTATTTACAAGCATTCTTCGAAAAATACCCACCGATTATCGATATCCCCCTTTTTGCCCAGATCGAAAATATGGACCACTTTGCAAACGAGATCATCGATTTTTGGGAATGTTTTCCCTGGGTAGAAGAAACAGTTCCCTTCATGACGAATGGATTAATGCGACTCTTTTTCATCACAAAAGAGCAGAATTTTCTACAACATATAATCCGTCGAGATGTTCAGCGATATTCTCCAGGTGAGGCAAGAACCTCCATCGCATGCTTAAGAAAGGTTCAAAAAATTGATCATAGCTTCCGTGCCGGCTTACAGCATCGGACTACATCAGCAGTCGACAACCATCAGTTTCATTACACAAAAAAATCGATTGCCTTAGATCATGATTGGGATTTTGTGTTCGATTCTTACGAGTGTCAATCACCAATTTTTATTTAATGAACCGGGAGGGGTAGATGAGTGTTGAAATTGATATTATCTTGTTGAAGTTGCCAAATCACAATATTGACTATCCGAGCTTATCTATACCAACACTGACACGTGCACTCCGGAATGATGGGATTACGGTTATTCAACAAGATGTTAATGTTGAACTTAAGGATATTCTACTTACTCAAAGATGCCTTGAAGAAATCACCTATGAGTTTTTACCAGCAATATGTGAATACTTTATCAGCGATCCTGAAGAGTACACTCGGGTAAAAAACATGGTTATTTACCTGAATAATATTGATACTACCATTGGATTTGGTGCTTTGGAAAGCGTAAAAAGTCAATTGCTGGAGCGTAAATACAAACAAATCTTTACCTCAACAGAGTCGAGTAACAACACCCTGATTCTCTTTACCATAGCAAGCTTGCTGCACAATGTTATCGATCTTGCAATCACATTGGACGAGCTGAATGCCCCGATAGCGCAGGACAACGTGGTAATTCGCTTCATGAAGGACAAGATCAAATCGATTGCAGCCATCAATTCCCGTATTGTCAGTTTTTCAGTACTCGATATTCAACGCAAGGCAACGCTTTGGTTCGCAAAGCGTTTACGCAAGGTTTACCAAGGAACTATAGTTGTAGGAGGACCTGATGTCTCTATATTTCGCGACAATTTCATCCGGCATTACCCATTCATCAACGTCGCCTTTTTGAAAGAATCCGAGGTCAGCTTGGTAAAGTTTGTTCAGGGAGTCCCTGTAGATACTATAGATGGGGTCATTTACCGTGACATAGATGGCACTGTTCGTATAAACGAGCCAAAACACGAACCAAGCAATTCAGTATATCGCCCAGATTTCGATGGATTTCCACTGGATAAATTCCTTCTTCCCACCTTGCCAATCAGTGCTTCTCGAGGTTGTAAATGGGCTATTTGTAAGTTTTGTGTCCATCATCAAACGTACACCAGTTACTATGAAAGAACAGCGAGTGCTGTTGTCGATGACATCGAGTATTTTGTCCAAAAGTATCATACACGTTATTTTCATTTTACCGACGATATGCTGGATATTACGATCGGTACTGCAATCGCCCGGGAGCTTATTCAAAGAGGCTTAGATATAAACATCCTTACATATGCTCGCTTTCAAAATGGCTTCACTCCAGAGATTCTCGATCTTTGGGCACGTGGCGGCATCAAGGTCATTGAATGGGGGCTTGAATCCGCCTCCCCAAGAATGTTGAAAGAGATGGCAAAGGGAATCTCCATAGAAAAAGTGCAAACCATTCTGAAAGATAGTCGCGAAAAGGGCATCCTCAATAAACTCATGCTGTTTCATAACTACCCTTCGGAAACCATAGACGATTTTGAGCAAACTGTTGATTTCTTGGAAAAAAATATCGAAGAACGAAATGTGCGCCCATTTTTCACTATTCGAAACAAACTGGAATTAAGATTGAATTCCGAACTGGATCATCTTTCACAACAAGCCAATCAGACTATTTTTCCAAAACGATGGAATACAAGTAGTATTTTTCAATCTAAAATAGAATATGAAGATACTCCTGACTACCCTGTAAAATTACATAAACTCGAAGCTTTTCTTGGCAGAATGCAGCATCTTGTCAGTTCACGTCGAGTTTTCAGCACAAATGACGAAAACTTAACGCTCGACCTTGTGGTGCTCGATGTCAGCGCACAAGAGGATAAAATGTGCATCCAAAGTATTTAACGAACGGCAATTCCCCGTTCAGGTCTCTGCTCCGGGATGAGGTTTGACAGAAAATTATAAGGAGAAGCAATGGATAACAAAACTATTGGATCAGTAATCTCAAGTGCTCCACGTTTCTGCGGAATTACGAGTTTTATGCGACTGCCCCATACTCGTGACCTTAACGAGGTAGATGTTGCAATCATCGGCATCCCGTTTGATTCAGACGGAGCCTTTCGAATTGGTTCCCGTTTTGCACCGGAGTCCATCCGTTCGCAGGGGAAACTGTGCCTGAGAAACTATCATATTGCCCATAATATAGCGCCTCTAGAGCATATCAAGGTTGTGGATTTTGGAGATTCTGCCGTCATACCCGGTTCTGTTGAGCGAACATACGAGGTTGTTGAATGTGAAGTATCCCCGATATTTCAGGAAGGGGTTATCCCAATCGCTTTAGGAGGGGACCACTCGATTTCCTTACCGCTGTTAAGAGCTGCAGCAAAAAAATACGGTAAGGTAGCTTTGGTACATTTTGACGCCCACCTTGATACAGGTGACGTCTATTATGATGAAATCAAATACACCCACGGCACCCAATTTCGTCGTGCCGTGGAAGAAGGTCTTGTCGACACCTCAAAGTCCATCCAGGTGGGGATGAATGGAACTATTTATCCTGAAATGACCCGCGAATATTCTGAGACTTTAGGATACAAGATCATTACAATGGACGAGGCGGCTGCGCTTGGTTCCCAAATGGTAGCCAATGCTATTCTTGAACGTACTCAAGGCTTACCAGTTTTCTTCTCTTTTGATATTGATATCATGGACGTTTCTGTCGCCCCTGGTTCTGGAGCTCCGGAAGTAGGCGGCTATCTAACTCGCGAAATGCTCCAGATACTCAGAGCACTGCGCGATCTAAACATCATCGGCGTAGATATAGTTGAGGTAAACCCGTTATTCGACAGTGGTCAGATAACCTCCATTCTGGCAGCAAATATCGTATTTGAATTTCTTGCAATGATTGCTACTCGAAAGCGACAGAGACAACCAATGTAACTTATCTTAGATATCGACAAAAAAAGGGCGGCCATACTTGATGGTCGCCCTTTTTGTTGGTATGTGATGCTGGCAGAGGCCTCGTAAGCTTCTCTGTCAAGTAAGCAGTTTGAAAGTACGAGTTTCCGGTATGGTTTTGGTGGAACCATCCAGGCCGTATAGGAGGGAGTCATACCGGTGTACATGATATTCATCAGGTAGAGGATCAGGGACCGCAGCGAGATCAAGGAGTACGGAAGACTGGCCCCTGTAGCGGCAGCAGGGCGGGAAATAATCCATCACTTTTGTCGTGCCGGACGACCAAGACCAGCAGTTCATTCAGGAAAAGCTTGTCACCGAGATTGAAAAGGGAATCATGAAAGAGGATACACGCTCTTCTTTACTGAGCATTATCGAAGGCATGAGAGAACGGGACGGCATCGAGGCTGCGATTCTCGGATGCACCGAACTCCCCTTGATTTTTGCCGATAACGACGCGAATATATCTCTCCTTAATACTACCGCACTGCATGTCGAAGAAATCTGCAAATATTGCCTTGGCTAACAAGGTGAGCTATCTTCACTTTAGCGGACACATCAATTACCCTAACGGGAACAGGAGGTGTGTCCATGGTCAATCGACGGTACGATTCAGACTTCAAGCGCGAAGCCGTGCGCATGGTTGTTGAAGATGGTTTGAGTGTTCGCGAGGTTGAACGTAGCCTCGGGATCACTTACGGAGTTTTGAAGGGCTGGGTGCAGAAGCACCGTGATCATCAAGACGCCGCGTTTGTCGGGCGCGTTGCTCCGGAGTCGCCTGAGGCTGAACTGAAGCGGCTACGCAAAGAGAATGAACGACTCCAACGGGAGCGAGACATTCTAAAAAAAGCAGTGGCCATCTTCTCGACGGACCCGCATCGATATTCGGGTTCATAACCGAGCACCGCTGCCAGTACGGAGTGAAGGAGATGTGCCGCGTTTTTGGAGTGTCTCGGAGCCGGTATTACACTCAGCTTAATGCCAAAGCGACCAAGCGGCGGCGTGAGGATCGGGCGCTGCTGGTCGATATCAAGGCAGCCTTCGACGACAGTGACCAGACCTATGGTGCGGGCCGCATTGGCCACGAGCTTCGCGCTCGAGGTACCCGGGTGGGCAAGAACCGCATCTGGCGCTTGATGAAACTGCACGGGCTGAGGGTCAAGACCATGCGCCGCTTCAAGCTCACGACGAATTCGGACCACAAACGACCAGTGGCTCCGAACCTGGTCAAGCGCAACTTTTCGGCCGAAGCCCCGGTCGGCTCTGGACCGGAGATATCACCTACATCTGGACCGCCGAAGGCTGGCTGTATCTTGCCGTCATTCTGGATGTCTTTTCCCGCCGGATTGTTGGCTGGAGCATGGACAAGAGGATGACGGATACCTTGGCTGTCACTGCGTTCAAGAATGCCCTGGTGCGGCGGCGCACTGCTGCTGGCTTGATCACTACAGCAGACCAAACGCCAAGGTACTACTTACTCGCACAGCAAAGGAAACATCCATGGATACTGAGATCGTTGCAGAAACCGCCCGCGCCACTCTTTCCGGCATCATTTCCTTTCCAGAGGTTGTCCGCAGACTTACTGAGACCGGCATTGAGTATTACCATGTAGATTACATTGCCTTGCGGAAAAGCTTTTACAGCGCCACAGGTGATGTTGTCACCACCCCGATCAACTATGAAGATCTACCCCCAGTAGCCGCCGATTTCGATGCAGTGGGGTTGCGTGCAGCAATTTGGGACAGCCAGCACCAAGGCCAGCATTACCGGGACTTTACTCGGCGTGCGATGGAGGCGGGGGTGCAGGGCTATATCGCGTTTTTACGCGGTCAGCGAGTGACTTATTGGGGCCGCGGCGGCGACCAGCATACCGAGTGGTTTCCCGGGGCAAAACCAACTGATTCCAAATGAAAGCAACAAGGACACCGAGGGTCGAGGCTTGCTTGCATTCTTTGATATTCTGAAAAGTGGAGCATAACCATCAGATGGTGCAAGCCTGACCCTGTTGATCTTCCTCAAACGACGCATACCCGCACATCTCACCGATGCGACTCTACTCCGCTTCCTTCCATTACCTCTCCAATTCCAAGACTTCATATTTCGCATGGTAGCCGCCGTATTCCGCCTCGGGGTTGCGCTGCGCAGCCCATACCAGCAACGCATCCAGGGCAGGGCAGAGGCCCCTGCCCTGCTCCGTCAGTCCGTAATCCACCCGGGGCGGAACCTGCGGATATACGGTTCTCTGAACGATCCTATCCGCTTCCAGGGCCCGCAACTGCTGAATGAGCATCTTCTGCGTAACGTCGGGAATGGCTCGTTCCAGCTCCGAGAACCGCATGATGCCGTTCGCAAACAGGTTCATGATGATCGGCAGTTTCCACCTCCCCTCCAGCACCTTCAGAGCATCCTGTATGCCCGCGGCAGCCACGGTAGGGGATATGGTTTCATGCTTACTTTCGGGTAAGTACCCGACTTTTTTGTGTGTACTTGACATAGGTGCACCCTAATCGGTAGCTTGGAAAATGTCAACCGCGGGCCCCGGATGATACCAAAACGCACACGGAGGAATCATGAAAAACGAGTTTGCGGGGAAAAAGGCGCTGGTCACGGGAGGTACCAAGGGAATGGGGCAGGCCATGGCGCTCCGCCTTGCCGCAGGGGGAGCGGATGTCATCGTTGTTGCGCGAAATATGCCCCCGGAGTTTCCGCTGAAAGGGATAGAAGCGGACATAGCCACCAGCGAAGGAACGGACCAGGTTATCGAGCATGTCAAAAAGGAGTTCGGCTGCCTGGATATCCTGATCAACAATGCCGGCGGGTCGAAATCTCCCATGGGGGGATATATCAATCAAACCGACGATGAATGGCAGAACATGTTCGAGCTCAACCTCTTCGGCGCGGTACGGCTGGACCGGGGACTCCTGCCCGGCATGACGGAGCGGGGTAAAGGGGTCATCATCCATGTCTCCTCCATCCAAAGCCACAAGCCGATCTATGAATCTACCCTTGCTTATGCGGCGGCCAAGGCGGCCTTGAATAACTACAGCAAGGCTTTGTCGCTGGAGGTGGGAAAACATGGCGTGCGGGTGAACGTCATCTCGCCGGGATTCATCGAGACCGAGGCGGCCGGCGCCTATGTCAGGCAGATTGCGGAGGATAAGGGCATCAGCATCGATGAAGCCCGGCAGGAGATCATGGACTACATCGGCGGCATACCGCTCGGAAGAACGGGGCGCCCCGAAGAGGTGGCGGAGCTGGCGGCCTTTCTTGCTTCGGACCGGGCTGCCTGGATAACAGGGGTCGAGTACCGGATCGACGGCGGAACCATTCAGACCGTATAGGAGGGCAGCTATGCCGGTGTACATGATATTCATCAGGGAGAGGATCAGGGACCGCGGCGAGATCGAGGAGTACGGAAGGCTGGCTCCTGCAGCGGCAGCAGGACGGGAAATGAAGCCTCTGTCCGTCTACGGGAAACTGGAAACGCTTGAGGGACCGGAAGCCCAGGGTGTCGTGCTGTTGGAATTTCCGACGCATGCAGAGGCAATGGCCTGGTACAACAGCGAGGAATACAGGGAGGCCAGACGACATCGGTTCCTGGGGGCGGATTACCGGGTATTTGCGCTCGAAGGAACATGATCATGCCGTGACCGTGGCTTGGGATTACTTTTGGATGGACAAATCCCGGCCGGTTTTATACATGATATGCTCTATTCATTTATCGAGTGAGACGAGATGACCGATTTTTCCTACTGGTTTGTATTTTTATCCACGGTGATTATCCTGAATCTCTCGCCTGGGCCGGACATGATCTACATCATGTCGCGTACCGTTGCCCATGGCCGAAATGCCGGGTTTGGAGCGGCTCTCGGTGTCTGCACCGGGGCTCTTTTCCATGTATCGATTGCAGCGTTGGGTCTTGCGGCGATTCTCGTTGCATCCCCGGTTGCATTCACCGTGGCGAAATACGTGGGGGCTGCCTACTTGATTTATCTGGGAATACAAGCGTTCCGGTCCACAGAAGGTCTGCTTCGCATGGATGACGACGGTATAGCCTCCATGACCTTTTCCCAGGCTTTCCGGCAGGGGGTGCTGGTCGACATCCTCAACCCCAAGGTTTCTCTCTTCTTCATGGCCTTTCTTCCGCAGTTTGTCCGGCCGGAGCTGGGGCATGTGCATATGCAGACCTTTGGCCTGGGAGTGCTGGTAATCTTACTGTCGATCCCCATAGAGAGCAGTCTTGTACTGGTGGCGGATAAGATCAGCCGTGTTCTTCGCACCAATGCATCCTATTCGCTTCTGCTGAATCGACTGCTTGGAGCGATTTTTGTGGGGCTTGGCCTGAACTTGGTATATTTCCACTTTTGAAGTCCCGGTCCATAGTATGTGGTCACGGGAACAGGCTTGCACTTCTGGCGAAAGTGGAGCATCAAATTTCAAATGACGCAGTTGTCCCTTATGGCTCCAATAGAAGAATATAGCGTACCTCGCATAACCTCCTGACTCCCATCCCTTAGTAGAAATGAAAGAGAAAGAATATGCCCAAACTCAAAATGGCTGTCCCCCATAGCCTCACGCAGGATGAAGCCATCAAGCGTATCAAGGTTCTACTCGATGACACAAAAAAGGAATTTGCTCACAAGATCAGCGCATTGCATGAGGAGTGGGATGGCAATACGGGCAGGTTCAATTTTTCCGCAATGGGTTTTTCAGTGTCAGGGACGCTGACCGTGAAGACGTCGCAGGTAGATATCTCCGGTAACTTCCCTCTTGCAGCAATGCTCTTCAAGAGGAAGATCGAATCCACGATACGGCATTGTGCGGAAACGCTGCTTGCCTGAACGACGCGAAGGCTCTGCCATGCAATGGAAGAAAATCTCAAACCTGATAATGAGACCAAAACTTGCTCATATAATTCTACTCAGCATGTTCATATCATCATGCACTGTGATCGAGCCAGCAAAGAAATTCGATATAGAAAATGAAAATAGAATCAGAGATTTGTCTATCAGACGGGATTTTGTCTCCCCCGAAGAACGCGATGTTATCGATTCCGAACTTAGATTTAGAAAAACAAAGCGGGATGGCCTTGTAATGTTTGATCCCCTGCATTTCTCGGGAAATGATGATGCCAAAATCATGACCTATCAAGCGGCGCCTGAGAATAAAAACAGCGCCCTGAACCCGTTATTGAATAAACAGCTGGGGAGATCCAGCGACTTAACGCCGGAAATAAAAGAGAAGGCATTGATTGAACTCATAGAGAAGAATTGGGGGGCACAGAGCGAAAGGAATAACCTATTGCTTAAAACACCACTTAACGCGCGGCAGGAGCCGACTCGCTGACGCTCATGGTTCACCGGTGCTGCTGGCCACAATGTGCAAGAGAGGAATTGGTGGGCACAAGACGGTAGAAACAGCCCGTTGTGCTTACATCCGCCAAGACCTGCAAACGAAGAGAGGCCGGGAATTGTCTCCCGGCCTCTCTTGTCGAGTACGTCCGTTGTGGCGTCAAATCATTCCCATGTCCCGGCCCGGATGCCCCCTCAAAGCGCATAGGTCAGGAACAGGTCGGTGCGATAGGGAATATGGATGAACTCCTTGCCCCGGGTTTCGGGATGTTCGCGCACCAGGGCCCTGACCTCTTCCAGCACCTGCACCCGTGTTTCATCAGGCAACGCCGCAATGAAACTCGCCGAAGCCACGCGGTCGACCAGGGTCTGGACCGTACCGATCTGGGTATGGGCAAATTCACAGTGCCGCAGCGGCGCGAACAGGCTCGTGGCGGCAAAGGCGTGTTGCCACTCGCCGCTTTTGTAGCGCGGTGTCCCGCCTTCATAGCGTTCGTAGATCCGTCCCAGGCAGGCCATCCAATCCACCGAATCGTCCCGGAGGTTCCAGATCAGCCCCAAGCCGCCCCCGGGCCGGAGCACGCGGCGGAACTCGGCCAGGGCCTCCTCGCCACGGAACCAGTGAAAGGCCTGGGCCGCCGTCAGACTATCAGCCGAACCGCTTGGCAGGGGGATCTGCTCGGCGCTCCCGTCCCGCACCTCAATCCACGGACAGACTGCTGCGAGCTTGCGCCGCATCCCCTCCACCGGTTCCACGGCAATGATCCGCGCCCCCGACGACGCCAGCAACCGGGTAAACTTGCCGGTCCCGGCCCCCACGTCCACCACGGTCGTTCCCGGAACAATGGCCAATTCGTGAATCAGCCGGTCGACCGCATCTTTCGGATATTCCGGCCGCCCCCGCTCGTAAAAATCAGATGCCGTACCGAAACCCACAACGGCCTTTTCGTGAACTGAAGCGATCATACAGGCCCCCCTTTTTCCTCCGATGCCAGGCGCTGAAACACCTGGGAGGGGCAGGATATCAGAATATGGCCAGGTCCGCCAGAGCGTACGTGCCCTTCAGGGACCGCGTAGGTCCGGGGCTGCAGTAGCGACAGGGCGACAGGCGCGGGAATGTGTTGACAAAAGGAACCATTTGCAGAGAATGAAGGGGCAGTCGCACCCGCGAACAGTTGCACGAGGAGAACATACAGCGCCATGAAGCAGAGCATCAAGATGCCGTCCCTTAACAGACCGCTGACGCGCTTCGCCCGGATCTCGTTCCGCGATCTGGTTTTCACCGTCCTCCCTATCCTGTTCATAACCATCCTCGGCATAGGTGCGGCTTACCGGTTCATGCGTCCGGCCCCGCCGACCACACTCACCATCACCTCCGGACCGGCAGGAAGCGTGTTTCAGCTCAATGCCGAAAAATACAGGAAAATCCTGGCCCGCAACGGCGTAACCCTGAAGATCCTGCCTTCCAACGGCTCACTGGAAAACCTCAACCGGCTTCTGGCCCCTTCATCCGGCGTCGATATCGGCTTCGTCCAGGGGGGCATGGTCGGGGACAAGCCGGCAGGCACTCTGTTCTCCCTCGGGAGCGTGTTTCACGAGCCGCTGGCCCTTTTCTACCGTTCCGGCAAGCCGATCAGCCTGATTTCGCAGCTGGCCGGCAAACGCCTGGCAATAGGTCCGGAGGGGAGCGGCACCCGCGCCGTTGCCATGACGCTGCTCAAGGCGAACGGCATCAAGCCGGGAGATGCGACACTGCTGGATCTGTCGGGTGAAGCCGCTACCTGGGCACTTGTCGATGAGAAAGTTGACGCGGCCTTTCTGATGGGGGACTCGGCCACGCCGGCCGACATGCGGAGCCTGCTGTGGACACCGGGGATACACCTGTTCAACTTCAGCCAGGCCGAGGCTTATTCGCGGCGCTATCCCTACCTGAACCAGCTTGTCATCCCCATGGGGGCTTTCGATTTCGGCAAGAACGAACCTGCCTCGGACATCCATCTCCTGGCGCCGACCGTTGAACTGGTGGCACGCAACAGCCTCCACCCCGCCCTCTCCGATCTTCTGATCGAGGCGGCCCGGGAAGTCCATGGCCGCGCCACCCTCCTGCAGCGCGCAGGGGAGTTCCCTGCACCGGTGGAGCACGAATTCCGTCTCAGTGACGACGCGAAGCGCTACTATACCTCCGGAAAGAAGCTGCTCTACCGGTATATGCCCTTCTGGCTGGCGACGCTGGTCGACCGTTTTCTGGTGGTGTTCGTCCCTGTCCTGGTGCTGCTCATACCGGGCCTGAAACTGGTGCCGGCGCTGTATGACTGGCGCATAAAATCGCGCATCTACCGCTGGTATGGGATCTTGATTTCCCTGGAGCGGGCTCTGCTTTCCCGCCAGACGACTGAAGAGCGCGAAGAAACACTCAAGCGGCTGGACGAGATCGAAACGCAGGTAAATCGGATGAAAGTGCCCCTGTCGTACGCCGACCAGTTTTACGTCCTGCGCGATCACATCAGCTTCGTCCGGCAGCGGTATTGAAGGTTTCCCTTGACCGATGTCTGATGGGTCCGGTGCCATACGACCGACGGCAGAGGTTGAGTCGGGAATCGATCGGGAAACATACGATATTGCTATTAGCGAACATACGCTCTCATGTTTTCTGGACTTCTGGACCGATAAGCCATTCCCGCCAAATATTTTCAGCGAGATACGCAGAAATTAATAGGACAAGTCAATTACAAATCAATAATACAAGAACGATCAGCCGGAAAAACCAAGGCTTTTTTGCCTCAAGCGGTTGCAACTCCGGTTGACGCCGTTCTTTTCATCATGGTATGTGGTAAGCATGTTGTCCCGTACCAGGAAACTCCTGCCCGATTACAAGACCAACCCCTCCTCCCTGCTCCTGCTCATCACATGGACGGCAGGCGCCTCGATCGCCATTATCCTGACCCTCTACGGCCTCACCATTCACCGGACCATTTCGGACGAAATAATCCGCGATGCCAAAGAGGCCTCGGTGAAGGTGTGCAACGCCCTGTTCGAGGACCAGAAAAACGAACTGATAACGCCGGGAACAGAGGGGGAGGCGAAGCTCCGGCTCGCTCCCGACGCTTTCAGACGGGTCGATCGCCACTACCGCAGGTTTCTGAGCAATTTCGAGATCCTCAAAATAAAGATATACGACTCCCAGAATACGATCATCTACAGCACCGATGCCAAAATCATCGGCAGGGGCGATTCCGGGAACAAGCTTCTGAACAGGGCCTTACGGGGGGAAGTACATTCCAAGCTCGTGAAAAAGGAGAAGATGCTGGACCTCTCGGATGAGGCCAGGTTCAATGTCGAGGTGGTGGAGACATACGTCCCCATAAAGGTCGGCAACAGGGTCATCGGCGCATTTGAAACCTACACGGATGTCGTTTCCTCCTACGAGCAGATCAGCCGCATCGTGCTGACATCGGTCCTGAGCCTTACGGTTATTCTTCTACTGGTCTTCGGCCTTTCGTACCTGATTATCAAAAAGGCGGTCGTTCTTCTCAAGACGGCGCAACAGGAACTTGCCGTCAAAGTCGTGCAGCTGGAAACGGCACTGTCGGAGGTGAAGAACCTCCAGGGCATCATCCCGATCTGCATGCACTGCAAGAAAATTCGCGATGACAAGGAAAGCTGGCATCAGCTGGAACAGTACATATCGCAGCATACCGAAGCCCATTTCAGCCACGGCATCTGCCCCGAGTGTTTCGCAGCGGAGATGCAGACCATCAAAAAACGGAAGTCCCTGGATACCGCCGACCGCACGGATACGACCGCACCATCCCCGGGCATGTCGTAGCAGTCTTTTACACCACGCCGGCCCCCATCCCATGCAGCCGATTGATGCCTGCATATCCCCATCTACCGGACGTACCGCACCGCTTCCGATTACCACTTCCTTCACACATTCTCCCATTGCTCCTGCTGCAGTACTTCACGGCAATCACGAACAAGCGCTCCGCAGAACCTCCCATCCTTGATTTCCGTCAAAAAACCACATCTGAATACCGGCTATGATCGTTGTTACCCCGAGGTTACACACGAGGAGAAACGATCATGGAGCCGCACGATTACCATAACGAGGGGGCCGTTTACCGGGCGATCCTTACCAGTATGGGCGAGGGGATCATCTTTGCCGACCACAACGACCGGATCGTCTGCGTCAACGCCGCTGCCGAGCAGATCCGGGGGGTCAAGGCCGCAAATTTTCTCGGCCGCGATCTTCTGGCTATCCACTCTCCGCCGGCCCGGGAACGGATCAGAGGTATCCTGGCCAGCCTGCGCAACGGCCTCATCCCCTCCCACACCCGCCCCCTGAAGGCCAGGGGCAGAATCTTCGAAAACAACTACTACCCGATCCGGAACGATCATGGCAGTTTCATTGGCACCGTGATGGTCAGCCGCGACATCACCGAGAAGGAGCAGTTGAAGGAGGAGAACTCCGTGCTGCGCGACCAGTTGATGAGCGAGCAGGGCTACGGAGGCATGATCGGCTACAGCCAGGCCATGCAGCCTGTCTTCCAGATCATCCGCGCCACCGCCCCTCTCGATTCGACCATCCTGATCAGCGGCGAAAGCGGCACCGGCAAGGAGCTGGTAGCCCGGGCCCTCCACCAGCAGAGCCGGCGCAGCGGCTGCCCGCTGGTCAAGCTCAACTGCGCGGCGCTTCCGGAAAGTCTCCTGGAATCGGAACTGTTCGGCTACGAAAAAGGGGCCTTCACCGGAGCGGTGCGGGAACGGAAAGGGAAATTCGAACAGGCCCAGCACGGAACGATCTTCCTCGACGAGATCGGCGAAATGCCCCTGGCTGCCCAGGCCAAACTCCTGCGTGTGCTGCAGGAGCGAACCATCGAGCGGGTCGGCGGCAACCGTGAGATACGGGTGGATGTGCGCGTGGTCGCAGCCACCAACCGCGATCTGCGTCACGAAGTGGCCCAGGGGCGCTTCCGCGAGGACCTGTTTTACCGCCTCAATGTGATTCCGCTCCAGCTCCCCCCGCTCAGGGAGCGGCGCGAGGACATCCTGCCCCTGACCGAGCTCTTCATGGCCACCTTTGCCGCGCAGATGGAGAAACCGCCCCTGACGCTGACCCCGGCCGCAAAACGGGCCCTGGTGGCCTACCATTATCCCGGCAACGTGCGCGAGCTGAAAAACGCCATCGAGCGGGCCGTAGCGCTCTGCGCCGGAAATCGGCTGGAGCTGACCGATCTTCCCCCTCAGTTTGTTGCCCCCTCCCCTTCCCCCCGTGTGCCCCTGCCGCATCCCAGCCGCATGTCCCGGCAGGCGGAACTGGCCACCACCCTTACCGACTTCGAAGCCGGTCTGATCGACGAAGCCCTGGCAGCAGCCGGACAGTGCAAGAGCGAGGCGGCCCGGCTGCTCGGCATCTCCCGCAAAACGCTCTGGAAAAAGATCAAACAGCGCGAAGCGATGACAGCTCCCGCGTAACGTCACCGGAGAGTAACACCCCGTTACCGCAGCCTCCCGCCGGGCTTCCTCCCTGCCCTCATCATTCCGCAAAAACAGCAGCTTATCTCCGCGAGGCTGTTGGTACGCATTCTGCGATAGGCAGTGGCGAAACGTACCACCAGCATCAGGGAGACAGCATGCAACTCTTGTCGAAAAGACGGCCGATGGCGATCATCCTGGCACTGGTCCTGCTGACCGGCGCCATCACCCTTTTCATGGCCTTCGGCCCTCCCCGGCTTCTGGCCAAATCCGAGGCACCCGAATTCTGCGGCGGCTGCCACGTCATGGGCGAGCAGTACACCGCCTGGAGCCACGCCGGAGCCCATCGCCGGCTCACGTGCGTCGATTGCCATCTTCCCAACGGCAATCCGCTCGAACACTACGTCTGGAAGGGAATCGACGGCATGAAGGATGTGGTTTCGTTCCACACCGGCCTGATTCCCGAGCGGATCGAACTGTCGCAGCACGGGAAGCGGGTCCTGCAGGCCAATTGCATCCGCTGCCATGGGGCAACCGTGGCGCAGATGGATACGACCCGGCAATGTTGGGGCTGCCACCGGCAACTGCGGCACCGCCTGACCGGCAGCATCGCTACCCGTTGAAACGAAGCGTCGGCCCTGCTGTGCTACACAGTGCGGCCACGGCTCTCTCAGATCCTCTCTAAAGAATGTCGCCGATTCAGATATGCAGGAACGGATTTCCATCCGATAACCGAAAACAAGGAAAGGGAAAGAATCATGAGGATGAACAGGTACTATCGCTGGACGTTGGCGGCCTTGCTGGCCGTGGCCGGAGCGGCCGGCTGCGCGCCGAAGAAGGTGGAGCAGGTCGAAACGACGCAGATTGCCGATGGTGAGATCGATCCCAAGGCATGGGGCAAGGCCTTTCCGGTGGAGTATGAGCTCTGGCGGAAAACCGGCGAACCGACGCCGGCCGGCAAGAGCAGGTATAAGCGGGGCTATGACGAGGGGAAGGAACAGCCGGACAAGCTGGATGAGTACCCGTTTCTGGCGCTCTTGTACAATGGCTGGGGTTTCGGCGTGGAATACCGGGAGCCGCGGGGGCACCAGTTCATGATAAAGGACCAGCTCGAAGTCGATCCGGGGCGGGTCAAGGCAGGAGGCTCCTGCCTTACCTGCAAAACTCCCTATGCCCCGATCCTCCAGGGCAAGATGGGCCAGGAATACTTCTCCAAGCCGTACAAGGAGGTCCTCGACATGATCCCCAAGGAACACCAGACCCTGGGGGTGGCCTGCATCGACTGCCACAGCAACCGCGACATGGCGCTCAAAATCTCCCGCGGTTTCACCTTGGGCAAGGGGCTGGAAAAACTGGGCATGGATGAGACCAAGCTTACCCAGCAGGATATGCGTTCCCTGGTCTGCGCCCAGTGCCACGTCACGTACAGCATTCCCAAGGATGCCGGGATGAAGTCCACCGATGTCTTCTTCCCTTGGGAAGGGAGCCAGTGGGGCAAAATCACCATCGAGAACATCATCAAAAAACTGCGCAGCACGCCGCAGAGCAAGGAGTGGACCCAGAGTGTGACCGGATTCAAGATGGCCTTCATCCGGCACCCGGAATTCGAACTGTTCTCCAACAATAGTGTCCACTGGCAGGCGGGCGTTGCCTGCTCCGACTGCCACATGCCCTACACCAAGGTGGGCAGCAAAAAGGCTTCGGACCACCGCATCATGAGCCCCCTGAAGAACGACCTCAAGGCATGCCAGCAGTGCCATGCCGAAACGCCCGAATGGCTGCGCAACCAGGTCTATGCAATCCAGGACAGGACCACGTCGACCTTTATCCGGGCCGGTTACGCCACCGCCACCGTGGCAAAGCTGTTTGAGCTGACCCACAAGGAACAGGCGGCCGGCAAGGTCATCGACAGAACACTCTATGACCAAGCCAAGGACCACTACGAGGAGGCCTTCTACCGGGTGGTGTTCATCGGCGCCGAAAACTCCACCGGCTTCCACAATCTCACCGAGGCCCTGCGGGTGCTCGGGGATGCCGCCAGCCATGCCGGCAAGGCCGAGGCTTACCTGCGTCAGGCTTTGGCAGCGGCAGGAGTGACGGTGCCGATGAAGGTGGATCTCGAGCTTGCCAAGTATCTCAACAACCGCGGTGTCAAGAAGCTCATGTTCAAACCGGAGCATGAGATCAAGGACCCGCTAGCCGGCAAGTAGCCGGGCAGAATTCATTCTCCCACACCTCAAATGCAATGGAACGCGGATCAAATCTGATCGAACGGATTAGCGCGGATCAGATTTCAAAATATGCATCAATATGTGTCAATACGAATCAATCGATGTCAATACAGGTCATCCGCGTTCCATTGCATTTCGCGGTTTACTATTCAATTCAGGATCAACGTTATGAAGAGAGCGAGTCGTTCCAACCAGTTTGTCGTTGCGCGCCTGATCGTTCAATGGGGTTTTCTGGCCGGGGTGATCGTCATCGGCGTCCGTTTCGGCAGGTTTGTCCGCCACTTCGAAAGCAGCGGTGCTGCCCCGTTTGTTGCCCGGTCGCCGGGGGTGGAAGGGTTTCTTCCCATCGGTGCCCTGGCCAGCCTGAAGCACTGGCTGGTTTCCGGAGAGATCAACCCGGTCCACCCGGCCGCGCTGATGATTTTCCTGACGATTGTGGTCATGAGCCTGCTGACCAAGAAGTCGTTCTGCTCCTGGCTCTGCCCGGTGGGCACGCTTTCCGAGGGCGCCTGGAAACTGGGCATACGGCTCTGCGGCCGTAACTTTCGCGTGTGGAAGTGGCTCGATATCCCCTTGCGGGGGCTCAAGTATCTGATGCTGATCTTTTTCGTGAAGATCATCCTGATCGATATGGCGCCGCCCGCTTTGGCGGAGTTCCTGGCAGCTCCTTACTGGGCGGTCAGCGACGTCAAGATGCTGCGTTTCTTCAGCCACCCCTCGCCCACCAGCGTGGCCGTGCTCACCCTGCTGGGCTGCTTTTCCCTGCTCTACAGGAATGCCTGGTGCCGCTATCTCTGCCCCTACGGCGCCCTGCTGGGGATCGTGAGCGTGCTGAGCCCCTTCACGATCCGGCGCGACACTGCCGGTTGTACCGGCTGCCGCCGCTGTTCCGTCGCCTGCCCGGCAAGCCTTCCGGTCCACTCCCGCACAACCATCCGTTCCCCAGAGTGCACCGGTTGTCTCACCTGCGTGTCCAACTGTCCTGAAAGCGGCGTCCTGCGGATGGATCTGCCTTTCCGGCGGCCCTCGGCCCCGGCCTGGCTCTTTCCCTGTCTGGTGGTGGCCCTGTTTGCAGCCGGCATCGGCTGCGCAATGCTCTCCGGGCATTGGGAGAGCGTGCTGAGCTATGACGACTACCGGCGGCTAATCCCCATGGTCCCGTACCTGAGCCACTGACATCAGGTGCAGGTGAACGTGGCTTGTTCATTGAATTAACACGTGTATGCAGGAGGAAAATCGAGTGCGCAGAAGGGTTAGACGTTTACCGGGAAAGATGAGGGGACGGCTCAGGGGACACCATGCTCCCCTGTCGCTCAAATACGCCCTGTGGGGTTTGATCAGCGGAACGGCATCGATCCTGGCCATTCTAACCGTAACGCACATGGCCGGCCATCCGCTCCTGATCGGTTCCTTCGGGGCATCGGCCGTGCTTCTGTTCGGCGCGGCGGAATCGCCGCTGGCGCAACCGCGCAACCTGCTGGGGGGACATCTGGTTTCCGCCCTGGTGGCCGTGGCCGTTGTCGCGCTGGGCGCCACCGGGATGCTGGCCATTTCCCTGGCAGTCGGCCTTTCCATCTTCCTGATGTACCTGACCCGCACCGTCCATCCCCCCGGCGGGGCAACCGCCCTGATCGGGGTACAGGGGCACGCCGGTCTCTTTTTCATTCTCATCCCGGTCCTGGCAGGAGTGCTGATTCTCCTGGCAACCGCGCTTCTGACCAATAATATCGTCCATCACCGGCAGTATCCCCGGCACTGGCTATGATCCGGAACAAATGCGGGCTCCGGCTCCATGAGGCAGTGCGACGCTCCTTCCGGGTGGAAGCTTGAACATCTCCGCTGCAAGAGCTATGATTGACGGTGTCGGGCATCTTTCCCGGCACAGGCCCCGGATTGGAAAGCGCCCGAAAACGGAGACGACACTGACATGAGGCCGACCAAATCGAATTCCCTGTTTACCAGATTTGCGAAATGGACCGCCAGGATGGCCGGCAGGCCGATCTCGTTCAACCTGGCTGTGGCACTGATCGCGGGATGGGCGATCACCGGACCCTTGTTCGGATTCAGCGATACCTGGCAACTGGTGATCAACACCGGCACCACCATCGTCACCTTTCTGATGGTATTCCTGATCCAGAACACCCAAAACCGAGATTCCGAAGCCATCCAGGTCAAGCTGGACGAACTGATCCGCGCCAACAGCGACACCCATAATGCGCTGCTCGATCTGGAGGAACTGGAAGAAGAGGAACTGGACCGCATACGCCTGAAGTACGAGAAACTTGCCGAAAAGGCACGGGCGGAGCTCAGGAGAGGCAACAGCGACAAGGGAAAGCCGGAAGCATGAGCCGACAGGGCCCCACGGAATTACGATGTGTCTGATAGTCTTTGCCAATGACTGCCATTCCGCCTACCGCCTGATCCTGGGCGCCAATCGGGACGAATACCGGAACCGGCCGGCCGAAGCCGCCTCGTTCTGGAGCGATGCTCCGCACCTGCTGGCAGGCCGCGACCTGCAGGCCGGCGGTACGTGGCTGGGAATGACGACCGGCGGAAAACTGGCGGCTGTCACCAACTACCGCGATCCCCGCCAGCAGATCACCCATCCCCGCTCCCGGGGGGGACTGGTGGCGGATTACCTGCTGGACCGTGCAATGACGCCCCGGGACCTGACCACGACCCTCAGCCGGGACGGCGACCGCTACGACGGCTTCAACCTGCTGTACGGCACCTGCGATGAGCTGCATTACTTCACCAACCGCGGCGGCTCGTCCGGTCCCGTCCGGCCGGGCATACACGCCCTCTCCAATCACCTGCTCGATACCCGCTGGCCCAAGGTGGCCGCAGCCAGGGAACGCCTGGAGCACTTGCTGCAGCGGGACACGGTGGATCCGGAGGAGATGTTTTCGATGCTCTCGGATCCCACCCCCTTTGCCGATGCGCAGTTACCCGATACCGGCATCGGACTGGAGCGGGAGCGCCTGCTGTCCCCCCTCTTCATCAACGGCACAGACTACGGAACCCGCTGCACGACGCTCCTGCTGGTCGACCGGGACGGTCACGCGCAGTTCCTGGAACGTGTCTTCTCCCCTTCCGGCCAGGCTGCGTCGACACAGCGTTTCAGCTTCCGGATCCGGCCATAGCCCCGCCCTTCCGAAAACCATACATTTGAACTTCGCTCCGGACAAACTTCAAAAAATCCCAATAAAAGAGATGACAAGCCGTAACTTTGTGTTATAATTGCCTCCTTTTTTTCCGCCCCCTCCCTGCGGGAGGGTTCCGCGTTTTTACCGGTGCGCCGCGATAGCGGCACAGGCACCATCACTCGATCAAGGATAAGAGATGAGCGACTGTTTCTGGCGGCCGATCAGCGTTGACTGTGTGGATCCGGTCTGTTTTCCCGACGTGGCTGTGTACCTCAAGCGGGGAGGCAACTATGTGCTCTACAAGGACAAGGAAAGGGGTTTCACCCAAGACGACCTGCGTCGCCTGGAGACCACCTTCACTGAATTTCTCTATGTCAGGAGCAGCGACATGGAGGAGATCAACAGCTACATGGAGAAAAACCTGGCCGACATACTCGCCAGCACGAATGTGAGCGGCGCTGCCAAGGGCAGGATTCTCTACCAGACCTCCGTCAACCATGTCATCAATCTCTTCGAATCCCCGGAAATGGCCGCCAATCTCGAGCGCTGCCGCAAACTGATCCGCCACATGATCGAATATGTGGCTAACGAGCCCCATGCGCTGGAGCCGCTGCAGTCCATCGCTGCCCACAACTTTTACATCTTCGCCCACAGCGTGCAGGTGGCTGCCCTGAACCTGCTTGTCCACGAAAAACTGTTCCAGATAAGTCCCGACGAAATGACCGACGTGGGAATCGGCTCGCTTCTGCACGACTTCGGCATGATTTTCATATCCGATCAGATCCTCGAAAAGCCCGATGCCCTGTCCGAAGTCGAGTACTACAAGGTAAAGGAGCACGCGCAGAAAGGCTACGAGTACCTGAAGCAGACCGGTCTCTTCAGCGACGTGGCCCTCACCATCGTCCGCCATCACCACGAACGCCATGACGGCAACGGCTACCCCACCGGAATAAAGGGAAGCGTCATTCCCCGCAGCGCCCAGCTTTCTGCCATCTGCGACGTTTACAGCGCCCTGACCACGGATCGGCCGTTCCGCAAAGCCTCCACGTCCGGCGAGGCGCTCAGGATAATGCGAGAAGAAGCCAAGTCAGGATTTTTCAACTACGAGCTTTTTGATAAATTCGAAGACCTCATCGTTACCTTGAAAGGCGTATCGAACCAGGAACGCGACCAGCTTCTGGCGTCAAGACCCACTTCCGGCCGCGTGGAAATCATTCTCAGAAGCCCGGATGTGCGCTACCTGATCCCCTCCTGAATCCTGCTGCGGCTCCCCCTGGCCGGGAACCGCGGCAGGCCGCATTGCCGGCACCCCGCTCTCCCCCCGTTCCACCGAATACCCCCATCGTCTTCTTCCCCATTTGACCCATCCCGTATATCTGGAACAATATCTAGGTAGTTCCGTCCGGAAACTCCGGATGGGAAACAAGCGTTTTCCAGTCCGCCCCGACGGGAGAATTCATGCTCAAAAGCCCGTTGCTGCTCGTCTGCCTGGCCATCGGCTGCGGTGCCCTGCTCGGCAGCGTCTCGATCAGAAAGATATCGCTGGGGGTTGCCGGAGTGCTCTTTGCCGGCATCCTGTGGGGCTACGTCGCGCCGGGGGTCAGCCCGCCGGATGTGCTGGCCACCTTTGGCCTAGCCCTTTTCGTGTATGCCATCGGCCTCTCTTCCAGCGATTTACTGTTCGACATCTGGTCCCATGGCGGCTGGCGTTTCCTGCTGATACCGCCGGTTGCCGTGGGGATCGCCTTCGCTGTTCTCCTGCTGGCCTCGCGTATGCTCGATATGCCTTCCAGCACCGCATCGGGCATCTTTGCCGGGGCTCTGACCAACACCCCCTCCCTGGCCGCCGCTACCACCGTCCTCGGAAAACGGGGAGCCGAAGCGACCTTGGCGTATGCCACCACCTATCCGCTGGGGGTCCTGATCCCGATCCTGATGCTGGCATGGCCATTCAGACACGAAACGCCCCTTTCAGGAGACAAACTGGCAAGCGCAGCCATCGCGGTGGGCACTGTCCGGGAGCCGGGCGAGGCAATCGACGGCCTGCTGGAACGTCACTCGCTGACGGTGCGCTTCGGCCGCTGCGTTCGGGAAGGAGAACATTTCGCCCTGTCAGGCTATTCGGTCATCAAAAACGGAGACATCGTAACCGTGGTCGGATTGGCGGATGACGTGCGCCGGGCCGTCGAAGCGCTCGGCTCGGAGCATCGCGGCGACCTCCGGAGCGACAGGAGCCAGCTCGATTACCGGCGCATTTTCGCCTCCAGCCCGGCCGTATGCGGCAAAACCCTGGATGAGATCGGGATATTCCGCAACTTTGAAGGCATCGTAACGAGAATCAGACGCGGCGACCGCGATTTCATTCCGACGGCGAGAACCACCATCCTGCCGGGGGACCGCCTGCGGGTGGTGGCGCCGCGCGAGAGGCTTTCGGAGATCACGGAATATGTCGGGGACTCCTATCAGGAGGCGAGCGAATTCAACATCCTGACCTTCGGCCTCGGCCTTGCCATGGGCATCGGCCTGGGAACCGTGGACATCAGCCTTCCGATGGGGTTGGGGATGTTCGAGATCGGTCCGGTGGCAGGTTGCCTGATAGTGGGGCTGATCCTGGGGGCACTGGGCCGGACCGGTCCGCTGACCTGGCACATGCCGTACGGCACCTCGATTTCATTGCGCCAGTTGGGCCTGGTCCTCTTTCTGGCATGCTCCGGCATCAAGGCGGGCAGCCAGTTGCACACGGCACCCGTCGACCTCTCCACCCTGCTCGTGGGCGCCGGCATCACGACGGTGGCCTGCCTGGCAACGGTCGCCATGGGCCTGGCAATAGCCGGCACATCCTGGCCGTTCATCGGCGGCATTCTGGCGGGAATTCAGACGCAGACGGCGGTGCTCGGCTTTGCCGTTGAACACTGCGGCAACGAACGGGTCGAGGCAGGCTATGCCGAGGCATATACGCTCAGCATGCTGCTGAAGATACTGCTGGTCCAGATCCTGCTGCTGGTCATGAAATCCTGACGCAGCGGCGACCGCGGCCTTGCCGGAGCTTTTCACATGAATACGGAACAGACCATGAACGGATCTTCTCCCCACCGTCAGGCATCGGCATCTGCCCCGCAGACAGGGGAAACTGCCCCGGACTTCTATGATCTGCTGTGGTCGCAGTCCCCTCTGATTCCCCCCCATCGTTTCAATACCTGGCCGCTGATTTCCCGATTGCTGTCCTCTGCGCCGCAGCGGCTGGAGCTCGGCCCGGGCCTGCGCCCCCGCCTGCCGATCTCCGGCACCCATTTTGTGGACGCCAGCCCGGTGGTGATCGAACGGTTGCGTGCAGCAGGCGGCATCGCCCTCTGTGGCGACATAACCGGGCTGCCTTTTCGGGAGGGCACCTTTCAACTGGTTGCCGCCTTTGACATCATCGAACATGTGCGGGATGACCGGCGCGCTTTGCACGAAATAAGCCGCCTGCTCATGCCGGGGGGCACTCTGGTGTTATCGGTTCCGATCCATGCCCGGCTATGGACCGGATTTGACGGATTTGCCGGCCACATGCGCCGGTACGAACCCGGAGAGCTGCCAGAGCTGCTGGTGATGCACGGCCTGACGATCGAAAGCAGCGCCGCCTATGGCATGCAGCCGGCAAATCCGCGCCTGCTGGAGCTGGGTGTATGGTGCCTCAGACATCGCAGGCGGGCGGCCATGTGGTGGTACAACCGGATCCTGATGCCGCTGGGTCTGTTTTTCCAAAAGCGGCTGGACTTTCGTGACGGCCTGATCGAAACGGATGGTGTCGACGAAGTGGTGCTGGTATGCCGGAAATGCTGAAATGAGTAACAGCCATATTAAAAAGGGCGGCCGGCGCCGCCCTTCGGGCATTCAACAGTTCGGTGACTGCACCGCCATGTTGAGGCGTTACCGGATCATTGATCCCGCTCCCCCGGTTTTACCCTCCATGGCCCGCGAGGTGTACTGGCTGAGGTGGTAGTGCTGCAATGCCAGCACAGCCAGACCGGAGATGAACACCACGTTCATGTGGCTGGCCAGGGCATCGGACACGAAGTACAGGACAAAGAAACTCAGCCGAAAGCAGAGATGATTCCAGGTGCTGCCGGGTCTGGCAGCATGATACAGGCGGCCGGAGATGACGATCAGCGAGCTGATGGTGGAAACTCCCAGCACGATGTCGATCAGCATCACCGGAGGACGGGGACCGAGCTGTTCCAGCAGATCGGCCGGCAGCAGACCGCCGAGGGTCTGGTCTCGAAAGCAGAGGGCCACGGCGCTGGCAACCAGGAAGATCAACAGCCCCCACAACCCCTGGCGGGACAGGACATGCAGCTCGTCCAGGCGGCTTCCGGCGGTTGATGATGCACCGTTGAGTCGATCTTCCTCGACGGACCTCCTCGAACGTTCCTTCCTCATTTTGTCGATGATCGTCGCTGACATGGCTCTCCTCCTTTCGACATCCTCGTACTGTGGAGAATCTGAAACCTCCCGCCGCTACGCCGGGAACATCACCTGTCGCCTATAAGTTTCGTCCGCATTCCCGACGCCGCGCCAGCCCATCCTCAATGCTTGGCGGTCTGGCCATGTTCCTCGACATCTTCCCAGCCGGTCCACATCGGCTTCCAGTATGCCAGCGGCGTCTTGCCGAGAGTGGCCAGATAGACATGGGTGAACAGGAAGGCGCACAGGCTGCAGGCCAGCAGGAAATGCGCCGCCACCAGAATCTTCAGGCCGCCGGCCAGCACCACCATTTCGCGCAGCGGTGCCACGTTCATCAGCAGGATACCGGTCAGGCTGACCAGCGGCACCAGCACGAACATGATCGCCAGGTAGGCCGACTTCTGCAGCGGGTTGAACTTGTTGTCCGGGGTGGCGTGGTGCGGATTGGGCACCCCGAAGAAGTAGGCGAAAAAGTAGAAGATCACCTGGCGGGGGAAAAGCTTCAGATCCGTCAGGGTCGGTATGTAGATCTTTTCCATCGTGTTGGATGCCAGCTTGTAGTAGAAGAACCAGATCGAGAACGACAGCGCCACGCAGATGCCGGCCGTGTTGTGCAGCATGATCGCGCCGCGGTAGCTGCCGAAGAGCGGGACATACTCCGGAAAGCGGATCTGGGCGCCGGTCAGACAGAGGGTGACGATACCGAGGGCGTTCAGCCAATGCCAGATGCGGACCGGGAGCGGTTGGAGATAGATTCTGGTTGTCATGGCGGTTGCTCCTTTATCTGTTTTTTCTCGTCAGAAAACGCAGGAAACCATGCCCCACCGGCATCACCAGGCCGCCGGCAATGATGGCCAGGCCGATCTTGTTCAGCGTCGTATTCCGTGCCGAGCCCATCAGATAGAAATCCGGGATGGTGTGCAGGGCATCCAGCACCGCCCCCCGCTCAACCGACATGGCTGCATAGGTCCCGTCCGGCTTGGGCAGCGTCAGGTAACTGGTCTGCATGATCTCCGGGCCCGAGGCATGGCAGAAGGTACAGTTCCAGCGGTCGTCAAAGGTCTGGAAAGTATGGGTCGGGTTGAGCGGGACGATCATGCCGCGCAGGTACAGTTCCTTGTTGTCAGGGTTGAGGTTGAAGCGGCGCAGTTCGTCCAGCGAAATGTAATTGTCGTGGTTGCGGTCGATCAGGGCCTGCAGTTCGCCGCTGCCCGCCTTGGTGGCCAATTCCGCATAACTGGCGGTCCGGATCGCTTCACCCTCATCTTTGTCGCGGTGCTTGGCGATGTAGATGGAGACCACAAAACTGGCGGCCTTGCTGTGGCAGGCGACACAGGCGATCGATTCCATGTGGAGCCCGGCCTGGGGCAGCCAGCGGGAATGGCTGGTGATGATTTTCTGTTTTGTATGGCAGTTGGCGCACTGGCGGTTCAAATCGTCTCCCGAGACCTGCTCGGGCCTGACCGCCTGATGGGGATTGTGGCAGCCGCCGCAGGCGGCCTTTCCGGCATGCGCGCTCTTTCCGTATTCGACAGCCACCGTATCGTGGCAGTCGCGGCAGGTGGTGGTATGGGCCACGGATCTGCCGTCGGGGTGGCTCGCGCTGACTCCGTCGTGGCACGATCGGCAGCCGAAACGGGCATGGGTGGTGTGGCTGAAGCGATCCTGATCGACATAGGTGCGTTTATCGACCTTGGAGCGGTCGCCGTGACACTTCAGGCAGTCGTCGTTCTTGGTGCCGACTTCGCCGTAGGAAAAGCCGGCGCCTGCTGCAGGCAGGGAGAGGAGCAGTCCCAAGAACAGGCCCGCCACCAGGGTGAAACATGCATGCTGTAGCTGGATGCGGATTCCGTGATTCACGATTGACCTCCTTTCGATATGATGGCTGGCCTCCGAAGGGGTGGGAAGCCGGCTGCTTCCGATACGGCGAAACCGGCTAGTGCGTCTGCTTTTCCTGGGCAGCCTGGTCGGCGATGTGTGTTTCCCGCTTCCTGCCTGCCCTTCTCAGCAGGGGAACAATCTGGGCCGTTACGATCAGGGCACAGAAGCCGATGAATATCCAGACCCCCAGATCGTTGGGAGCGGCCCGGTTCTCTGCCGCAAAGGCCTGGAGGGGCGTTCCGGCCGCCGTCAGTATCCATGCTGCCATTGTCGTTTTTCCGTTGACTGACATTGTGTAGCCTCCTTTCACAGGGATATTCCGTCTTTATCAATCGGTTTCATCTTGTGTCAGAGTGGATCAATAAATATCATACTGAATGCAACAACCTATTCCTGACCACACTGGAGCACCGGCCGAAGTGCATGATAGAAAACCCCTTCCCGGCGCACACGGCGTACCATCGGCAGCGAGGCTTCATCCGACACAAGCACCACTGCCAGGTGGCGGTTGCACTTCTTCAGCAGCTTCACCAGCTCCACCAGTCCCACCTGCCGGTCGAAATCGCTCCCCAGAAGCAGCACCGGCGTCTGTTTCTTGACGATGTTGCAGAGCACCTGGGCCGTGGATTCGGTGGTTTCCACCTGATAACCGGCATCCGCCAGGTGCTCGGCAACCTCCCGCAGGAAAGCGGTATCCTTGTCTGCCACCAGTAAACTCTGCTCTTTCATGGCGATCCTCGCTTCAACGGGCTGATCCGTTATCGCTTGTCGGGATGTTCGGCAGAGGCTTCCGCGGTTTCGTTTCCGCGTCCGATCCTGAAAATGCCCTTGAGCATTGCTGCCAGAAGGAGCAGGCCCGGAACGATCTGCAGCGTGATGATGGCTCCGAAGAAGATCAGGAAGAGCTTGGACATCAACTCGCCATCGTTGGGCGCGCTGTTGACCAGGGCGAATGCCGCCGTTCCTGCCACGACCAATGCCACTATCAGGGTATTGGCGATCCTGTCCGTGATACGTTTGACATTCCTGGCTTCCATGGCTGTCTCCTTTCATTTGTGGCGGTGATGAGCCTTTGCCTTCATAGGAGCAAGAGCGATACCAAAACCACAAGTCCTTTAAATTACAAATACTTATACACAGACGACACGCATTCCGATCCAGTGCTGCCACAGTTCCACAGAGTGGGACCGCTAGCCAAGAAACGTTCAAGCCATTGAAATAAAAGAAATTATTAGCACAGGAGGGAATAAAATGCGCTGAAGCTCGTTCTTGCCGCACAGGAGCCGGTTCCTGTTGCACAGGAATAAGGGCTGGAATCAGGGAAAAGGCGAAGCACCCGGAGGCACAGGCAACTCTGAAGACGGGAAAAATCGGGATGTTCGGTCCGGGCGGGGAAGGCGGCCATCAAGCGCTGCGTTACAGCTCCGGAACTGGCGGCGAGGCAGTCTACGTATCTCAGAGGTTGTTCGACGATCTGCTAGGGAGTGGGGTCGGCTTCCGCTTCTGCCGGGTGTGACGGCCGGGGCTTGAGATGTTTGTCGGGCGGCGTGCTCTGCTTCTTCAGCAGGGCGTACAGACGCGACTGGGACAGCCCCGAAATCCGGCAGGCCCTGCCGATATCGTGGTCGGCCTGGACCATCAGGTCATGCAAGTACTGCTGCTCGGCACGGTTATAGACCGAATCGCGGAAGGCCTGGATCTTGGGGAGGTCCTTTGGCTCCGCCTGCTCTGCTGCCGGTTCTGCAGGAGGAACAAGGCTGTCCTTCCTCAGGGAGCTGCGCATGACTTCGATCCGGATCTGCATCGGCAGGTGTTTCGGAAAGAGGATCACTTCGGAGCGGGCAGCCACAATGGCACGTTCCAGCGCATTGACCAGTTCACGAACATTGCCGGGCCAGGCATAGGCGGCCAGGTGCTTCAGGAATTCAGGGGCAAACCCCTTGGGGGGCACGGCGTAGCGTTCGCAGAGGCGGTCCACATGGTAGCGGGCCAACTGCCGGACATCCTCGGCGCGCCCCCGCAGCACGGGCAGCTCGATCACAAAGGAGCGCAGCCGGAACAGCAGGTCGTTTCGGAAACGCTCCTGCCTGACCATCTCCTCCAGGTTGCGGTTGGTGGCAGCCACCAGCCTGAAATCGCTGGTAAGTTCACGCGTGCTTCCCAAAGGACGGAAACGACGCTCCTGCAATACCCGTAAGAAAGCCTTCTGCAGGGTCAGCGGCATCTCGCCGATCTCATCAAGAAACAAAGTACCGCCGTCAGCCTGGCGGATCAATCCCTCCCGGGCCTGATCCGCCCCGGTGAAGACCCCCTTTTCGTGGCCGAACAGCATACTCTCGATCAGGGTCTCGGGCAGGGCGGCGCAATCCACCACAACAAAGGGACGGTTGGCCCGGAGACTGTTCCGGTGCACCGCCCGGGCGAACAGCTCCTTGCCGGTGCCGGTTTCTCCGGTGATCAGCACGCTGGCATCGCTGGCAGCCGCCTGGGCCACCTGATCGAGACAGCACATGAGCTGCGGGCTGCAGCCGATGATGTCCTCCCGCTTCAGGGATGCCGCGACTCCTGCGGCCGCTCCGGCCTGCTTCTGCTTGCGGTACTGAAGAGCACGCACCAGCGAAAGCATTATCTCCCTGACCGAGGCCCCCTTTTCCAGATAGTCCCAGACACCGCTCTTGATGGCCAGTTCCGCCCCGCTCGGGTCGCCGTAGCCGGTCATGATGATGATTTCCGGCGCATGCGGCAGCTTTTCCAGGTGAGGCAGCGCATCCAAACCGTTGCCGTCCGGCAGGCGCACGTCGAGAAAAACCACATCGAAGAGTTCCTGGGACGCCTTTTTCAATCCGACTGCCAGGGTATGGGCGCAGTCGGCCTCGTGTCCCTTGCGCCGGGCCACCAGGGAAAGCGACTGGCATACCAGCTGGTCGTCATCGATGATCAGGATCTTGGCCATCAGGCTCCCTCCGGGCATGGGCATCATCCAGCGCACGTCGGATCAGGCCGGCGATCTCGGCCCGCTCCAGCGGTTTCAACGCCAGTTCGCAGATGTATTCGGCGGTTTCGCCATCCCCGGTGGCGGCACCGCTTGAGAGGGGATCGTAGCCGGTGCAGAGGACGATCGGGATATCCGGCCGGATCAGGCTTATCTCGCGGGCCAGTTCAGTGCCGTTCATACGCGGCATGGTCTGGTCGGTGATGACGATATCGAAACTGTCCGGCTGGGCGCGGAACAGCTGCAGGGCCTGGCGCGGATCGCTCCTGGCCACCACGTTGTAGCCGAGCTGCCTGAGCATGCGCTGTCCGGCGAACACCAGGTCCTCTTCGTCGTCCACCAGCAGAATGCGTTCACTGCCGTGCTCGGCCTGCACCGGCCGCAAATCTCCCCTGGGCCGGCCGGCAGCTTCGATTCGCGGCAGGTACACGCAGAAGGTGGCCCCCCTGCCCGGCTCGCTCTCCACGGTAATGGCGCCGCGATGGTTCCTGACAATGCCGTGGATCACCGATAGCCCCAGCCCGGTACCCTCTTTCTGCGATTTGGTGGTGAAGAAGGGGTCGAAGATCCTCTCCATGGTGCCGGGATCGATGCCGTGCCCGGTGTCCCGCACCATGAGGCGCAGGTAGGAACCCGGCGCCAGGTTGCCGATGGAGGCCGCGGCAGCGCCGTCCAGATCGGCGTTGTCCAGCCAGACCTCCAGCACGCCGTGGGGCTGGCAGCGCATGGCGTGCAGGGAATTGGTGCAGAGATTCATCACGATCTGATGAATCTGGGTCGGATCGGCCAGCACCTGTCCCAGCTCCTTGCCCAGGTTCAGCGCTATTTCGATGGAAGCGGGCTGGGACGCCCGCACCAGCTTCAGGCACTCGTTCACGATCAAATCGACCTGGACCTCCTGCGGTTCCTGCTCTCCCCTGCGGCTGAAGGTCAAAATCTGCTTGACCAGGTGCTTGCCGCGCAGCCCCGATTTCAGGATCACGTCCAGGAGCTCGTGCAGCGGGCTTTCGGACGGGGTCTCCGCGATGGCCATCTCGGAACAGGTGATGATCGATGCCAGCGTGTTGTTGAAGTCATGGGCGATCCCGCCCGCCAGGGTGCCGATGGACTCCATCCGCTGCGCCCTGCGCAGCTGCCGTTCCAGCTGCCTTTCGTTGGTCACGTCCCGGATCAGGGCCACATAGCTGATTACCTTCCCGCTCTGGTCCGACACAGACCAGGTGCTGACGTTGATCTCGAAAGTCACGCCGTCGTTGCGCCGGTAGGAGAGCTGGCCGGTATAGCCCTCGCTGTGGGGGATGGCGTTCAGGATGGTGGCGTAGAAGTGGTGGTCGTCGTCCTGATGCTCCAGCGCATGGATGTTTGCTCCGATCATCACCTGGGGAGGCCGGCCGGTGATGGTTTCGATGGCGGGATTGACGTACTGGATCACCCCCTCGGCGTCAAACAGGAACAGCCCTTCCTTGGCCTGCTCGATCACCGAGGCCAGCAGCCGGCGCTCCCGTTCGCTGGCCTTGCGTGCCTGGGCGGCCCTGAGGGCGGTGATGCCGTAGGACAGGTCATTGGCGAGTTCGCCCAGCAGTTTGACTTCATGGCCGTCAAAGGCGTTCGGTTCCCCGGCGAAGATGACCAGTGCGGCAAAGACCTGATGATCGCTGCTGAGCGGCAGAGAGATGGAAGAGGCGAAACCGTGCCTGAGCGCCTCATCGCGCCACTGCATCCATTTCGGATCGTATTCGATGTACTGGGCCACCACCGGCCTGCCGGTCCTGATGGCAGTGCCGGTCGGCCCCCGTCCACGATCGGTATCGGACCAGTTCGTCTTCAGGTTCTTCAGGTACCCGGTTTCATCGCCCCACTGCACCACCGGGTGTATGCTCAGCTCGTCATCGTGTTCGGCCAAGCCGACCCAGGCCACCCGGTATCCTCCGACCTGGACGATGGTCCGGCAGATGGACTGCATCAGCTGCATCTCGTCCGTGGCCCGGATCAGGGCCTGATTGCACTCGCTGTAGGCCTTGAGCGCCCGGTTGAGGCGCCCCAGCGCCTGTTTGCGCTGCAGGATGCCCGACTCGCTCTTGCGGATCATGACGTACAGGAGCCAGGCCGTTGCCAGGACGAAAATCGTATTGTGCAGCTCGATCTGCTTGAAGGCGCTGGGATCGATCAGAAAGGAGGTCACCACCTGGGTGGACACCAGGAGCAGCCAGATACCGCCGATGCAGGCGTAGAAAATGGCGATGCTGAGCGGGTTGATGCGTATGCACCAGGATGGCCACTTCAAGGGAGCGTCCGAGAGGAGTCAGAGTGGACGACAACGGGGTGGCGGCAGATACCGCCAAGGGACGTGGAGAACTGCCACAGGCGTATCGGGAGGGAACGGCTACTCACGGGCATCGACCTTTCCACGGGGAAGTGCAGCCGATTTACCCTTCAACTGTAGCGCAGGTTATATAACCGTCAAGACGGCAGCCTACATTGCGGGGACCAAGGGAACAAAATCAATTTTTACCACGGAGGACAACCTTCTTTACAGGGATGTACAGGATGAACGGGATAAAAAAACTAAGACTTCCAAAGAGCTTCTGAGATTCTATCCTGTACATCCCTGTAAAATGCTTTTGATGTTACGGCTTTCTCCGTGTCCTCTGCGCCCTCTGTGGTGACAGCTTTTTTGGAGTTTTAGTCTTTCACGCCGTCGGCCCCGCCTCATCCAGCTGCATCTCCTTGATCGCCATCTCACGCATCTTGAACTTCTGGATCTTGCCGCTGGCGGTCATCGGGTAGTTCTCGACGAAGCGTACATACTTCGGGATCTTGTAGTTGGCGATTTTGTCACGGCAGAAGGCACGCACTTCCTCTTCATCCATTGTCATGCCCTTTTTGAGGATGATCGAGGCCATGACCTGCTCGCCGTATTTGCGGTCAGGCACGCCGTAGACCTGGACGTCGCTGATCTTGGGATGGGTGTAGAGGTATTCTTCGATTTCACGGGGGTAGATGTTCTCCCCACCGCGGATGATCATGTTTTTGATGCGGCCCGTGATTTTGCAGTAGCCGTTTTCGTCCATGATGGCCAGGTCGCCGGTGTGCAGCCAGTTGTCGCCGTCAATGGCACGGGCGGTTTCGTCCGGCATTTTGTAGTAGCCTTTCATGACCAAATAGCCGCGCGTGCACAGTTCCCCCTGTTTGCCGGGGGGCAACGTGGCTCCGGTTTCGATGTCGACGATTTTGACTTCCACGTCCGGCAGGGCCCGGCCTACGGTGGCTACCCGCAGTTCGATGGCGTCGTCCGTGCGGGTCTGGGTGATGACCGGTGAGGATTCGGTCTGGCCGTAGGCGATGGTGATTTCAGAGGCGTGCATGTCGGCTATGACCTTTTTCATGACTTCGATGGGGCAGTTGGAGCCGGCCATGATGCCGGTTCTGAGGCTGGTGAGGTCGAAGGTTTTGAATTGGGGGTGTTCCAGTTCGGCGATGAACATGGTGGGGACGCCGTGGACGGCGGTGCATTTTTCCTTTTCGATGGTCTGCAGGACTTTGAGCGGGTCGAAGATTTCCACCGGGACCATGGTGGTGCCGTGGGTGACGCAGGCCATGACCCCCAGCACGCAGCCGAAGCAGTGGAAGAAGGGCACCGGGATGCAGAGCCGGTCCTTTTCGGTCAGGCGCATGCATTCGCCGATGTTGTAGCCGTTGTTGACGACGTTGTAGTGGGTCAGCATGACCCCTTTGGGAAAGCCGGTGGTGCCGGAGGTGTACTGCATGTTGATGGTGTCGTGGCAGTCCAGCCCGGCTTCCACGGCGGCCAGGCGCTGGTCGCTGATGTCTTTTCCCTGGCCGATGATGCTGTTGAAGTTGAGCATGCCGGCCGGGGTGTTGTCGCCGATGAAGATCACCCGTTTGAGGTGGGGCAGTTTGGGGGTGTTCAGCTGGCCCGGCTGACTGGTGGTGAGTTCGGGGATCACGTCGTTGACGGTCTGGACGTAGTCGGAGTCTTTGAAGCTGCGCACCATGAAGAGGGTGGTGGAGTCGGACTGGTTGAGGATGTATTCCAGTTCAGCACTCTTGTAGCTGGTGTTGACCGTGACCAGTACGGCGCCGATCTTGGCGGTGGCGAATTGCAGGATCACCCATTCCGGTACGTTGTAGGCCCAGATCGAGAGGTGGTCCCCTTTTTTGATGCCCATGGCCAGGAGCCCTTTGGCCACCTGGCGGCAGAGCTCGTTGAACTGGTGGTAGCTGTAGCGCAGGCCGCGCTCGGGGTAGACCAGCGCATCGTTGTCGGGAAAACGGCGGGCCATGTCGTCCAAAAGCCCGCCGACAGTCAGTGTGATCGGTTGCGACATACCCTCACCTCCAATTTTATACATGCAGGGATTCAGGCTGAATCAGCCTCAAGTGACTGATCCAGCTATCATAGAGCATCGCTGTTAGTCAAGAGCCAATCGGTGACAAACGGCCTGTCGAGAGCATGGGTCAGGCGGCGCCAACCACTGTGTAACTCACACAAGCATAAAAAATACACATCAACCACCCGTATACCCCATACCGGAAAAGCAAATCACAGGGGCATTACACGACACCCCTGACAACATCTTCCGGAAGTACCCGACAAATGGACAAAAACCATCAGGCCCCGGAAAGTTCTTCGTCCAGGACTTCACTTTGGCATTCCTGTTGCTAATTAATGCCCCAGCAAGGCGGCACAGGTGTGCCCCAGATGAGCGCAGCCGCACAAGAAGCGGCTACAGGCGCACCAGGAACCGGAACATCCGGAGGAGGTTCAGAGTGCTTTACAAATCAGTGAACGAATCCTTCAACGAGTTCATCGTCGAACGGAGCGATCCCAAATGCATACGCTGCAAGGTATGCGTACGTCAGTGCGCCTACGAGGTGCATCGCTATGTAGAATCCGATGACTGCCTGATTGAGGACCACACGCTCTGCATAGGCTGCCGGCGCTGTTCCGCCCTGTGTCCGACCGGAGCCATCACCATCCGCGCCAACCAGGAGGTCTTCAAGAAGAACGAGTCCTGGTCAACGGCCCACATCCGCAACGTGTACGCCCAGGCCGATACCGGCGGCATATTGCTGGCCGCCATGGGTAATCCGGCCAAGTACCCGATCTTCTGGGACCATCTGCTGCTCGATGCGTCGCAGGTCACCAACCCCTCCATCGACCCCCTGCGCGAACCGATGGAGCTGCGTACCTACCTGGGGAAGAAACCGGATAACATCGAGGTGGTGCGCGACCCCGCCACCGGTGCTCCCAGCCTGAAGACAAAACTCACTCCGCAGCTCAAACTGGAGTATCCCTTCATTTTCTCGGCCATGAGCTACGGCGCCCTGAACCTGAATGCCCATCGCGCCATGGCCGCTGCCGCCGAAGAGCTGGGCACGATCTACAACACCGGTGAGGGGGGGCTGCACAAGGACCTCTACAAGTACGGCAAGAACGTCATCGTCCAGGTCGCCTCGGGGCGCTTCGGCGTCAGCGAACAGTATCTGAACGCCGGCGTGGGAATCGAAATCAAGATCGGCCAGGGAGCCAAGCCGGGTATCGGCGGGCACCTGCCGGGCGAGAAGGTCAACGACCAGATTTCCGAAACCCGCATGATCCCGATCGGCTCCGACGCCATCTCGCCGGCACCGCATCACGACATCTACTCGATCGAGGACTTGCGCCAGCTGATCTATGCGCTCAAGGAAGCCACCAACTACACCAAGCCGGTTTCGGTCAAGATCGCTGCCGTGCATCACATTGCCGCCATCGCCTCCGGCGTGGCCCGTGCCGGTGCCGACATCATCACCATCGACGGATTCCGGGGGGGGACCGGGGCAGCGCCTCAGGTCATCCGCGACAATGTCGGCATTCCCATGGAACTGGCACTGGCGGCCGTGGATTCCCGCCTGCGCGACGAAGGGATCCGCAACCAGGTTTCGATCGTGGTCGGCGGTGGGGTACGCTCCTCCGGCGACGCCATCAAGGCCATCGCCCTGGGAGCCGACGCCATCAACATGGGCACCTCGACCCTGCTGGCCTTGGGCTGCACCCTCTGCCAGCGCTGCTACACCGGCAAATGTCCCTGGGGCATCACCACCAACAACCCCTACCTGGCCAAGCGCCTCAACCCGGAACTGGGAGCGGAAAAGCTGGTCAACCTGGTGCACGCCTGGGGCCACGAAATGAAAGAGATCCTGGGGGGCATGGGTCTGAACGCCCTGGAATCGTTGCGCGGCAACCGGTACAAGCTGCGGGCAGTTGGTCTTTCCGAAAAAGAAATGTACTTGCTCGGCGTCATGCCGGCAGGGGAGTAAGCATATGAAACGAATCTACACCATCGAAGACGCCTGTATCGGCTGCCACTTGTGCGAAATCGGCTGCATCACCGAACATTCGCTTTCCAAGGACCCTGTCAAGGCATTCCTGCACGAGAAAGAGCGGCCCATTTCACGCTGCACCGTGGAGGAGCGGGACGGCGGCGTGATATCCCTGTCCACCACCTGCCGGCACTGCGACGAACCGGACTGCCTGCGGGCCTGCATCTCCGGCGCCATTCAGAAGAATGCCGAAGGGGTTGTCCGCATCGACCGCGAACAGTGCGTGGGCTGCTGGTCGTGCGTGATGGCCTGCCCCTACGGTGCGATCCAGCGAAACCTCGCCAGCAAGAAGGCCAACAAGTGCGACCTCTGTCCGGATCGCGAAACACCGGCGTGTGTCGATGCCTGCCCCAACAGAGCACTCGTGTACCGGGAGGGAAGCCAGAAATGAATTACGTGATCGTCGGAAACTCCGTGGCTGCCGTGGGCGCCATCCGTGCCATCCGGGCACTCGATCAGGACGGTACCATTACCGTGATTTCGCGCGAGCGGCATAACGCCTACGGCCGGCCGCTGATCTCCTATCTGCTGGGGGGGCTGATCAACGAAAAGCGCATGTCCTACCTGCCGGAGGATTTTTACGAGCAGAACCGGATCAACCTGCTGCTGAATTCCGAAGTGGTGGCCGTGGACAGCGTTGCAAAAAAAATCACGCTGGCCAGCGGCGACAGCCTGCCCTACGACAAGCTGCTGCTGGCAACCGGCGGTGATCCGTTCGTGCCCCCCATCTCAGGGCTGGCCGACAAGGATCGCGTTTTTACCTTTACCACCTGGGACGATGCCGCCAAACTGAAGGTCATTTCCCAGGACATCAACCGTGCCGTAGTTATCGGCGGCGGCCTGATCGGCCTGAAGGCAGCAGAGGGACTGAACCTGCTGGACAAGAGCGTCACCGTTGTGGAACTGGCCGACCGCGTGCTCTCATCGGCCTTTGACCGGCCGGCCGGCAAGATCGTGGCCCGCAAGATGAAGGCCAACGGGATCGACGTGATCACCGAGGACACGGTCGTCAGCATCGAAGGCAACGGACGCGAGATCACCGGCGTTACCCTCAAGTCGGGTGATTTCATCCCCTGCGATACGGTGGTGGTCGCCATCGGCGTACGCCCGGCAGCCGGTTTCCTCAAGGGAAGCGACATCGAGATCAACCGCGGGATCGTGGTGGACAGCAGCATGGCGACCTCGGCCGAAGGGGTCTATGCGGCCGGAGACGTGGCTGAGGCAGCCGACTTTTTCAGCGGACAGAAGAATCCGATGCCGATCTGGCCTGACGCCTATATCCAGGGGGACATCGCCGGCACAGCCATGGCAGGCGGCACCAAGGCCTACGAAGGTGGCCTGGCCATGAACTCGATCGAATTCTTCAAGGTCTCCACCATTTCCATGGGGGTCACCAACCCCAGGGATCCCAGCGAATACGAGATCCACGCGTTTCAGGACATCCAGAACTACCAGTACCGCAAGATCGTCCTGCAGGACAATCGCCTGGTCGGGGCGGTTCTGGTCGGCAACGTCGACCGCGCCGGCATATTCTCGGGTCTGATCAGGGAAAAGATCGACATGACCCCCTTCAAGGAGAGCCTGCTGCTGCCGGAATTCGGCTTCATCAACCTGTCCCGGGAGATCAGGGACCAGCTCTTCGCACCACAGGGCAAAACCAGCGATACCGGACGTACTCAACGGGCCGTCGGACACTGATCGCGTTCAGGCGATCATGGATCGCCGATCCGGACATAGGGCGAATACCGGGCGAATCCAGATTCGCCCTTCCAGAGGAACTTACCCATGAAACAGCAATCTCCGTACTTCTACGAAAAAGAAATCTCCAACTGCGGCCTGACCGGATTCATCTCCAAAAAGGGGACACGTGTCGGAGGAGAGGTCATCATCACATCGATCTCGCTGATGCACGACCGCGGCAACGGCCTGGGGGGCGGCTTCGGCGCCTACGGCATCTACCCCGACTATAAAGAGTTCTACGCCTTTCACCTGATGTACGAGAACTCCATGGCTCAGCAGCTGACCGAGGAGTACCTGGAAACCAATTTTCATATCGAGCAGCAGGAGGACATCCCCACCCGCCGCACGAAAGCCATCGCCAATCCGCCGGTATTCAAGCGCTACTTTGCCAGCCCGCTGGCAACCGACGAATACCGTGAGGCCCTCGAATATCAGGGGCTGACCGAAGAAGACATGATCGTCCGGCACGTGATGGCCATCAATCATGAGATCGAAGGGGCTTTCGTGGTGTCGTCCGGGAAAAACATGGGGGCCTTCAAGGGGGTCGGTTTTCCGGAGGAGATTGCCGATTTCTTCCGCCTGGAAGAGTACAGCGGCCATATCTGGACCGCCCACAACCGTTTTCCGACCAATACCCCCGGCTGGTGGGGGGGCGCACACCCCTTTACGCTGCTGGACTGGTCCATCGTCCATAACGGCGAAATTTCGTCCTACGGCATCAACAAGCGCTACCTGGAGATGTACGGCTATCTCTGCACTATGCTGACCGACACCGAGGTGGTGGCCTACATGCTCGACCTGCTGATCCGCAAGCACGGCTTGACCCCTTCGCTGGCCTGCACCGCACTGGCCCCCCCGTTCTGGGAACTGATCGATCAGCTGCCGCACAACGAGCGCGAACTTTTGACCGCCATCCGCCAGGTCTACGGCAGCGCCCTCCTGAACGGGCCCTTTGCCATCCTGTTCGCCAGCAACAAGGGCCTGATCGGCCTCAATGACCGCGTAAAACTCCGCCCCCTGGTCTGCGCCGAAAAGGACGATTTTGTCTACATGGCCTCGGAAGAGGCTGCCATCCGCGAGATCTGTCCGGCCCCCTCCCGTATCTGGGCGCCGCGCGGCGGCGAACCGGTCATCGCAATGGTCGAAGGAACGGCTTAGAGGCAGGGACCAGTGATCAGGGACCGGGGATCGGCAAAGGCCTTTCCTGGTCCCCGGCCCCAATTTTACAAGGAGAGCTTTCCATGAAAATAGATGCCCAGGGCACTTACTACCGCGATCTCAACGTGAGTATCCGCGAAGCGGTTTCGGCAGGTGCCGAAATCATCGAGCTGGACAACGTCAATGGCCAGTACTTCATCGGCGACGGCATCAACCGGCCCGTTACCATCACCATCAACGGGGTGCCCGGCAACGATCTGGCAGCTTTCATGAATGGCGCCACCATCGTTGTGAAGGAAAATGCCCAGGATAATATCGGCAACACCATGAATGCCGGCAAGGTGATCGTGCACGGCCACGCGGGTGATGTTCTCGGCTATGGCATGCGCGGCGGCAGGATCCATATCCGCAAGGATGTCGGCTATCGCGTCGGCATCCATATGAAATCGTACGAGGAGAACAAACCGGTCCTGATCGCCGGCGGCAATGCGGGCGATTTCTTCGGGGAGTACATGGCCGGCGGCGTCCTGATCCTGCTGGGCATGTTCAGCGACAACACTTCCAAACCAAAACATGGTTATCTGTTTGGCACCGGCATGCACGGCGGCGTCATCTATGTGCGCGGCGGAGTGGACGAATCCAGGCTGGCAAAAGAGGTCGGGGTATTCGAACTCGACGGCGAAGACCTCAGGGCCCTGGAAGGGTACATCAAGGAATATTGTTCGGATTTCAACCTGGATCCGGCCGAAATACTCAAGGAACGCTTCGTAAAAGTGCTTCCGCGCAGCAAGCGCCCTTACGGCAACATGTACTGCCCGATGCCCAAATGATGAAATAACGGCTTTTCAGCAGTACCGTTTCAACCAAGGAAGATGTCCCCGGACATCTTCCTTTTTTTTGTATCAACCCTCCTGCCTCCCCCTGTCTTGACATCTGCGAAATGCGTCATATCATTCCATCATCAGACACCAATCAACCACAAAATCAAAATTGTCAAAAACACATTTCATTTATTTTTCACTTTCATTTATTTTATAAACTATTGTTTTTTATGATTTATTTTTAAAAATTATTTACGGTATACAATTTTATTGACAAAACTAAAACGCCGTACTACAAACAGAAAAATTTGTCCTACATGATTTTAAACAGATGTTTCCAAAAAACACTAGGAGCTCTTGGAGCTGATCATGGACAGAGAACGTGGCGCTTATTCGGTTCAGGCTGTAGTTAAGGCGTTTGACCTCCTTGAAACCCTTGCCGCGGAAGACTCCAACCCGACCATTCCGCTCCTGGCCAGAAAACTGGAGCTGAGCCGCAACAAAGTGTTCCGGTTGCTGGCCACACTGGAAGACAAAGGCCTGGTCGAACGCGACGAAGTCAGCGGCATGTACCGGCTTGGATTGTGCGCCTTCGAGATGGCCCAGCATATTCTCAAAAGTGCCAGCCTCATCAGATTGGCACATCCTGTCATGGAAGAACTGGCCAGGAAGCACGACGAGGCGATCTACATCACCGTCCTGAACAATGATGAAGTGCTCTTCCTGGATATGGTCGACTCTTTTCAGCAGATAAAGACAGTGCCCCTGGTCGGCAGACGCTTTCCCTTTTTCACCAATGCCGCCGGTAAAGCCATCAAAGCCATGAGTTCCTCCGATGCAATCGGAGCGATGGGTAAACGACGCGCTGCCAAGACTGGCATTCGCGATATCCAACGACTGGAATCCGAACTCGACGATATCCGCAAACGCGGAGTCGCCGTGGATATCGGCGGGCTGGGCGAAGGTATCTGCGCCGTCGCCGTTGCCATCAGGGATTACGCCGGCAAGGTGGTGGGTGCCTTGACGCTTCTGGCCCCCTCCTTCCGCATGCTGCAGGATCGTCTGGAGCAGGAAATCATTCCTTCCATGCTGGAGGGGGCGGAAGTACTTTCCATGAAATTCGGCTATGCCAAGATACACGCATGAAAGATGAATCCATTACGCGAAAGGAGACTGCGATCCGGAATCAGAGGGAAATACTACGTTTCGATTATTCACGAGAGAAAGGAGTAAAACATGGCAGAAAAACAGTATGATTGGTCCGCAATCGCCAAAAATCCGAAGTTCATCGAACTCCACCACAAAAAATCAGCCTTCCTGTTCGGCTGGTGGATCTTCTCCAGTGTCTATTATTTCCTGCTCCCCATCGGGGCAGCGTATGCTCCCGGTCTTTTCAAGGTCAAGATCATCGGCGTCGTCAACTTCGGTTACGTTTTCGCACTGTCCCAGTTCTTCGTCTCCTGGGCTCTGGCGCTGTACTACGCTCATGTTGCCAACAAGGATTTCGACCGCCTGACCAGGGAACTGGTCGATGAACTTCATCTCTAAGCAAAGGAGGATAGGACATGACCTTCAAAAAGATTATCATTGCCGCAACACTGACCCTTTCCGTCGCCGCAGCCGCCTTTGCTGAAGAGCCGAAGAAAGCTCCGGCCGCCCCCGGCGCAGCCCCTGTTGCCGCCGCTCCTGCCGCTGGCGCGCCTGCCGCCGCACCGGCAGTCGCCGCTCCCGCGGCTCAGGCCCCGGCTCCGGCTGCCGCCCCTGCCCCGGCCGCTCCGGCGAAAAAGAAAGAACTCAAGGCCAACAAGGCTATTACCCTGACCATGTTCACCGCCATTATCGCCATCACCATGGGAGTGGTTGTCTGGGCCGCCAAACAGACCAAGACAGCGGCCGACTTCTACGCCGCCGGCGGCGGCATCACCGGTACCCAGAACGGCTGGGCCATTGCCGGCGACTACATGTCGGCTGCCTCCTTCCTCGGGATTTCCGGCATGATCTCCCTGTACGGCTATGACGGGTTCATGTACTCCGTCGGCTGGCTGGTGGCCTACATCACCGTGCTCCTGATCGTGGCCGAGCCCTGCCGTAACGCCGGCAAGTACACCCTGGGGGACATCCTCTCCTTCCGCACCGATCCCAAGCCGGTCCGCGCCGTGGCTGCCCTCTCCACCGTGGCTGTTTCCACCTTCTACCTGACCGCACAGATGGTCGGCGCAGGCAAGCTGATGGCCCTGCTGGTCGGTATCTCCTACAAGACCTCGGTCATCGGCGTGGGCATACTGATGGTCGGCTACGTCGTTTTCGGCGGCATGACCGCCACCACCTGGGTTCAGATCATCAAGGCCGGCCTGCTCATGAGCGGCGCCTTCCTGCTCTCGTTCCTGGTCATGATGAAGGCCGGCTTCAACCCGATCGGCTTCTTCAGCGACATCGTCAACAACCCCAACATACAGGATCACGTTTCCAAACTGGTGCTGAAGGACGGCATCACTCTGACCGGAGCGGATGCCGGCCAGCGCTTCCTTGAGCCGGCCCTGTTCATGAAGGCTCCGCTCGACCAGATCTCGCTCGGTATGGCCCTGGTGCTCGGTACCGCCGGCATGCCGCACATCCTGATGCGCTTCTTCACCGTGCCGACCGCCCAGGCCGCACGTAAGTCCGTTATCATCGCCATGTTCATCATCGGCGGCTTCTACGTTCTGACCACCCTGCTCGGCTTTGGCGCCGCCATCCACGTTACCCCCCAGGGCATTACCGCTGTCGACGCCGGCGGCAACATGGCCACCCTGCTCCTGGCCCAGCAGCTGGGTGCCGATATCGCACCGATCATCGGCGACATTTTCCTGGCCTTCCTCTGCTCGGTTGCCTTCGCCACCATCCTGGCTGTCGTTTCCGGCCTGGTACTGGCCGCTTCGGCCGCCATCGCCCACGACATCTACGTCAACGTGATCAAAGATGGCCACGCCGACCAGCATGAGCAGGTCATGGCCGCCCGCATCACCTCCTTCGTGGTCGGTGCTGTCGGCATCGTCATCGGCATCGCCGCCGAGAAGCAGAACGTCGCCCACCTGGTGGCCCTGGCCTTTGCCGTGGCCTCCTCCGGCAACCTGCCGGTGGTCGTGCTGTCGCTCTTCTGGCGCAAGTTCAACACCGCCGGCGTCATCTCCGGCCTGGTGGTCGGCACTGTCGCCTCCATCGGCCTGGTCATGGTATCGCCCAACATGACCTATCCCAAGGTGGTCGCTGCCGGCGCCCAGAAGGTGATTACCGCCATGGAGAAGAAACAGGCTGCCCTGCCTCCGGGCGCCCAGCTTGAAGAGAAGGATGCCAAGGCCCTTGAAAAGGCCAAGGCCGATTACGAGAAGAACAAGGACGGCAAGTCCATCATGGGTCTTGACGCTCCGCTGCTGAAGCTGAAGAACCCGGGCATCATCTCGATCCCGCTCGGCTTCCTGGCCGCCATTCTCGGCTGCCTGGCCTTCCCGAACCGTCGTTCCGAAGAGATGTTCGACGAGGTCTATGTCCGCCAGAACACCGGCCTCGGCATGGCCAAGGCCATCGATCACTGATTCCTTTGATTAAAAGATGTGATATAGTGGGGGAGGCTTCGGCCTCCCCTTCTATTTTCCCGCTGATTCCGATCGGCACCCCGGACACCTGACTCATGACCTTCAACGACACGCTATCCGCTATTCCGGAATTGCACCGGATCACCCGCTACTGCGAAGCGGAAGAGGTCGGCCTGCTGCTGCGGGACCTCCGCAACGTACTGGAGCAGGACCGCCGGCAAATGCTTGCATGGTCCGAAGAATATGAAGATCTGCTGGCGCGGGTCCAGGATGCCGACTCCGGCGTCCTGACCTCCATCCATCAGGACTTGAACCGCGTCGAAACCGAGCGTTTCCTGCTGAGCTATTCGGTAACAGCCCTGCATGCCAACTGCACCCATTATCGCGACCTGATAGCCGCTCGCACCATGACACTGGTGTCCGCCGAAATGGCTGCTGCCGGCCGCCAGCCCCCTCCGGTGCCCTGCGCCCTGCTCAGCATGGGCAGCGATGGCCGCCAGGAACAGACACTGATCACAGATCAGGACTATCTCATCGTCTACGGCGATGGGGGGGGCGAAACGGCTGATCTCTATTTCAAGGACTTCTCCGATCTGCTGGTAGACAAGCTGGAAGAAGCGGGATTCAAGAAATGCACCGGCGATATCATGCCGAGCAACCCCACCTGGCGCGGATCGTATTCCCAGTGGCGCAAACGCCTGTTGGCCATCGTGCGGTACGAGTTCGACGACTATGCCAAAAACATGATGGATCTCATCGTCCTGTCCGATGCCCGCTATGTGGCCGGTGACCGGGAGTTGGCCGAACAGCTGGCCGGTATGATCAGAACGATGGAGCAGGATTATTTCCAGGTACTATGGGGCATGGCCAAGGCAGCCACGGAGATGAGGCTGGCACTCGGATTTCTGAAGCGGCTCTGGACCGAAAGCAGTGGAGAGCACAAGGGGGAGTTCAACCTGAAGCTGCTGGCCTGGGCTCCGCTGGTGATGAACATCCGGATTCTGGCGATCAATCAGGGCATACCGGCCACCAATACCGTGGAACGCATCTCCCTCCTGGAAAGAGAGGGCAGCTTTTCAGCTTCGGTAGCCCAAGAGCTCCGGACCGCCTATCATATTCTCACCAAACATCGCATCCTGCTGCAGATCAAGGTGCTGAAGGGCATCCAGAACGATGCCTATCATCTCAATCCTTATCAGCTTCCCGCTGCCGAACGGGAAAAGATACGCCACGGCCTGATCAAGATCGAGGAACTGCAGAAAGTCATCCATTCCAACTTTTCGATTGTCTGATTCCCCTGCCCGACCGCCTGACCTCCCCAAACGCCCCTCCCGCGCCTCTTTCGACCTTTGTTGCCGAGTGCAGCCGGATTGTCCCCCCGATAAATTTTTCTTCGCCCCATACAGCAAGGGCCGGCGAAACTTGTTCGCCGACCCCCGGTCAGACTGCTGTTTAATGCTGTTAATGTCTCTTATTTCTTTTTGCTTTTCTTGGCGGGTGCGGCCGGAGTTTCCGATTTCTTCTGGGCCGGATCCCAATGGTTAAGGTTATGTGCCGTATTGTGGCAGTCGCCGCACTTGTTGAAACGGGCCAGCATGCCGGCCGGATGCGGCGACCCATGGCAGCTCTGGCAGGTCGGCACCATCTTGTGCTTGTCCCTGTGGCAGGTCACGCAGGCCACGACCTTATGTTTCGCATCGCTGGCAGCCAGAACCGCGGCAGGTTTCGTGTGGCAGGCAGCGCACATCTTATTGGGTGTGTCGGATGGATAGGTAACCACTGTCGGCATATGAGCCTGATGGCAGCGTTTGCAATCGGTTGCCGTCATATCGGCACTGTGCGGTTTGTGGCACTGCGTACACTGCGGAATCTTGCCGTGAACATTGTGGCAGAAGCTGCAGGCAAGGCTGGAGTGCTTGCTCTTGACCTGCTTCAGCTTGACAATCTGCTGGTTGTGACAACCGAGGCATTCTTCGGTGATATTGTTGGACAACTTGATGATCTTGGGTGTGTGGGGATTGTTGTGGCAGCGCATGCACGCGGACAGGTTGTAGTGAGGTTTGCCGCTGTGACACGAGCTGCATTCGGGAATGACTTTCCTGACCGCCGGCGGGTGGCCCGTGTGGCAATCCTGGCAAGTAACACTGGTCTTGTGAGCACCTCCATTGGATTCAATATCCGCAACGGGGCCTGCATGACACTTGATGCAATCGGCATTGCTCAATGCCGGTTTCTGCGCGGGCTCCGCGCCGAACGCAGCCGCCGACAGCAGGCATGTCACTGCCGCAGACAGCACCAATCCTCTCAACGATACCAGTACGCTCATCGTGCTTCCTCCTTTTCAAATGGTGTCATCCCCCCATATCCGCACAAAACCTTGTAAAGTGTGCCACATTCCGATCGACCGTCAACCGGCGCACCAAAAAATTTCATTATAAATATGTATGCTGCCGCAGAAAAATGGGCTTCAACCACCAGCCGCCCCGCCCCGGTACTCCTGAAAACTTGACAGCAGCGGCATGTTCTGTTATCTACTTTCTGTCACAACGGGCGCTTAGCTCAGCGGGAGAGCACTGCCTTCACACGGCAGGGGTCACTGGTTCGATCCCAGTAGCGCCCACCATTTTTAGCCGACGACTCCACAAGTCATCGGCTTTCTGTTTTTCAGAGGTCAAAACGAGCAGTACAGTTCCAGGTCCTGGACAGTAGATTCTCCAATAAAAAAAGCCCCTCCGTCTTCGGAGGGGCTTTTTGCTTTCAAACTTGTTTCTCGAATATTACTTCTTTTTGGCCGGTTTTACCTTCAGGTCCCTCAGGTCTTTGCCCGGTGTGAATTTTCCGGAGGTCTTGGCAGGAATTTTGAGGGCTTTGCCAGTCTGAGGATTCCGGCCGGTCCGGGCGCTACGGGTAACGGAGCTGAAGCTGCCAAATCCGACCAGAGTGACTTTGTCGCCAGCCTTGATTGCAGCAGTAGTTTCCGCAATAAAACCGTTCAGCGCCAGATCGGCCTGTTTTTTTGTAATCCCCGCGGCTTCTGCCATCTTTGCCACCAGATCTGCCTTTTTCATAAGCCCTCCTTGAATTAAAAGATGATTGTATATAGCACATCACCTGACTTATTCAACACTTATTATGCGTCACGAGCCCCAAACGGCACTTTTCTGACCGCAGTCACATTAAAAATACGGGCAGAACAATCTAAGACCAGCTTGATCATCACTCTCGTGATGACAGGTGTCGAAGAATGACGGGAAACAGGATAAACAGACAGACAAGCAGCAATGCCGAGACCACTTTCCATGATGCTATCTCCTGCAGTTCTTCCGCCATGCGCATCTGTGCTCCTGCGAAGGCGTACACGAAAGAACCGGGCAATACGCCGACCGATGTCGTCCAGATAAAGGTGGACAACCGTATTCTGGTGATCGCGGCGCAGTAATTGACGGCAAAAAACGGAATGACCGGCAGGATGCGCAGGATCAGCAGGTACCGCGGACCATGCCGGGCTATTTCCCTGTTGAAACGCTCCAGGTGCCGGCTGAAACGCACCTGAAGCCAGTCTCCGATCACAAAGCGGGTAGCGATGAACGCAAGTGTAGCCCCGCTGGTTGCGGCGATATTTATGAAAATCATCGCGGGCAACGTACCGAACGCCATCCCGCCGGCCACGGTCAGCACCAGGGCTCCCGGAAGAAAGAAAGCGGTGGCAAGGTAGAGCAGCATGAAGCCGGCCGCTGCATACGCGTAATGCTGCCCTATGTAGCCCAGCAATGCCTGTTTGTGCTCCTGCAGATAGCTTATTGTAAGAAGGTCATCCTGCAGCAGGAACCTCGCCAGCAGGATCAATACGCCTAAGAACAGCGCAACAACAAGCTGCTTCCGGTATTTCATGTTCCCGCCTACCCCTGGCCGTCCTGGCACCGGGTCAGAATTGACTTACCCCCCTTTTAAAGTATCCTTTTCAATACATCACGCCGCTGCCGGGCGTTCCCGCGACATGTACCGGGGTCCCGGCACGACAGGGTTCGATAGCCGCCGGACCGAAGGTCCCTTCGACTTAAGGATAGTACATCACCTACCCATGTCAAAAACCTTCTCCGTTATGACGTACAACGTTCACAGCGGCATCGGAATGGATGGTAAGGTTTCGCCATTGCGGATAGCCGATGTGATCGACGAATGCAATCCCGACATCGTCGCATTGCAGGAGCTGGATTCCGGTCTGCACCGCACGGAAATGATCGACCAGGCCCATCTGATCGCCTTGACGCTGAACATGTCCTATCATTTTCACTCCTCCATCCAGGTCGAAGGAGGAGGATACGGGAACGCGGTTCTGAGCCGCTATCCGCTCCGGCTGGTAAAGGCCGGAGCCCTTCCCAGCGAGCCCTTGAATCCCTTTTTTGAACCGCGCGGGGCCGTCTGGGCAATGGTGGAGCTAAACGGCCAGGCGCTGCAGATAGTATCCACCCACTTCGGCCTGAACCGGCAGGAACGGAAAAGCCAGGCAACGTCAATCACCGGGCCGGAATGGCTGGGACATCCGGAGTGTCGTCCCCCGGTCGTTTTTTGTGGAGATCTGAACTCCCTGCCAGGCTCGCCCCCCTACCGCTCCATCACCAGACACCTGCACGATGCGCAGCGCTGCCTGAAAGGCAACCGTCCCCGCGGAACCTGGCCGGTACGCCTGCCCCTCATGCGCATCGACCATCTCTTCATCTCATCCGACCTGCGGGTCTTGAAGGTAGCGGTGCCCAGGACGCCACTTACCAGAATTGCTTCAGACCATTACCCGCTGGTCGTCACGTTGGAGCTGCCATGATACTGAAACCGGGATCCAACTGCATGGACATCTATCAAGCGTGTACGACGGGCCTGATCGTCGATGCCTGCGATTATTACCGCACGTTCTATCATGCGGCCGCCAAGGCGCGCCGCTCTATCCTCCTGGCAGGGTGGCAGTTTGATTCGGAGGTTCCTCTGTTACGGGGCAGGGAAGCTGAGCAGTGCGGCGAGGTGCGTTTTCTCCACTTCCTGGAATCCCTGTGTGAGCGCCTTCCGGACTTGGAAATATACATTCTGGCCTGGGATTTCAGCGTCATCTTTTCGATGGAGAGGGAATGGTTCCAGGACATCATCTTCAACTGGACCACCAACGAACGCATCCATTTCCGTTTCGACGGAAAACATGCCATCGGCGCCACGCACCACCAAAAATTCGTGGTAGTTGATGGTGCAATCGCCTTTGTCGGTGGAATGGACATCTGTTCGGAGCGCTGGGACGACCGCCACCATCTCCTGGAAAATGCCTCAAGGGTCGATGCCAACGGCCCCTACGGACCCTACCATGACATTCAGTCTTTTCATACCGGACCCATTGTCGGGGAGTTTACCCGGCTGTTCGAGCAACGCTGGCTCGATTCGGGAGGTGCTCCGCTGTTGCTTCCGCCCCCCTTGCCGGGACACACGCTGCTGACGGGGGATGACCTGATACCGCTTGCCACCGATCGCGTCGCTGTCAGCCGCACGCAGGCATCCGATCCCCAGACCCGCCAGAGTGCCATACAGGAGATCCGCCGATTATTCATCGACGCCATCAGCATGGCTGAACAATTGATTTATCTGGAAAACCAGTATTTCAGTTCTCAGGCGGTGTACCGGGCACTGATCGACAGGATGACCGATCCGGGGCGATCGTCGCTCCAGATCATCATGATTGTGCCCGACAAACTCCCCTTTACGGAGGAACTGTTCCTGGGAGTGCCCCAGATGAAGATGCTGCGTTCCCTGCAGCGCACGGCAGAAGAAACCGGCCATGAGCTGCGCGTGTATTCTACCGCCTGCATCAAAAACGGCGAGCGGACGATGACCTTTATTCATTCGAAGTTACTGCTGGTTGACGACCGTTTTCTGACCATCGGTTCGGCCAACATCACCAACCGCAGCCTTGGCCTGGATACGGAGCTGAATGTCAGCTGGGAGGCCGAGCCCGGGACATGCGGCGGGTTGATCGAGTCCATCCGCCGGGTGCGCACGTCCCTGCTGGCAGAGCATGCCGGCCAGCAGGGACGGGAGGCCGACTTTCAACAGATCCATGGTTTGATCCGACGGCTCGACCGTTTGGTTGAGGAACCCGACTCCCGTCTCTGCTGGTATGAGCCCGATCCTGAGCTGGAAAACAATACCTGGCCGGGTGCGCTGGAACCGATCGCCAGGGTTGTCGATCCGGAAGAAAATGTTTATGAGCAGATCACCCGCTACAGGACCAGCGCTTTTGCCAGGGGAATCCGCCTGGTGAGCCAGTGGATCACCGGGTTATGATTCCTGGCCTCAATGGCTGGTATCAAAGAAAAAGGCCACTTCTCTTGCGAAAAGTGGCCTTCTGAAATATGGCGTCCCCTGGCAGACGCCCTTCGAATTTTCTTGTTCTGACAAGCCGTTCGTGAACGGATACCCCGCATTCGGCTAATTCCGCAGACTAAAGCTTATGCGGACACTAGAATCCTTCGCCGCTGTTGCGCACGCTTAGCCGCTTAAGCCCATCTTCGTCTAATTCATAGCTGCGGCTGGGATTTACTGGTCCTCCACCCGAGCCGGAGAGCTGATGGCGTAGATCCCAGGCACGGCATTCAAGCCTGCAGTGAAAGTCACAGTAGAGGTACCAGATCCAGGTGCGTCGATAGTGGAAGGGCTGAAAGCACCTGTGACACCAGTCGGCAATCCCATAACGGTGAGGGCAACTGCGCTGTTGAAGTCACCCGAGACGGGAGCGGTAATCGTAGAAGTCACAGTTCCACCTTGCTTCACGGAAATAGATGACGGAGAAGCCGTAAGAGCGAATGTCGGCACTGGTGAGTCCCCTATGCCTGTCACACCAACACTCACTGATGGAACAGCTGGATAATTAGTATTGATTGTCAAGTATGCGTCTCTGTCTCCGGTAACCGATGGTCTAAAGCTGACGTTAATAGTGCAGTTCGCTCCCGCAACCAAACTTGTACCGCAGGTATTTGACAGGATAAAGTCGCTTGCATTGGAGCCGTCCGTCCCGATACCGGTGATAGTCAAATCCGCAGTGCCTGTGTTAGACAGCGTCACAGTTTGCGCTGTACTTGTCATGTTAACCATCTGGGTCCCAAATGAAAGCGATCCAGGCAGGACCGTGAGGATCGGACCCACGCCATTGACCATCGTGACGGAGGCTGCCGGAGTTGTGTTCGAAGGGCTGGATCCGTCGACAAGAGCAAGGATCAGCTGGTTGCCCGAACTCGTTGAGAATGCCGGGCTTGCGACCAAGGTGCCGGGATTCACCTTGCCGGTCGAGACATGAGTATCATCTGACAAACTTGAACGATTTAGTAGTAATGAAGAATCTAGTGTCATGGTGACATTTGCAGATCGATTTCCGGATACATTCCCCGTTGCATCCTTGGCCCAGGCATACAGTGTCTTACTGTCTGCTGGCACTGCTGCTGTCCATCTGCCTGCCGTCGCCGAGGGAGCGGTGGCCGATTCCGTGACCAGATTGTCAGTGACGGCACCGTTGTCCGTTGCGGTAATGCTGCTGATCGGCGCAGTGGATATATTCCCCGCTGCATCCTTGGCCAAAGTGTACAGGGTCTTGATGCTTGCCCTGGCAAAGGTATAGGAGGCTGGCACTGTTGCCGTCCATCCGCCTGCCGTTGCGGGAGGAGCAGCGGCCGATTCCGTGATCAGATACCCGGTGACGGCAACGTTGTCCGTTGCGGTAAAGCTGTTGATCGGCACTGTCAGTGAGTTTGAGGTGGCAGGTATGGTGAAGTCCGTAACAGTCGGTGCAGTGCTGTCTATGGTGGTAATGGTGACATCTGCACTTCTGCTTGCGGAGACATTGCCAGCCGCACCTCTTGCCCAGGCGTAGAGGGTCTTTGTGCCTGCCGTGGCACAGACATACGAGGCTGGCGCTGTTGTCGTCCATCCGCTTGCCGTTGCCGAAGGAGCGGTGGTCGATTCCGTGACCAGATAGCCGGTGACGGCAACGTTGTCCGTTGCGGTAAAACTGCTGATTGGCACTATCAAGGTAGAGGAGGCAGAGGGAATCGTAAAGGCGGTTACCACAGGAGCAGTAGTATCCTTGGTAGCTGCGGCAGGAGTAAAGACTACATCTACCCAATAGTTGCTGGCATTGTAGGAGTAGATCGGGAAACCGCCGCCGTACTTGTATACCCCGTTACTACCGTCCAGGCCGTCTTCCAGCGCGTGCAATGGTGGGTTATCAAATGAGTGGGAAAAGTAAGGGCGATCCACAGCATAATATCCGGATGCCGAATAGCAGGAGGCGACATAGGTGGTGTTCGCTGCAATAATGACCGGAAACGGGAAAGAAACCTCCTGCCAGCCAGAAGCAGTTTCGGCCCTAAAGGTCGCGGAGGCCAGCAGCGCACCATCCCGCGACCAGAGTTTGGCTATGTGGGTCCCGGTATTGGCGTATCCTTTGTAAAATCTCAGCCCGTTAATTGCACCGCTTACGTCTGAACGGAACTTGACTCCCACCTCAACCGGTTCACCGTCGCTGGTTGCCGTGACTGTCGGTGTCACCGTGACCGGCCAGATGGTCGCCCTCGTGAGCGGTGGGCCCTGAATTTCCTTGAATAATGCCCGACTTGTCAAAGCATAAACAGCGGTCGGGTCGGTTGGTGCGATAGTGATCGAATCAACGAAATCAATCGAGCCTTCTGTGGAATTCCATGTGCTGCCACCATCTGTGGTCTTGAACACACCGTTTCTTGTCCCGGCATAGACGGTGAGCGGGTGGCTCGGATCGATCGCCAACGAGTTTATCATCAAATTGCCGAGGATCTCTGTCCATGAACTGCCGCCATCCGTGGACTTGGACACACCACTAGATGTCCCGGCATAGATGATTTGAGAGTTGGCCCGGTTGATCGCCAAAGAATAAACATGCAAGGCATTGCCGGTAAGACCATTATTGGCTGCGCTCCACGAATTGCCGCCATTGGTTGACTTGAAAACCCCGTCATTTGCTGTTCCTGCATAAATGGTTTGTACGTTGTTCGGATCAGCAGCTAATGCATAGGCTATATCATAGACCTGATAATCAGGTGATCCACGGTAGAGAAGCCCATCGTTGACAGGGAGCCAGGAAGCACCGCCATCGGTTGACCGATATATTCCTGATGTTACAGGAGATGGCGCATCAAAGATGCCGACATACACGGTTTCCGGAATAGTAGGAGTGATCAGAAGTGAACTCACCGTTCCGCCTACAGGGACTGCCCCCCAAGATCCCCCGCCGTTAGTTGACTTGAATACGCCCACCTCAGTACCTACATAGAGAGCCAACGGATAGTTTGGGTTAATGGCAAGAGCCCAAAAAACATCATTGATACGGAGTCCAGCATGCGCCGGACTCCAGGAATTGCCCCCATCGACAGACTTGAACACCCCATGGTATTCGGTACCGAGGAACATGGTAGTGGAGTTGACCGGATCAATCGCCAGAGAAGTGAAGTCAATGTCGGTCAAACCTATGTTGGCTGCCTCCCAGTGCTCCCCTCTATCGGCGGACCTGAATACTCCGTCATATGATCCGGCATAGATGTTTTGGGAGTTGCCGGGATCGAGAACCACAGAGTAGATACTTGGGGTGGTCAGTCCCGCATTGACGAAACTCCAGGAGCCGCCGCCATCAACGGATTTGAACGCACCGGCAGCAGATGTCCCGGCATAAATGGCCTGACTATTGGCCGGATCGATAGCAATAGATGATACATCTGTGACCGGTAAGCCACTTTTTAAAGCACTCCAGGAACTACCGCCATTGGTCGATTTGAATGCTCCACCGAATGTCCCGGCGTAGATGGTCTGCGGATTTGCCGGATCGATGGCCAGACAATTGACCTGCAAGTCGGTCAGGCCAATGTTGATAGTGCTCCAGCTGACTCCACCATTAGTGGACTTGTAGACCCCGGCGTTCCCGGTATAACCACTGACTCCAAGATAGATTGTCTGTGGATTGAAGGGATCAATGGCTATTGAGGAGATCACCGTAGCGGCTGATGTGATGGACCAGGAGGTGCCACCATCGTAAGACTTAAATAAACCGCCGTCTGTTCCGGCATAGATAATATCAGGTGCGGTGGGATCAATGGCTATGGAATAGATATTGGTGAGCCCGGAAAGGGATGTACTCCAGGAGTCGCCACCATTTGTCGACTTGAGGAGGCCACCAGAGGTCCCGACGTAAACGATCTGAGAGTTTCTGGGATCAATGGCCAGACTATAGGTATAATCATCAGTATCTACAGCAGCACTCCAGGAACTGGCGCCATTTGTGGACTTGAACACATTGCCGTTTTGTGTGACAGCATAGACGGTCTGGGGACTGCTGGAGGCGATCACAAGCATCGTGATTTTACCGCCTGTCGGAGTAGTTAGTTCTTGCCAAGATGCCATTGCCGAAACAGCGAAAATTAAAAGTAACGCTGATTGAAACAGTACCCACCGGACAAGTTTCATGGCAGCCTCCGCGGAATTATGGTGCGACAATATGCGATCATTGGATTCGCGAAACCTTGAAATACGGCGGGCGTGGAGTACCCCACTAAATGCGCAAGAGCAAACAGAATGCCAGAAGTTAAATGGTAGAGCTTGCGGGGGATGATGCGGTGTAACTACGCGATGGTGTAAAACGGCCCGACAAAATAGGCCGGAATCTTACAGCGAACAAAGGGCCTATGACCTGCAGCATGAATAAAAGGCTTTTAGCGTTGATCGTACCGATTGGAGCGGATGTTTCCCAACGAATTAGATGGTACGGTCGTGAAGATGCATGTAAGAAGTTGGTTGAAGGAATAAAGCGAGGGGGTTCCGGATGGTGCGAAAGCTGTGCTCGCGCAAACGCTCCCGGTCTCGAATGCAGGCTAAAATAACGCAGGTTGTTCGATCTCTTTTCGAGCGGGTGGTGAGCTGGCGCCGAACTTCAGGAAACCATTTGACATCATCGCAGTTTCCAACGATGAATACCTTAGAAAAAAGGCCACTTCTCTGACGAAAGTGGCCTTTTTGAAATTTGGCGTCCCCTGCAGGATTCGAACCTGCGGCCTACGGCTTAGAAGGCCGTTGCTCTATCCAGCTGAGCTAAGAGGACGTACGTGGGAAGCATTGTGAGTCTGCTGAAGAGGCTGACATTCCTGGTCAGCCTCCTGAACAATTGTTTGTGGTGCCCGGAGCCGGGATCGAACCGGCACAACGTTGCCGTCGAGGGATTTTAAGTCCCTTGCGTCTACCAGTTCCGCCATCCGGGCAGAACGGTATCAGCAGTTTACCCGCTCCTTGAGTTCCTTACCGGTCTTGAAAAAAGGCGTTTTCTTGGCGGGAATGCTGACAACTTCGCCGCTCTTCGGATTGCGCGCCTCGCGCCCGGTACGCTCACGAATCGTGAAACTTCCGAAACCACGAATCTCGACTTTGTCGCCTGCCCTGAGAGCGTCTTCAATGGAGTCGAAGACGGTATTAACCAGCAGCTCGGAAACCTTCATATTCAGCATGCCATGGGCCTGCACAACTTTTTCGATCAATTCGCTCTTAGTCATGTATCTCCCCTGCGTGAAGCACTAATTATTGTTTTTGTTGTTGAGTTCCTGCTGCAGAAGCTCACCGAAACTCGATGTCGCCTTGCCCTGGGAACCCAGGTACTGCTCGAATTCCGCCTTTTCGGCGGCAGCCTGCAATGCCTTGATGGAAAGGGAGATACGCCGTTCCTTGGGATCGCAGCTCAGCACAACCGCCTCGAGAACGTCGCCGATCTCGGCAAAGGTCTTGGCAGAAGGCACTTTCTCGCGGGAAAGCTCGGAGACGTGGATCAGGCCTTCGATACCCTCTTCCAGTTCCACGAACACGCCGAAATCGGTCAGAGAGGTAACCTTGCCGGAAACCTTGTTGCCGGGGCGATAGGTAGAGGGGGCGAGAGACCAGGGATCCGGCTCGAGCTGCTTGATACCCAGCGAGAGACGCTCGTTTTCCACATCGACCTTCAGAACTACGGCGTGGACAAGGTCGCCTTTGGCATAAACATCGCCGGGATGCTTGATGCGCTTGGTCCAGGAAATGTCGGAGACATGGACCAGACCGTCGATTCCGTCTTCGATGCCGATGAACATGCCAAAGTCGGTCATGTTCTTGATCTGACCTTCGATCTTAGTGCCCGGAACGTATTTTTCCGCGATTGCGGTCCAAGGATTCTCGTTGGCCTGCTTCAGGCCGAGGGAAATCTTGCGATTGCCCATATCGAGACCCAGCACTACCGCTTCGACTTCATCGCCGACGTTGAGAATGTCGGAAGCCCTTCTGACCCGTTTGGTCCAGGACATTTCGGAAACGTGGATGAGCCCTTCCACACCCGGCTCCAGTTCTACAAAGGCGCCGTACTCCATCAGGCTGACAACGCGACCTTTGATGCGGCTTTCGACCGGATATTTCTCCGGCACAGTCAGCCACGGGTCGGACAGAGTCTGCTTCACCCCCAGGGAAATCTTGCCCTTGGTGCGATCGAACTTGAGAACTTTGGCGGTGATCGCCTGTCCCGGCTTGAGTACATCCGCCGGCTTGCCCACGCGGCCCCAGGAAAGATCGGAAACGTGCAGCAGGCCGTCCACACCGCCCAGATCGACGAATGCGCCGTATTCGGTCACATTCTTTACGACGCCTTCCACGATTTGACCTTCTTCCAGTTTCTCGAGGGTCAGTTCGCGGACAGAAGAACGCTCTTCTTCGAGGATCGCACGGCGGGAAAGCACGATATTGTCGCGGCGCTGATTGAGTTTGATCACCTTGAATTTACCGGTGAGTCCGATGTAGTTCTCAGGATTGGCAGAAGGACGGATATCCACCTGGGAGGCGGGCAGGAACGCCTGCACTCCGAAGATATCAACGCTGAACCCGCCGTTGACACGGGCAGTGATGGTACCCTCGAGGATACCCCCTTCCTGGCCGGCATCGCCGATCTTTTCCCAGGCTGCCTGGTAGTCTGCTTTTTTCTTGGAAAGAATATAACCTTTTTTGCCGTCTTCGCGGGTCATCAGGACGCGGATACGGTCGCCGATAGTAACGTTCACTTCGCCATTTGCATCACGAAACTCCGATACCGGTACATGGCCTTCCGACTTTAGCCCGATATCCACGAGGACGGTTTCCTGGTCGATGCGTACAACTGTTCCTTCTATGATCTTGTCCCGCTCGGGCCTCTCCTTGAGGCTTTCACTGTAAAGCGCGGCAAATTCGTCGCTCTGCTGCTCGAAATCCGGATCCTCGTGCTCACCGTTATCAGCAGTATTGAGCCTTTTGAAGTCAACCATTAAACCATACCCCCTGGACGTTTTCTTTTACCCCCGCAGTGCCTAAATACTGCGGAAGCTCTTAAATGTATCACAAATCGGTAAAAATTCAATTGCTTTTATTGATGTCCTCGATCCGGTTCATGACCTCATCGATGATCCATTTGGGAGTGGAAGCGCCCGCCGTAACGCCGACCCGTTCAACCCCTTCGAACCAGGCGGCGTTGATCTCTGCAGCGGTTTCAATATGGTGCGTACGAGGCTGCAATTCTGCGCAAACCTCTGCCAGCCGGCGGGTATTGGCGCTGTTGAAGCCGCCGACCACCAGCATGCAGTCCACCTGGCAGGCCAGTTCCTTGGCCTCTTCCTGACGTACGGCGGTTGCATCGCAGATCGTATTGAAAACACGGATCTCCCCACCCCGGAGAAGACATTCACAGACAACGTTCTTGAGGTTTTCAAAGGACTGGGTGGTCTGGGCGACAATGCCAATCTTACTCATCTTGGGAAGCGCCTTGACTTCGTCCCCTGAGCCGACCACAAAGACCTTGTCCCCACCGTAGGAGACGATCCCCTGCACTTCCGGGTGGTCTGCATCACCGACCACCACCACGCCGTATCCCGCTTCGGACAGGCTCTGGACGTGTTCCTGCGCCTTCTTGACGAACGGACAGGTGGCATCGACGATCTCGAGGTTCTTCTGGATGGCTTCGTTGATCTCATCCGATGCGACACCGTGCGAACGGATGATGATGGTACCGCTGTCCATACTCTCCAGACTTTTGAGTACTTTCACCCCCATCTCTTCCAGTTTGTTGACCACCTGGGGAGAGTGGATGATCGGACCGAGCGTGAATGTCCGCTTGTCCATGGCAGCCGCTTCAAAGGCCATCTGTGTGGCGCGCTTGACGCCGAAGCAGAAGCCGGCACGTTTGGCAAGTATCACTTTCATGGTTTCTTCCCTGTTATTACAGTTTTTGTTTTACAAACCCTTCCATAGTGGAGAGGACATCTTCGATAGCGAGACCGGAAGAGTCGATGGCAATGGCATCTTCAGCCTGCCTGAGCGGAGCGAGGTCCCGCCGGGAATCCTGCTCGTCCCGCAGAATGACTTCGGCGATGGTATCCTCGAGCGTCACCTGTTCCCCCTTGGCCAGCAGCTCCGTGAAACGCCGGCGACCGCGCTCCTCCGGCGAGGCGGAGAGAAAAAATTTCAGATCGGCATCGGGAAAAACCACCGTGCCTATGTCGCGCCCCTCCAGAACGACCCTTCCATTGCATCCCATTACCCGCTGGGCCCGCACCATCGCCTCCCTAACCGGCCTGAGAGCGGAAACACGGGAGGTCATCAGCGACATCTCCGGAGTGCGGATCTGTCCGGTCACGTCCTGGCCGTTGGCAGTCACCCGCTGAACACCGTCCACAACTTCGAGACGCACATCGACATTGCTGCAGAGACGCTCCACCGCCGCCACATCTGACGGATCGATCCCGGCACGGCTGATCAGGAGTGCCACGGCACGATACATGGCGCCGGTATCGATCTGCAGATAGCCGAGCCGCTGGGCCAGAAGACCGGCGATGGTACTCTTGCCGGCTCCGGACGGACCGTCGATGGCGATAACCAGTCCCGATTTCATCGTACTGCCTCCGCGACCGTTTCCAGCAGAGGATAGAAGGTCGGGAAGGAGGTGGCGACACAGTCGATGTCGTCGATGGTGATCCCACCATCGGATACCAGCGCAGCGATCGAAAAGGACATGGCGATGCGGTGGTCCCCGAAGCTCTCCACCATGCCCCCCCCCAGGCGCTCAACACCTTCGATATCCATGCCATCCTCGCATTCCTCCACCTGCACCCCCAACCGGCGCAGATTGACGGCCATGGCTGCAATGCGATCGGTTTCCTTGACCCGCAGTTCGCGGGCATCGCGCAGGGTGGTGGTACCCTCGGCGCAGGCAGCGGCAACGCAGATAGCAGGGAACTCGTCAATGGCACGGGGCACGACGCTCCCGGCAATCTCAATGCCTTTGAGATGCGAAGAACGCACCAGCAGATCTGCCACTGCTTCGCCGGAAACCTCGCGCTGATCCAACAGCTCGATACTGCCCCCCATGGCCGTGAGGATGTCGATGACACCGGTACGGGTCGGGTTGACGCCGACATTGCGGATCAACAGTTCCGCTCCCGGGGTGATCAGGGCAGCCACGATGAAGAAGGCTGCCGACGATATATCTCCCGGCACGACGACCTCCCGGGCCTGCAGCTCGCTCCCCCCCCTGACCGTCACACCGCCGTCGAAACTATCCACCGAAGCGCCGAACAGCCTGAACATCCGTTCAGAATGATCGCGCGACAGGCTCGGTTCGAGCACCGTAGTCTCGCCCTCGGCATACAGCCCCGCCAGCATCAGGGCAGATTTGATCTGCGCGCTGGAGACGGGAGACTGGTAACGGATGCCTTTCAAGGCGCCGCCGCTGATCGCCAGCGGAGCAAGGCTCCCCTTGGCGCGGCCGCTGATGGTGGCCCCCATCAGCGAAAGGGGCTCGACCACCCGCTTCATGGGGCGTTTGCGCAGATACTGATCGCCGGTCACCACCGAGAAAAACGATTGTCCGGCCAACAGACCGGTGATCAACCGGATGGTGGTACCGGAGTTGCCGCAGTCGATCACGTCGGACGGTTCCGACAGCCCCCGCAGGCCTTTGCCGTGGATGGTGATGATCTGGCCGTCGTCGTCAATGGTAACTCCCATGGCACGGAAGGCCTTCATGGTGGCCATGTTGTCCTCGCCCCGCAGAAAGCCCTGAACCGTAGTCACGCCATTGGCGATGGCACCCAGCATGATCGAGCGGTGGGAAATGGATTTGTCGCCGGGAACGCAGATTTCGCCCCGCACACGGGAGGTGGGCTTGATAGTAATGGAACTCACGTCGACTCCGTTCGATGGATACTCTTTCAGCATGAACTCGGAGAACATCAGAACAACGGCATTTATTACAGGGATACACAGGATCGGCAGGATGATCAGAACCGGCATGGCGACAACAAGGTCAGGTTACGCGTTATCCGTATATCCTGTCCATCCCTGTAGAACGGGATTCCGGTTCTTCCATGCTTTTACGGAAGTTTACAAAATCCCGTCGCGGAATTGCTTGGCAATGGTGAAGAACTCCGCCAGTCCGTCACCATCCCCTCGATCGATCCGGCCACGCAACTCGGCCAGGCTGGCCGAAAAACCGTCGATACTGGCAAGCAGCGCCGCACGGTTCATCAGAGCGATATCCCGCCACATGGCAGGGTCGGAGGAGGCGATGCGGGTAAAATCGCGAAAGCCGCCGGCGGTGTAGGAAAGCACGTTCTCACCTTCGACATCGGCCGTGCCCACGGCATGCACCAAGGCGTAGGCCACAGCATGGGGCAGATGCGATATTTCCGCGAAGATCCGGTCATGATGTCCCGGCTCCATGGAGCAGACTTCCGCACCGGCAGCCTGCCAAAGCCGGGAAACGGCCTGCAGGGCCTGTCGATCGGTAGTTTCCGTGGGGGTCAGGATGCAGCGTTTGCCTTTGAAAAGGGTCGCAAAGGAGGCTGCTGCTCCGGAATGCTCGGTGCCGGCAATGGGGTGTCCCCCCACAAAATGGCAGCCGGTCGGCATCAACTGCTGGCAGGCTGCAACGATTTCCGCCTTGACGCTGCCTCCGTCGGTGACGATGCAACCGGGATCGAGCGCAGGAGCGATCTCCTGCAGGACACCAGGGATCGAGCAGACCGGCACCGATAAAAACACCATCTGGGTGCCCCGCACCCCTTGGGCGGCGCTGGCGGCGATCTCGTCCACAACTCCCAGCGCGAGCGCCTGTTCCAAGTTGGCAGGATCGCGATCGACACCGACGATGGTCCTGACCACACCCGCCTCGCGCAGGGCAAGCGCAAAGGAGCCACCGATGAGCCCTACCCCGACAATTGCCAGTCGTTCGATGATCACGGACACGTCTGCCGGCCCCTACATGGACCGCGGGTAGGAACCGAGGACTTTGAGAAACTGGCAGCAGCCCTTGAGCTCATCCAGGGCTTCGGCGACGTTTGCATCAGAAATGTGGCCGAACAGATCGAGAAAAAAGATGTACTCCCAGGCCTTGCTCTTGAAGGGGCGCGACTCGATCTTGGAGAGGTTGATGCCGCGCTTTGCAAAGGGTTCCAGCATGCGGCAGAGGATACCGGGCTCGTCCTTGACCGAAAACAGGACCGAGGTCTTGTCATTGCCGGAGCGTTCGCTCCCTTTGCGCGAAATCACCAGGAAACGGGTGATATTGTTGACCTGGTCTTCGATGCGGCTCCGGACGACCTTGAGGTCATACAACGAGGCGGCCAGCTCGCTGGCAATGGCAGCGGCGGTGTAGTCCTCACTGGTGATCTGGGCCGCGACCGCGGTGGAGGCCACATCCACCACCGGAACGCCGGGCAGGTTGCCTTCCAGCCATTGGCGGCACTGGGCGATCGGCTGGGCGTGGGAATAGACCTTCTTGATATCCTCCAGCCGGCCGGTGCGGGACAGCAGGTCGTGATGCACCTCCAGGAGGATCTCCGCGGTGATCTGCAGGCCGCTCTCCACGAACATATCCAGGGTATGGGACACGACCCCTTCGGTGGAATTCTCCACCGGCACGATGCCGTACAGCGCCTTGCCCTTTTCGACCTCCTCGAACACTGCCGGGATCGACTTGAGCGGCACCAGCTCGGCCGACAGGCCGAAATGCTGCATGGTGGCAAGATGACTGAAGGTCGCCTTGGGCCCCAGAAACGCCACTTTCATGGGGGATTCGAGGGCCAGGCAGGCGGAAATGATTTCCCGGTAGATGCTCCGCAGGGCATCGTTGGGAAAGGGCCCCTGATTGTTGTTCAAAAGGCGCTCATAGATCTGGCGTTCGCGTCCTGGAACATGAAAGTCCAGGTTGCTCTCGGATTTGAGTCGGCCGACGGAGAGGACAATCTGGGCCCGCTCATTGAGCAATGCCACGATTCGATCATCGATGCTGTCGATGGCTGTGCGCAACTCTTCGATTGTGGTTGAATTCTGTGTCACGGAAATCTACCTGGCGGGGGATCACGAAAGAAAATTTTATACTGTATGGCTGTATAAAAAGCAACTGTTTTGAGCTTGTCGAACGCGTGTTGCAAGCCCGTGCAGCCGGTTTTCGCCGGGGCGGGGACCGACTGGCACATGGTAGGGATAAACGACGGTTTATACAGCGGCCCCGGCTACAGTACCCCTCCGAAGCGAAGCAGCCATCCGTCGAAGATCTGAACCTTGTGTTCCCCGAATTTCGCCAGTTTTTCCCGAACATGCTGCGGCGATTTTCTTTGTTCCAGTTTCCCGGGCGTTTTCGAGTAGAACAGGTCGGCAAAACAGATGATCTCCTCCGACAGTGTGGTGGGGATCATGTCGCGCAACGGCAGGGGCAGCTGCTGGTTGATGATATCCTCCTGATTCAGGCCGACCCCGATATGTCGTTCGGATACCAGCGCATGCCGCGGCATCCCTTCCGATTCGAGGACATCGCGTCCGATGACACCGTGCATGATGTAAGGGTGCTTGCCGTTAAGACCGATCTTCGGGGCGTGCACACGGCAGACCCCGATATCGTGCAGCAGCCCTGCCTGATCCAGAAAGGCAAGCTCGTCGCCATCGAGTGCGAGACTGCGACCGATATCCACTGCCAGTCCTGCCACTGCCCGCCCGTGCAGGATGATGGTTTCCAGCGCCTCGCCCTGAAAATACGATACCAGCAGGTCGAGCGGATCCGGCATGGCGAGCGCGGTCTTTCCTTCGTTTTTTGAGAAACCGCCGGCTTTTTGAGCGGCATCAATCGTCATAATCCCTCCCCTAAACCAACACCCATCTGCTTTCAGATTAAGCCAAAACTTGACGCGCGTCATTAAATTTCACCCCCCTGCTGCGTTACGCTGCAATCATCAACACGGCGCAAGGAGGTTGCGATGGAACTCAAAAACGGTCTGGGCGACCAAGCCATCCAAGATGTGATCCGGACCTATCCGGAAATCGGGGACATCCTCAACAATTTCGAAATCGGCTGCGTTACCTGCAAAGTCGGCATCTGCCTGCTGAAGGATGTGGTCTCCATTCACGGTCTGTCCAAGGACGACGAGGCCAAAATCGAACAACAAATCAACACTTATCTGACAAGCAAAGGAGAATGATCATGGGAAATCTGGGATGTGGCTGCCCCGGCAGCATGGCACGCGTTATCGAACGTCAGCAGACTGAGGAGACCGCAACGATCAAGGTACCGTCGGAACTGCGGCAGTGGCCGGTCCAACTGCACCTGGTGCCCCCCACGGCACCCTACTTTCAGCAGGCGGACATCCTGATCAGCGCCGATTGCGTGGCCTATGCCATGGGGAATATGCATCAGGACCTGCTCAAGGGAAAGGCGCTGGCCATTGCCTGCCCGAAACTCGACGATACCACCGCCTACGTGGAGAAACTGGCCCATATCTTCAGCGCCAACGACATCAAGAGCATCACGGTAGCAATCATGGAAGTACCCTGCTGCCGGGGTCTGGACATCATCGTCCGTGAAGCGCTCGCCAAAAGCGGCCGCGAGATCCCCCTGGAGAGCCTGGTGATCGGCATTAACGGAGAACGGAGGAACTGATGAAGACTGATATCACCCGGGCATTGGTGGCCGAACACCGGCTGATCCTGCGGATGATCACCCTGCTTGAGCTGAACGCCCCGCTGACCGCCGCAGGGCACTACACCAACTGGCAGTTCTACCTGGACGGTGTGGACTTCATCCGCAACTATGCCGACCGTTTCCACCATGCCAAAGAAGAGGACGTGCTGTTCGAGGCCCTGATCACAAACGGCATGCCCCGCGAAAACAGCCCCATTGCAGCCATGCTGATGGAGCACGACCAGGGGCGGGCCCATGTCAAGGCAATGGAGACTGCCGCACAGGAAGCGCTGGCAGGGCAGTCCGGCCGCGGCGCGATCATCGCCGAACACGCCTTGGCCTATGCCGCGCTGCTGCGGGAACACATCGACAAAGAGGATACTATCCTCTATCCGCTTGCGGAACGGGTAATTCCCGATACAATGAGGCCCGGCATCGTTGAGGGCTATGCATCGGCCGAAACGAAGGCGCCGGCGGATTTCACCCTCCGTTACGAAGCGATCGTCGCGGGCTATGAGCAGGAAGCACGGGAATCAGCCTGACCAAGGGGAGAACTGCTGTTATCCAATTAACGTTGGGAGGTGCATCATGCAGGACACACCGGCTTTGGAGTGGCTTTACGGGCAAATTGTCCAGAATGTCAGCGATGCGGTCATGTTTTCCGACCGGGAGGGCATCATCCGCCTCTGGAACGCAGGGGCGGAGCGAATGTTCGGCTTTGCCGCGGAGGAGGCGTTGGGACAGTCGCTCGATCTGATCATCCCGGAGAACCTGCGTGCCCGGCACTGGGAGGGGTACTTCCGGGTCATGCAGAGCGGCAGCAGCCATTACAGCATCGATCTGCTCTCCGCACCCGCCCTGCGCAGGGACGGCACCCGCATTTCGACCGAGTTCTCCATGGTGCTGGTCAAGGACGATTCGGGACAGATGCTGGGGGTGGCGGCTGTCATCCGCGACGTCAGCGCACGCTGGCAACGTGAGAAGGAGCTGAAGGAGCGGGTCCGCGAACTGGAGGCTGCACGCGCGTAACCGGAGGGTAAGCCGCTGCGCTTTACATCACCTGTTCCCCTGTGCTAGCCTTTCCGAAAAATTTCGGTTTCGTGGCACGGCCCCCCGTTATTCCGGATAAGCCGTGGAATGAAGCCCCAGGAGCTCTTTCCATGAAGAAACGCAAAGCCCTGGCCCTTCTCTCCGGAGGGCTCGATTCGACCCTGGCCGTTAAAATGATGCTGGAGATGGGCATCGAGGTCGAAGCACTCAACTTCACCTCCCCCTTCTGCACCTGCACCGGCAAGAACGCCGGCTGCAAATCAGAAGCGGTGCGCGTTGCCCAGGAATTCGACATCCCCATCAAAGTGGTCCACAAGGGGCTCGACTACCTGGAGATCGTGCGCAACCCGCGCCACGGCTACGGCAAGGGCATCAATCCCTGCGTGGACTGCCGCATCTATCTCCTGGCCAAGGCCAGGGAATACATGTCCGAGTGCGGTGCCGACTTCGTCATCACCGGCGAAGTGCTGGGACAGCGCCCCATGAGCCAGCGTCGCGACACCCTGCGGGTGATCGAGCGCGAAAGCGGCCTGGAAGGGCTGCTGTTGCGACCGCTGTCCGCCCGGCATTTCGAGCCGACCATTCCCGAGCGCGAGGGATGGGTCGACCGGGAGAAGCTCCTGGCCATCAAGGGGCGTTCCCGGAAAGACCAGTTCCACTTGGCCGAAGAACTGGATGTGAAGAACTATCCCTGCCCGGCCGGCGGCTGCCTGCTGACCGAAACCTCCTTCGTGCCCAAGGTCAAGGATGTGTTCGACCACTCCGACGAGTTGAACCTGCGGGATTTCCGCATGCTGAAAATCGGCCGCCATTTTCGCATCGGCGAACGCACCAAGGCCATCATCGGCCGCGATGAAAACGACAACCGTCTGCTGGAAGCCGCCATGCAGCCGGGCGAGGCAGCCATAACCTGGTTGGACGGCAACACCCCTCTGGGGGTTGTCATGGGCATTCAGGACGAGGCCTGTCTGGAATTGGCCATGCGACTGCTGCTGCGCTATACCAAGGCCGAATCAGGGGCCGAATGCCGCCTCAAGGTGCGCTGCAACGGCACGGAAACGGTCAGGAACGTAATCAACGACATCACCGAGGAAGCGGTTGTCCGGTACCGCATCGATTAGCAGCCTGAAAACGCCGCGCGTCCCCGGACGTTCCACGAGTGGCCCATGTTCCCCGAAACAGTACAGCCCCGCCTTTCATAAAAGCGGGGCTGTACTGTTCTCGAGTACTGAAACGGTCAACGTTTCACGCTCTGCCATTTCGTTCGCGATTCAGAGAGGTTTCAGCATTTCCCGCCCCTGCAGGCACCGCTTCACTTCCTCCATCATGACGCCGATCTCGATGGGCTTGGAAACGTATCCGTCAAACCCCTGATCGAGAAAGTTCTGCCGGTCCTCGCGCAAGGCGTGCGCAGTCAGGGCAATGATCGGGGTATGGCCTCCCTTCTGTTTTTCACGTTCACGTATCAGTCGGGTGGCATCCATGCCATCCATGCCCGGCATCTGAATATCCATTAAAATCAGACTGTAACTGTTCTGCTCCCATTTCTCCACAACTTCGGTGCCGTTCTGGACCGACTCAAGGGTGTGGCCGAACTTTTCCAGGAACCTTGACAGAAACAGCCGGTTCAGGGCGTTGTCCTCAGCCAGAAGAATGTGCAGCGGCCGGCATTCAAACGTCGGTGCCCGTTCCCCTCCGCAGGGTTGACGGTGTTCGCCCCGTCCGGGTCCGGCAATAAAGGGGATTGCCACATGAAAGGTACTGCCGATCCCCTCCCCGCTCTCGACCTCGATGCTCCCGCCCATCAATTTCACCAGCTTGGCACAGATCGAAAGCCCCAGGCCGGTCCCGCCGAAATTTCGCGAAGTGGAATCGTCGGCCTGGGTGAAAGGATCGAATATCTTTTCGCGCACCTCCGGCTTGATGCCTACGCCCGTGTCGCTCACACTGAATCTGAGCACCACCGCATCCCCTGCACGTTCCTGCATGGCGATAGAAAGGACGATCCCCCCGCTGCTGGTGAACTTGATGGCATTGCCCAGAAGATTGAGCATGATCTGTTTCAGCCGGAGCTGATCGCCCATCAGGCCATCGGGAATATCGTCAGGGATGTCGGTACGGATCGTGAGTCCCTTGGTATAGAGAAGAGGCATCTGGGCCTGGACAAGGTCGCCGATACTCCTCCTGAGACTGAAAACGCTCTGTTCCAGTTCCAGTCTGCCGGCCTCGATCTTCGAAAAATCCAGGATTCCGTTGATCAACGACAGCAGGCTGTCCGAAGAAACCAGGATGGCATTCAGATATTCCTTTTGTATGGAGGAAAGCTCTGTGTACTCGAGAAGCTGGGCCATGCCCCTGATGGCGTTCATCGGTGTGCGGATCTCATGGCTCATATTGGCCAGGAACTCGCTCTTGGCACGGCTGCCCGCCTCGGCAGCGTCCTTGGCGGCAGCCAGTTTGTACTCGAACCTCTTCTGTTCGGTGACGTCGCGCGCTATGCCGAAGATAACATTTTCCCGCTCGTCAAAGTATGCATTCCATGACAGCCAGCAGCAGGTCCCATCTTTACGCAGGTAACGGTTTTCGAACGTTTGGGTGACAAAGGAGCCGCTCAATTGATTTTTTATCTCAGCTATCGTGCGCTGACGGTCATCGGGATGAATGAACTCGATCAGCGGCCGTGTCTGCAGTTCTTGTTCGGAATATCCCAGCACACGGGAAAAAGAGGGATTGGTGCGTTTGAAATACCCGTCCGCCCCCGCGATACACATCAGTTCGGAAGAGGTGAGAAAAAATTGGAAATAGCGGGCCCGCTCAATCTCGGCCATCTTGCGGGTCGTGATGTCGGTAATTACGGCCTGCGCGAACATGATGCCATCGGCATTCAGGATCGGCGTATTTGATATGTGATACCAGCGATTGTCCCGGGGATTCTTCACTTCCCAGCGCTGGCTCTCCCCGCAGAGCACCTTCTCATTGGCGCACCAGGAGCAGACGTTGTCCAGCCCCTGAAGCGCCTGGTAACATGTCTCTCCGGTGGCATCGCGTCCGGTGCGCTCGATGAGACGGGTGTTCATGTATTGAATCCGGTAATCTGCCGAGCAGACGTACACAAATCCGTCAAATGCCTCAACCATTGCCCGGTAGTGCGATTCGCCCAACTGCAGGGGCATACCGGCGCCGGTGCGCTCGTTGTTTCCGGCTGTTCCGTCCGATTGAGACCGATCCGTCACATTCATAACAATTCCATGCCCTCTCACAGCATCTTGTCAGGCCGCCTCCGCTCGATCCCCCTTTTTACACGGACAGGAGAGCTGAGGCGCTTACCCCAGGTTCAACTCGTCCAGCGAAAGCCGGTAACCCGGCAGGAACTTCTCCAGAAAGTAGCGCACCTCGGGCAGCGGGCTGGCAGTCAGGTGGTCCAGATGTTCAGCGCCAGCCCGGCGGAATTCGAGATTGCCCGTCTTCTCCTCCTCGATGCATTTCAGCAGGGCGGCGATCTTGTCGGCCGCCTTGACCAGCGCAACATGCTCCGGCTCGTCCGCAAAGAAGAACAGCGGCTCATATTCCTCGGCCAGCTCGGGGGGCAGCATGGCCAGCAGCTTGCGCCGCGCCTGCTCCTCCAGTTGGTGATAGGAGCGTTTGAGACGGGGATTGAAGTGCTTCACCGGGGTGGGCATGTCTCCGGTGAAGATTTCGCTGGCATCGTGAAACACGCCTAAAAGGGCGATCCTGTTCGGGTCGAGATCACCGTCGAAATAGGTGTTGCGGATCATGGCCAGGGCATGGGCGATGATGGCCACATCCAGGCTGTGCTCCTGGATATTCTCCGGAACGGTGTTGCGCATCAGCCCCCAGCGGCTGATGTAGCGCATGCGGGAGAGAAAAGCGAAAAAGTCGTACTGTTCGGGTTTGGTGGATTTGTCTCTCATGGCTCGGGCTTTCTTTCATAAAAAACGACTCCGACCCGTCTGATGTGGTCGAGCAGGTCGCTGTTGTAGATCTGGTGCAGCAGGGAGAGATCTATCGTATAGGGAAGCAGCAGGTCATCCAACTGGTTCTCGATCCGCAGCAACTGCGAATGAGTAACGTCTTCCCCCTTAATCGTCAGATCGATATCCGAGCCGTTGCGGAAACGCCCCATCGCCCGCGAACCATAGAGGATCACCCGTTCGATCTCCGGCACGGTGGAAAACACGTCGTTGATCTTCTCGATGGTGCTTTCCTTGAGTCCATACCTATGCTCGTCATCTGTCCGCATCGAGCTGTTCCTGCATTCTTGTTTCGAATTCCTGAAAGAGACTCCAATAGTGAGTAAGCACCTTGTCGGCTATTTCGGCTGCTGTTTCTTCGTTGTAGGTGTGGGATGATTTGTTGCGGCTGACGATCATGTCCATCCATCCTTCGCCATCGTGCACCAGATTGCGTTTGAACGCCTCACGGGTAGCATCACGGGAGCCCATTATCACCGTATTTCCCTGGTAGTCGAAGAAATCTTTCATGACATTCCAGGCAAGTTCATGGACAAACTCGAATCCCTGAATCAGGCCTTGCCGTTCGAGTTCCGAAAGAGAGCGTTGGCGGCTGAGTTCAACTGCTTTACCCAGTTGCCTGAGGGCCTTTTGGTAATTGGCGAATCGTTGCTGCCAGCGAATGTCAGGTTGGTTCATGGTTTTCTTCTCCAGGTTATCTGCTTGAGGGCCTGAGAGTCGGAAACAGTATCACTGATACTTGCGATTCTTGATGCCACACTGTCGGGAACGTCCAATGAAAAATTTCGTTTTCTGCGCGGCGATATTTAACCATGACGGAGTAAAATACTCTATCACCACTCCACGCCTTTCTACACCCGCTCGTACGGTTCGAACAGCCGCTTGTATTCATCCAGGGCAAAACGGTCGGTCATGCCGGCGATGTAGTCGCAGACCACCCGATGAATGCCGCAGGTATCGAAGCGGGTCTGGTACTTGGGAGGCAGCAGGTTGGGATAGCGCAAGTAGGTTTCGAACAGGCGGGTGATGAAGATCTCGGCCTTGACACGCATCTTGTCCACCTTGTGGTGGCGATAGAGATGGTCGAACAGGAAGCTTTTCAGCTCCATGTTCAGGATGGTGATCTCCTCGCTGAAATGGGCCACGGCCCGGTTGATCAGCCGCAGATCCTCCAGGCCGGCGATGCCGAACCGCTCCAGGTTGGTGGCAATGGTGCTGCAGACGTCGGTAATCTGCAGGCCGATCAGCGCGCTGATGGTCTGGTAGACCAGGCGCCTGTCGTCGATTGCCGGATATTTCCCGCGTACAGTGGCACTGACGCGCCTCCACAACTCGATGCGTCCCAGCATCTCCAGCGTAATGTATCCCGACTTCAGGCCGTCATCGATATCATGATTGTTGTAGGCGATCTCGTCGGCATAGTTGATGATCTGCGCCTCGATGGACGGTACCACGCCGGGCAGGAATCCGACCATGGCCTCCAGCGGCGCGTCGTAGGGGCTGGCGTGTTTGATGATCCCCTCCCGCACCTCCCAGGTCAGGTTGAGGCCATTGAAATTGGGGTAGCGCTCCTCCAGTTCATCCACAACGCGGTAGGACTGCAGGTTGTGTTCAAACCCGCCGTAGCCCTGCATCAGGTTGTCAAGCACCTCTTCGCCGGTATGGCCGAACGGCGTATGCCCCAGATCGTGCGCCAGGGCCAGGGCCTCGGTCAGCTCTTCGTTCAGATGCAACTGCCGGGCAATGGCCCGGCCTATCTGTGCCACCTCCAGGGAATGGGTCAGGCGGGTGCGGTAATAATCCCCTTCATGGTTGACAAAGACCTGAGTTTTGTACTCCAGCCGGCGAAATGCGGCACAATGGATGATCCGGTCGCGGTCGCGCTCAAAGGCGGGCCGGTTGTCGCGGTGTTCCTCAGGGTGCTTTCTGCCGAGTGACCGGGCGCTGGAGCAGGCATAAGCGGCCAGGTCGGTTCTCTCCGTAGATGGGTTCATAATCTTCTCCCCCCTGACAGGTGCGATAGTAGCGAATACCGGGACAATGCAAACGTTTCATCTCGGGAGCGGGTAATGGCCCCTCGAACGGAACGAGGCACCTCCGGGCTAGAACATGAACCTGCGCATGCTGATATTCTGCAGGATGCCGATGCCCACCATGGAGGTAATCATCGATGTGCCGCCATAGGAGAAGAAGGGCATCGGAACGCCGACTACCGGGAACATTCCGATCACCATGCCCATGTTGATCACGATGTGCCAGAAGAGCATGGCTGTCACCCCCATTGCCAGCAGACTGCCGAAACGGTCGTTGCAGCGCCGGGCAATATTGAGCCCCCACAGAACCAGGGAGAGATAAAGGATGATCAGTACCAGCGCTCCTATGAACCCCCACTCCTCGGTGAAAACGGAAAAAGCAAAATCGGTGTGCTGTTCCGGCAGAAACCGCAGCTGGGACTGGGTACCCTTGATGAACCCCTTGCCGAACAGCCCTCCCGACCCCACGGCGATTTTACTTTGAATAATGTGGTAACCACTGCCGAGGCGAGAACGCTCCGGGTTGAGGAAATCGAGAATGCGATTCTTCTGGTAGGGGCGCAGAAAATGGGACCAGGCCAGCCAGCAGGTCGGGATTGTAACGAGTATGAAACTGACGATCGTCGTCCAGCGCAAGCCGACGTAAAAGGTCATGGACATGGCGATCAGCACCACCAGCGTGGCCGTACCGAGATCGGGCTGCTTCATGATCAAAAGCGCCGGCACAGCCAATATCCCCAGCGGGAACATCAGGTCCCTGACCGTCATGCCGCCCGGCGCATGAAAATTATTGAAAAACCTGGCAAAGGTGATGATGATCACGATTTTCATCAGCTCGGAGGGCTGGATATTAAAGAAGCCGAGATGCAGCCAGCGGGTAGCTCCCATGGAACGCCGCCCCACCAGGAGCACCGCCACCAGCAGTAGAACCAGCAAAAAGTAGAGCCAATAGGAGAAATCCTCCAGGATGTGGTAATCGATACTGCAGATCAAAAGTGCGATGAACATGCCGAAGGCCATCCAGTAGAACTGCTTCACGTAGTAGGGAGCCCCGATGATCTTGTAGGGAGTAGTCGCACTGTAGATATTGACGATGCCCAGCATGCTGATCACGATAACGAGGCCGACCAGCATCCAGTCGATATTGGTGAACAACCGGCGATCGATCATGGCCGCCTTTCCTCCTGCCCATTCGGCGGCGTTTCTTCATCTGTTTCGTCATCCTGTGCGCTGTCAGCAGGTGCGGCCTTTTTAGGCGGCTTTTTCGAGTCAAACCATGCCCTCATGATGCGACCGGCAATCGGAGCGGCCGCTGAAGCGCCGTGCTCGCCATGCTCGACCACCACCGCCACCGCGATCTCCGGTTTTTCATAGGGGGCGAACGCCACGAACAGGGCATGATCGCGAAACTGGTATGGGGTGCCCTGTTTGCTGTCGCGCAGTTTCACTACCTGGGACGTGCCGGTCTTGCCGGCCACGGTCACATCGCCGAGCCGTGCCGCAGCACCGGTCCCTCCTGGTTCGTTCACAACGGCGAACAGCCCCTGTTTGACCAGCCGGAACTTATCGGCGGATATGCCGGTGGTGCCGATTACTTCAGGCTTGACTTCCTTCAGCGGCTTTCCGTCGCCGTCCACGACGCGTTTGACCAGATGGGGGCGATATATCGTTCCTTCGTTGGCCACGGTGGCAGTCATAGAGGCCAATTGGATGGGGGTCATCAACACGTAGCCCTGGCCAATGGCTACCGGCAACGTTTCGCCATGGAACCAGCGCTTGCCGAACCGCTTCAGTTTCCATTCTGTGCTGGGGATCATGCCCCCCTTTTCGTTGGTCAGGCCGATGCCCATGGGTGTGCCGAGCAGGAATTTCTTGGCAGTGGCCGCGATCAGATCGACCCCCAGGCGCTCTCCCAGTGCATAGTAATAGACGTCGCACGATTCGCGCAGCGACTTTTTCAGGTTGGTGCTCCCGTGACCATGCTTGTTCCAGCACTTGAAGGTCGAGGATCCGAGCTTGTAGGAACCGGTGCAGTTTACCGAAGTGGAGTCGTTGATCGCGCCATTCTCGAGCCCGGCCAGGGCACTGATGATCTTGAAGGTTGAGCCTGGGGGATACTGGCCGGTCAGGGCCTTGTTTTCCAGCGGGTGGCGCTTGTCCTCCAGGTATTCCTTCCACTTGTCGGCCGGAAGCTTGCCGCTGAACAGCGAGGGATCAAATCCGGGATTGCTGACAAAAGCCAGAATTTCACCGGTATTGACGTCCATGGCAACCGCCGCGCCGGCCTGGTCGCCGAATGCCCGTTCCGCACTCTTCTGTACCGCCGAGTCGATGGTCAGCACCACACTGTTGCCGACCGACGGAAGGGATTCGGAGACGGTCCTCAATACCCGGCCACGGGCATCCACCTCCAGTTGGCGGCCTCCGTCGCTGCCGTGCAGTTCCTGCTCCCAATTGCGTTCGATCCCGTTCTTGCCGATATAGTCGCCGGGATTGTACTCCTCGAAACCGGGGCGGTTGAGTTCATCCTCGGACACCTCACCGATGTATCCGAGCAGGTGGGACCCCATGTTCCCGTTGACATAGTCCCGCACCGGCTTCATTTCGATTTCGACCCCGGGCAGCCGCATCTTGTTTTCCTCGATGATCTCCACCTGGTCACGGCTGATGTTGGAAGCCAGCACGATCGGATAGTATTTGGCCCTTCCCTTGGCCTTGTCCCAGCGATCGGCCATCTCGGCCCTGTCAAGGCCAAGCAGGGCAGCCAGCTTGTTCAGCAGGTCGTCCTTGTCCTTGACCTCCTGGGGGATGACCGCCAGACTGAATGAAGGACGATTGCTGACCAGCACCGTGCCGTTGCGGTCCAGAATGGTGCCGCGCGAAGCGGCGATCGGCACGAACCGCAGACGGTTGTTCTCCGACATGCTGCGATAATCCTCGCCGCTCAATATCTGGAGATGCCAGAGACGCAGCAGGAGCACGAAGAAGATTGCGCCGACCACGAACGAGAGCACCATGGTCCGGTGCTTCATCTCCATGATTTCGCGAACGAAGCGCTTCTCTCTCATACGGTTTCCTCCTCACGGGCGAATACGGGCAGCAGAATGACCAGTGAGGCTGCAAAACAGTTGACCATGACGTGCGGTATCATTCCAGCACCGATCGAATAGGCGATGCCGGGGGTATTGGTAAACATGAACAACAGGAGGAGATTGGCGGTGAGGCAGGCCAGCGTCGCCACGGTGACCGTCACCACGAACAGAAAGCCGCTTTCGGCATACAGCCTGTCGGCAACGCTCTTGATGACCAGGAATATAATCAGGAAGGTAAAGGCATTGAGCCCGAGATACAGCCCGCTGAAGACATCCTTGAGCAGCCCCAGCAGCCATGCCAGTGGCGTTCCGGCCTGGTAGGACTCGCGCAGTGCCAGGTACACCATGATGATCAACAGCAGATCCGGTTTGAAATAGTCGGCAATGTAGACCGGCAGGACCGAGGTCTGCAGGATAATCGCCAGTACGACGGCGCCGGTCAGCTGCAGCGCCCCCCGCCTACTCATAGCCCCCCCGGAGGATCACCAGCACCTCTTCCAGATGGGCGGTATTGACTGCCGGCCTGATCGTTACTGTTTGAAATATGCCGTATTCACCACGTTTTACCATGGTTACTTCACCAATCGGCATCCCTTTCATGAAAATGCCGCCGATGCCGGAGGCAACCACCAGGTCGCCGACCTTGACATCTTCTTCGCGGGTCGTGAATTCAAGGCTGCAGAATCCGTCGCCTTTGCCTTTGACCACGCCGCGTGCCCGGGAACGTTGAATCGTGGCGGCAATGCCGCTGGCATGATCCGTCAGGAGCAGCACCCTGGCCGTGTCCCCGGAGACTTTGACGATCTGTCCCACGATGCCGTCGGCCGCGATCACGGCCATGCCTTCGCGCAGGCCGCTGGAACTGCCGCGGTCAATCAGCATAGTCCTGAACCAGGAGGAAATATCCTCACCCACAATGGATGCGGTCAAGGTGGGCGCCTTGACCGTCTCCTTCACTCCCAGCAGGCGCGAGAGCCGCTGGTTGGCGTACAGTGCCTCGTTGCCGGCCACTACCCGCTCGTTCAGGGCCCTGATCTCCTCACGCAGCTTCAGATTCTCCTTGTGCACATGCACCAGGCTGACATAACCGTCCCAGACCTCTTCGAAAAAATCGCTGACATATGCCGCCGGTTTCAATACCGGCCCGAACACGTTCATGACGCTGCGCTCAACCAGATTGGCTTCGCGGTTGCGGGGAACGTTCAACGAATAGAATATCAGGGCCAGCAGCACGCCGACACCGGTCAGGACTGTCAATCCGTATTTTTTAAAAAATTCCATGCATCATTTCCGTCACAAATGGACTGCAGGATGTCTGTACCAGCCTTTTCACGATGTTCAGGCGCACAGCAGCTCTGCCTCGTGATAGACACGCTGCAGGTAGCTGCGATACGAGGAGGCGGGGGTGCTGTCGATCACCTGCTGCATCTGCGCGCAGTCGATGAACCCCCGGCGCAGGGCGATCTCCTCCAGGCAGGCAATTTTAAGGCCTTGGCGGGATTCGATGGTTTCGATGAAGATGCTCGCTTCCAAGAGGCTCTTGTGGGTACCGGTGTCCAGCCAGGCGATGCCGCGCCCCAGGCGTTCGACGGTCAATTCCCCACGGCGCAGATACTCCAGGTTGACGTCGGTAATTTCAAGCTCGCCACGCGCCGAAGGTGCGATCGACTTGGCTATGGCTACGACGTTCCGGTCGTACAGATAGAGTCCGGGCACGGCGTAGTGGGATTTCGGCTGTTTCGGCTTCTCCTCGATGCTGAGCACCTTTCCGGTTGGGTCGAATTCCACCACCCCATAGCGTTCCGGATCATGTACCTGGTAGCCGAAGATCCTTGCCCCGCCCGTGAATTCACCCACGATGCGGTCCAGGTTCATCTTGCCGTAAAAGATGTTGTCCCCCAGAATCAAGGCCACCGGTCGATCGTCGATAAAATCCTGGCCGATCAGAAAGGCCTGGGCGATCCCTTTCGGCTCCGGCTGCACCTTATAGGTGATCGAAATTCCCCAGCGGGACCCATCGCCGAGCAGTGTTACGAAACGCGGGGTATCCTGCGGTGTCGAAATCAGTAGTATGTCTTTGATGCCCGCTGCCATCAGGGTTGCCAAAGGGTAGTAAATCATCGGTTTGTCGTAGACCGGCTGGAGCTGCTTGCTGGCAACGAGGGTCAGGGGGTAGAGCCGGCTGCCCGCTCCGCCTGCCAGAATGATGCCTTTGGTAATGCCCTGGGACATGGAAGATCCTTCCTTTCAAATCAAGTAATTGAATATCATTACACGCCTGCCCCCCCGGTGTCAAACCCGTTCAGCGGGATTGCAACCGGACTGCCGCTGCGTAGAGATCGTCGTAGACATCGACCCCCGGAGGCATCAGTTTTTCCTCTCCGCTGCCGTATCCGCTCCTCACCAGAACCGGCCGGCAGCCGGCCGCCATGGCAGCTTCGACATCGATCCGTTTATCGCCGATCATCACCGAGGCGGACAGATCGATGCCGAATCGCACGGCAGCATCCACGAGCATTCCCGGCAACGGCTTGCGGCAGCGGCACGGCAGGGCGTAGCTCCCCTTCCCGTCCGGGTGGTGGGGACAGTACAGCCAGGCATCCACCCGTGCCCCGGACCGCTCCAGTTCCGCGGCGATATGGCGATGCAAGGTCTCCACATCTTCCTCACCGTAATACCCCCGGGCTACGCCGGACTGATTGGTGACAACCACCACCAGAAAACCGGCATCGTTCAGAATCCGGATCGCCTCGGGTGCACCTGGCACGAATTCGAAATCCTCGATCCGGTAGAGATATTCCTTCTCCTGATTGATGGTGCCATCCCTGTCCAGAAATACAGCCCGCTTCATGTGAACATATTCTCCTTTGACAAACTCCTGAAAAACAATTAAAGAGAGTAACTTACTCCTCTTTCAAGGAACGGACTGAACATGATCAAGACCAACAATCTGAAAATTTCGGCGATCACCCCGATTATAGCACCGGCCGACCTGCGGCAGGTCCTGCCGCTTTCCGACAGCGACCGGGCCTTTGTCAGCACGAGCCGCGAGCGCATCAAGAACATCCTTCAGCGCCGGGACCCTCGCTTGATGGTGGTGGTCGGTCCTTGTTCGATCCACGATCCGGAGGCGGCCATCGATTACGCCAAGCGCCTGGCGGCCCTTTCCCGCCGAGTGGAGGACCAACTGCTGTTGATCATGCGGGTCTACTTCGAGAAACCCCGCACCACGGTCGGCTGGAAAGGGCTGATCAACGACCCGGACATGAACGGCAGCCACATGATATCCAAGGGGCTCGGCATCGCCCGGGGACTGCTCAGCAGGCTTACGCAGCTGGGCGTGCCGGTGGCCAACGAGATGCTCGACCCGATTACCCCCGAGTACGTGGCGGACATGATCAGCTGGGGAGCCATCGGCGCCCGCACCACCGAATCCCAGACTCATCGCGAACTGGCCAGCGGCTTGTCCTTTCCGATCGGCTTCAAGAACGGTACCGACGGCAACCTGCAGATCGCTATCGATGCCATGATCGCGGCCCAGCACCCGCACAGCTTCCTGGGGATCAACCGCGAGGGGCGCACGTCGATCATCCGGACCACCGGCAACCCCGATGTGCATATCGTCCTGCGGGGGAGCTCACGCAAACCCAATTACCATGTCGAGGACATCGCCCAGACCGAAGAGAGCCTCAGAAAGAACAACCTGTTTCCGACCATCATGGTTGACTGCAGCCACGGCAATTCCAACAAGGATTACCTGAAGCAGCCGCTCGTACTGGAGAGTGTCGTTCAGCAGGTCGTGGAGGGAAACAGGTCCATTTCGGGGGTCATGATCGAAAGTTTTCTGTCTGCCGGCAACCAGAAGGTTCCGGCCGACCACAGCCAGTTGAAGTACGGGGTTTCGATCACCGACGCCTGTATCGACTGGCCGACGACCGAGCAGATTCTGCTGGATGCTCACGCAAGGCTTAAAAACAGAGGCTAAGGCCAAGGTTAAGGTTGAGGTTTTTTCTTAACCTTAACCTGCTTCATTCCGCCTCATACATCAGCTTCATGCCGCCGGCCGCTTGGCCCAGCGCATTCTTGAAACTCCCCTCCGCCCCTTCCACCAGCAGATCCATGTAATTCAGCTTCTTCTTCGGGGGCAGCACTACCTCCGGCTCCCCTTTTATGCCCGCCTGCCGGCCCGCCTCCTCCACGGCATCCTGCAATGTCCCGAGGCGGTCCACCAGTTTCAGGGCCAGAGCCTGCTCGCCGGAAAGAATCCGGCCATCGGCGATCTTGCGCACATCTTCGACCGGCAGTTTACGCCCGGCTGCCACGGCACGGACGAACTGCTCATGGGTGTTGTCGATCACCGCCTGGAGCATGGCCCGGTCCTCGGGGGACATCTGGCGCAACGGAGATCCTGAATCCTTGTACTTGCCCGTCTTCAGCGTATAGGACTTGATTCCGATCTTGTCCATCAGGGTTTCGATGTTCGAAAGCTTGAGAATCACTCCTATGCTGGCGGTGATGGTGCCGGGGTTGGCAAATATCATCGAAGCCGGGGCCGAAATATAGTAGCCCCCTGAGGCGGCCAGACTCCCCATCGAGACGATGATCTTCTTCTTGGCCGCGAATTTCGCCACCTGATCGCTGATTTCCTGGGAGGGAGCCACAACGCCGCCGGGAGAATCCACCCGCAGCACAACGGCCTTGATATCGTCCTTTTTGAGGAAATACCGCAACTGTCGGATGGTATCCTTGGAGTCGAGGATCATGCCTTTGACCTCAACCAGCCCCACCCCTTCACCTGCAACCAGTTTTGACTCGCTGTCGGTCCCGATCAGACTCTTGGCAATCTGCACCGAGACCAGGAAAAGTACCATCACGAAGAGGATGGCGCCACCTACGACGAAGAGTGTTCTTTTGGACATGGTCGGCCCTGCCTGGGGAGAATTTGTATTTTCATTAGAGAAAGGCATCTGCTACAGTGTCAGTCATGCGTATTATAGTCATGTCAGACACTCACGGCAACTACCCGCAGGCTCTCAAGGCCTGTCAGCAGGCGGAACCTTTCGATCTGGTCATACATCTCGGTGACGGCGGCGACGACGTGGACGTACTGTCGCACTGCCTCGACAGGGAGGTCATTCATGTGGCCGGCAACTGCGACCACGGTTCAAAGGCTCCCCGCGAGCTGATCCGGGAGTGTGCCGGTAAACGGTTGTTGCTGCTGCATGGCGATCAGTATCGTGTCAAAAGAGGGCTGCAGGATCTCGAACGCCACGCATCGGCACTCGGGGTGGATGCGGTACTGTTCGGACATACCCACTGTGCCGCCGTGGTACCCCTGTCCGGCATGCTGTTCGTCAACCCCGGCACCCTGATCAAGACCGGCAGCGCCAATACCTTTGCCATCCTTGAAATCGGTCCGTCAGGGATCGATGCCAGCCTGCACGAGATCGACCCCAGTCTCTGATCACTGAAGAAAATCGGTACTCCGAAAGGACCGTCCCCCTCGTCTTCCCGACCGGAAGGAGGGCTGCCAGCCTTCTCCGCGGCAACCACCCATAAAACAGGGCGGGTGTAAAAACCCGCCCTTCCACGTCACGTCCAATAATTCCTGCTATTGTTCACCGGAGCGGTGCGAGGCCTCATGCCCCTTATGCACCGCCTTCTCCAGTCTGCGGCGTCGCGGCCAGCTGCACAGGAATGCGATCGGCCCCGACAGCACATAACAGAGCATGATTGCAAAGGTCATCACCACCGGTTCGGCAGCAACCACGATCAGCACGACTATTGCCAGCAGCAGGAATCCGAATGGCTGACGCTTGATCAGGGCCGGGTCCTTGAAGGAATAGTACCGGAAATTGGATACCATCAGAAATGCCAGCAGATAGATCAGGGTGATGACTGCCAGGCGCTTGAACATATACGGGGCCTGGATCAGTTCCTGGGGCAGCCGGTTGAAGTGATGGAAGAACAGTACGGTGGAGGCGACCATGCTGGCGGCTGCCGGTATAGGCAAGCCGACGAAGCGCTTGCTCTCAACCGTATTCACCTGCACGTTGAAACGGGCCAGCCGCAGCGCGCCGCAGGCCACAAACAGGAAAGCGGCCAGCCAGCCGACCCTGCCGAATGGTTTCAATGCCCAGGCATAGACCATCAGCGCCGGCGTCACGCCAAAGGCGACCAGATCGGCCAATGAATCGTATTCCACCCCGAACTTGCTGGTCGAACCGGTCATGCGCGCGATCTTGCCGTCCAGCCCGTCGCAGATGGCCGAAAGGAAGATCCACACAGCTGCGGTGCTGTAATTGCCGTTCAAGGTGGAGACCAGGCTGTAGAAACCGGCAAACAGGCTGCCGGTGGTCACCAGATTGGGCAGGATGTAGATGCCGCGCTTGATGTTTTCGTTTTTTTCCGTTGTCTCTTCCCGCGTCTCAGAGTTCATGCGTTTTCCCTGCCTTACCCGATACGGGCCAGCACCGTCTCGCCGGCCACGGTGGTATCGCCCAGCTTGACCTCCGGCGCTGCATCGGCCGGCAGATAGACATCCACTCGCGAGCCGAAACGGATCAGTCCGTAGCGCTCGCCGCGGATCAGGCGGTCGCCGACGCGTGGATAGCTGACGATCCGCCGTGCGATCAGTCCCGCGATCTGCACAAATGCCATTCTGACGCCGCGATCGGTTTCGAGAACGATCCCGTTGCGCTCGTTTTCGCATGATGCCCGGCCGTCCCGTGCATCGTAAAACTTACCGCACTCGTAATTCGTCTCCAGAACGGTGCCGTTGAAAGGCACCCTGTTGACATGCACATTGAAGACCGACATGAAAATGCTGATCTTGAGCGCTTCGCACTTGAGCGGCGTCTCCGGCACCCGTTCGACCACGATCACGGTTCCGTCGGCCGGAGCGACCACGGCACGCTCGTCAGCGGGCGGCGTCCGTTCGGGATTCCGGAAGAAGTAGAGCACGAAACCGGTGAGTAGAAGAGAGATGACAGCGGGGATGACGAGAACGATCGAACAGAGCTTCCAGGCGGAAAGTGCCAGCAGCAACGTCAATCCGAGGGAAAAAGCGATGAAGGGATAGCCTTCCCTGGCAAAAGGGGTATTTTTGTTCATGCAACCTGCCTGACCCGAAAAAGACGGGCTTACCACTTTGAAATTTCCCCCGGAGGGGATCCGGCAGTCAAACGTGCGGACACCCCTTTCCCCATCTCCTTACAGAGATCAACGGGCAAAGGGGTGTCCAATGACGAAAAAGGGTTACCCTAGTTCTTGGTCTTGTCGACGATCTTTTGGATCCAGGGCATCATGCTCCGGAGACGTTCGCCGACCTGCTCGATCGGATGGGCGGCATTGAGACGGCGACGGGCAGTCATTTCGGGATAGTTAGACATCCCTTCCAGGATGAAGCGCTTGGCGTACTCGCCGGTCTGAATGTTCTTCAGGCACTCCTTCATGGCAGCCCGGCTCTGATCGTTGATGACCTGCGGACCGGTGACGTACTCGCCGTACTCGGCATTATTGGAGATGGAGTAGTTCATGTTGGCGATACCCCCCTCGTACATGAGGTCCACGATCAGCTTCAGCTCGTGCAGGCACTCGAAGTAGGCCATCTCAGGAGCATATCCTGCATCCACCAGGGTTTCGAAACCGGCCTTCACCAATTCCACCGCCCCGCCGCACAGCACGGCCTGCTCGCCGAACAGGTCAGTCTCGGTCTCATCCTTGAAGGTGGTTTCGATGATGCCGGTACGGCCGCCGCCGATAGCGCTGGCGTAGGAGAGGGCCACGCTCCGGGCCTTGCCCGATGCATCCTGGAAAATGGCGATCAGGTCGGGAATTCCGCCCCCCTTCACGAACTCGGAACGAACGGTATGACCGGGCGCCTTGGGAGCGATCATGATAACATCCAGGTCGGCACGCGGCACGATCTGGTTGTAGTGGATGGCAAAGCCGTGGGCAAAGGCCAGGGTAGCGCCTTTTTTAAGTTTCGGCTCGATCTCTTCGCGGTACAGGCGGGACTGGAACTCGTCCGGAGTCAGGATCATCACCAGGTCGGCGGAGGCAACAGCCTCGGCAACGGTCGCCACCTTGAGGCCGGCATTCTTGGCCTTGGCCGCGGAAGCCGAGCCCTTGCGCAGCGCCACGGTAACATCAACGCCCGAATCCTTGAGGTTGCAGGCATGGGCATGTCCCTGAGAACCGTACCCGACAATGGTCACCTTTTTCTTTTTGATCAGTTTCAGATCACAGTCACGATCGTAATAAACCTTCATGCTCGAGCATCCTCCACACAAAATATCCGGGCAAACCGGTACAAACCCTTGATAAAACGATCAATCAATTTACTACATTATTCCGGGACCTGTCAATCAATTAGCATGGTCGGGCCGCCAGCACAGACTGCACTTCGGGCCGCTCAATGCAGTTTATTCGAGCATCCGGCTGGTTCGAATCCGCCGTCTCGGTCAACCGGAACAAACGCCAAACAAAAGAACCGCTCGACCCGGATGGCCCCAGCGGCTCTTCACCCTTTGACCGCAACCCAGAAAAGACGTTTACCCCTTCCACCCCTTTGAACCACGACCGATGGCAACCGCGCCGGTACGCACCAGTTCCTTCAAGCCCAACGGACGGAGCAGCTCCAGGATGGCGTCGATTTTGGCCGGATTACCGGTGGCCTCGATAGTATAGGACTTGGGAGTGACATCGATGATCTTGGCCCGGAAGATGTCGACGATCCGCAACACCTCTGCGCGACTTTGATCTTCGGCCGCGACCTTGACCAGGGCCATTTCGCGCTCCACACCGCCCCCCTCGGTAAAGTCGATCACCTTGATCACGTCGATCAGTTTGTTGAGCTGTTTGGTGATCTGCTCGAGGATGTTCTCGTCCCCCCTGGTGACCAGGGTCATGCGCGACATGCCCTCCTCGTTGGTGGGGGCCACGGTCAGGGAATCGATATTGAACCCCCGCCCGGAGAACAACGAGGCCACGCGGGACAGCACGCCGAATTCGTTCTCGACCAGTACGGAAATTGTATGTTGCATGGGGAAACCTCCAATCAAAACCAGTTAGCCACAGAGGCCGCAGAGAACACAGAGGTAAAAAACTTTCAAGCTTCCTCAGCGCTTCTTCGTATCCTTTTTGTGGTCAGCCTTCTCCGGCCTTCTCTGTGAACTCTGTGCCCTCCGTGGCAAAGAGCCTTATTTATGCATTCAGCACCATCTCGTTCAGCGATGCACCGGCCGGTACCATCGGCAGCACCTTTTCCTCACGGGCAACCTTGAATTCCATGATCACCGGCCCCGGCTCCTTGAAGCCCTGTTTGATGATCTTCTCTACCTCGCCCGGCTTGGAGGTACTGAATCCTTTGGCGCCGTAGGCTTCGGCCAGCTTGACGAAATCTACCGGCAACTCCATGCAGGTACTGGAGTAGCGTTTGTCGAAGAACAACTCCTGCCACTGGCGAACCATGCCGAGGAAATTATTGTTCAGGATCACGATCTTGACCGGCAGACGATTCTGGACCAGCGTCGCGATCTCCTGGATGTTCATCTGGACTCCGCCGTCGCCGCAAATCGTGATCACCTGGCGGTCGGGGAATGCCGCCTGGGCTCCCATGGCGGCCGGCAGACCGTAGCCCATGGTGCCGAGACCGCCGGATGACAGCAGTGTGCGCGGCCTGTTGAACTGGAAAAACTGCGCGGTCCACATCTGGTGCTGCCCTACGTCGGTCGAGACGATCGCATCCTCGTTCGACAGCTCGCGCAGCTTCTGGATGACGAACTGCGGCTTGATGGTCGTTGCGCTCTGTTTGTAGCTGGTGGGATGCTTCGCCTTCCAGCCGGCGATCTCCTCGTGCCAGGGGGTCAGGCGCGCCGCGAATTCGGCATGTTTATCCTTCAGCTTGTCCACCTGTTTGTTCATCTTGGACAGGACATCCTTGACATCCCCCACGATCGGCAGGTCAACGCGGACATTTTTCTTGATCGAGGTCGGATCGACGTCGATGTGGATGATCTTGGCGTGAGGGGCGAAGGTCGCTATTTTACCGGTGACGCGATCGTCGAAGCGTGCGCCGACGGCGACGATCATATCGCTGTGGGTCATGGCCATGTTGGCGCAGTAGGCGCCATGCATGCCCAGCATGCCGAGGGAATTCGGGTCGTTTTCGGGATAGGAGCCGAGCCCCATCAGGGTGGTGGTAACCGGTGCTGTCAGCTTGCGGGCCAGGGTGGTCAATTCCTCGGCAGCATTGCCCAGTACGACACCGCCGCCGACATACAGCACCGGACGCGAGGCTTCCAGCATCATGCCGACCGCCTTCTCGATCTGGCGGGAATGCCCGACCAGGTTGGGCTTGTAGCTGCGTATATCCACGGTCTCCGGATAGACGAACTCGGTCTGGGCAATCTGGACATCCTTGGGCAGATCGACCAGCACCGGGCCGGGCCGCCCGCTGCGCGCGATGTAGAAGGCCTTTTTCATGATGGTGGCCAGCTCATTGACATCCTTCACCAGAAAGCTGTGCTTGGTGCAGGGGCGGGTGATGCCGATGATGTCCACCTCCTGAAAGGCATCGTTGCCGATCAGGGCGGTCGGGACCTGACCGGTGATGATCACCATCGGGATCGAGTCCATGTAAGCCGTGGCGATACCGGTAACGGTATTGGTGGCGCCTGGCCCGGAGGTGGCAATGGCAACCCCGACCTTGCCGGTGGCGCGGGCATAGCCGTCTGCCGCATGGGTGCCGGCCTGCTCGTGGCGCGGCAGGATGTGGCGGATATCCTTGAAGCTGAAAAGCTCGTCGTAGATGTTGATCACCGTACCGCCGGGATAGCCGAAAACCGTATCGACCCCTTCCCGCTTCAGACACTCCAGCATTATGCGTGCACCGTTCATCTTCATAGCATTACCTCGGCTTATAAAGTCAAAAGTCTTTGCCACAGGGCCCCGGAGACAGCGAGAAAACCGAAGAGGTATCGAAAGTCGGACCTTTGGTTCGCCGATTTTCTCCGGCCTTCATCGGGTCACTGCGCCGAATTATACTGACCTTTAATCAGCGGTTGTGACTGCGCCGGTGTGGGCCGAGGTCACGACCTTGGCATAGCGCGACAGCCAACCGGTCTTGATTTTGGCCTCGGGAGCCTTCCAATTGGCGCGGCGGGCTGCCAGGGTGGCTTCGTCCACCAGAAGTTCCAGCCTGCGGGCCGGGATGTCCAGGAGAATCCGGTCGCCGTCTTCCACCAGTGCGATCGGTCCCCCTTGGGCCGCCTCGGGAGAGATGTGGCCGATGCAGGGTCCGCGGGTGCCGCCGGAGAAGCGGCCGTCGGTGATCAGAGCCACCGAATCCCCCAGCCCCATGCCCATGATGGCAGCGGTCGGTGCCAGCATCTCTCGCATGCCCGGTCCCCCCTTGGGGCCTTCATAACGGATGACTACAACATCGCCGGACACGATACGCCCTTCCATGATGGCGGCCATGGCCTGCTCTTCCGCATTGAAACAGCGGGCAATGCCTTCGAACTGCATCATCTTGTCGGAAACCCCCGACTGCTTGACCACCGCACCCTTGGGAGCGATGTTGCCGGACAGGATCGCGATGCCCCCCTCTTTCTTGACCGGGTTGGAGAGCGGGCGAATGACCTGTTCGTCCACGTTCTGGACGCTGTCGGCCAACTGCCGGGTGGTCAGACCGAACAGGGTCGGGGTATCCTTGATCTTGTCTCCCAGCTGTTTGAATACGCCGGCCACGCCGCCGGCCACATCCAGATCTTCCATGAAGTATTCGCCGGCCGGATTCATGGAGGAAAGCTGCGGCGTGTCTTTGGCCAGGACGTCGAACAGCTCCAGCGGCAGTTCCACCCCGGCCTCGTGGGCAATGGCCAGCAGGTGCAGCACCGTGTTGGATGAGCCTCCCAGGGCCAGGTCCACCCGGATGGCGTTCTCGAAGGCCTCGCGTGTCAGGATACTGCGCGGGGTGATGTTCTCGCGCACCAGGTCCACGATGCGTTCACCCGAGGCGAAAGCGATCCGGCGCTTCATTGCCGAAACCGCCAGGGCCGTACCGCAGCGCGGCAGGCTCATGCCCATGGTTTCGGTCAGGATCGCCATGGTGTTGGCGGTAAATAGTCCCTGACAGGAACCCATGCCGGGGCAGGCATTGTCCTCGCACACCTGCAGCTCCTTGTCGTCGATCACCCCGGCCTTATAACGCGCCATGGCCTCGAAGGTGTCGGAGACAAAGGAATACTGGCGGCCGGCCTGGCCGCGCCCGCTCATCATCGGACCGGCGGTCACGATGATGCAGGGAATGTCCAGCCGGGCTGCCGCCATCAGCATGCCAGGGGTGATCTTGTCGCAGTTGGTCAGGAGTACCAGGCCGTCCAGGCGGTGCGCCTCGGCCACCGACTCCACCATATCGGCGATCAGTTCGCGGGTCGGCAGGGAGTAGTGCATGCCCTTGTGCCCCATGGCAATGCCGTCGCAGACTCCGGGAATGCCGAAGAAGAAAGCATGGCCGCCGCCGGAATGGACCCCTTTTTCAATGAAACGTTCCAGGTCCCGCATGCCGACATGGCCGGGGATCAGGTCGGTGAAACTCGTGGCAACACCGATGAACGGCTTGTCCATCTGGGTCTGGGGAACGCCGGTACCTTTCAGTAGTGCCCGGTGCGGGGTACGCTCCAACCCTTTTTTTATCGTATCGCTTCTCATCGTTATCATCCTTTTATCCAATCATATGTTTCATGCCGTCAAACACCGTATTGATGCGGCATAAAAGGGGAAAAAAGATACTATATCAGGCGGGAGGGTGTCAACTCGGAATGCCCGGATTTGCTCAGACAAAAACATGACGCCTGCATGGGTTTTTCGCTGCGCTTATGCCTGAATCCTTCAAGGACGGCATCGGGAATTGGCAGGCGCCACTGCCCCGACGCCGGCGCCGAGCCGTACCAGAAGCAATTCGGCGGACAAAATGCAGCTTACCACATGTGTTTGGACCACCTTGCAGAGTACCGCTTTTCATTTGCCGAAAACGAGTTCTATGAACAGAATCCGGAAGAAATCAATTATGGATTTCAATTATCGGTAACTTCAAGCCAACCTATGTCTGAATTCGAATTACATCAAATCAAGAACCTGCCTTGCGACTACAAACCGGACTTGCGATACTGGACAGAACAAAGGAACGTATTTCATCGCTGGACAGGGACCGGTAACCTTTCACAAGCCTCATCTCATCCTCGGTCAACGCCCGTTCGTCTTTGTCGTCAAATAGCGCTCCTACTGGAATGTCGAGCGCGCTAGCAATCTGCTGCAGCCGCTCGGCGTTCAGGCGCGAAGATCCCCGCTCGTACTGCTGGACCTGCTGAAACGTCACGCCAATCCGTTCCGCAAGTTGTTCTTGCGTCAATCCGCGGCGTTTGCGGAATGCACGCAGTCGAGCCCCTATTTCCCCGTTTGTCGATATCTGTCCCATGACCGCACCCTGTGAAGCAGCTTACATGTACAATCAGCAGGCATACACTGGCATTTGCTTTAAAAATATTGATATTTACAAGTACCACTTGTATAGTACTCTTTCTTTAGCATACATGAAAATGCAGAGAATATTGAGTGGTGTCCCGCGCAGCGGCCCATCAGTAGGCATTTGATGAATATGCTCCGGTACAGTTTTCGGGATAGGCAGCGCCGGACAACTAAACAAACAACACCAGGGAGAATCACATGCAGATCCTGCACAACTTTAAGACAAAAACCAAGCTGATGGCTCTTATCACTCTGTTTTCCAGCATCTGCATCATGCTAGGAGCAATCGGCATCGGCAACATGTCGACGTTCTTTCAGCACGGAAAGGTTATGCACGACAGTGAAATGATGGGGCTCATGTACGCGGAGGAAATCGATGCCGGGATATTGCATGCGATCCGGGCCGAGAAAAATTTCATTCTGGCCAGCTCGTCGGAAGGGCGTACCAGGCAGGTGGAAATTTACAAGCAATCCTTGGCCAATCTGCACGAGAACATTGCCAAGGCCAAGCCGCTCTTCCGCACTGAAGCGGGCAAGGCGCTCATTGTCAAACTGGAAAAAGCGGTGGCGGAATGGGAGCCGGTAAGCTCCAGAGTCATGGAGCTTGCCGCGTCCGAAGCGCTTTCGTCAGAGCGCAAATCAGTCCAATTGTCGGAGGGAGAGGCGCGGGACAAGGTCCAGGCCGTAGAAAAGGCTGCCGCGGAAGTGGTCAAAAGGAAGCTGGCCAACGCCGGGAAGCTCGACAAGGAGACAGAAGAGGCATTCGTGATGAGCCGGGCGATCATGATCGCCCTGATCGTTGGAGGCATCGGGCTGGGGATCGCCGCGGGCCTGCTCATATCAGGCATGATCACCGGTCCGTTGAGACAGGCGGTGGCCGTGACAGAGGCCCTTGCTCAGGGAGACCTGACGCAGACCATTAACCTGGACCGCAAGGACGAGATGGGCCAGTTGGCAGATGCCATGAATACCATGGTCCAGAACCTGCGCGGCATGATCACCCAGACCGCCGACATCTCAACCGGTATCGCCTCGGCCTCCAACCAGCTTCACTCCACCTCGACCCAGATCGCCACCGGCGCGGAGGAGGTCGCTTCCCAGGCCAATACCGTGGCTACTGCCAGCGAGGAGATGTCCGCCACATCCACCGATATTGCCAGCAACTGTTCCATGGCGGCCGAGGCGTCCCGCCAGACCGCCAACTCGGCCAGTGCCGGCGCCCAGGTAGTCAACGAAACCATCACCGGCATGAACATCATCGCCGAGCGGGTGCGCCAGACCTCCCTGACCGTCGAGGCTTTGGGCAGCCGTTCCGATCAGATCGGCCAGATCGTCGGTACCATTGAGGACATTGCAGACCAGACCAACTTGCTGGCCCTGAACGCTGCCATCGAGGCGGCCCGGGCCGGCGAGCAAGGGCGCGGCTTCGCGGTCGTGGCCGACGAGGTGCGCGCCCTGGCGGAACGCACCACCAAGGCCACCCGGGAGATCGGCGAGATGATCAAGGCGATCCAGAAGGAAACCCAGGAGGCGGTCAAGGCTATGGAGGTCGGCGTCAGCGAGGTGGAAAAGGGAGCCGTGTCGTCCCAGAAGTCGGGCCAGGCCCTGGAGGAGATCCTGGAGCGGATCAACGAAGTCACCATGCAGGTGAATCAGATCGCCACGGCAGCTGAAGAACAGACCGCCACCACCAGCGAGGTGACCAGCAACATCCAGCAGATCACCGAGGTCGTCCACCAGACGGCGTGCGGCGCTGACGAGACAGCCACCGCAGCTTCACAACTGGCGCGGCAGGCCCAGGAGCTTCAGAATCTTGTCAGCCGCTTCCGGCTGGCATAAGGAGCGGACATGAACAACGTACCTGCGCTTATGGGTGAAGAAATCCTGACATCACGTGAGATCATCCAGTTGGTAAGCTTCGAGCTGGGGGGTGAGGAGTATGGTGTCGACGTGCTGGTGGTGCGAGAAATCATCCGCATACCCACCATCACGAGGATGCCCAACACGACGGATTACGTGGACGGCATCATCAATCTGCGCGGCACGGTGGTGCCGATCATCTCGCTGCGTAAGCGTTTCGGGCTGGATGAGCGGGAAGAGGACCGCCAGAGCCGCATCCTGGTCATGGAGGTGGGAGAAGGACTGACCGGATTTGTGGTCGATGCGGTTGCAGAGGTCATCCGCATATCCTCTGCGGAGATCCAGCCGCCGCCGGGCATCGTGCAGGGAAGTGTCGCCCAGGAATGCGTCACTGGCGTGGTCAACCGTACCGAGCGGCTGTTGATCATACTCGACCTCGACCGGCTTTTCGGCAACGACGAGCGGACGGCTATCGAGCTATTGTCGCGACAATAAATGGACACGAGGTCACCTCCAGCCCAAATATCAAAATCCAAAAACAAAACCTAGAAACCTTTCCTTAGCACCCGCCGGACCTGCCACCTTGCATTCGCCCCCCGGAGTCGATATACTGCCTGCCGCCATATTTCACATCACACCATTCCAGGGACCGTTCCCTTGAACGCAGTTGCCCCCTTCCCTGTCGGCGGCGCACAACGTCCAGCACGACCTATTGCGAACGGTGCCGCCCTCTGGACAACCCACTGAATACTGCTTTACTGGTATCAGGACACATTACAGCCAGGAGCGCTGACCACCAATTTCGGAAAGGAACTGCTGTACCACCGTCATGAAACGAGTACAGAACGAACTGTTTTCCACCCCCGAGCCATCCCGCCGGGACATGTCAGCCCCCCTGGCCGAGAGAATGCGACCGCGGACGGTGGCCGAGTTCACCGGCCAGGACCATCTCCTGGGCGAAGGGCGCATCCTGCGGCGGATGATCGAGAGCGACACCCTCTCCTCGCTGATCTTCTGGGGGCCTCCCGGATGCGGCAAAACCACCCTGGCTCACATCATCGCCCACGAGACCAAGTCCCATTTCATCTTCTTCTCGGCCATCCTCTCGGGGGTCAAGGAGATCCGCGAGATTTTCCGCGAGGCCGAAGGGCTCCAGGCCCGGGGGATACGCACGATCCTGTTCGTGGACGAAATCCACCGTTTCAACAAATCCCAGCAGGATGCCTTTCTCCCCTACGTCGAAAAGGGTGTGGTCACGATCATCGGCGCCACCACCGAGAATCCCTCCTTCGAAGTGATCGCGCCGCTGCTCTCCCGCTGCCGGGTGCTGGTGCTCAACCAATTGGAGCCGGCCACCCTGCGCGGCATCCTGGAGCACGCCCTGACGGGCAACCAGCGTGGCCTGGGCAGTCTCGGCCTGTCCGCCACGGACGATGCGCTCGACTTCCTGGCCGCCCAGGCCGGCGGCGATGCCCGTATCGCTCTCAACACGTTGGAGGTGGCCGCCAACCTGGTTGTTTCGGCCCCTCACGGTGCACCGGAAGCCGAACGGATCATCACCCTGGAGACCGCCCAGGAAGCGCTGCAGAAAAAAGCCCTGCTGTACGACAAAGGGGGCGAGGAGCATTACAACGTCATCTCGGCCTTCATCAAGTCGCTGCGCGCCAGCGATCCGGACGCGGCCCTGTACTGGCTGGCGCGCATGCTAGAGGCGGGCGAAGATCCGCTCTTCATCCTCAGGCGCATGATCATTCTGGCCTCCGAGGACATCGGCAACGCCGACCCGCGAGCCCTGCAGGTGGCGGTGTCAGCCATGCAGGCCTTCCAGTTCGTGGGGTTGCCCGAAGGACGCATCACCCTGGGACAGGTGGTCACCTACCTGGCCACCGCTCCCAAGTCCAATGCCTCGTACGTTGGTATCGACTCCGCGTTGGGGGAGGTTCGCAAAAGCGGTGCCCTGCCGGTGCCGATGCACATCCGCAATGCCCCCACCAAGCTGATGAAGGAGTTGGGTTATCACAAGGGCTACCGCTACGACCACGACTACGAGCAGGGCTACGCCGGCCAGGAATGTCTGCCGGAACGGCTGGCCGGGCGCAGGTTCTACGAGCCCAAGGGGCATGGCTACGAGAAGAGTATTGTCGAAAGGATGGAGTGGCTGCGCAAAAAAAGAGGAGAGTAATGGCATGATCCCCTTATTCCCGGCTGGCTCTCAAGAAGACTCCGATGAAGGAAGATACGGAACTCTGCCATGAAGCCGTTCATCCTGGAACGCTCACAGTTCCTGCCGGTGGTCGACCTCGCCGCTGCCTGGATCTTTTTCAGCGACGCCTGCAACCTGGCACACATCACGCCCCCTGGCATGGGTTTTCGCATGACCTCCCCTCCCCTGGATGATATCTATCCCGGCAGGATCATCAGCTACTCCGTGCGCCCCCTGTTCGGCATCACAATGGACTGGACCAGCGAGATCACTCACCTGGAAAAGCCCTTTTTCTTTATTGACGAACAGCGTTTCGGTCCGTATCGTTTCTGGCAGCATCAGCACCGCTTCCGGGAGGTTGCCGGCGGCGTGGAAGTCCGCGACCTGGTCCACTATCTTCTGCCACGCATGCCGTTCACCCGACTGGTGAACCGGCTGATCGTGGAGCCGCGGTTGAAAGAGATCTTCGATTATCGACGGGAGGCACTGAAAAGGCTGTTTCCGCCCCCGGATCCCGCTCCGTAACGAACGGCTGATACATGAACACATGAGATCTTACTCGGGAGGTTCCACAATGAAAAAGATAGGCATCCTCACCAGCGGCGGCGACTGCTCCGGCATGAACGCAGCCATCCGTGCCGCGGTGCGCATCGCTCTGAGGTCGAACATCGAGGTAATCGGTTTTCGCAAGGGATACCACGGACTTATGCGGGGTGATGCGATTCTCCTGGATAACAGGTCCGTTTCCGGCATCCTCCACCGGGGAGGAACATTTCTTCAATCGGCCCGTTCCCGTGAATTCATGACCCCCGATGGCCAGCAGGAGGCGGTTGACCGGCTGCGGGAGATGGGCATCGAGGGCCTGCTGGTGATCGGCGGAGACGGCTCGCTGACCGGGGCACTGGTTCTGCACCGCCTCGGTTTTCCGGTGGTCGGCATTCCCGCCAGCATCGACAACGACATCCCTTACACCGACATGGCGCTGGGGGTCGACACGGCACTCAACAACATTCTCTATGCGGTCGACTGCATCAAGGACACCGCTTCCTCCCACGCACGCGCCTTCGTGATCGAGGTGATGGGGCGCAATTCCGGGTACTTGGCCTCGATCTCGGCCATTGCCACCGGGGCCGAATACGCCCTGGTACCGGAGCAGCCCTACAGCCTGCCGGACATCTGTCAGCAGCTGAGACGCCGCTTTGAAGAAGGGCGCGACAACGCCATCATCATCTTGGCGGAAGGGGCGGGCAACGGCCGGGAGATCGGTGATGCCATCAAGGATGCCATCGGCTTTGAAGTGCGGGTAACGGTGCTGGGACATTACCAGCGCGGCGGCGCTCCGACCGTGTTCGACCGTCTGTTGGCCAGCCGCTTCGGCAAAAAAAGCATGGAACTGCTGATGGCGGGGGTCTCGGGGGTGATGGTGGGACTTTCCAACAACTCGATCGTCTCGACGCCACTGGAAGAGGTGATTGCCGGCGAAAAGCTGCCCCACGACGAAATGCTCAGAATGGCGGAAGTGCTGGGTATCTGAAATGGCAAACAGCCGCAGGTTTCTCAAGAAGCGCTCGGTCAAGACAGGTCTGCCCCCCGGCACGCTGGTCCACATCGGAGAGCAGCGCCGGGAAGCCCCGCGCCTCGACCTGTTCAGTTATTCCCCGGCCGAGGTGGAAGAACGGCCATGCCAAGGGCTCGCCCAGTGCCTGCCGCACGTGGGACGGGCCGCGGTAACCTGGATCAATGTCGAGGGGGTCCACGACATCGAGGTCATCCGCACCCTGGGTGAACATTTCGGTTTCCATCCCCTGGTGCTGGAAGACATCGTCAACACCGTACAGCGCCCCAAAATCGAAGACTACGACGAGTACCTGTTCATGGTGCTGCGCATGCTGCGACCGTCGCAGGGGGAGTCCTTCACCTCGGAGCAGATCAGCATCATACTGGGGCCGAACTACCTGCTGACCTTCCAGGAGGGGATCCGCGGGGATGTCTTCGACGCCGTGCGTGATCGCATCCGCAGCGGCAAGGGCCGCATCCGGGCCATGGGTGCCGACTACCTGGCATACACCCTGGTGGACTCGATCGTGGATGGCTACTTCAACGTGCTGGAGGTGATGGGGGAGCGCATCGTCAACGCGGAGGAGGAGCTGACCCTGACCGCCGGGCGCACCACCCTGCACCTGATCAGTGACATGAAAAAGGAGATCATCTTCCTGCGCAAGGCGGTCTGGCCGCTACGGGAAGCCATCTCGTTCCTGGAGCGGGGGGACAGCCGGCTGCTGGACAACGCCACCAGGGTCTATTTCCGCGATGTCTACGATCATACCGTGCAGGTCATCGACACGGTCGAAACCTATCGCGACCTGCTCTCGGGCATGCTTGACCTGTACCTTTCCAGCGTCAGCAACCGCACCAACGAGGTGATGAAGTTCCTGACCGTGATCGGCACGATCTTCCTGCCGCTGACCTTTCTGGTGGGAGTGTACGGCATGAACTTCAAACACATGCCGGAGCTGGAGTGGCACTATGGCTACCCGGCCTTGTGGTTCGTAATGCTGCTGTCTTCCATCGCCATGATCCTCTACTTCAAGAGAAAACGCTGGCTGTAGTTCGTTCCAAGAAATCACCGGCCTTCCGGTGATCTATTCCACTGCGGGGTGTACCATGACTTTTTGTCGTTCTTCTCTGCACTGCATTCTGGCAGGTAGTGTTCTCGCGGCAGGCCTTGCCGGCTGCGCCGCCGTCGATCAGAAGGTCGGGCTCGGCTATGCACAGGTCGATCGCTCCTTCGGACGCCAAAGCGGCGATATCGCCGTCTCCCGGGTCGAAGCTGCACCGGCCAGAAACCTCAAGGGGGAATGGGTGATCGGCTCCCTCAACAATGTCCACGGCGTTCACCAGGCAGACCTGCTGACCGACCGCAGCCTGGGGGAATGGATCAGCGAAGCGCTGCTGCTGGAGCTGAAGCATGCCGGCTACACGGTGACGTACACCTCCTCGCTGCCGGCCGATGCTCCGCGCGGCATCCTGATCACCAATATCAATGCTTTCATGAATGTCAACCAGGGCGTGGTCAGCGCGGACCTCAGGCACGAACTCAAGTTCAACATCGACCTGTTCCTGAACGGAGTCAAAACCAAGTCCTTCAACGTCGCCTCCCGCGACAACCAGACCATCCCCCTGACCGCCTCGAAGGAGACCAAGGAAAAGGTGATGCTCCAATCGCTGCAGGACGCGATCCAGCAGATCATGCCGGAGATCGTGGCCCTCACCGGCACCGGCAAGTGACCATCCCCCCCCTGATTGCGCGGGTCGGCCGCACCATCCGGGAGCAGGCCCTGTTCAGGTCCGGCGATACGGTTATCGTGGGACTGTCGGGGGGCGCCGATTCCTGCCTGCTCCTGGACATTCTGGTCAAGCTGTATGATCCGTCGCCGCGCCTGGTGGTGGCGCATCTCAACCACTGCCTGCGCGGCAGCGAATCCGATGCCGACCAGGAGTTCGCCCGTGCCCTTGCCGCCCGCCATGGGCTCCCCTTTGAAACCCGTTGCATGGATGTGGCGGCCGTGGCCCGCCAGAAACGCCTCAGCCTTGAAGATGCCGGCCGCCAGGCCAGGATCGAGTTCTTCGCCGAACTGCGCGAGAAGTGGCAGGCAACGGCCGTGGCCCTGGCCCACCACGCCGACGATCAGGCCGAGACGGTGCTGATGCGACTGCTGCGGGGCTCGGGCACGCGTGGATTGTCGGGAATGCCGTTTCGCAACGGACACGGCTTCATCCGTCCCCTGCTCGAAATCACCCGCAGCGAAATCGTGGCCCATCTCGAGCACTGCGGGCTCACCTGGCGCGAAGATGCCAGCAACGCCGACATGGACTTCCTGCGCAACCGCATCCGCCACGAACTGCTTCCGCTGCTCGAATCATACAATCCCGCCGTCCGGGAACGGCTGGCTGCCACCGCCGGCCTTCTGGCCGACGACGACCACCTGCTGGATACCCTGACAGAAGAGGAGTATGCCCGGCTTTCCCAAAAGGACGCCGCAGCGGTGGCCTTCGATGTCGCCCGGCTCGCATCGCTGCATCCGGCCATGCAAAGGCGCCTTGTCCGCCGGGCACTGGCCGAAGTGGCCGGTGATCTGCGCCACCTCTCCCTGCGGCATATCCATGATGCCGCCGCTCTGTTGCAGGACGGCCCTCCCAACCGCTCCATAACTCTGCCCGGCCTTCTGGTGGCACGGCGCGAATACGGACGGCTCGTCTTTCAGCGAGTGGACGCCGGTGAGAAACCGCCGGAGGAGATCGTCATTCCCGGACCCGGCCGCTATCAGCTCTGGCTCGGCATGACCCTGGAGATCTCTTCCGCGGAGCTGTCGGGAGGCCCCCTGAAGACTGCACCCGACACGGCCTGCTTCGATCCGGGGAAGGCCCCCTTTCCCTGGCTGGTGCGGCCCTTTCGCCCGGGGGATCGCATGGTCCCCTTTGGCATGAGCGGCAGCAGGAAGGTCAAGGAGATTTTCATCGACGCCAAGCTGCCTCCAGCCGTCCGCCGGCGCCTGCCCCTGCTGTTCAGTGGCAGAACGCTGATCTGGATCTGCGGCATGCGCGCCTCCAATCTGACCAGAATCGACAACGATTCTGCCGGAGCGCTCAAAGCGGTTTTTGCCGGGAACTGAGCCAGAGGTCCGGATCCGCCCCGGAAGCAGGGACGGCACACGCCACGCACGGCGCAACCAATGCCCCCTGGCGAGCGATCCGAATGAACTTGTAAACCTCCCGGCAGTATGGTAATTATTTAAATTTAAATCGGTACATTCGCCACATTCATCATACGGGGGTAAGCGTGAATCAGTTTTACAAGAATCTTTCACTCTGGCTGGTAATCAGCTTGATGATGATCCTGCTGTTCAACATGTTCAACAAGCCGCGTCCTACCGCTGAAAAACTCAATTTCAGCGATTTCATCGCTCAGGTCGATGCGGGCAAGATCACCGCGGTCACGATCCAGGGCAATGAGATCTACGGCAAGTTCGAAGGGAAGGACGGCAAGGATTTCCGTACCTACAAGCCCACCTCGGACGCCGACCTGACCGAAAAGCTGCTTGAAAAGAAGGTCACCATCACCGCAAAACCAGAAGAGGAGAAATTCTCCTGGTTCTCGATCTTCATCTCCTGGTTCCCGCTGCTGCTGCTGGTGGGCATCTGGATCTTCTTCATGCGCCAGATGCAGGTCGGCGGCGGCAAGGCCATGTCCTTCGGCAAGAGCCGGGCCAAGCTTTTGACCGAGTCCCAGGTCAAGATCACCTTCGAGGATGTGGCCGGCATCGAAGAGGCCAAGGAAGAACTGCACGAGATCATCTCTTTCCTCAAGGACCCCAAGAAGTTCACCAAGCTGGGGGGCCGCATCCCCAAGGGCGTGCTGCTGATGGGCCCTCCGGGTACCGGTAAGACCCTCCTGGCCCGCGCCATTGCCGGCGAGGCCGGTGTACCGTTCTTCTCCATCTCCGGTTCGGATTTCGTCGAGATGTTCGTCGGTGTCGGCGCAAGCCGGGTGCGCGACCTGTTCATGCAGGGCAAGAAGAGCGCCCCCTGCATCATCTTTATCGACGAGATCGATGCTGTCGGCCGCCACCGCGGCGCCGGCCTGGGTGGCGGGCACGACGAACGCGAGCAGACCCTCAACCAGTTGCTGGTGGAAATGGACGGCTTCGAGTCCAACGAAGGGGTGATCCTGATCGCCGCCACCAACCGTCCCGACGTGCTCGACCCGGCCCTGCTGCGCCCCGGCCGCTTCGACCGTCAGGTGGTCGTGCCCCGCCCGGATGTCAAGGGACGCGAGATGATCCTCAAGGTTCACGCCCGCAAGGTGCCGCTTTCCAACGATGTGGATCTGGCCGTTATTGCGCGCGGTACCCCTGGCTTCTCCGGAGCGGATCTGGCCAACGTGGTCAACGAGGCGGCCCTGCTGGCGGCTCGCTCGGACAAGACTCTGGTGGAATCGATCGATTTCGACAACGCCAAGGACAAGGTCCTGATGGGTGTCGAGCGGCGCAGCATGGTCATCTCCGACGAAGAAAAGCGCAGCACCGCCTATCACGAGGCGGGACATACCCTGGTGGCACGGATGGTGCCGGGCACCGATCCGGTCCACAAGGTGTCCATCATCCCCCGCGGCCGGGCCTTGGGAGTCACCATGCAGTTGCCGATCGAGGACAAGCACAGCTATTCCCGCGAAGTGCTGCTGGCCCGCATCGCCGTGCTGATGGGGGGACGCGCTGCCGAAGACCTGATTTTCAAGACCTTCACCACCGGGGCCGGCAACGATATCGAGCAGGCCACGGAAATGGCACGTAAGATGGTCTGCGAATGGGGCATGAGCGACAAAATGGGTCCGCTCTCCTTCGGCAAAAAGGACGAGCAGATTTTCCTGGGACGGGAGATGGCCACCCACAAGAATTACAGCGAAGCAACCGCCGTGGAGATCGACTCCGAAATCCGGCGCATCGTGGACGAGAGCTACGCCCGCGCCCTTTCGCTCCTGCGCGACAATATCCAGAATCTGCACAACCTCTCCGCCTGCCTGATGGAGAAGGAGAACCTGACCGGCGCCGAGGTCGACGAGATCATTGCCGCCGGCGTGCCGGCCTGCGGCAAGAAGTCCGAGGAGCCGGCTCAGGCTGCCGCCATACAAGCTACCGATATCCAGGCCTGACATAATGAGCAGGTTTTCGGCGAGGCTGCTGGATATCGCCACTCGCGCCGATGCGGAGAGAGAACTGCAGGGCATCGGCGCCGACCCATCCGGAATTGCCCTGATGGCGCCGAAGATGCTGCTCCGCTGCATCCACCTGACCGGGCTCGAATGCCGCCAGGCGAACATCATCAAACAGGAGATGCTGTCGCTTGGTGGCGATGCTGCCGTGGCCCGCGGCACGGTCGCCTGCAGCATCGAGTCCACCGATGCAATCCTGATCGGTACTGAAAAACAGCTTCAAAACCTGTCCATCAGGCTGGCACTCCAGCCATTCGGACTCGGCACACTGGCGCCGGAGCTCGATGCCGTTCTGGCATATGCTGCCAGGCCTCCGCGTACTTGGCGAACCCAGCGTCGCGAGTTCTCGCTGACACGCCCGTTGATCATGGGCATCCTCAATGTCACACCCGATTCATTCTCCGATGGAGCACGTTATCAGGATCCCCGGCAGGCCTTCGATCATGCAATGGAGATGGTTGCCGAAGGGGCGGATATCATCGACATCGGAGGGGAGAGCACCCGCCCCGGGGCCGATCCGGTATCTGCAGAAGTCGAGCGTCAGCGGGTGGTGCCGGTAATCGAGGAGCTGTCGGGCCGCCTGCCCTGCGCCATCTCGATCGATACCTGGAAGGCCGACGTGGCTGCATCCGCCATTGCAGCCGGTGCGGAGATCATCAACGACATCAGCGGTTTCACCTTCGATCCCGCCATGGCCGGCGTGGCCGCCCGGACCGGTGCCGGGATCGTCTTGATGCATACCCGCGGCGCTCCTGAAACCATGCAGAAGAACACCGCCTACAGCGATCTGCTGGAGACGGTCATCACCGGCCTGTCCGGCTCGGTGGAGGTTGCACTGGCACACGGGATCGAGCGCGAGCGGATCGCCATCGATCCTGGCATCGGTTTCGGCAAGGATGCTTCCGGCAATCTGGAACTGCTGCGGAGACTGCGCGAACTGGAGGGACTCGGCCTGCCGCTTTTGGTGGGGACATCGCGCAAGGCATTCATCGGCAAGGCGCTGGGACGTGAAACCGGAGAACGCGTGTACGGCACTGCCGCCACCGTAGCGCTGGCAGTGGCCAACGGAGCTTCGATCCTGCGGGTGCATGACGTACGGGCCATGCGCGACGCAGCCTACATGGCGCATGCCATCGCCACCGGCACTTTTGAACAGCAATCCGAGAGTTGACAACCATGACAATTCCACCGGCACTGACGGAACTGTCCGATACGATCGTGATGACGGCGCTGGTAACCGGCAGCGCGCTGGTGATCCGTCGCGACGTTGCCCTGCGACTGCTGGGCGTGATGGCCGGGCTGTCGCTGGCGTCGCTCGCGGCACGGGTGACGAACGTTACCCCGCTGGTACGGGTGCTGGACATCGTGATCAGCTCGATGCCGGTTATCCTGGCGGTCGTTTTCCAGTCGGACCTGCGCCGCACCCTGCTGGCCCTGGGCAAGCGTTCCCCGTCCGCCTCCGAATTCGACGGCGACATCGAAACCGTCGAAGAATTGCTGCGGGCGCTCAGAGAGTTGGCGGAAAAACGGATCGGAGCGTTGATCGTGCTGGTCCGGCAGATCTCCCTCGACCACATTGTACATGTCGGCACGCAGATCGACGCAAAGGTCACCTGCGAGCTGCTCAACTCGATTTTTCTGCCCTATTCCCCTATTCATGACGGCGCGGTCATCATTGAAAAGGGAAAGCTGACCAAGGCCGGCTGCCTGCTGCCGCTCTCCCAGAATCCGGACATCGCCAAGAGCTTCGGTACGCGGCATCGTGCGGCGCTGGGACTTTCCGAGCTTTCCGACAGCTATGTGGTGGTGGTGTCGGAGGAAACCGGCAAAATATCCTTCGTGCATGACGCAAAAATCACCTACGACATGGATTCCGGCGAATTGCGCAGGATGCTCAAAAAAGCCCTGGGTGTCAGGCGTATGACCTGACCCCCCACCCAATGGAGGGTACATGAAAAAACTGTTCGGAACCGACGGCGTCCGGGGCGTTGCCAACGTCTATCCCATGACGACCGAAATGGCAATGCAGCTCGGCCGGGCTGCCGCCTACATCTTCAAGAGCTCCAACAAGCGCCGTCATCGCATCGTGATCGGCAAGGACACCCGTTTGTCGGGATACATGCTGGAAAACGCCATGATGGCCGGCATCTGTTCCATGGGGGTCGACGTACTGGTGGTGGGGCCGCTGCCTACTCCCGGCATCGCCAACATCACCTCGTCCATGCGGGCCGACGCCGGGGTGGTCATTTCTGCTTCCCACAACCCCTTCCAGGATAACGGCATCAAGTTCTTCTCCGCCGACGGCTTCAAACTGCCGGACGAGATCGAGCTGAAGATCGAAAAGCTGATCGAAACCAATCACATCGACTCCCTGCGTCCGACTGCCACCGAGGTGGGCAAGGCTTTCAGGATCGACGATGCCGCCGGCCGCTACATCGTGTTTCTCAAGAACACCTTTCCCCAGGACATGGACCTCTCGGGTATGAAGATCGTGCTGGACTGCGCCAATGGTGCGGCCTACAAGGTGGCCCCGGCAGTGTTCCGGGAACTGGGGGCCGAAGTGGTCACCCTGGGGGTTTCTCCTGACGGCACCAACATCAATGCCGGATGCGGCTCGCTGCATCCCGAGATCATCAGCGAAGCGGTCAAGGAACACCGCGCCGACATCGGCATCGCCCTGGACGGCGACGCAGACCGGGTAATCGTGTGCGACGAGTTCGGCAAAGAGGTGGATGGCGATCACATCATGGCCATCTGCGCCACCGACATGCTCAAACGCAAGGTGCTCAAGAAGAAGACCCTGGTAACCACCGTGATGAGCAACATGGGGCTCGACATCGCCATCAGGAATGCCGGCGGCAAGATCGTGAAGACCGCCGTGGGCGACCGCTACGTAGTGGAAGAAATGCGCCGGGAGGGCTACAACCTGGGTGGCGAGCAGTCGGGTCACATGATCTTCCTGGACCACAACACCACCGGCGACGGCATACTCTCGGCCCTGCAGCTCCTGGCGGTCATGCGCCGGGAGGAAAAGCCCCTTTCGGAACTGGCCACGGTGATGATCCCGCTGCCTCAGGTGCTGGTGAACACCCGGGTACGGGAACGCCAGGACATCATGTCCATCCCGGAAATCGCCGCCCAGGTGCACGCGGTGGAGGAAAAGCTCGGCAACGAGGGACGGGTGCTGATCCGCTATTCCGGCACCGAACCGCTCCTGCGCATCATGCTGGAAGGCAAGGACACCTACGAGATCACCGCCTGGGCCAACGACATCGCAGCCTTGGTGAAGACCCACCTGGGAGAGAAGTAGTTTACAATCCACCGCAAGATACAGAGAAAAGTAAAAGCCAGAAGACAATGGAACACGGAAGAGGCGGAAAAAGCGGGAAAAGACAGATTGCTTCCTAACCCGGATTTATTTTTAAGATCTGAATTTATCAGCCATTCCTGCCGTTTCCGCGTTCCATTGCCGTTCGATTTCCTCCGTGTCTCTGTGTCAGTGGTAGATGTATAGGAGGTTGGAAGTGGCAAAACTTGGACTTAACGTCGATCATGTAGCCACCGTGCGCCAGGCGCGCGGCGGTATCGAACCGGATCCGGTGGCGGCCGCCGCCATCGGTGAACTGGCCGGCGCCGAAGGCATCACCGTTCATCTGCGCGAAGACCGCCGCCATATTCAGGATCGCGACCTGGAGATCCTGCGGCAGACGATCAAGACCAAGCTGAACCTCGAAATGGCCATTACCCAGGAGATGGTGCGGATCGCGCTCAAGATCAAACCCGAGCAGGTTACGCTGGTCCCGGAGAAACGCCGGGAACTGACCACCGAGGGGGGGCTCGACGTAATCCTTCACCTCAAGGCGGTCACCGAGACGGTCAAGCGCCTGCGGGACGGCGGCATCGTGGTCAGCCTGTTCGTGGATCCCGACCAGGAGCAGATCAAGGCCGCCAACAAGACCGGCGCCGACTACATCGAGATCCATACTGGCGCATATGCCGAAGCCCCGGACTGGAAAAGCCGTGAGCACAGGCTGGAGGAGATCGACACCGCCATCAAGCTGGCGCGCAAGGTGGGGCTGGGGGTCAATGCCGGTCACGGCCTGAACTACGTCAATATCAAGCCGCTGGCCGCCCTGGGGGGCATCGAGGAGTACAACATCGGACACTCGATCATCTCCCGGGCCGTTCTGACCGGACTGGACCGGGCGGTCAGGGACATGGTGGAATTGATCAAATACGCATGATCTTCGGCATTGGCACCGATATCGTTTCGATCGAGCGCTTCCAGCGTTTCATCGACTCCGGCAACACCGCCATCCTGCGGCGGCTGTTTACCCCCGGGGAACAGGCGGTCTGCACTGCCAGGAAGAGCAGCGCCGCCTGCTACGCCGCCCGCTTCGCCGCCAAGGAATCTTTTCTGAAAGCCATCGGCACGGGCTTGCGGGACGGCATCAGCTGGCTGGACATGGAGGTTGTCAGCAACGACCTGGGCAAGCCGGAACTGCTCCTGTCGGGAGAAGCGCTGAACCTGTACCGGGCTCACCGGCTCGGCCGGCTGTTTCTCTCGCTTTCCCATGACGGGGGCTGTGCCGTGGCAATGGTAGTCGTGGAGGCGGAATGAAAGCGGTAACTCCCCGGACCATGCAGGAAATCGATCGGCGCGCCATCGAGGACGAAGGCATCCCGGGGCTGCAGCTGATGGAGAACGCCGGTCGCAGCTGCGTAGCGGCGATCATGGACGAATCCGGCCTGCAAGGGGCCGGGCAGGCCGTGGTCCTGGCCGGCAAGGGAAACAACGGCGGCGACGGGTACGTGATCGCGCGGCTCCTGCACGAACAGGGGTGGCGTGTGAAGGTCCTGGTCCTGGCAGAGCAGGGTCAGATCACCGGCGACGCGGCTGCCAACCTGATCCGCCTGCCCCTCGCCATGATCAGCTTTTGCCCGGACGAGAGCCGGCTGGCCCAGCATGGAGATGAACTCTGCCGGGCCGACCTGATCATGGATGCGCTGCTGGGCACCGGTCTCAACAGCACCATCACCGGCGTGTATCGCACTGCGGTCGAGCTGGTGAATTCCTCCGGCCGCCCGATCCTGTCGGTCGACATCCCCTCCGGCATCCACGGCACCACCGGCATGATCATGGGAGACGCGGTCCGTGCCTCGCTCACCGTCACCTTTGCCCTGCCGAAGCTCGGCCTGATCCTCTTTCCCGGCGCCGAGCATGTCGGCAAGCTGGTGGTCGCCGACATCCGTATTCCCCCGCACATCATCCAGGCCGCCCCCGGATTCGAGATACTCGATGCCGCCGCCGTCCGGCCGCTGCTGCGCCGGCGGGACCGTCGGGCACACAAGGGCAGCTTCGGCCACTGTCTGATCGTCGCGGGATCTCCCGGCAAGACCGGTGCTGCAGCCATGAGCGCCAACAGCGCAGTGCGGACCGGCTCCGGGCTGGTGAGCCTGACCGTGGCGGCCAGCCTCAATCCGATCCTGGAAGTCAAGACCACCGAGGCCATGACCATTCCGTTGCCCGACTCGGGCAGCGGGCACCTTGATCTCAGCGTTCGTGCTGAAATCGAAAAACTGCTGCCCGGGCGTGATGCCGTGGCCCTCGGACCGGGGCTGGACCGCCGGCCGGAAACCGCACTGCTGGTGCGTTCACTGGTGGAGACCATTACAGCGCCCCTGGTAATCGATGCCGACGGCCTGAATGCCGTGGCTGAAGATGTTGGCGTGCTGCTGCGCAAAAAGTCCCCTAGCCTTGTCCTGACCCCCCATCCCGGTGAAATGGGGCGCCTGCTGGGCGCTTCGGTTCCCGAAATCGAAGCGAACCGCATTGCAGTGGCCCAGGAATTCGCCCGCACCTACGGGATCTACCTGATCCTCAAGGGGGCCCGCACGATCATCGCCTCCCCTGACGGCGCGATCGCCATCAACACCAGCGGCAACCCTGGCATGGCCAGCGGCGGCATGGGAGATGTGCTGACCGGCATCCTCGTATCGCTGCTGGGCCAGGGCTACCCTGCCTGGGATGCCTGTCGCCTGGGGGTATTCCTGCACGGTTATGCCGGCGACATGGTGGCCGACGACAAAGGGGAGATCGGCATGAACGCCACCGATGTTCAGGAAATGCTGCCGTACGCCTGCAAGCGGCTGTTCATGCAGCCATTATCCGACACGGCACCGAAGACGTTGACTCAATTTATTCAGTGAAGGAGAAGACGATGCAGACCATAGCCGAGATCATGACAAAAGATGTTCTTGCCGTACGACGCACAACCACCGTACGCGAATTGGCCGAGATCTTCGAAACCCGCCGGTTCAGCAGCCTGCCGGTAATCGATGACAACGGCGCCCTGATCGGCATCGTCACCGCCTCCGATCTGATCGAACAGGGGCGCAGCCTGCATATTCCCACCGTAATTTCCCTCTTCGACTGGGTGATTCCGCTGGAAGGGGAGCGCACCCTGGAACGCGAACTGCACAAGATGACCGCCCAGACCGTAGGGGAGATCTACTGCCCCGAAGTGGTGACCGTCTCTCCTGCCGACCCGGTCAGCAAGGCGGCCGATATCATGAGCGACCGCAAGCTGCACGCCCTGCCGGTGGTCGACAAGGGCACACTGGTCGGCATCGTGGCGCGGATCGACATCATCCGCAGCATCAATCCCTGATCGGCATGCTTGAGCTGATCTCCCATTCCCCGGACGATACCCTGGCACTGGGGCGCCACCTCGGTTCGCTACTGAAAGCGGGCGCGTTCGTGGCGCTCTCCGGACAACTGGGGGGGGGCAAGACCTGCTTTACCCGCGGCATTGTAGCTGCCGTGGCACCTGCCAGCCTGCGACTGGTGGCCAGCCCGACCTTTGCCATCATGAATGAGTATCCCGGCACGCCGCCGGTCTATCACTTCGATTTCTACCGGCTCTCCGGCGCCGGAGAGGTAGCCGAACTGGGTTTCGAAGACTATTTCGGCGGCCACGGCATCTGCATCGCCGAATGGTCAGAGCGTCTGGGGGAACTGCTCCCCCCGGATCGCCTGGAGATCACCTTTGCCCACGCCGGTGACGATCATCGGAAATTATCGCTGCGGGCGACCGGAACGGATGCGCAGACGCTGCTGGAATCCTTTGCGAAAGGCATTGACGCAGAAAAAATAATTTTGACCTGAAGCGGTAATCTGCTATATAGAACGGATTCTTCCGGCGTTTTCCGCAGTCACTATACATGCAGAAGGAGAGCAGTATGGCACTTGTAGTCCAGAAATACGGCGGCACTTCGGTCGGCACCACAGACCGCATGAAAAATGTCGCCAAACGGATCATCAAAACCTACGACGCGGGCAACGACCTGATCGTGGTGGTGTCGGCCATGTCCGGCGAAACCAACAAGCTGGTGGCGCTGGCCAACGAGATGAGCGAGATCCCGGACTGGCGCGAATACGATGCAGTCGTATCCACCGGCGAGCAGGTCACTACCGGTCTGCTGGCCATGTATCTCAAGTCGCTGGGTTACAAGGCCAAGTCCTACCAGGGCTGGCAGGTACCGATCGTAACCGACGACACCGCCAGCAAGGCCCGTATCGAAAGCATCGACGACAAGAACATCCGTGCCGACCTCAAGGCGGGCACCATTGTAATCGTGGCCGGCTTCCAGGGTATCGATGCGGCCGGCAACATCACCACTCTCGGCCGCGGCGGTTCCGATACCTCTGCCGTGGCCCTGGCTGCGGCGCTCAAGGCTGATGTGTGCGAGATCTATACCGACGTTGACGGCGTCTATACCACCGATCCCAACGTCTGCAAAGAAGCGCGCAAAATGGAGAAGGTCTCCTACGACGAGATGCTGGAGCTGGCCAGCCTGGGCGCCAAGGTGCTGCAGATCCGTTCGGTGGAATTTGCCAAAAAATACAACGTGGACGTGCACGTCCGTTCCAGTTTGAATGAAAATACCGGTACCATGGTTACCAGGGAGGATGCAGAAATGGAAGGAATTCTCGTTTCAGGGGTCGCCTACGATAAAAACGAAGCAAAGATCGCGGTGATGGGGGTACCCGACAAACCGGGCATCGCCGCCAAGATTCTGACCGCGCTTTCCGATGCCAACATCTCCGTGGACATGATCGTGCAGAACGTCAGCCAGGCCGAACTGACCGACTTCACGTTCACCGTGACCAAGGCCGATCTCAAGCAGGCGCTGCTGATCACCAGCGAGGTGACCAAAGAGATCCAGGCCAAGCAGGTGCTCTCGGACGAGAACATCAGCAAGGTCTCCATCGTCGGTCTCGGCATGCGCAGCCACGCCGGCGTCGCCACCAAGATGTTCGCCGCCCTGGCCGCCAACAACATCAACATCCAGATGATCTCCACCTCGGAAATCAAGATTTCAGTCATTGTTGACGAGAAGTACACCGAGCTGGCCGTACGCGTGCTGCACGAGACCTTCGGCCTGCAGAGCTAGACGAGATACCCTGCAGATAAAAAAGCCCCACCGGACACCCGGTGGGGCTTTTTGCTTTCATGCGCACTTCGGATGCTAGTCTCCGCGGCGCCGATCATGGCCGCGGCCATGATCATCATGCCGATCATCGCGGCGGTCTTCCCGCTCATATCGGCGTTCTTCCCTCACTTCGTTGCGACGGTGGTCATCCCGGCGCACCTCCTGGCGCACCTCCCGCAATTCCGGCCGGTACTGCCTGCTGCGGTAATAGCTCTGATAGCGATCCCGATCGCGGTAATAGACACGGTACTCGCGATCGCGATGAGACCTGATCACCTCCAGCCGGTTCCGGAGAATGATCGGCGGCAGGTAGTTGCGCTGCACCACAACCCAGGGGCCGTTATAGTAAGACGAGCGGTACCAGGCATTACCGTAATGGAGATAGTAGAAGTTGGAAGCGAACATCAGGTCGTAGGGCATGTCCACCCCCACGTAGAAGCCGAGCTGCGGCGGGGCCAGGAACAGCGGCGGCGCTTGGAACAGCACCGCCGGCGGCCCCTGGACAACGACCCGCGGGGCGGGAACGCCGACGTTGACATTGACACTTACCTCCGCCAGCAGGGAAGCCGGCACAGCCAGCAGACAAGGGGGGCGGGATAACTAACACACGAGAAACACGATAAACGTCCGCGACGATGCTTGACGGATGCTTTACATCAGGGGAAAACGGCATGGTATCAAGACGCTCTTGATGAAGAGCGCCCGCCGCCCAAATTGATCGTGACGGTCGTTCATCAGCCGGAAGAGATCGGTTTGTTTCGCGTCAGCGAAATGGGACGTGAGCCCCTTATCCATCACCCGCCCCAGGCTACCACTCGGCCATTTTTGATATACAGGTACGTTCCGCCGCGGGTGTAATAGTCAACCACACTGCCCTTCCAGCTCGCCTGGCCGTGAATGAAGAACTCCCCCACACACTTCTGTACTTGGGCCAAAGTCATACCCACCCTGATCTGGCCGTAATCCTTCCCGCAGGCTTTCTGAACTTTCAGTTCCTCAGCTTCCCGTTCAGCCTCCAATTGGGCTTCTTTCTCTTCTTCTTCCCGTTCCATTGCACGCCGATGATTTTCGGCCGTCTGTCTCTCAGCGATCTGCTTATCGACAACCTTTTTTGCAGCATCATAAATAGCAGCGTTTTCATTGTTTAGTGTAACAACCTTATCCCATACAGCAGGCGAAAAGAGGCTTGGTTTTGGAATGGCGTCACGAGCCGCTAACAGTGGTTTGATGGAATTGAGTGCAGCAGTTTCATTCCCTGGTTTCCTGGTAAACGCCTGATATCTTGCGACCTCTTCGAAGTATTTTGCAAGGCTCTTTAGCTCGCGATCAATTGCCTGATAATGTTTATACCCACTCCCTTTGATTATTGACGGGGATAGCTTCAATAACTCAGTATTTGCACCTTTTATATCATTAAGGAGAATCTTATTCTCAACTGTGGTTAAAGGTATTGTAGATTCACATAGAGCTGAGCCGGTGAATACAAGGACAATAAGAACTGAATAGATCGTATAGGCCATTTTACCACTCCAAAGTCTCATAATCCCCCCTTACTAAGGACAGTCGCTGCACTCAGGCCGCGTGATTATTCTTAGTCCCAGCTCTCTCATTCTCTGGGCAATCCATGCCCTGTTTTTTTTCACCTGGATCAAACGCCGCCAGTTGGGCCTTGACGGCTTCAATCTTAACCTTATCCCCTTCATCGAGAATCCTCTGCAGCTTCCTGAATAGCACACTCTGCCGACGATCCATATCCAGCGGTATCGGGTGATGACGATACCCTTCTGGTGCCTCCATCACAATACACGGTTGAGCCCGCCTTTTCTGACCCTCACCAGTTAAGACCCATTCCAGATTATAGCCGAATTGCCTACAAAACGTAGTCAGCTCTTCGAGCGGTACGGTATTCCTCAGCTTCCAGACGCCCAGCTTCTTCGGCGGAGCTTTTAAATCCCGCGCCACCTCCGCGTCTTTTTGATGCCCGCGATCCTTCTTGATTCGTTCAATAATTTCAGATGTCGTGTTGATTACGTTTTGCAATCAAATTTTCCTTGACGTGACTTCATTTTGAAGTTATTTTAGCCACAGATAGTTTACAACACTAAACCTTACTAATGAAAAAAAGAGAGCCCACATGAAACAGGAATCTACTGAAGCTACCGCCTGCAACATCCGGGCTTGGATGGCACTCCGCAAGGTCACCAACGGCAAGGTTGCCACGGCGGCCAAAGTCTCCCTCGTCATGGTTTCCTATGTCATCAACAGTCACCGCGTCAGCGCACCTGTCATCAAAACCATCGCCCGTCTGTGCCGTGTCTCGGTCGCCGATCTGCTGGCCGGGCCGGAGGCTGCAGAACAAAACTCAAGGAGGGCAGCATGAGTACTCAGGCAGAGACTTACGCCGATATCAACACGGCATTGCGTGAACTTCAGGGCATGGTCGGTTTCTTTCTTATGGACCCTGAGAGAAAGGAAGTTGCGACCCTGATCAAAGAGAACGGCCTTTCTCGGAAATTTGTAACAGAGCTGGCGGAAGAGGTTGTTATTGAACACCTTTCCGTCGAGCCAAAATATTTGCAAGGGCGGTGCTGGCACTTTTTTCCTGACGCTGCAGGATTGTCGCTGCTTCCCTTCGATGGTCAAGGAATCGCTTAGTCTCCTTATTTGAGTCAAACATTTCTTCCTGGATGGAGCGGATCTCCTCCATGAGGAGGAGGTGGGAAGCGAGGATGTCAGCGTGAATACTATTGAGCGCACCATGAAATTCTTCAACAGACATTGTTTCAGTTTGTTCCGGGTCCATCGGCCCACCTCCGCAACGGGGAATATACATCAAAAGAGTCTTGACGGTAACAGTAAAAACGAGGGGCGTCATGTCCAATCAGCGCGAAAGAAAAGATAAAAGTGTGTCCGGGCAGCTTGTGCTGCTGGATAGGGAGATAGAAACAGGTTCCCTGGAGCACCTCAGCCTCGGTATCAAACAGCGCCTGAGCAAGATGCTCTCTCCGCGTGACCGTTTCATGGTGGCTGCCTGGATCAGCCGTGTAACCGGCATTGAGGTGAAGGGGTCGGTGTTCGAGAAGATCCTGGGCAGCGACCCGGCCTACCAGCCCACCATGGTGCAGGTCATTGCCGCTTGCAAGCTGGCCGGGGCCTTTGATCCCCTGGAATTCGGACTTGAAGAGCTTGGCGCCGGAGTGCTCACGGCCAACGAGAAGCCGTATGTGCAGTTGGCCAAGAAGATCCAGGAGCGCAAGCAGTTGGAGCAGGAAATCGCGCTGCTGGAATCCAAATGCGGAGTGAGGAGGTAAACCATGTTCCAAGCCTACAGAAGTATGAAGCCCATCACCACCGAACGCGAGTGGCTACCATACTTCGGTGAAACGGAGGATGCAGTTCGCGCAGATGTTTTTGAGGCGGGGTTGGATAGATGGGATGACATCTTTATTGCGCCGATAAAGGAGATTCATTGTGGCAGCTAAAACTTATAACCCGGTCATGAGCGACCACAAGCTGATCGACATCATTGAGCTGCTCCACCAGCAGACTACCCCCGTATCGGCGGCGCAGATCGCCCGGGAGCTCGGCCTGCCCCACGCCACGGTGATGAGCCACATGGTGGTGCTGCTGGAGCGCAAATGGGTGCGGCAGGCGGGCGAAATGTACGAGCCGGGCTCGCGGATCAGCGGCATGTATGCCGTGTATCTGCAGGGGCTGAAGGATAAACGCGGCGACCTCGATCGCGAGCTCCGCCAGCTGGAGGTGTGAGGATGAAAGGGATTCGCTTTCGGTGTGTTTTTTGTGGACGTGAGTGGACGACCATAGAGGAATGCAATGCTTGTGAAGAAAGCCATTAAATTCGGGGCTCAGGCCCTGAGAGTCGAACTTACCGAACCGGAGGGAAGTATGGAAGTAGATCAGGAAACACTTGGCTGGCTGGTGAATACTTCGGCCGGAGACATTAACTTCCGCGGCTGTCTCGACCGCGCCAACGAGGCCACGATCCGCGCGGCCCTGGCAGAAGTTGAGGGGAAACCGGATAACAAAGGGCGTGAAAAGGCCCTCAAGCAGCAGCTCAAGAAGTTGTTGGAGGCCCAGGCCGAGCAGGTCCAGGGCTCCGAGGCCCGTCAGACCCGCACCACGGCCATGAATGTGGGCGAACTTGAGGCCGACCGCGAGCGTGATCAGCAGTTGCAGGCCCAAGAAGAACAGAAGGATCGGGAGGCACGGATTGCTGAAAGCTATACCGTAGCTGGTCGTATCCAGGCCATGACATTTGTAGAGAAAGTGCTAACCGCTAGCACTTTGGTTCAGCTCAAAAACATCAAGGCGTCAAAAACTTACCGCGACCTTCCTGGAATAGGTACATGGGACAAGTATTGTGAATTCCTTGGTTTTTCTCGTCAGAAAGTCGATATGGATCTGCAAAATCTTGCCGAGTTCGGAGAGCAATTTTTGCTAACGGTTGGCAACTTTGGCCTTGGCTATCGTGAGCTCCGTCAGCTCCGCCAGCTCAAATACGACGGCGAATCCTTCCAGGTCTCCGAGGACGGCAAAACGATCGTGATCGAGGGGGAGGCTATCTCGCTCAGCGACGATGCGGCGCCGGAGATCGAAGCGGCCCTGGAGAAGCTGCTTGAGAAAAACAAGACCCTCAGAGAGCGGAATACCCGCCTGGAGAAGGACCTGAAAGGAGTGGTCAAGGAGGAAACGGCTGGCCTGCAGGCGGAGAAAAAGGCCCTGGTGGAGCGGGTGAAGGTGCTGGAGAAGTACGAACCGAAAGAGGATGACCGCGAGTGGGCGATAAACGGCATGAAAAACATCGCCGAGGCCGCGGCAGCGCTGCAACTGGCCATAGCCGGCTTCCTGGTCGACGAACATGTATCGAACGACCGCCATATCCAGGCCCAGGTAGATGCGCATCTGCGGGAGGCTGAAATGGCCCTGCACGACGTGCGCGGCAGGCTGGACGACACCATCGGCATGTACAACGACTAGGGGGACGGTCATGGCGACCAGGATCGACCAACACATAAAAGAGCAGATCGTAGCCGCCTGGAAAGAGGCTCCCCGCGGCCACAAGACCGCCGTGGTCGGCAAATGGGCGGCCATGCTCGGCGTGGATTACGGGACCGTCTACCGCCTGCTTCCCACCAACCGTCAGCGAAAAAAAGGCGAACGCAAGCATGCCGACATAGAGGAGGTGGCCCGCACCATCGCCATCATCAAGAACAGCCCGCCCGACCACCGCGGCGTGATTTCCACGAAGGATGCCATGGATATCGCCCTGATCAACAACCAGATTCCCCAGGGCTACGCTGACGTCTGCTACAGCAGTATCGACCGGGTAATACGCGACCTCGGCCTGAACACCAAGCGCCGCCGAGTGGAGCGCTTCCAGGCCGAATTCCCGAACGAAATGCACCACGTCGACGCCTCCACCAGTAACTGTTTCTACATCGCCAAGGCCCTGCCCGATGGTGATTTCCTCCTCCGGCTTCACCGCGGCAACAAGGATTACAAGAACAAGCCGATCCCGGTGGACGGCCTGCGCCCCTGGATCTACGGCATGACCGACGACCACAGCGGCTGCCACTGCTGCCGCTATGTGGCGGCCAAGGGGGAGAACGCACGGCACAACATGGAATTCCTCTGCTGGGCCTGGTGGGAGCAGCCGGAGAAATGCTTTTGGGGAGTTCCGTCCCATCCATCCGGTAAACGGGGAAAGATCAAAGGGGATCACGGCCCCATGATGGAATCGCCCGAGGCCAAGGACTTCTTTGAGCGCTGCGGCGTGGATATCGATCCCTCAACCCCGCTCAACAAGGACGCCCACGGGAAAATCGAACGCCCATGGCGAACCCTCTGGCAGAAATTCGAGCTGCCCTTCTTCGCCATGACCGACTGGCGGCACTACGAGATCACCATGACGGAGCTGAACAACCAGCTCATGAACTACTCCACCGCCTACAACGAAATGAAGCACCGCTTCGAGCGCAAGCTTTCCCGGCGCCAGGCATGGGAGCGGATCAGCCGCCACGGCGGCGTGGTGATCCTGCCGAACGATGCCCTGGAGACGATCGCCAAGAGCAACATTGAGCGCACCGTGGGCCAGGACGGCGTGTTCTGGATGGATAACGAGCCCTACGAGGTCAAGGGGCTGCACGATGCGCGGGTCAAGGTCTACGTGGGGATCTATGACAAGAAGGTGGTGGTGCAGGATCTCCGGGACGGCCAGCGGTACGAGGTGGAGGCATTCACCCCCAACAGGCTGGGAGAGTACCGCACCAACCCGGAGACCGGCCAGCAGCAGATGCGCAAGGAAGCGGCAAAAATGGAGGGTGTGACCATTCCGCTTTACTCGGCCGAGGGGCGGGCGGCCCTGGCGGCACCTGCACCGGCCATGGAGACGACAACCTCGGCCCGCAAGGTGATCAAGATGAGGACCAGGGTGAAAGAAACCCTTGTTCTGGAGAACCCTCTCAACCTGGACCGCTACAACACAGTGGACGATGCTCTGAAAGAGCTGCAGACGCTGGCCGGTTACTTCCTGAGCCCTGCAGAGCGGGTAGAGGTGGGGCGGCTGATCCGGGAAAACGGCATGTCCCGGAGGTTCGTGGCCGAGCTGGCCGGGGATATCCAGGCGGAGCAGATGCAGGTGGCGATGTAGGCAGTTTGTGAGTCAGAGAGTTAGAGAGTTGAAAGTTAAAACACAACAGCCCCCGGCGCTGCAACGCCGAGGGCCACTACTGAAAGGGGGTAAATCAATTATGAGTATGACCAGACTGGAAACGTTTGTCAACCTCGGCTACACCAAGGACCCGCTCAAGGGCAAGCTGCACGAGACAGGAGACATGGTGCGGTGCCGACGCATCCTCACCATGGCAGTGGAGAGCCGGGCCATGGTCAGCATCGTAGGGGACCGCGGCTGCGGAAAAACAGAGGCGGTCAAAGCGGCCATGAAACGGATGGATGTACAGACCATCTGGCCCAAGCGGGTGGATCAGGAAAACATGACCATCGCCGATATCAAGACCGCCATGATCCTGGAGTTGTCCGATGAGAACGTCAAGCGCGGCGGCATCGTCAGCAGCTCCCAGCTGCGCCGGATCGTGGGCACGGCCAGCGGCAAAAAGACCGCTCACGGTACCGAAACCCAGATCGTCGTGATCATTGAAGAGGCCCAGCGCCTGCACAAGAACACCCTGCGCTCCCTCAAGACTCTGCGCGAGATGGATTGGGCAGGAAAGAGCGAACTCTTCACCATCATCCTGGTCGCCCAGTCGGACCCCATGAATCATCCCGGAGTCTCAGAGGTAAGGCTGCGCTCCGACCTCGTCCGCATGCAGGGGCTCTCTGCCAACGAGGCCGCTCACTATGTGCGGGAAACCATCGGCAAGCACTTCGATCCCAAGGCCATTGACCTGCTGGCAGAGCTTCCTGCAGCCAGGAATTATCTGGAGCTGCAGGAGCTGTGTGTGACGCTGCTTAACGTCGCCCTGGCGGCTGGCCGGGAGCTAGTGAGCGTGGAGGACGTGCGCTCCGTGCAGGCACCCGAGGCCGAGCCGGTGCCCAGGGGGCAGGCCCGCGGCAAGCAGATCTCTGCCCCGGTTAGCGGCGCCACGGCCCTGCAGTCGGTGCTTAATCGCCGTAGCGGTGATGCCGGCGGGGTACCGGCAGACGGGAGGGCCGCATGCTGAGACTGAAGCAGGCCATGGACGAGCTGAAGATCCCGCAGCAGGAATTCGTCAAGTACTCGGGCTGGAGCAAGACCCAGGTATCGCTGACGTTCAAGACCGGCAAGCTTCCGGCCGATTCCGCCAAATTCGCCGGTAGCGTAGTGCTGTTCGCCTGCGAGGCCCGGCCGGAAATTGAGGCGTGGGTGGCGGAGCAGGGGCTGATAGTCGAGAATCTGCTCGACAATCTGGACGACTCGGCCGCTCCCCCTGCTCCCGACCTGGAGCGCTGCCTGTGTGAGATCGCAGGCAGGGCAATGCTTGCCAACGCGACCAGTCGGTCGATGGTGATTGATCTGGCGCGTGCGTGTGACCTGCTCCGGCGCCGGCTGGTCGATCTGGTTGGACCTGACGCGCCCTACATGGTGAAGATCGAGGGGGAAGTCTCGAAGCTGCTGCGGCAAGCGTAATCATTACTGCAATGGGCGTTGTTGAATGAAAGGAGCTGACCATGTTCAGGAACATAATCAGAGCGATGTCCGGTATCTCCACAGGCCGTGAGGCCCGCCGCAAATATAACCGCATGCGCCGCTGGATGCGCGATCGCGCCGAGGCTCGGCTGATAGTAGGGCTGTACGCCTCGGGCATGGTGAGGCGCTGGGTATGAGCACCGCTGACACCTGCGCTTCGCTGTATGAGGCTTTGTCGTCCCTGCAGCGCGTCCCGGCGTCTCCCAATCCGAACGAGATAACGGGGCTGGGGCCAGTGTGGGCCTGCGCGAACTTCGGAGCAGGCGGGCACGATTACGGCACCTGTGGGCTGTGCCATAGGAATTACGACCGACATATAAAACGAGACAAGGGGGATCACGCGTGAACTTCTACAGCTACACCCACGAGGGCATGGAATACCACGAAACAGCAGCATTGGCACTGGAACGCGCCGAAAAAGCAGTCCGGGAACTGTCGTTTGACCCGCAGTCCGACATTGGTTCCATAACCTGGGGCGAGGTAGTCAAGCGTGCCGTTAACGCAGGCGCTGGCTATGTCCTTAAACGTCAGGACCGCCTTTCCTACGAGGCCATGTGTCCGCAGGTTGTCGACGGCCGGATGCTGACACCCGAGGGAGATCTCCGCCGCATTGAGAACATCCACGAGATGGACCTGATTGAGCATGACATGGTCCTGGATGTCGTGGCCATTTGGCTGCCTCTCAGCGACCGTCTTCAGCGGTTCAAACTGCACAACTTCGAGGACACGACCACCTTTGTCGATATGCTCTACGAGAAATACAAGGTCAAGCGTGGTGGCGAGGAGAAGGGGCTCACGCTTACGACCTTTGACCGCAAGTACAAGCTCGTGATCAGCATCCAGAAGCTGATTTCTTTCGGCCCGGAGATTGAGGTTGCCAAAACGAAAATGCTGGAGGCCATCGAACAGGCTGGCGGCAACAGCGAATTCAAAACCCTGGTGACTGCGGCCTTTACCATGGTCGACGGCAAACTGCGTGTGGCCGAGATCCTCCGGCTGCGTACCATAAAGATCGAAAACGCACTCTGGAACGAGGCCATGCAGATCGTCAACGACGCCATTGAAGTGATCAGTAAAAAACGCCAGATCAGGCTCTATCAGCGCAACGAGGCTGGGAAGTACGACAATATTCCTCTCGATATCGCGGCACTGTAGGAGGTGAAGTAATGGCCATACACCCAATGTTTTCCAGCAACATCAACGTCGGATCGACCTGCAGCAACTGCATTCACCGGCATCAGCCCAGTACGTTCAAGCGCTGCACGGTGTGCCTGGATAAAGGGACCGTCGACACGCCGTATCCGATGCACCAGGAAGACTCGGTAGAGGGGGCGGATCATGGCGGCCGATAACCCTTGCGAGGTGTGTTGCTGGCGGTTTGTCTGCCTGGTGGCCTGCGGGGAGGTGAACCGGATGCTGGTTGAGGAATACGAGGCGGAGGTGACGACATGCTCCTGATTGCGATCGTATGGACCCTGCTTCAAGCGGACCCGAACTGCATCCCGGCCTCGGACGAGGGTTTTGTGCTGTTTTTCCCCGACCGCCCGATATGCCCGGTGCTTGACCGTTGAACCTGGGGCCGGAGCAGATCCGGCCCCACATTGAGCGATCAACCTGGGAAGTATGAAAAAGGATAGAGGAGCTGACCATGCCCCCCGCACAGCGTAAAATCGCCGCCGAACTTGCCCCGCACGGCCTGACCGTGCTCCTCACCCGCGACTACAACAGCATCCTGCTGCAGCTGGCACGGCTGGCGCAATTCGAGCGGCTGGTGGTGAATCTGGCCGAGGCGGACCAATCGGGCCGCGTGGCCGACTGCATCAAATGCGTGCGGGTACTGCAGACAGCGCCCCACGTGGCGCCCGGTGAGGACGTCCGGCCGATGGAAGTGCTGGATATTCCCCATATCGTCACCGATGTTCACCGCGAGCTGCATGCCCGTCTCGACCGGAAGACGCATATCAGTCCTGAACGGTTGCATGCCGCGACGGCGGCATTTGTAGGCATTCTGTCCGCTGGAGAATAGCGATGGAGATCCACGAAATGGAGCCCGAGCCATGGGAGCGAAAAAACCGAACCCTCGTTACAACGTGCTGTCCTGCAGGGTGAATGATGACACTCGCCGCTGTGTCGACCATGCTCTGGCTGGCCGCACAGTGAATGATTTTCTCCAGGAAGCCATCTCGGAGAAGCTGATCAGAGAGCGTCAGGACCGCCTTGATGGAATCGTCCGGATTACCCCGTGAAGGATTGGGATGCCGCCACCCGCGAGGACTAGGAAGAGCGTGCCGCCATCATGCAGTTTGATGGCGGCATGACCAAAGCCCAGGCCGAACTGGAGGCGCGGGCAGTGATTGAACGGCGGTTGAATCCGCCGGCACCGAAACAGATGAGCTTCAGCGATGATCCGCTGGCCAACGAGTGCTTTGCGGCAGTGGGCAGGCTGACAGGGGGTTGGTGATGACAGGTGACCGGATAGACGGCAGTAATTGGCGGCAGCAGCGTTTGCCGCTGGGAATTGAGGGGGGGGGGGGTGCCTATGAAACCTTCGCCGCAGGAAACGCTTCACGAAGGGCCAGTAATGGACAAAATCGAAGGCATGCCGCGCCACTGCGAGACTCTGATGCCCAACCGCCTTTGCCTATATATTCCCCTGGGCTGCAAAGGTTGTAAGTTGAGGAAACCATGAACGCCAACACGTATGAAAAGCGCCGCACCTCCTGCCCGATCACCAAAGCGCAGATCAATACCATCATGCTCATTTGCAGCCAGTTCGGGATTACGAAGGCAGAGCGCGGGGAACTGCTCCAGGAACGCTACGGCAAAAGCTCCACCGCGGATCTGACCAGCGATCAGGCCGGGCATTTCATTGCGGAGTACGAGCGGAAGGGGTTTGTGATCAAGGGTGGTAAAGGCTACCGCCCCACTGCCAGGCGCGCGCCCGTGCCGAGGGCGGGAAAGGTCGTTGCCCTGGTCAACCAGGACGAGCTGGATAAAATCACCGCCCTGGCCGGGCTGGTCCTGTGGCGAGCGGAGAACGGCCTGCAGCTGTTCCTGGAAAAACGGATGGGGCTGAAAGATGGCAAGGTGCGTACCTCGGCCGATGCCTACCTTGCGATTGAGGGGCTGAAGAAGATGTTTGAAGGCCAGATGAAGCGCACCCACGGCCCTGGCTGGTGGCGACTCCGTTTCGCAAATGCCGCGATCATGGAATACATCCAGCTGCATTGCCCCCTGGAATACAGATAGCCGGAGGAACTATGACACTGAAAGACTTCATGGAGAGGCTCCAGGGCAAGCTCGACAACAAAGAGCTTTATGGCGACCAGGTGCTGTATATCGAAGATCCCGGCGGCTTGGTCTGGCCTGTTGTGGACATCCGGGCGTTTTCCAGGAACGTAGTCCTGATTGAGACCGACGAGGGATAGGGCCATGAATCGACACCGCCGCGGGGAATTGGTGACTGACCTACAGATAGCCGTTGCAGAGATCCAGACCGGGCGCCCTCTGATGCATAACACCTGCGTTCTGTGTGCTCCGCAGTTGCGGACGTGGTCGGTGGATAAACTGATCAAAGCGGTGGAGTACCGGCGGCTTTATACCGTGGTGTCGTTGCCGAGTTAACGGGGTGCGGGTACGTGTCTGAGACAATGGCAGTGACAACCTGGCTTGACGAGCTGAAGCCCGACGATCTGCGCGGCGACTATGCCGAGCTGGTGCCGATCATCGGCCTGGAGCTGACGGTGCGCGTGGCGGAGGAAATCGGCGGCGGTCCGCTGCTGCTGCCGTATGTCGCTGAGATCAGCCACCCGGACCATCTGCGCAGTGGCTATCTGGATCTGTACCCGATCATCGGCCTGGAACTGACGGCTGCCGTGGCGGCTTCACTGGGGGGCGGTCAACTCTATCTGCCGCAGGTCCGGCATGCTCTCAAGGTTGCCAAGGAGCGGTACGTCAAGAACCATGATCGCGTGCAGAATCGCCGGCAGTTGGCACGGGAGACGGGCCTCAGCGTACGGCAGGTCTACCGGATCTGCGAGGGCAAGACCCAGCAGCGCCGCAGTGCAGTTGATCCACGCCAGATGAGTCTGGCGATATAACGAGGTACGAGTTGTGCGGTTTATCCGCACGAAGGAGGGGTTATGCCCACGCTGTTACGTCTGGACTGTGACATAGACGGTAATGAAGAAACAAAAATAGTCGCCATTGATTCGGAGTTGCAGTTTGTCGGGACAGTCGGATTGCAATACAAACACCTGCGATCCGCTAATATTCGGCAACTGTATGTTGACACTGCCCGGCGCGGTCAGGGAATCGGGGTGATGCTGGTCCAGGAATGTCGCCAGATTGCCCGTAATGGCGGATGTGAAACACTCGGGCTAGTTGTTGATAAAGCCAACGACAAAGCACGCAAATTTTACGAAAAACTCGGGTTTGCTTTTGCCTATCAATACGACAATGGCGACGATTTAATGACAATAGGTTTAAGGGCATAACGGCCATGGCGCTGACCCGTCCGCCAGGTGTTTGGCGGTCGGTGTCCGGCGTCCTGGTTATGCCCTCGGAGGGCGCTATGTCAATGTCACAGCCTGCTGCCGCAGGGGCTACCTGCGGGCGTGGGGATCGCAATCCCGCGATTGGAGAGGGTGCGATAGCGTCGCATCACGAGTCGGCTCCGACCATGGCGCACGGCGGCTCTGCGGGCGGCGTATCCGCCCAACCGCTACCCTTATTTGAGCAGATGTATAATTTTCTGCGCGAATACTACCTACACTCCAGATTCGAGGGGGCAAATGCGCAGTGGCCAAAGGGTTGTCCAGAGGGTGGCACGTATGCCGAGGTCGTGACTCGCGGCCACCTGGAGTATTTGGCCGGGCATGGTCACGGGTTTATCAGCATGTACGAGTCTCGCCTGGGAACGGCCATCAAATACGATCACGCTCTGAAAATATTGAACGCTGATGCACCTCCGGGCCAGATACAGCGGCGGCCGGGGCATCTGACGCACATTTACGGGGCATAACGGCAAAGCTCGGCGGCTCGTCCGCCGCAGCGGGAGTTATGCCGCTTGACAATCCACCCTCCCCGCGATATAAGCCCCTTCATCACCCAGACCCCTCTCCACCCCGGAGAGGGGTCTTCTCGTTTGTGACTGTGTCACACGACCTTGCCCGCCACATCCGCTAGTATCCCCACTCGATAGCAACACCCATTCTGGCCGGGCGGGGGGCCTCCTTCCGCCTCGGTCCATACTTCGAGACCACAAATGCTGATCACGGTAGACCAATTCCGGCGCCTTTTTCCGCGCAACAGCGAACCTGTCGCCTGGGTGGCGGCGCTCAATACCATCCTGCCCCTGCACGGTATCGACACTCCCCTGCGTGTGGCCATGTTTCTGGCCCAAGCGGGGCACGAGTCCGATGGTTTTGCCGATCTGACCGAAAACCTCAGCTACAGCGCGGATGGGCTGGCCAGGACGTGGCCCAACCGGTACGCCGTCGACCCCAAGGCAGCGACCAAGGTCCCTAACGATCTGGCCTGGACGCTCCACCGCAAACCCGAGGCGATCGCCAACAACTGCTACGCCAACCGCATGGGCAACGGTCCCGAGTCCAGCGGCGACGGCTGGCGTTTCCGCGGTTACGGCCCGTTCCAACTCACCGGTCGTGCCAACCGCGAGGCATTCGCGGCGACGATCGGCAAGCCCCTGGAGGTGTCGGAGACATACCTGCTGACCCACGAAGGAGCGGTGGAGTCGGCCTGCTGGTACTGGTCGACACGCAACCTCAACCCGCTGGCCGATGCCGGCAATGTCCTGGCAGTTACCAAAAGCATCAACGCCGGCGTCAACGGCCTTGCTGATCGGCAGGCCCGCTACGCTGAGGCGTTGAAAATACTGGCAGTATAAAGGAGCCAAACCATGAAAAAGCTGTTCACCGTGCTGTTTGTCTGTTGCCTGTTGTCAATTCTCTGTCTGTCAGCCCTTGCCGGCGATGCTGCGTCGGCCACCTCCGCAGACCCGGCCGTCCTGGCCGCCTTCCTGCGCGAAACAATCTTTCCCATCGTGGGTGCGCTGTTGCTGGGCCTCTTGTCCATCCCGCTGCACTGGCTCGGAAACCGGTTCAAGATAGATTACCTGCTCCAGCGAGACAATGCCATTGAGCGCCTGGCGTACCAGGGGATCGCCTTGGCTGAAGAGATGGCCGCCAAGAAGGTGGAGGGTCTGGCCGGGCTTACCGGCAGCGCCAAGCTGGACGTTGCGGTGGGACATATCCTGAGCGTCATGCCGTCGGTCAGCCGTGAGCAGGCCGAGCGGATTGTCGAGTCTCTACTGGCCCAGATCCCCGGCGTAGGTGCCACCAAGGACCAGGTTGTTACCCGCGATGTACCTCTACTCGGCCTGGCCAGTGCCGCGATCCCCGGAGTACCCTCTCAGGCCGCACAGTAATGGAGGCGCTGTTGCAGATAGTGGCCTATCTCCTCCCGATCATCGTGGAGGGGATACGGTCGTGGAATGAGAAGAACAAAGGGGAGAACCACGATGCGAACATCCAGCAATTCAGGACGGCTTTGGCAAAAAACGATGCTGCTGCTGTGTCTCAGCATCTTGCTGATCAGCATGACCGGGTGCAGTACGCGCTACGTGGCCATTGAGACTGCCGGCCCCGATATCACGGTGAAAAAGAGTGAGTTTGATCGGCTTCATGCGGATAACGAGGCGCTGCTGAACGCCCTGAGCGAGTGCCGCAATGCCCGATGACGTTGACCGCGCCCAGGTGGTGAATGAAGACTTCCAGGCGTTTGTTCTGCAGCAGCAACAAGCCGGGCGGGAACCGGGAAATTACACTGGTTCCGTCTGTCTGGACTGCGGAGACGAAATCCCCACAGCGCGCCGGCTGGCAGTACCCGGCTGCCGCAGATGCATAAACTGCCAGACACTACACGAGCACTGGAGACTTTGATGACGCCACAGGACATCGCCGCATTAACCGCCGTAGCCGCCCTGGTCAAGCAGATCGGGGCATGGCCCATGATCACCCTGTTTGTCCTCAATACTGCCGGGCCATGGATCGCCCTCTGGTGGTTCACTAGAATTACGGAAAAACGGCATGCCGCCGTCGTCTCGATGTATTCGGACAACGTCGTGTTGGTAGAGAAACACGAACACCTGGCAGCGGAGGGTGAGCGGCGGGAATCGGCTCTGGCCGATCTGATCCGGCTCAATACCCAATCACAGACAGCGCTGTTGACGTGGCTACAGGGGCGGACACGGTGCGTCGACCTCAAAGGAACCTGCCTTCCTGCTGCTCCCCCTGCCCAGAACGTGGGAGGCCAACAATGAGTCTAGTCGAACAACTGCGCATCAAACTGGCGGGATTGCATGCCGATGAAACGCGGCTGAGCCTGCTGATTGAGGGCCTGCAAAAGCAGTTGTGTGAGGCTCTGCAACCGCATCTCAACCGGCCGGCAGAGCTGAATATTCTGATGCTGGACACGCTATTCGACCAGCTCAAGGAATATCAGTCCAGCCTGATCGTGACGTTGTCGGACATCTCCAGGATCAAGCGAGAGCTGGGGGAACGCTGATGGCCGAGAAGGGCGCCCGTGCAGAGCTGATGCCGCTGGTGCGGCAGAAGTTCATTGAGACCGGCAACCTGACCCTGGCGGCCGAGACCTACGGAGTTTCCCGCCAGACTGCCGACGCCTGGAAGAAGCGTGACGGCGACGAATGGGACAAGGCCCGTGAGCGTAAGGCTTCTTTCGGTATCCGTATGGAGGCGCTGCTGGAGCGGGAGTTGACCTACGCCGAATCGCGCAAGCCCGGCGCCGTGGAAGGCGGCACTCTGGATAACCTGAGCAAGCTCGGCGCCCTGGTGGTGAAGTTCAAGAACGTGGAGAGCCAGGGCAGCGGCTATGACAAGGCTGCCGTGTTTCTGGAAAACATCAAGTGGATGATCAGCTGGCTACGCGAGAACGACCCCGAGGGGCTGAAGGTACTGGCATCGGATTTTGATGCGATGACGATGGAATTTAAGTCGGAGTTGATGAATGGCAATGCGTAAGACCCAGAACATGACGGAGCGCCAGTACGACGATTATGTCGCCGGCCTCCGCAAGCTCATTGCCGACAGCGTTTCGCCGTTCGAAAACGATACGCCGGCAAAGAAGCGGGAGCGCATTGAGCGCTGCAATGATCCTCTGGAGTTCATCAAGACTTACATGCCGCACTATGCCCGGACCGACTTCGCACCTTGTCACGCCGAATGGTGCGAGATTGCCGACCAGCCGGGGCTCAACTTCATCGGTGCGCCACGCGACCACGCAAAGACAACTATCGTCACGGTAGGGCTGCGCATCTACCGCATCTGCAAGCAGCTCCGCAAGTACATCATGCTGGGCTCCAACATCCACGATCAGGCCAAGAGGTTCACGGTCAAGATCAAGGTCGAACTAGAAGACAATCCCCGGCTGCGCCATGACTACGGCGACATTATCGCCAAGACCCGCACCTGGTCGGATGATTTTTTCATGACCAAAGGAGGAACTCTGGTTGAAGCCCTCGGCCGCGGCGACCAGTGGCGCGGCAAATCCCATGGCCCCTACCGGCCCGACGATATTGGTCTGGATGACCTGGAAGACAACAGCACGGTCAAGAGCCCCACGGTGACCAAAGCTATTGTGGAGTTCATCCAGGGTGAGGTGCTCGGCTGTCTCGAAGGAGACTGCTCGGCCACCATGGTGGGGAACGTCTTCCACGCCAAAAGTGCCATCTCTCAAATGATCGCCATGGAAGACGAGGAGACCGGCCTGCCGCTCTACAATTCCAAAGTCTATGACGCCATTGTGGACGAAGAACGGCAGATCACTCTATGGCCGGCCCGCTGGCCCTGGGACAAGCTGATGCGCAAGATGAAGCTGGTCACTAAGCGGATCTTCAACAAGGAGTACCGCAACAAGAGCACGGAAGAGGACAGCCCGTTTCCGGAGGATACTGCCACCTACTTCGACCGCGTCCAGGTGATTGAGCGCCCGCTGATCTTTGCCACTGCCGTTGACCCATCTGCCACGGCCACTGAAAAGAGCGACTTCCGGGCCGTGGTCACCTGGGGGTTTGACCGCGAATCAATGATCTTCCGTTGCATGCACGCATGGATAAAGCGCCGCTCGATCGGCGAAATGTTTGCCGCGGCCTACGCCCAGAACGAGCAGTATCCTGGGCGCTGTCCGATTGAGGAGAACATGCTCAAGGACTTTCTCCACGAGGCGATTCAGAACTACGCCAGAGAGGTTGGCCACTACCTCCCCTGGGCTCCCCTCCATCATGGTTCGCAGGCCAACAAGATCGCCCGGATCGTCGGTACCTGCGAATATCTGTGGGAACACAAGAAAATGCAGTTCGAGCGCCGTCATTCGGACCAGAAGACCCTGGTGGACCAGTTCGTTTACATCAACAACAACACGGTCAACGATGACGGGCCTGACGCCTCGGAAATGGCGATCAGTTTCCTGCAGAAGGGTTCGGGTATCCGTGTTGTCGACTGCTACCCCGAATTCGCGGAGGCCCGCGCATGAGCTGGTGGCCCTTTGCCCGCAAAACCCCGGCCGTGGACGTCGGGCAGATCTCGGTACCCGAGGACCAGATCACCGGCGTGCTCGGCAAGCTCGCTGGATTCTACTCGTTCGTCGGTGCGCCGTTTCCCCTGGAGTTCCTGGATGTACTGGAGCCACTCTCCATTTTCAATCCGGACATCTCCCAGGCCCTGCAGATCTGGGTCAACCTGGGCAACACCGGCCACGAGCTGACCGTGGAGGCCCGCAACCCCCAGGCCGCCCTGGACCGGCTTAATGCCCTGGCCGCCTCGGTCTATCTGATCGGCGGCGGGGTGGACGGCCTGGTCAACCATTTCCTGCGTCAGATCCCGCTCATGGGTGCGCTCTCGGCCGAGTGGGTGATCAGCGACAATGTGCGGGATGGTGTGGCCGACTGCGCCATTGTGGCGGTCAAGCGTATCCGCTTCCGGCGGGTGGACGGGATCATGACCCCCCATCAACTGACCAACCAGATCAGCGGGAGTAACAACGGCTATGTGCAGCTCAACCCGTTCACCTACAGCTACATGCCGCTCCAGACCGTGGACGGATCGCCCTATGCAATCCCGCCATTCTACGCCTCGCTGAAGAACATTGAGGTGCAGCTAGACGCCACGGACAACATCGGCGCCATCATCCGCAAAATGGGCCTGCTTGGTTTTATGGACGTGAGCATGGAGGTTCCGCAGCAGCGTGCCGGAGAGAACGACGAGGCTTACAAGAACCGCCTGACGCAACGGCTGAAGGACTATGCCAAGGCGTACAAACAGAACATCAGCAAGGGAGTGGCGGTCCACTATAAGGATCAGGAGATCAAGCACAACGCCACCAATGCCGGTGCCGCTGCCGGCGCGAAATCGGTGTGGGAGATGAACGAGGAGCAGATTTTTTCAGCCCTGGACATCCCCCCCAGCATGGCGGGCCGCTCCTACAGCACGACCGAGACCTACGCCCAGGTGGATTACGACCGTTTCACCGCAAAGCTCGGCGTTGCCCGGCGGATGATCAAGCGATTCCTGGAGAAGGGCTATGCCCTCGACCTGCTGCTGCACGGGATTGATGCCCAGGTGTCGGTAACCTGGAACAACAACGACACGCTCAAGGCCAAGGACAAAGCCGAGACGGAAGGCCAGCGGATTGAGAATGTGCTCAAGAAGCGGGATGGCGGGATCATTACCAGCGATGAAGCGGCGCAGGAACTGGGATACGAGAAGGCCACCGGCTTTCGTGCCGGCAACCAGACTCCGGCCGGTTTTTCTGCCGTGCAGTTCCGTTTCAACCGGCAGACCGGGCGCTATACGTTCCGGCCGGAGGTGATCCGCCTGGAACAGCCGGCCGACGATCGCCAGGACCAGAACTATATCGCGGCCCTGCAGGCGGTTCTGGAGGGGCCGGAGGAGAAGGCGATCAAGGCGGGGATAGCCGCGGGTGCAGATTACATCGACAACGGCAATCACCGCCGGAGTCTGAAAGGGTTTGCACTGGCAGTATATACGGCGTTCGAAATCACGCTCCGCAGCGAGATCAGCAAAACGATCGTGATGGAGGTCTGCAACCAGTTCGTCAGCTCCCAATGGCGCCGCTGGCGGTACGAGGACAAGAACCACCTGCGGGGCCGCCGGGGGCAGCGCCTTGCCGGCGATACCATCGACATTGCCGTGGTCGACCAGAATGCCCTGCGCTACCTGACCAATGTGGAGCAGTTCTACTTCGGCCGCGGCAACTACCTGGCCAACAACGAGACCGTGGGCAAGCAGTTCATCTCCTGGCTGCAGGATGAATATATCTCCAAGGGGCTCAACATCCGCGACCCGGAGACGTGGGCAGAGTTCACACGGACGTTCACCGGGTTGGTCAATGAGACCAGCTTCTACAAGATCGAGCAGCTCGTTTCCACCACCATGGGGCGCGTGCAGAACATGGGGCAGACCCTCTCTCTCTACGAGGCCGGGATCAAGCGCTATCAGATCGTGGGGCCGAGTACGTTTCCCATCTGCGCCCACTGCAAGTCGATGCTGGGGCGGAAGTTTGATGTCCAGGTAGCCGCAACGCGGCTGGCTCGGACCCTGGAAAAGGGATTCGAGAAGCCCGACGACCTGCCGCCATTTCTGTCCAACAAATACACGGCCGACCAGGTCACGGAAATGAGCGACGCCGAGCTGCAAGCGGCAGGTTTCGAGACCCCCCCGTATCACCCGAAATGCCGCCATCGGAAAGCGGCGGTCGACTGACGGGTCGGGCGAGCATCGTTTAGGCGGTTTATAAACTAAATTTGAGCGTTCCAGGGCTATGTCGCGAGGAGGTTGTGATGGCTGAAAAACAGAAAAACGAAAGTTTCCAGGTGCTGAGGGAAGGATTTGCAAAAGCCAGGTTCGGGGGAACGATCTCCGGGTGTCCTTTGCCGGGCATGGATGCTCCCATCAATTTTGCGCCGGCCGGGGGAGAGGAAAACGGCGGGCTCAACCCCGAGGAGTATGTGGCCCGTCACTTCAGGATACTGTCGGCCACCGTCACCCCCTACCGGTTTTTCGATTTCACCCGGCCGGGCGTGCTCAAGGCTGCGGTGCCGCTGTTCGAGAAGCTGACCCTCTACGCCAACCACTCCATCGACGTGACCCGATGGAAAGGTTTTACCCAGGGTCCGCTCTGGGATGATCAGAACGATCCGCAAGGAATCAACTGCCTGCTGGCCGCCGACAAGATAGTTGACCCCTCGCTGGCCAGGGGAGTGGAGACCGGAGCACTGCGGGCCTGCAGCGTGACCATCTGGTTCGAGTTCGAGAAATCGCATCCCAACCTGGATTGCTACTGGTCCAGGCTGGGTGAGGTGGTGGACGGCGAGGTGGTGCGACTGATTGTCACCAAGATCACCAATGCCGGCGAGGTTTCCATCGTCTGGGAGGGTGAGGACCCGTATGCCAAAGCATTAGAGGCGGGCGCCAGCGGCGCCCCTGACCATAACAACACTGAGGAGGAAAAGGACATGAAGCTGACCGCAGCAACCATGGCCCTCCTGGGGATCGCCGCCGGCACCGAGTTGTCCGCGGAGCTCCTGGAGGGGAAGATCAACGAGACCGTTACCGGCCTCAAAACCAAGATTGCCGGCCTGGAGCCGGAGGCCCAGCTCGGTAAGCAGCTCCTGGAGGAAACCCGTACCAGGGCCGAGACGCTCTACAAGGTGCTCAAGGGCGAAGGGGCGCTGGAGCGCTTTATCACCGGCGTGATCCGCACCGCAGATCTGGCCACGGCCCGCGCCCTGTGCGAGGAGTACGAGCAGGCGGTGGAGAGCAAGGTGCCGCTGGCCTGCCCGAAATGTGGTGAAAAGCTGAAGCGCCAGTCGTCGCGGCCCGCGCCGGAAGGCCATGCCGCCGGCGGGAAGCGGGCCGCTGATTACAAGCTGTAACCGTTCATCAACCAATCACGGAGGTATCTCATGAGCTGGAAAGATATGTTGGGCGTGAGCTTCAACGAGTTGGAAGTCAATGATATGACTTTTCTGTTGGCGGAGGGAATCATCCGCTCCGACGAAGGAAAGGTAGTCAAGGTCTCTGCCAATGGCACGGTTGATCTGTGCGCCGCCGAGGACGTTTTCTTCGGCAAGCTGATCAAGATCGACACCTCGCCCGAAGTGGGCGCCGTGCGCTGCTGTGACTGCTGTGTGGAGGTTTCCTACACCGGCAACCCCGGCCTCAACTATCAGCACCTGGTTGCCGACGGCCTGGGAGGTGTCAAGCCCCCTGCCGCAGCCGTGGCCGCGTCATTGGCAACTGGCGTGGTGGCCAACAACAACGCCTTGACGCTCACCGCCAAAAAGGCCGGCGCGGACGGTAACGACATCACAATCACGCTGATCGACCCGCCCGGCAACAACGTGGCCCTTTCGGTCGACGTGGTCGGCCGGGACATCAACGTCACCCTGGCCACCGACGGCGCCAGCGCCATCACCTCCACCGCCGCCCTGGTCAAAGCAGCCATCGAGGCAAGCTCCGCGGCGGATCTGGTCACGGTGGCACATACCGGCGCCAGTACTGGAGCGGCCGCGGTTGTCGCGGTCGCCCCCACCAATCTGGCCGGCGGTACCGACGCCAGTGTCGGCCGGCCCATGTTCGTGCTCACCAAGGACACCACGGCCCACACCCTGGTCATGTGCTGTCCGTAAACCATCACCGATCCATAAGGAGATCCGCAAATGGCAATAAAACTCTGTCGTGAAATGTACGGCCAGGCCCGTACCCTGGGCATAACGGTTTCCGAACTGCTGGCTCAGGAGAATCCCTCGGAGGAGGCTAACCTCGATGCGTTTGAATTTGCGCTGATGAAGCAGGACATCAATCTGCGGAAGCATACCGTCGAGCGCTTCTACCGTACTCAGGAAGACATCTATCTCTTTCCCGAGTTCATCAACCGTAACGTCCGCATCGGTCTGGCCGGACTGACCGCCATTGACCTGACCCTGGATGACGTAGTCGCCACCGAGACCACCATCGACTCGGGCGTCTACGATACCTTCAAGACCGTTTTCGACGAAAAGAAGATCGACTTCACCCGCATAGCCGAGGGGGGCATGTTCCCGTCCGTCACGATTTCCAGTGCCAAAAACTCCATCCGCCTGGCTAAACTGGGGCTCAAGCTCAATGCCTCTTACGAGGTGTTGCGCCGCATGAAGTTGCCCCTGTTCGCCACGCACCTGCAGCTGATCGGGCAGCGGATCGCCAAGCGCAACGTGGCGTTTGCCATGTACAACGTCATCAACGGCGACGGCAACGACAACGCGGCCCCGGCCACAGCTGCCACACCGCTCAGCTACAACAAACTCTTGGAGTTCTACCTGAACATGGACCGGTTTAGCGGGACCGTGTTCGCGGCCAAGAAGACCGAGATGAGTTCCATTCTGAACCTGCCTGAGTTTCAGACGCCTTACATTTTCAAGACCGCTGCCACGGGTGAGTTCGCCACGCCGTTCGGCCTGCCTCTGAAACGGTTCAACTGGACGGAATCAGCCCTGGGCAACAACCAGATCACCATCATTTCCAAGTCTGCGGCCCTGGAATTGGTGAAGGAGTCCGGTGCCGAGCTGATCGAGACCGAGAAGGTCATCGACAAGCAGCTCCAGGACACGGTCATTTCCAACGTGATCGGCTTCTCCAGGATATTCCCGGAAGGTGCCAAGGTCTTCACTATCGGTGAAGGCGAAGAATAATGGCCACCATTCTCGACATGGTGAGAAACAGACTTCCGGACGAGGCGGCCCTGTTCGCCGCCTCGCTGCCGGTAGTCGTTGAAGAGGCGCAGGCCCTGGCCGGTTACGAGGGGATTGCCGAGGCGGACCTATCCACCACCCGCAAGAGCCTGATTGCCGATCTGGCTGCCAAGGCCCTGCTGCTGCCTGCGCGATCGCACTACAAGAAGGAGATGAACAAGGTTGAAGGCGACGGCGCCGGCAAGGCGGAGTTTGTCGACAAACTCAAATTTTTAGCCGAGATGGAATCTGCCCTGACCCGGTCGATCGCCGAGCGCCGCCAGGGCATCGCTCCCGCCGATACCGGCGTGGCCATGATCGTGGTGGAATAAAATGGACCTGCTCTCTCAAGACAATGTTGATCAGTTCCGGGCGGCCATGCGCAGCGTGACCGACACGTTCCACAAATCGCCGGTAACCCTGCGGCGAGCATCCGGCGAGGAAATCGATCTGCTGGCCGGGCTCAAGCCGGATGATCAAGAGGACTATTCGGTGGTCCACGGTGAGCGGTACGTCCGGGATGCCCACAGCGAGATGGTGGAGCGGTGGGTCGTTTCCTTCAACCGCGATTATCTTGCCGCCCAGGGGCTGATGGATCCCGAGACCGGGGAGCCGCTGATTAATCCCGACGACTGGATCGTCATCAAGGGAAAGCGTTTTGCGATCATTGAGCTGACCGACCGCGGGCTGTTCCGCGGGATCCCGATCCTGCTGAAGTTGATCGTGCAGAGGTAGTCATGGCCGAGAAATCCGTACAACTGACCGGTGAGTGGGATGCCCTGAAACGGGTGCTGCGATCGGCAGCCCCCAAAGTCCGGAGTGAATCCCGCCGCACGCTCGGCCGGCAGTTGAAACGGATCGAGGCCAGAGTGCTCGGCCACGTTGACAGTCAGGATCTGGAGTGGAAGGTCCTCAACGAGAAGTACGCCGCCCGGAAGGAACAACAGGGGCTCTCCCCGGACATCCTGCGATCGAGCAACCAGATGTACAGCAACATCACCACGACCCTGCTAAACGATTACGCAGGGGGCTGCGGAGTGAAACGGGGGGTCAAGGAAAAGAACGGCCAGGAACTGACCGACATCGCCCTGATCCACGAGCAGCCCGATGACGACGGCAAAAAGATCCCCGCCCGGAAACTCTGGAAGCCGACCTTCGAGGAAATGAAGCCGTCGGTCCATGAGGCCCTGAAGGGGATCGCCATTGAGGTGTTCAAGAAAAAATGATCGACGCTTGCCGCACATATCTGGCCGCACGACTGCAGGCGCTGACCCTGGCCGGGGGCATACATCCCTACGATCCGGACACTATCTTTTTTGACGACCTCCCCCTGGACTTCCTCAAAGAACACGACTATGCCGCCTGCTGTCTTGAAGTGCGGGATGCCAGTATCCGGGATGGCCGGCTGATAAACCGACAGCGCAATGCTGAAAAGACCGCACACAGCCTCACCAGACGACGCTACCGTCGGGAAGTCACATTCCGCTGCCTCCTGTACGCCCGCTGCCCTGAGGAACTATGGGCGGGCAACGGGTTGGTGGAACAGATGCAACAGAGCGTGGCGGAGCATAAACAAATCGCCGCCAGCGACGGCACTGCAATCCGCATCGATCCTCAGGACGCGGCACGTCCCTGGGACTCGGACGTAGAACTGGACCGCAAGCTGCGCCGGCCCCGGATGGCAATCATCCGGGTGCAGTTCACCGGCGGCATCCAAACGGTCGAAACGCAAGGGCTGATACCGAGCGTGGAGATTATCCCATTAATTGTATCACCATAAGGAGAATCGGCAATGGACACCCAGGACGAAAAGCAACAAACAAAGCAGCCCGGCAAAACATCAGCATCCATGGTGGCACAGCACCCGTTGCACCCGGTTGAAAATCTGGCCATGGAGCGCGGCATGCCTGCCACGGCAGTGGCCGGGCTGCGCCGGGCCACCGGTTGGGTGGAAGGCAAGCAGGTGACGGTCGAGCAATTCGAGGAAGCCATGGAGCTGTACCGCAACAAGCCCATGGGCCGTAGCATCTGATAACCAATCTCGGGAGGGACTCAATGAATGACGTTTTCGAATACCTGATAGACGGCACCTCCGGCTTGGCTCCGGGCGGAGTTGAGGGCAGCTGCATCGTTGCCGGCGTCTGTTCGCTGGGAGAGGTGGGCAGGGGGTACCTGCTCGGCAAGTCCAGCGACCTGGATGCCCTGCTGGGCGCCGGCCCCCTGGTGGATCGCCTGCGGGATCTGTTTGCGGCCGGTGGTCAGAGCCCGGTGGTGGTCGCCGTCCCGGTGCCTGGTACAAATGCCGGTTATGTCACCCCCATCGTCCACACCGGTACCGGGCCGGCGGCCCAGATCAGCGGCACGCCGGTCAGTAATGCCGACATACACATCGTAATTGTGCAGGGAGGCGCCCTGGCGGTTGCCACCTACAAATTGTCGACGGATGGCGGCGCAACGCTGGGGGCCGAGACTCCGACTCCCGCCAACGGCCAGATTGCGGTCGGGGCAACGGGAGTGACCGTAGTGCTGGCCGGAGTACAGGTTGCTGCCGACGTATATGCCTGCCACGTACGTGCGCCGATCGGGCCCATAACCAAAGTCGGAACCGGGCCGGCAGTCACCGCTGCCGGCACCCCCACCGCCGGCGCGGCGGTGGTACTCCTCATCACCGGCGGTGGCGCCCGCAATGCCGGCACCTACCAACTCTCGCTGGATGGCGGCGACAACTATGGTCCGGTGCGAACGATCCCGGTTGACGGTGCCATTACGGTGGGCAGTACCGGCGTGATTATCACCTTCCCGGCCCAGACTGCCGTGGCCGGAGACGTCTACAGCTTCACCATTCTGGACCCGGTGCCCACGGTGTCCGCCGTGTTGGAGACACTGGAAACTCCCCTGGAGCTTTACGACGTGGAATTCGTCTACGTGGTGGGCGCCTCGGACTCCAGCGACTGGTCGGCCTTGCAGGTACGCGCGGACGAGCTGTGGAACCTCCACCGCCCGACCTTCTTTCTGGCCGAGTGTCGGCTGACCTATGACGGTGAAAGCATCGACACCTGGACCGCGGCCATGGTGGCCGAGCGGCAAGGGGTGGCGCTCCGTTTCGTGGCGGTCGTCTGTGCCTACGGCGAGATCGTGGATTTCACCGGTTTGAGCCATACCCGCAATGGCGCGGGACTGGCAGCGGGCAGACTGCTGGCCATCCCGGTCATGCGTGCCCTGGGCAGGGTTCGGGACGGCGCGGTCTCGCAGTTCTCCCTGCCCGCGGAGTACACGGAGAGCCACCAGGTCATGCTGCAGGATGCTGGTTACATCACGGCTCGTCGCTATGCCGGGCTCTCCGGTACGTACTGGGGCGACGAACGGACCCTGGCTGACGCCACCAGCGATTACCGTTATCTGAGCGTGCTCCGGACCGTGTTCAAAGCGGTGCGCAAGGCCCGTATCGCGGCGCTCCGGTCGATGTACGACGAGGCGGGCGATCCGACCCTGGGGATCTCGGCGGCCGGCATCGGTTATCTGAAGACAGGGGTGGAATCCGCCCTCAACACCATGACCAAGGCAATACCGCAGGAACTGGCCGCCCATCAGGTGCTGATCCCGGACGGGCAGGACATCGTCAACAACGGGGTGGCGATGGAGATGACCCTGATCGGCATTCCCATCATCCGCAAGATCAAGCTGTTCGCACGCTACGTTTACGCCGGCGGCGCATTCGACCCGCGGCTGCAATAAACCCGGGGCCCGGTCATGGATGACCCGGGCCCCATCACAGGAGGAAATCAATGGCTGTCAACGGCAATCTGTATGACTGGGAATCAATTGAGGTGCAACTGCCCAGCGGGATCTGCATCGGCATAACCAATATCGACTATGACGACGAGCGGCCGATAGAGGAACGCTACGGCAAAGGCAATGTGCCTCGTGGATTCGGCCGGAAGAACTACAAAGCCTCTGCCAAAATGGAACTGGATCTGGACGAGGCGGAACGACTGAGGATGGCCCTGGGGGGCTCCCTGTACGACGGCCTGCCGTTCCCGATCGTCGTTTCCTATGCCAGTGAGGGGCTCCCCATCGTCACCGACATCCTGCCGGCCTGCAAGATCACCAAAACGAGCACCGGCGGCAAGCAGGGCGATGACAACGTCGGTGCCCGCAAGCTGGATTTGAAGGTTCTGGCACCCATTCAGTGGGGCGGTGCATCCGCCCTGTAATTCAACCATCAAAGGAGTTTTGACGTGAGCGAAGCTAAAGAGCAGACCCCGGCTGGAATCAAAAGGGAACAACTCCCAAAGGCTGCCCAGGATGCCATTACCGCCGGCAAGAAGATTCTGGAGCTGACCGGCGAAGACGGCAGGACCTACTATTTCCAAAAACCCACGGTCCTGGATATGAAGCGTTTCATCGGTACAGTGACCAAGGGGAAAACATTTCAGGCGGTCAACGATCTGTTGTTTGAAAAGGCTCTCCACCCCACCAAGGATCAGTTGGAGGCCGAGTTTGAGGAAATGCCCGGCCGCATGGTGGCGCTCAATAACGAGCTTCAGAGCGCTATCGGCATGAACGAGACCCTCTCGACAAAAAAGTTTTAGAGCTCCGCGAGGAGCTGAAAGGAAGCTGGATCGCGCAGATGGAGGTCATGGTCCGCCATTACCTCCACTGTGTACCATCTGAAAATCTGGACGATCTGATGAAGCAGTATTCGGAAGCGTTGTGGATTGAGGAGAGAGTGCAACTGATGATGACCGGGGCAGTGGCGAAAGGGATGGGTGGGAAATGACATTCACAATTCCTATGTGGGTGATCTGGACTGTTGCCGGGGTGGCCGGCGTGGCGGTCCTGGGAGTGCTTTTTTTCTTTGCCTACGCGGGTTATGCGGTCTCGAAAGCATTTGATGGCAAATCCTGGTTTTCGTGGTGAATAGCTGATGGAATCGATCTTCCAACTCGGGATATTGCTACGCGTGATGGACATGGTCTCCGGACCGGTGCAGACCATCTCCCGCAATATCGACGCCCTCACGGCCAAGGCCGAGAAGCTGCAGCCGGTCTTCGACAAGTTCCGCGACTATGGGACCTGGATCGCCGGCGCCGGGGTGGCGGGCGCCCTGGGGCTGGGCGTGGCCGTGACCCAGTTCGCCAACCTGGAGGAGGCGCAGCTCGGCCTGCGCGTCATGCTGATGAATTCCACCGGACAGGTGGGTGCCGAATACGAAAAGTTGAACGCCCTGGCGGACAAGCTGGGCAGCTCGCTGCCCGGCTCCACCAAGGACATGCTGGAGATGTTCACTGCTCTCCGTGAACAAGGGGTGCAGACCAATGTGATCCTGGGGGGCATGGGCGAGGCTGCTGCCAAATTTGCGGTGCTCATGAAGGTTCCGTACGCCCAGGCCGCCACCCATGTGGCCAAGTTCACCGAGGCTCTGGGAATCGCGGACAAGGACTCGATCCAGTTCATGGACACCCTGCAGCGCCTGAAGGGGGCGGCCGGGGTCAATGTCACCGACATGTCCGAGTCACTAAAATACCTGGGTTCGACCCTGAAGGCGCTGCGGGTCCAGGGTTTGGATGCAGGCCGCGACGTGAGCGCGGCCATCGGCCTGATGGCCACCAGCAGCATTGAGGGAAGCCAGGCCGGTACCAATTTTGCCATGGCACTGAGCCGTTTTGCAGAAATCAGCAATCGCTTGGGCGGCAAAAAGATGATGGCGGATATTGCGCCACTCCTTAACGCCAAAGGGATCAAGCTGGACCTGTTCGATACCGGCGGTAACTTTGTCGGGATCCGGGCCATGATGGGCGAGTTGGAAAAACTTCGGGCACTTCGTCCCCAGGACCAGCTCATCGTGCTCTCCCGCCTGTTCGGTCAGGAGGCGACCCGTCCCCTTTCGGTGTTCATCAATCAGGGGGTGGCCGGGTTCGACCAGATGCTGGAAAAGATGCGCAACCAGGCCGACATGCAGACCAAAATCAACGAGATCATGTCCGGCACCAAAATGCAGTGGGAGACCCTGACCGGCACGATATCCAACGTGGTGGCCCACGTGGGCGGGCTGGTAAGTCAGACGGCCGGGGTGATCGGCGTAATGCAGGTGATTAACGATCTGGCCGGGCGGCTGGATTCCTGGATCATGGCCAACCCGCGCACCTCCGGGATCATTGCCGGGGTGGCCATCGCCCTGACCGTCACGGCCCTGGCTGCCGGCGGGTTGCTCCTGGCAATCGGTCTGATCGGCACCCTGGTAACCAAGGCCATTGTGGGGTTCGGGATGCTGGTACAGGGGCTGGCCATGGTGAAGATGGCGATCATGGGGGTCTCCACGGCCATGCTCACCAACCCCATCACCTGGATCATTGTGGGGATCGTGGCCCTTACGGCGGCCCTGATCTGGCTGTACAACCGCTTCGAGTCGGTGCGCACCGTAATCCAGTTCGTCAACTTCTTCCTGGGGTTTTTGCTGGGGCAGATCATCAAGGTGGGTATGGGCTTCTATCAGGCGCTGGCTCATCCGCTCCTGTTCATCCAGTCGCTGTGGTGGGGGATCGGCCAGATCCTGGGCCGCATCAACCTGTTCGCCTCCGGCGCCAAGATCATCCAGACCCTGGTGGCCGGCATCAAGTCCGTGGCCATGGCCCCGGTGGAGGCGGTGACCGGCATCTTCGCCAAGGTGCGCAACCTGCTGCCCTTCAGCGATGCCAAGGAGGGTCCTCTCTCCCAGTTGACCCTCTCCGGATCCCGGATCATGTCGACCCTGTCCGAGGGGATCCAGGGGGCGGCACCCGGGCTGCAGCAGACCGTGGCCGGCGCTCTGGCCGGGGCGGCTCTCTCCACCAGTATTGCCGTGGCTCCCATGGCTGCACCGTTGACCGTACCTCCCGGCCCGCCGGCAATCGGCGCCTCCACCTCAACTCCATCCCCGGCCGTTCCCGCTGCCGTTCCGGCGGCCGCAGCTGCGGGAAACAACGGCGGGAGGCAGATTACCATTCAGCAGTTGACCGTGCAGATCAGCAGCGTGGCCGATGTGCCGGACTTCATAGCCCAGCTCCAGGCCCTGGTGGAGGGATACGATGCCTGAGCATCTCACATTCGAGGATGGTCTGGTTAAACTCGGCAATACACTGCTGCCCGGCATCCTCCGATGCCAATCCATCCGCTGCGGGGTTCGTTACGACGAATCGAAGCATGATGCCATGTCCGGCAAGGCCAAGGTTGCCCTGGGGTGGGAGGATGCCGGCATCACCCTGACCCTTGATTTACTGTGCGATGAGGTGAGCGACTGTTACGCCAAGCTGACCGCGATCAATAAAGTATTCAAGGCTACCGGCGGCAAAAAGGCGACTCCGCAGATATACAACGTGACCGGCCGGCATTTGCGTGCGCGGGGGATCAGCCGGGTCGTATTCGATGCTCTGGATTCGACCGAGAGCGACGATGATGATGTGATCCAGGTGCAACTCACCTTCATTGAGCACATCCCTGCGGTCGTCAAACGGGAAAAACGGGCCAACGCCGTCAAGGCCACCGGCACCACTACGCCCCCGGCCACCAAGGCAACCCCGGCACCGGCGCCGGGGATTGTCGAGGACACGACCAACCCCTTGCTGGCCGGCATCAAAGCGGGAATGAACTGACATGGAACTGTCCGCGGTACATATCGCCATCACCATCGGCGCCATCGAGGCGGACCGCGCCCCTGCATGGTGGATTGAGGGCCGTCGCGGCGATCCCCTGGGGAGGGTTGGGGTTACCCTGCCCGATCCAGCCGGGACCCTGCATGAGACCCTGCAGCCGGGCAATCCTCTGACCATTGAGATCGGCTACCGGGACCAGGCAGCCGTCACGTGGTCCGGTACGGTGATCATGCTGGCGCCTGGGGAAACACGGGATCAGATTGAGGTGCGGGGCTGCAACGCTGCTTTACCGCTCTCCAGGACCATCGTGACCCAGGCGTGGGAGAACGAGACTCCCGAGGCGATTGTGTCGTGGGCGATTCGCACGGCCGGTCTGTCGGTGGGACATATTGATCCTACCGGCGTCACCCTGCCGCGTTTCGTGGCATCGGCCTGCTCGGTCTGGCAGATGGTGCAGCAGGTAATCGAGAGCTGCAGCCGCCAGTTCGGCCTGAATATGTCTCGCCGGGCGCTGTGGATGGGAAGGGATGGGGTGAACTGGAGCGACGGAGAGGAACCGGGCGATATGCCGTTAATCGCAACCGGTGCCGGGTTGATCCGCCATGAACCGGGCGTGTCCCGCACTACCCTCTCCCGCATTGAGACCTGGCTTTTGCCTGACTTGGACCATTCCCGGCTTGTCCACCTCCAGGACGTGAGGCGGGGGATCGATGCCATAGTGACGGCGCAGCGGGTGCGTCACGAGGGTGCGCCGGACCGTACGCGCACGTTCATCTGGTACTGATATGGCCGACGTCGATCTGAAAAAACTCCTGCAGCGGGCCATTGAACTGGTGATGCCCAATCTGCGCCATTACTACCGCGTGGTGCGCAAAGGCCGCGTGGTGAAATCCTACGCCAGCGACGGTTTCTACTGGGCCGACATTCAGCCGCTGCGCAATGACGACAGCGATGATCCGGCCGAGCCGATCATCAGCCGGGTGGAGATTCCGATCATGTGGGGCGGCCCCGAACGCGGGGTGGTCTGCCCTCCGGCAGTGGGCACCCTGTGCGATATCGAGTACTACGATGGTGATCCCAACTACCCCCGCATCAGCAATTTCCGGTGGCAGAAGAACAAGGCCCCGAACTGTGAGCAGGATGCCTTCATTATCCAGCAGTCCCCGGGCGTATTCATCAAAATCACTCCCGCCGGGGCCATGATCCACAAGACCGGCGCCGGATGGACCCTGGAAGCCGGAGGGCCTCTGACCATTCAGGCGTCCTCCGGATCGGCGACCATGTCTATGTTGACCATCGACGCGGCCGTCCTGATCACAGGGGATCTGACAGTTGTAAAGTCCATTACCGCGGCCCAGGAGATCAGCGACAGAGGCGGCTCGTTCGGTACCCTGGGGGATTTACGCGAGGACTACGAACAACACACGCATCAGGAACATGGTGATGGCGGCGGCGAGACCGGTCCCCCGCTGTAAAAGGAGCTATCAATGGAACAGTGGCAAAACCTCACCCTGGGGGGCATCTTCCCCGGTGCCGCGGAAACCGTCGCGGGCCTGCAGGCCGAAGCGGACGATCTGCTCAACAAGTATGCGGCGGTCGTGGGGCAGATAAACGCTAAAGTCCTCGCACTGGATGCGATTGCGGCCAATACCCTCGGACTGGCCGCGGCCATGACTGCCGCCGGTTTTTACCTGCTGCCCCTGGCTCCGGCTGCCGGCAATTGGCAGAGCCGCATTAACACCGCTCTCGATGCTCCTCCCACTACCGGAGTCAGCGCCGGCATGGTGATTATCTGCCAGGGGCCCGACCTGGAGGCAGTGGCCGAGCAGTATTCCCGATTATCCTCTATCCTCACGTCGCCGGTGGCGGTACCGAAATGACCGATATTTTCGGGCAGGACATCCGCCTCGGCGACTCGGGCCAAGCGCTTGTCGCCGCCAACGGCGAACTGCTGTTGACGGACGGTGTTGCCACCGGGCTCCAGGATATCCGACTGGGCTTGATGCAACCTTTGGGGGAGCTGTTCTATGACACGGAGTTCGGCAGCCTGGTACATGAGTTTTTCCTGGATGAGAATACGCAGGATTCCCGGGCGGCCTTTGAGGCGGAGGTGGAGCGCCGCATCGAGGCGGATCCCCGCACGGAGGTCGGCACGGCGGCCTGTACGGTAACGCGGTGGGACGAGACAGGCTTCACGGCACTGGCTGAATTCGAGTTCATCGGCGAGGAAAATCCCTACAACCTGGTTATCGACTATGACAGCACTAACAAGGAACTGGTGATCAAAGATGTCAATCCAAGATCTGGTCTCTAAGAGCCTCGATATCATCCGCCAGGAGATGTTCGACCGGATTGCGGCCGTGCAGGAGGAGTATGCGGCCAAGGGCTGGCTTCCGCTCAGGCTTAATCTCAACAAGGGAGTCATCCGCGGCCTGATTGAGCTGTGGTGCTGGGGTTTGTGGCAGCTTTACCAGTTTCTGGCCGTAATCCTGGCCCAGGCATTTCCGGACACGGCTACCGGCCTCTGGTTGGACCTGCACTGCCGTCAGGTGGGGATCACCCGCAAGCCCGCCACCAAGGCTCGCGGGACCGTCTACTTCGTCCGCACTGTTTCCGCCGGCAACGTGCCGATTCCCTCCGGCCGTGTGGTGCGTACCCGTCCGGACGGTGCCGGCGTTATTTATAGATACATCACCACAGCCGCCGCCATCATCCCGGACGGCGCATTGGAAGTAGCTGTGGAGGTGGAGGCGGAGGAGTACGGCGCCGGGGCCAACGCGACCGTTGGACAGATCAGTGAGATCTCCACGATCATCCCGGGCATTGATGGGGTGGAAAACCGTGTCGGCTGGCTCATCGCGGAGGGGAGCGATCGGGAGGAAGACGAGCCGCTGCGTATCCGTTATGTGCTGGCCTGGCAGGGACTCTCCGGATGCACGTATCAGGCGTATCTGGCGTGGGCGCTCTCGGTGACCGGTGTTGTTTCGGCGCGGATTCTGGATCAGCACCCACGTGGCCAAGGCACGATCGACGTGGTTATCCAGGGCACCGCCGGTCTGCCGACCGAAGGACTGGTGGCGGCAGTCGACGCCAAAATCAACGGCAGCGGCGCTGACGATGAGCTGACGCCGATCAACGATGATGTGCTGGTAAAGGGTCCGACGCCGGTGGATGTCGCCATTGTGGCCGAACTGGTGATCTCCTCCGGTGATCCGGCGACCATCCTGGCCGAGGCGGAGAACAGGGAACGCAGTCTGTTCGGAGCCACCATGGTGACAGGCATCACCCCCTTCGGGGTGGGAGCCGATGCCACGCTGGATCGCCTGAAGTGGCCGTTGCTGGTCCCGGGGGTGAAGAAGGTGAATCTGACGAGTCCCGTCGCCGATGTGACGGTGGCTGCGGACGGCCTGGCAGTGTTGGAGAGTCTGGAACTCACCTTCGTCTGGGCGGACGAGGAATAGCATGGGTCGCTTTTGGGCATATTTCAGAGATACCCTGCGGCTGCCCTTCATTCAGCTGCCCGGCGCTCTGGCCATGCTGGCGGAGGGAAGTGCTGAACTGCTCGATACGGCCCGCGGGTTGATCGTCACTCTGCGCGATCAGTATTTAGCCGAACGCTGTGAGGCGGCCCTGCTGGCCCATTTTGCGCGATCACGCGGCATCGTCCGTGTTCAACAGGAGCCAGAGGCACATTGGATTGGCCGGGTACGGCTGGCGTATCTCTGGCACATCCGCGGTGGCCGTGCCGGCGCACTGCGTCAGGTCCTGCTGGCCTATTACGGTTTCGCCGATGTTCGGGTCATCAATCTGCGCGGCGAGGATCCGGAACGCTGGGCGGAATTCCGGGTTGAATGCGAGCTGATCGGTAGTGAGCCGCTGTTTTCCCAGACTCAGGTGGAGTGGGCGATCAACGAGATCAAGCCGGCCCGCTCCAAGCTGTCCGAAGTGCTCTTTGTCCAATCGGTAATAGGTGACGTGCCGTGCTACTCGTTCGCCTTGATTTCGACCGAGATTGTTACCGTTTTCCCTGAAGCGGAGTCGGTGACCGGCGAACGGCTGTTTGACGAGCTTGATGGAGCGATGTTGTCTGACGAACTTGATGGGGAGCAATTGATCGAATGATCAAAAGGAGTTTTTTCTATGCCTGCTGAATTCAGATGGATAATGACCGGTGCGGGACTGGCCAAACGGGCCATCGCCGAGGCGGGAGGTGCTCCGGTCGCCCCGGCCCAGTTTGCCGTGGGCGACGGCGACGGGGAATATCACGAGCCGGAGGAACTGGTCGACGGGCTGATCAACGAGACTTGGCGCGGTGATATTAACAAAATTTACCGGCATGACACCGAGACCGACCTGGTTGTAATCGAAGCAATCATCCCTACAGACTTTGGCGGGTGGGAGATCCGCGAGGCGGCCATCTACGATGCGGACGATGATCTGATCCTGGTTGGCAAATATCCGTTGACCGAAAAACCCGCTCCCGGTTCCGGCGGTGAAAAGCAGATCGTGGTTCGCGGCGGCCTGCGGATATCCAACGGTGGCGAGGTGGTGGTACTGATCGACAGCGACCTCGTGATGGCCACCCAGGAATATGTGGATGACCATGCTCTGCTGACCAATCCCCATGGATCAACCCCAGCGGCGACCGCCAACCGTCTGATTCTGCGCGATGCTGCGGGCCGGGCCAAGATTGCAGCACCTTCAGCTGGCGATGACATTGCCCGCAAGGATACAGTCACGGCGCATATTCATAATCTCGCTGTTGCGGCCGGCGACTTTCTGGTTGGGAGCGGACCAGGTGCTTTTGTGAGGAAAACACTGGCAGAGGTGAAAGCCATACTGGGCCTGGGAGATGCCGCCTTCAAGAATACGGGCACTTTGGGAACACAGGTCGCTGCCGGCAACCATACACATTCGAATGGCGCCGGGATCGGCGGACCGTATGCTCCTGCCGATGTTTTACAAACCACGTACCCCGTGGGGTCGCTGTACTTCAATGCTTCTATCAATGCCAATCCTGCCAGTTTGTTTGGATTCGGCACATGGGTGGCGTTCGGAGCTGGGCGTATGCTGTTGGGTGCAGGGGGAGGCTATACCGCCGGTGATACAGGTGGTGAGGCAACCCACACATTAATTACAGGAGAAATGCCGAGCCATAACCATACCGGCCCAACTTTCAAATACCTGCTCAAACCACCGTACAGCGGTTCTCTCACAGGTAATGACAATAACGGCAGTGGCAGCGAGCAGGCTGTGGGTTTTGGAGATGGCGGCGAAATGCTCACGGTTGGCGGCGGTGCGGCTCACAATAATATGCCGCCGTATGTTGTTGTTTATATTTGGCGCCGCACGGCTTGAGGCAGGAAAGGAGCAATTCGTGAAATCATGGCTGCAATATATTAATTCCCGGCCGCTCGCGGAAACCGTTAACCCCGAAGATATGCTTCTAGTCGTTCAGGCCGGGGCAGTGAAACAAATCTCGAAGGAAGTGCTTGAATCATTATTGATACCACCTCGTGAGCCGCGCTTATCCTGGGGTATTGATATTCCCGTGGTAACTGACGGGCAAACTGAAGGTGATTCACATATCCGCTTGAGTGATGGTTCTGTTTGGCAGTTGATTGATGGGGCCTGGTCGGCCGTGGGAAATTTGCGTGGCCCGGAAGGTCCTGCCGGCGGAATTTGGTCGGGTGTTATTACGGTAACAACAGCGGAATACGACATTGCTGACTACGATTATATATACATGGTTGATACAGACTCGACGGCCATTGACTGTGTCGTCAATCTACCTGTTGCGGCGGGTAAAATAGGCCATAGGATATATGTCCAGAATACCGGCCACGATGGTTACAAAACGATATTGGTTGCGGAAGATTTAGAGACGATCGCGGGGCACATACGTTTTGAACTTGCTTCCGGCCAGGGCGAAGGATTTTTCTCCGATGGCGCTGACTGGTATCCTTCAGCATCTGATCCTCAAGAGCAGAAGTTTGTCCATAATGTCAATGCTACAGTGTTTTCCGTTACTCATAACGCCAATGTCACCGCCCAAAATTATGACAAGCAGATTCTGCTGTTCGGGGATAGCCACGCGTGGGGGCAAGGTGCCTCGGAATGGGATTGGCCGTTTGGTACTAACTATTCTTCGCACAGCTCCTCATTGTTTAACCAAGGATTTATGGCGCGCATTGAGCAGCACATCCGGTCTACACGGGGCTTTGATGAAATGGTTTACACCATACACGGTCGGCCCGATCAACGCATACTTCCTTATGAGTTTGCGGCACCTGACGCCCAGGTAGATGATTTTCTTTCTCGGCCAGTAAAACCTTCTACGGGGGCTATTTTTGGTTTGGATGAATACGAAATTGTCCCCACCATCTCGTCTTACCCCGCTTGGTTTACTCCTTGGGCGCGCGGGGCAAACGACCTGATCGATGTTTATCGTGATAAGCTGTTTCGGGGGCGATTTAACGCTGGCATGTTTTTGATGGCCCCGGAGGATGAGAATTCTTTTCTGGAAGCGGGAAAACTTGAGTACATCACTTTATTACCGTGTCCTGGTATCAGTGGCAGCGGCGGCTCTTGGAGTACTGTAACAGATAGCAATGGCACTATTTTGGGGGAGTATGACGGATCGGAGTTTTACCTACGCGTGAACCCTAAAATGGCTTCAAGTACGCTCGGTTTTTTCACGGAAACGGGTCAAAAGTTATTTGTCCCCGGTTTTGGTACGGTCACGGTGGGCACGATGCTTGATTCGAGTGGGATTAAGGTTATCCAAATATTGAATGCATCCGGGTCGTATCCTACCGGGTTAGAAAAATGGATTCATTCAGGCATGCGGATATATCACAACGATTACGTTAAAGTGACTACCGCGCACCTCGATCCAGTTCTCCCTTTCCGCCGGATGTATGTTTGCTTTCGTCGGGGATCTTCGGGCTCAAAGCTCCGTTTTTTCATGTCTGACGGAGCTGCAGGAGGTGCAGAAGTTGTTGCGTACAGCCATAACCGGTACGAGGCCGATACCCCGACTCTTAAACCCATATGGAACTTTGGGCGTACCGAGTATCCCAAAGTTTACGGTGTCACCAATACTGGTGCGCTGGTGTTGGCTGGTGCGGAAGCTACTGTTTATGATAGCTACATTGAAATAGACGCTTATAGTTCGGGACTTCAAGACGTTATTTATTGTCTCGACTTTGGTTCGAAAGTATGGGGCAGAGTACATATGGAGCTTAACGCAGCCACCGGGTCGGGGGTTGCGGTCAGGGGAGTGCTGTTCGATAACAACAATATAGCCAATTTTGCGATGGGAGGGCATACGATCGGGCAATGGATGGGGGATGGCGCCAGTTATAATGATGCCGCGCACGATCACTTGGCGGATATCTTATCGTACATCAAAACTACGCCCCATCTGGTTATAACTGAGTTGCCCATCGTAAACGAGTACCTGCGGCAGACCCCGCTGGCAGCATTTAAATCAAACATCGCCACGTTTATGTCAAGACTGAATGCGGTGTTGAATAGCGGGGGCGGGAAGGCAACTGATTTTCTGTTTTTCACCACTCTCGGCGGGAAGGATGTTGATTATGAGGGTGCTGGATCGTCGGCAGTGACATACGACCAGTATGTTCAGGCAGCGCTAACCCAGTGTCTGGCAAGTGGCGCCGGGCTTGTTGATTGCCGGGCCAGGTTCAGGGATTTTGTACGCCGCGGGGGGGACTACAATCGTTTATATGCCGATAATAACCATCCCAGCTCATTCGCGAATGAGTTCATTGCAAAATGGCTTATAGAGGTGATCGACCAAATTTTGTAGGACATAAGAAGAGGCAGCGGCCGGATCGTGCTCGAACACGATCCGGCCACCGACCCACTGAGCAAGCAGTGAGCCCGTCAGGGCTGCCCCACCCCGTACGAGGTGAGGGGGAGCCTATCAAAACAATCTTGATAAATCAAGGAGCTCACGTGAACCATACACCTATTATTCCCTGGATGGGTGGCAAGCGAAAGCTGGCTAAATCCATCTTGCCGCACTTTCCGTCGCACGATTGTTACGTTGAAGCATTCGCTGGAGGTGCGGCGCTTTTTTTCCTCAAATCACCGGCTCATACTGAAGTCCTGAATGACTGCAATAATGAGCTGATCAACCTTTACCGTATTTGCCAGCACCACCTTGAAGAATTCATTCGGCATTTTAAATGGTCGTTGGTTTCCCGGCAGATGTTTGATTGGCTGAAAATCACGCCGGTGGAAACGCTCACAGATATTCAGAGGGCCTGCCGGTATTATTACATTCAGAAAATGGCCTTTGGCGGCAAGGCGCATGGCCAAGTGTTTGGCACATCGAAGACCCAGCCGCCACGACTCAACCTGCTTCGTCTGGAGGAGTCCCTTAGCCAGGCCCATCTTCGGTTGTCTCGATGTTACATTGAACATCTTCACTGGCGTATCTGCGTCAACAAATACGATGGCCCGAATACACTCTTCTTTCTTGATCCACCTTACTGGAAGGTGGAACATTATGGTGTACTATTCCCCTGGGAGGAATATGAGGCCCTAGCCGTGGTAATGGGAGAGGTAAAAGGAAAGGCGATTTTGACCATCAACGACCATCCAGCGATCCGCGCGTTGTTTGGCGGGTTTAGATCAATGCCAGTAGAGGCAAGATACACTGTGGGTGGCAATCGTGGTGAGCTGTCCGGAGAGAGAATCTATTTCAACTGGTAGGGATATAACTTCCGAGGGGGTCTGCAGACCCCCTCGGTGCTTGCGGCATCAATACTGTTTTGATATGGTCAAGACTATCGGCGCGGTTATTTATCGCGTTTCTGAACCGCTGATTATCGCGCCGCGCTTGTCAGAACCGTACCGAGTACCAGTGTTTTGTATTTCATGAACATCTCCTTTTCTGCCGTGATCGGCACACTCATTATAGCAAGGATGGCGCCAGGATTGGTAGTAGTTGTACAACCCATCCGGATGAGCGGGTTAAGGCTGCCGGGCCGATATGAGGCAGCCGGAAGGATGCCGTATTCAGGGTACGGACGGGAGCAAATGCAACATGGCAGAATTCACCGTTCAGTCCCCGGCCGGATTTGTATGAATCAGAGCGGAATTTATGGTAGTCTGACAGTTTGAGGAGCTTGGCAATGAACACAGATACCTTTTTCACCTATCGCGACGGGAACCTTGAACCGGTAAAGGTCGGGGTGGTGCAGGAATTCCCGCTCCAACTGATTGTCAATGGTCGTGAGATCGCAACCCTGATCGCTTCCCCCCATGACCTGCGTTTCCTGGTGGCCGGCTTCCTGCGGCTGCAGGGGTTCGTGCAATCCCTGTCGGATTTCACGATGTTCAGCGTGTGCGAGGACTTCGGCACCGCCAATGTCCGTATCACAGGCGAGTTACCGGAAAAGCTGAAACCGGTCCTGACCTCCGGCTGCGGCACCGGGGTCAGCTTCAGCATGCCCGCGGCCGTTGCCCCTGCTGCCGGTGCTCAGTCCGAGCGTTTCAAGCCGGGTGACATCTTCGGGCTGATGGATGAGCTCTCCCGGCAGGCGGACAACTATCGCAGCCATGGCGGCATCCATTCGGCCGCGGTGGGGCGCAGCGGCGAGCTGCTGCTGTACGCCGAAGACCTGGGACGCCACAACACCCTGGACCGCATCGCCGGCGAGGCGCTGTTCAAAGGTATAGACTTATCCGGAACCGCATTGGTTACATCCGGGCGCGTATCGACCGAAATGGTGGCCAAGGCGGCCCTGCTGGGGGTGCGACTGATCGCCTCGCGCACCTCCCCCACCGACATGGCAGTCAGGCTGTGCCGCGAAAGCGGCATCGCTTTGGCGGGCTACGTGCGGGGGGGCAAATTCACGGTCTACAGCCGGCCCGACCTGATCGATCCCTACCCGGATAGCGACCGGATCGCTGGGGTCACCGGCGTAATCCTGGCCGGCGGCGCCTCCCGCCGCATGGGGAGCAACAAGGCGTTGCTGCAGGCAGGCGACGCGACCCTGATCGAACGGGTCTATCGCACCCTGGCACCGCTGTTCGCCGAGGTGCTGATCGTCACCAACACCCCTGAGTCGTACGCCTTCCTCCCCTGCCGCACGATGCCCGACATCCACACCGACTTCGGCGCCATGGCGGGCCTGCATGCCGGACTGGCGGCCAGCAGTACCGGGCGCATTTTCGTGGCGGCCTGCGACATGCCCAGCCTCAATCCCGATCTGATCCGGCTGCTCTGTGCAGCCGACCCCGGCGCCGAGGCCGTGGTACCGGTCAATGAAGAGGGGCTGCGGGAGCCGCTGCACGCCGTATATAGCCGTTCGGCGCTGGCGACGCTGGAAGAGACCATTGCCCAGGGGGAACGGAGCATTCTGACCCTGCTGGACCGGCTGGAGAGCCGGCTGGTGACGCCAGAAGAATATGCAGGGATAGCAGAGGCGGAGCGGTCCTTCAGCAACGTGAATACGCCTGAGGAGTACGAGAGGCTTACGAGGAGCTAGGGATGCGCTCGGCGCGCTTGCGTCGGCGCAGTTCCGCGAAGAAATCGCTCAAAAGGCGGGAGCATTCGGGCTCCAGCACCCGCGGCACCAGTTGGACGCGGTGGTTGAGGCGGCTGTCGTCGGACAGGTCGTAGAGCGAGCCGGCTGCCCCCCCTTTGGGGTCGTAGCAGCCGAACACAACGGTGGGAATGCGGGAGAGGATGATGGCGCCCATGCACATGGTGCAGGGCTCCAGGGTGACATAGAGGGTCGTATCGAGCAGCCGCCAGGAATTGAGTTTCCGGGCGGCTTTTCTAATGGCGATCATCTCGGCGTGGGCGGATGGGTCCTGGGCAGACTCGCGCAGGTTATGACCGCGGGCGATGATTTTGCCGTCGCGCACGATCACGCAGCCGATCGGCACCTCGTCCTTGCCCTGGGCCTTGCCCGCCTCAGCGATGGCGCGCTGCATCCAGTATTCGTGGCTCTTTTCAGGCATGCAGGGAATCTAGCATAACCGCTGCGGACGGGCAAAGGTAATCTCCGGCGCTGACAGTCTCACAACCGGCCCCACCCTGCCCTACACCTCGATCACCGGCAGCACCGCCTCCTTGCGCGGAAGCGGCACCACCAGTTCGTCGCGGTAAGCCAGCGCAAACAGGCTGCCCTGTTCATGGATCAGGGCCGTGACCGCATCCGGCGCCAGGCCGGTCTCCTCGGCATACTCTTCCGGGCTCACCAGAGCGTACCCCTCACCCTGCAGCTCATGCACCACCGTGGCCCAGGCCACGCGGGACTCCGGTGTCATGATGTTGTCCTGCGGACCTGTCAGTCGATATTCGCCCAGCCCGACTCGGATGATGATGCAGATGGCGTCGCGTTTCATGCGTTCCAGGTCTACCGGCTCAGTTAGTTGTTGTTCCATGGTTGCCTCCAGGTTCTATAGGCTTATTTTTCTAGTATAGCCTCTTTCGGTGCGACTCCTTAACGAGCTAAACATCGAACATTAAAATTTTGCATCATTGACAGACGGATGCTGGCGGGGTAAGGTGGAGCGCTTTTTATGCCATGGGATGAGGATTAGACAGTTGGGATAAAAGATTAGTATAAATGCCGCTGACTGAGAAGATTTTGCAGTCAGCGGCTTTTTTTACACAAAAAAGCACGGAGAGCTCATGTCTGCAGAAAAGTTTTTACAAGACCTTGAAAAGAAACTTTGGACCGCCGCCGATAAGCTGCGTTCCACTCTTGATGCAGCCCAGTACAAGCACGCGGTGCTGGGGCTGTTGTTTGTCAAGTACGTATCCGATGCCTTTGATATCCGCCGTCAGGAGCTGATCGCACAGTTCAAGAATGAGGAGCACGAATATTACCTCAATCCAGATGATTACGAGACGGAAGAGGAATACGAAGCCGAGATCGCCGCAGAGTTGGAGATTCGCGACTATTACACGGAGAAGAATGTATTTTGGGTGCCGGCTCTGGGGCGCTGGGAGAACCTGCAGAACAATTCCAAGTTATCGCCGGGGACAGCGATCGAGATCAAGAACGGCAAGACCACGATCTATACCATGCGTAGCGTCGGCCGACTGATCGACGATGCCCTGGATGCCATTGAGAAGGACAACCCTAAGCTCAAGGGGGTGCTCAACAAGCAGTACACCCGCTTGCAGATCGACCAGGCCAAGCTGGGTGAGTTGATCGACCTTATCGCTACCATCCCGTTTGTACATGAATCGTTACAAGCCAAGGATATCCTTGGTCATGTTTATGAATACTTCCTCGGCCAGTTCGCCCTTGCCGAAGGAAAGAAAGGTGGCCAATTCTACACGCCGAAGTCGATTGTAACGCTGATCGTCGAGATGCTCCAACCGTTCCAGGGGCGAGTGTACGACCCTGCCATGGGCTCGGGTGGCTTCTTCGTGCAGAGCGAGCAGTTCATCAAGGAGCATGGCGGCAAGGTGGGAAATGTCTCCATCTACGGCCAAGAGTACAACCACACCACTTGGCAGCTGGCGGCAATGAACATGGTCATCCGCGGCCTAGACTTCAATTTCGGGAAGGAGCCGGCCAACACCTTTACTAACGACCAGCACCCTGATCTGCGCGCCGACTACATTATGACCAATCCCCCCTTCAACATGAAAGAGTGGGACACTGGCGTGAAGGACGACGACCCACGCTGGCAGTACGGCCGCCCGCCAACCGGCAACGCCAACTTCGCCTGGCTGCAACACATGCTCTACCACCTGACCCCTAACGGCTCCATGGCCCTGCTTCTAGCCAACGGCTCCATGAGTTCCAACACCAACACCGAGGGAGATATCCGCCGGGCGCTGGTGGAGAATGATCTGGTAGAGTGCATAGTTGCGCTGCCGGGGCAGCTCTTCACCAACACCCAGATTCCGGCGTGTATTTGGTTTCTAACCCGCAATAAGAAGGCACGGGGGGCACTGGTCAACCGCTCCGGCAAGGTGCTGTTCATTGATGCCCGCAACCTCGGCTACATGAAAGATCGCGTGCTGCGCGACTTCAGACCGAAGGATATCGCCAAAGTGGCCGATACCTTCCATGCGTGGCAAAAAGGTGAAGGCTACTTAGACGAAGCCGGTTTTTGCTGTTCAGCAACGCTGGAGAAGATCAGAAAACACGACTTTGTGCTGACGCCGGGGCGCTATGTCGGCGCGCCTGACGAGGCAGAGGATGGCGAACCCTTTGCCAAAAAGATGGCGCGATTGACGGCGCAGTTGCAGGAGCAGTTTACGCGCAGTAGAGAGTTGGAAGGGCAGATCAAGCGAAATCTGGCGGGGCTTGGGTATGAGTGCTGATTGGAAGACCTACACCCTAGGTGATTTGGGGGATATTAAAACGGGCAAAACACCGCCATCTTCGATAAGTGATGCTTTCGGTGGTAGCACTCCTTTTATCACACCAAAAGATATGGATGGGAGAAAGTGGATTAAGTCTACGGAAAGATCCCTGAGTACGTCAGGGGTTGCATCTGTCAAGCCTTGTCTTGTTCCTAAAAATTCAGTAGCAGTTTCTTGTATCGGATCAGATCTGGGCAAGGCCGTTCTGGTAGCACAGACTTCAGTAACAAATCAGCAAATAAACACAATTGTCATCGATGAAACGCGCTTTAACTCAGAGTTTGTCTATTATGATTTGTCATTACGTCAACAAGAAATAAAAGGGATGGCGAACGGTTCAGCTACACCTATTTTGAACAAAGGCCATTTCTCAAAGCTAGAAATTTCTCTGCCAGACAAACAGACTCAAGACGAAATTGTAAGAGTTTTAAGTTCCTTAGACGACAAAATCGAGCTCAACCGCCAAATTAACAAAACCCTCGAACAGATCGCTCAAACCATCTTCAAAAGCTGGTTTGTAGATTTCGAGCCAGTCAGGGCCAAGATCGAAGCCAAAGCCACAGGCCGCGACCCTGAGCGCGCCGCCATGTGTGCCATCAGTGGTAAACTTGAGTCCGAACTTGACCAACTTCCCACCGAACAATACCGACAAATCGCCGCCACCGCCGCTCTGTTTCCCGATGAGCTGGTGGATTCTGAGTTGGGACTGATTCCGGAGGGGTGGATAACAAAACCTCTTTATAGTATGGCCGAGTTTATTAATGGAGCTACTTTTAAAAGTTCAGATTTTTCGTTAAAAAATGATGGACTACCTGTTATTAAAATTTCCGAACTTAAATCTGGCGTTTCTGAGCAGACAAGATTTACTACAGGCATTTTCCAGGGAAAATACAAAATAGATAATGACGATGTTCTCTATTCTTGGTCAGGTAGTCCAGATACTTCGCTTGAGGTATTTAAGTGGTTTGGTGGAAAAGGCTGGCTGAATCAACACATCTTTAAAGTTGTGACTACTTCAAAATATCAAAAATATTTTGTTTTCTATTTATTGAGATATCTTAAACCTAGACTTGTTTCCATAGCTACAGACAAACAAACCACGGGTCTTGGTCATGTAACCGTTGCAGATATGAAGAGGCTTCTCATCGCATATCCAAGTAAAGACATATTATCTCGATTTTCAGCTGTGGTTGGATCTATGTATGAACTGACATCTTGCATGGAAAAACAGACAAATGTTCTGGTCGAAACAAGAGATTTACTTCTCCCAAAGTTTCTATCAGGTGAGTTGCCTCTAGCGAAAATTGAAGGTGGTGACGATGAGTAATAGTTGGGTTAAGGACAACAGGGATTTGATTAATCGTGTGGAGCAAATCCTCAAGGCCGCATACGATGAGAATGCAGAGCTTCATTTGGCACTGAATGGTGATTCTCCATTGCAAATTGAAAGCTTAAACCCTGATAGAGAACCGTATAGTATAGAGAAAAGTGAGGCGCTATTTTGGGCTGAACGAGATACTTATTATGAAGAACTTGATTTTTGCCTCTTAAAACACCATGAGAGTGCAATTCAATATCTTAAAGCTAATGACCTTGTCCCAACATTTCATGACCTTGTTGATGCCATAAAAAGGAATCGTGTTGTTCCATTTATTGGTGCTGGGATGTCACTTCCAAGTGGGTTTCCGCTATGGGGCAAGGCATTGCGACAAATACTTGATCGTATGGAAGGTATTGACATAGCTGCTGTAACTGCCGAGATAGACTCATTCAAGTATTTAAATGCAGCGCAATTGCTTTGGGATCATGATTCTACACAAGTTAAGCATTACATCAGAAATAAATTTGCGCAGAGGCAAATTCCCAGAGAAGGTGTAAAAGGCCCAATTACGCTCTTGGATAAAATTAGCAGTGGTTGTTTAATAACAACTAATTTCGATTCAGCAATAGAAACAGTAATTGGTAGAGGCCATTTAGAAGGTTACATGCATGGTCTACAGCAAGGCAATAAATTTGTTCCAAGATTAATTAAAGGAGATAGATGTATCCTTAAGCTTCATGGTGATGCAGAAGACCATGAAACCTATATATTCACACAAGAACAGTACACAAATGGTTATGGTGATCCTTTTGATTTTTCAAAGCCATTGCCAAAAGCTTTACGTCAAATATTCGTTGGACAGTCCCTACTCTTTTTAGGCTGTAGTTTGGAACAGGATAAAACCTTAGAATTATTCGCTGACGTATTGAGAGAAAGTAAATTTGAAGTCCCTGACCATTTTGCAATATTACCTGAGCCTAATGGTGGCGAAACCAAAGGCCATAAAGAGAATCGATTGATTGAATTAAAAATCCGTCCGATTTGGTACCCCGGTGATGATCATGAGTTCGTTGAGAGGTATTTGAAGCTCGCGATTGATATTTCAGGTGGCCGGCTGGAGCATTTTTAAGATGACGAAAATTGATGAAAATAAACTCGAACAACTCTGTCTCGCATGGTTTCAGGATGCAGGGTGGAGTTTCCTCAATGGGACTGATATCGCCCACGATGGTGAAATTCCGGAACGGTGCGACTACCAGCAAACGATCCTGACTGGCCGCCTGATCGCCGCTCTTCAGAGGATCAACCCCCACATCCCGCTGCCCTCCCTTGAAGAAGCCGCCCAGGCCATCTCCAAACCCAAATCCCCGGTGCTGATCCATAACAACCGCACCTTCCACAAACTCCTCCTCGAAGGGGTAGCGGTCGACTACCGCGATGGCGACGAAACCAGGACCGACCATGTTCAACTGATCGACTTCCACAATGTGGAGAAGAACGAGTTCCTGGTCGTCAACCAGTACACCATTCAGGGGAGCAGGCAACTACGCCGCCCCGATATCGTCGTATTCATCAACGGCCTGCCGATCGCAGTGATCGAGCTGAAGAACCCCGCCGACATCAACGCAGACGTCTGGAAGGCCTACGACCAGCTACAAACCTACAAGGATGAAACTCCCGATCTCTTTGTCTGCAACGAAGCGCTGGTGGTTTCCGACGGCCTGACGGCGCGGATCGGCTCGTTGACTGCCAGCAAGGAGCGTTTTCTCCCCTGGCGCACGATCCGGAACGAGGACGACAAGCCGCTACTGGAATACGAACTGGAAAAGGTGGTCAAGGGCTTCTTCGACCGCGAACTGCTCCTCGACTACCTGCGCTATTTCATCATCTTCGAGCAGGACGACGGCAATATCAACAAGAAGATTGCCGGGTACCACCAATTCCACGCTGTACGCGAGGCGGTGCGGGTGACGCTGATTGCCTCTGCTCCCATTGAATCAGAACGGGTGGCAGAGGCACGTGCCACTTATGGCCGCGAGGTGCAGCCCGGCTCGCGCAAGGCCGGTGTGGTCTGGCATACCCAGGGTTCGGGCAAGAGCATCACCATGTGCTGCTATGCCGGCAAGCTGTTGCAACAGCCGGAGATGAACAACCCCACCATTGTCGTTGTCACCGACCGCAACGATCTGGATGGCCAGCTCTTTGCCACCTTCTGCAACGCCCAGGAGTTGCTGCGTCAGACGCCGGTGCAGGCCGACAGCCGCGAGGAATTGCGTGAATTGCTGGCGGCGCGGCAGTCGGGCGGGATCATCTTTACCACCGTGCAAAAGTTCTCGCTGGTGAACGATGAAGAGGCGCATCCGGCCTTGAGCACGCGCAGCAACATCGTGGTTATCAGCGACGAGGCGCACCGCAGCCAGTATGGCTTTAAGGCCAAGCTCGACACCAAAACCGGCGCCTATATCTACGGGTACGCAAAGCATATGCGCGATGCCATCCCCAACGCCTCGTTTATCGGCTTCACCGGCACGCCGATCTCCACCGAGGACAAGGACACCCGCGCCGTCTTCGGCGGCTATGTCAGCATCTACGACATTCAAGATGCAGTGGACGACGGGGCCACGGTGCCGATCTACTACGAGTCGCGCCTGGCCAAGCTCGACATCAACCGCGCCGAGATCGAGGAACTGAACAATGATGTAGAGGAAGTCATCGAGGACGAGGAAGACGTCACCCTCCGCGAGCGCACAAAGAGCAAATGGGCCGCATTAGAGAAGTTGGTGGGGTCCAAGCCGCGCCTGAAGGAGGTGGCCGAGGATCTGGTGCAGCATTTCGAGGCGCGTACGGCAGTGGTTGAGGGGAAGGGAATGATCGTATGCATGAGCCGTGAGATCTGCGTACATCTCTACAACGAGCTGATCAAGCTGCGGCCGGAGTGGCACGATCCTGACCCAGAAAAGGGGACACTAAAGATTGTTATGACAGGCTCTGCCGCCGACGTGGCGCTGCTGAAGCCGCATATTTACAATGCATCTACGAAGAAGCGTTTTGAGCGGCGCTTCAAGGCCCCCAAAGACGATCTCAAACTGGTGATAGTGCGTGATATGTGGCTGACCGGCTTCGACTGCCCGAGCTGTCACACCATATACGTCGACAAGCCGATGCAGGGCCACAACCTGATGCAGGCCATCGCCCGCGTCAACAGGGTCTTCAAGGACAAGCCAGGCGGGCTGGTGGTGGATTACATCGGAATCGCCAACGAATTGAAACAGGCGCTCAAAGTCTACGTCAACTCCCAAGGGAAAGGGACGCCGACCCTGCAGGCGGAAGAAGCGCTAACGTTGCTGATGGAGAGGTTGGACGTGGTGCGGGGGCTATTTCACGGCTTCGACTACAGCGATTACAAGACTCGTGCCCATCATATCCTCATCCTGGCAGCCAACCACATCCTGGGGGTCAGGGACGGCAAGAAGCGCTTCCTCGACGCCATGGCGGCCATCACCCGCGCCTTCTCCCTCTGCGGTACGCTTGATGAGGCGGAACCGTTGCGTAAGGAGATCGCCTTCTTTGCCGCCATCCGCGCTGCAATAGTGAAGCATACTACCGTTGACATCAAACTGACCGAGGAACAGAAGAACAGTGCCCTGAAGCAGATCTTGGACAATGCGGTTATCGCCGAAGGTGTGACGGACGTCTTTGCCCTAGCGGGGCTGGACAAGCCGAATATCGCACTGTTGTCGGATGAGTTTCTGGAAGACGTTCGCAATATGAAGAGCCGTAATCTTGCGCTGGAGCTGTTGGAAAAGCTTCTACGTGACACAATCAAGGCGCGCACCCACAACAATGTGGTGCTGGAACAGAAATTCAGCGAACGCCTGCTGGCAACGCTGAATCGTTACCACGCTCGTGCCGTTGAGACAGCTCAGGTGATCGAAGAGCTGATCCAGATGGCTAAGGACTTCCAGCAGGCGATCAAACGGGATGAGGAGTTGGGGCTGCCCCCGGATGAAGTCGCTTTCTACGACGCTCTGGCAAATAATGAGAGCGCTGTGCGGGAACTGGGGGATGACATCCTCAAGAAGATCGCAGTGGAGATCACAGAGAAGCTCCGCGAGAGCACATCCGTCGATTGGCAGGTGCGCGAGAGCGTGCGTGCGAAGCTGCGGAACCTGGTGCGTCGGACGTTGCGGAAGTGGAAATATCCACCGGATAAGCAGGATGATGCGGTGGAGTTGGTGTTGAAACAGGCGGAGGCGCTGTGTGTGGGGTGGACTGCTTAGCTACAGCAACAAACCGAGGTTTTGGAGGTACATCATGGTATGTGTGCCAAAATCAATATCTGGCAAAGGTCGTGTATGCAAAGCAGGCGGACCTTGTCCATGTGTTCCCGGAAGTAAAAACTCAATTGCCGAAATTGTTGATTGTTATAATACACGAAAATGCTCTGAAACTGAGGAGGAAGCTTTTTATAAAGCCCTTCCTTTAAAAGGTGCCATAGCTGCAGCTGCGATGGCTGTTTTACCTGGCAACAAAAAGCATCCACACCAGTATAGGATACCAAATATAACTTTAAAGGCATGGGTAAAAGCTATATTTGCACAAGAATGTATAATCAAAAGTTGCAAGAGTTTTGATGAACTTCTCAGCTTACTTGAAGCACAGCGTCTCAAGGGTATCGGAGCCCTTGCTATTTATGACACCGCCCTTCGGATCGGCTTTAGCAAAAACTTTTATCCAACGCTCATTTACCTTCATGCGGGCACCGCTGTCGGTGCAGCTCAAGTGGCAAACATACGTGGCAAGCAGACGCTTGACAGGAGTGAACTCCCTCCTCCATTTAAGGCTTTAAAACCTCACGAAGTAGAAGACTGTCTCTGCATCTGCAAACGACAGCTTCAGTGGCTGAAGAATAATGGATGCCCCTCTCGCGTGGCAGATTGAGTTGTGGTTTTTCTCGCACAGGAGCCCGACATGTCCTCTTCCCCTCTCCCCTTCTCAATAAAAATCTTCCTCCCCGACGGCACCCCGGAAGGTCTGAAGATCGTCGAAAAATCCAACTGGACCGGCTGCGGGGTTGTCTTTCAGCGGGCAACGTTTCCAGCGCGCAAGCAACGCGAGGAATTCAATCGGACTGGCGTCTATGTTCTTGTCGGACCGGCGGATGAAGGGGATTTACCCACCATCTATATTCGGCGAAGGCGATCCGGTAAAACCGAGGCTGGAACAGCATTACGCCAAAAGGGATTTCTGGACCTGGGGCGTGTTCTTCACCGCCAAAGACGGCAGCCTCAACAAGGCTCATGTGCAGCACCTGGAAACACGTCTGGTACACCTAGCAAAAGAGGCGAAGCGGGCAACGCTGGACAATGGCAATATTCCGCAACTTCCGGCGCTGTCAGAGGCGGAACGGGCCGATGTGGAGAGCTTCCTGACCGACATACTGAGCATCTTGCCCCTGATCGGTCTGTCTGCGTTCGAAAAACCCGTTTCGACCTCGAAAGTGGGCAAGCTGAGACTTGAAGGAAAAGGGATCAAAGCTACAGGGTACGAATCGCCACAAGGTTTTGTAGTCCTCCAGGGTTCACAGGCAGTTTTCGGGGAAACGCCATCAATACATGCCTACATGAAGACATTACGTGCAGAACTGAGGACTAACGGCGTGCTTGTTGAGCAGAACGGCAGTTTCGTTTTTTCCCAGGATTATGCTTTCAACTCTCCGTCCACAGCGGCCGGAGTGGTGCTCGGCAGGGCCGCCAACGGCCGCATCGAATGGAAGGACGCCAGGAACAGAACTCTCAAAGAGATTCAGGAGCAACGAATAGCCGGCTAAGTGGACGCCGGAGGCCGGGATCGAACCGCTACACGTTACTATCTAGGGATTTTAAGTCCCTTGTGTCTAAGGACTGATGGTGCCTGACTCGAAATCGGGGGTAATTAAGCAGGAATATCCCGCGGCGCACTAGACTGGGGTCTAGTGGTCGCGATCACACAGTGTTCCACGCACACTCTACTGACGCATCGGATGCGGAAAGCGGTTGATACCTCGCAGCATTTTAGCTCAGATGGTAGAACACATCACTCGTAATGATGAGGCCTTCGGTTCGACTCCGATGAACGGTTGGGCTAACAGTCAGCACATCTCCCCAAATTACACACTACAAGCAACGGCCTTCTAAGCCGTAGGCCGCCGGTCCGAATCCTGCAAAACCGCCGGCAACATACCACCCACCCTACAAAACCGAGCCTCTCAACGCCTTGAGCCTATACCACGTTTCAAGGAGTGAAAGGCTTTGTCATATCCAACTCTCCTCAACAACCGGTGCCACTCCGGGTCAAACGACGCTAAGCCGATGCCTCGAATTGTGACCTGCTCTATTGTCGCTATACTTGAAAGAAGCCACACCTGCCAAGGCACTTCACCCAACCCAAGGAGATTTAAATGAAAGATAAGAAAACTATCGGTAACGTTGGGCATTCCAAAGGCAAAACAAGCTCCCCCGCCATCGGAGAGTCGCACCGAGGCACCGGGGACGAGCTGCATCAGATTGCCGGGAGAGAGCACCCCCAGCTCACCACCAATCAGGGAATAGCGGTTCCCGATAATCAGAACTCGCTCAGGGCCAATACCCGCGGTCCCACGCTGCTGGAGGATTTTATCCTGCGCGAGAAAATCATGCATTTCGACCACGAGCGTATTCCCGAGCGGATCGTGCATGCCCGGGGTACCGGAGTGCACGGATTTTTCGAGCTGACCGATTCGCTGCAGCAGTACACGACCGCAAAACTACTCACCGAAACAGGGGAAAAAACGCCGGTATTTGTCCGTTTCTCCACTGTGGCGGGCGGGGCCGGCTCGGTGGATACTCCCCGTGACGTGCGCGGGTTTGCGGTCAAGTTTTACACCAAGGAGGGCAACTGGGATCTGGTCAGCAACAATATCCCGGTCTTCTTCATCCAGGACGCCATCAAGTTCCCGGACCTAATTCATGCGGTGAAAATGGAACCGGACCGGGGCTTCCCCCAATCGGCCACGGCCCACGACACCTTCTGGGACTTCATTTCCCTGACCCCGGAATCGATGCACATGGTGATGTGGATCATGTCCGACCGCACCATCCCCCGCTCGCTGAGGATGATAGAAGGTTTCGGGGTGCACAGTTTCCGTCTGGTCAATCAGGCGGGAGAGTCGACCTTTGTCAAGTTTCACTGGCGGCCCAAGCTGGGTCTGCAGTCAACGGTCTGGGACGAGGCAATCAAGATCGCCGGAGCTGATCCGGACTTCCACCGTCGTGACATGTTCGAGGCCATTGAAGCGGGCAATTTCCCCGAGTGGGAATTCGGGGTTCAACTGTTCACGCAGGAGGAAGCGGACAAATTCCCCTTCGATCATTTGGACGCCACCAAGCTGATTCCGGAAGAACTGGTGCCCTTGCGGGTCATCGGCCGCCTGGTGCTGGACCGCTGGCCGAATAATTTCTTCGCCGAAACCGAACAGGTGGCCTTCTGCCCGGCCAATATCGTGCCCGGCATCGATTTCTCGAACGATCCGCTCCTGCAGGGGCGCCTGTTCTCCTATCTGGATACGCAGCTTTCGCGCCTGGGCTCCCCCAATTTCCACCAGATCCCGATCAACGCGCCCAAATGCCCGTTTGCCAACAACCAGCGCGACGGGCACATGCAGATGATGCAACCGGCCGGCCGGGTGGCCTACGAGCCCAATACCCTCTCCGGCACCTCGCCTCGCGAAACACCGGCCAGCGGCTTCCGCAGCGCCCGGGTCTCCGAAGCCGGCGACAAGGGGCGCATCCGGGCCGAAAGCTTTGCTGACCACTACAGCCAGGCACGACAGTTCTATCTCAGCCAAAGCGCGCCTGAGCAGACGCACATCGCCTCGGCGCTGGTATTCGAACTTTCAAAGGTCGACCACCGCCATGTGCGTGAGGCAATGATCGGCCATCTACGCCATATCGAGGAAGATCTGGCCAAACGGGTCGCCGCAGGGCTGGCCCTCGAACCCCTGCCCGAGGCCCCGGCGGCCGCAGCACCGGTGCAGAAGCTGCAGCCCTCTCCTGCACTGCAGATCATCGGCAAAATGAAAGACACGCTGATGGGGCGCGCCATCGGAATCCTGATCGCGGACGGTTCGGACGGCGCCGCTATCGAGAAGATTGTCAAGGCCGCAAAGGATGCCGGTGCCACCGTGAAAATCGTGGCCCCCAAAGTGGGGGGAGCGAAGCTTGCCGATGGTTCGATGCTGGCGGCTGACGGGCAACTGGCCGGGACGCCGTCGGTGCTGTTCGATGCGGTTGCGGTCATCCTGTCCGAACAAGGCGCCAAGGAGCTGACACGGGAAAGCGCTGCCGCAGACTTCGTGCACAATGCCTTCGGCCACCTCAAGGCCATTGCCGTTGACTCAGGGGGCCGGGAACTGCTGAAAACGGCCACTGTGGGACAGGATGCAGGAATCGTGGATGCGAACGATACAAAGGCATTCATAGCCGCAGCAAAAACGCGGCAATGGGAACGGGAACCATTGGTCCGGATAGTGCCGTGACCGTCGACCCCGCCGGATTGAGATAACATCTCGGCACCGTTCATGATTGGCGCGGATGCTGAACAAGCCTGATTTCCGGTTCGCCGGAAACGACAACCATCATTGAAACTGGGTACTCCGGCAGGGGTACTCAGTTTCTTTTTTGGGGGCTGTTCCAACGTTCAGGACCGTATCTGACGGGTTCAGCCCCGTTATCTGCCGTGGTTCCGGGCAAATCAGGCATTCCAAAGTTTTGCCATTCAGGGTAGGATGGCAGATCGACTACCGCGGGAGCCAGGTCGGCGTCCCGCTCAGGATCGAAACATGACAAACCCGCTTTCCAACCTGGTGCTGATCGGCATGCCGGGCGCCGGAAAAAGCACCGTAGGGGTGCTCCTCGCCAAGGAGACCTCGCGCTCCTTCACCGATACGGATCTGCTGATCCAGACCGCCCAGGGACGCCCGCTGCAGCACATCGTCGATACAGACGGCTACTTGGCCCTGCGCCGGATCGAGGAGGATATCCTGCTCGACCTCTCCCTCCGCGACCACGTGATCGCCACCGGTGGCAGCGCGGTCTACAGCGAGCGGGCCATGACCCACCTCAAGTCGCACGGCCTGCTGGTCTTCCTGGATGTGACCCTGGATACGCTGGGGCGCCGGGTACGCAATTTCGGCACCCGCGGCCTGGCGCGGCGACCGGACCAGAGCTTTGCCGAACTGTTCGAAGAACGCTTCGCCCTCTATACCCGCCATGCCGACATCACCGTCACATGCGACCACCTGACCCAGGAAGAGGTGTGCGACCGCATCATCGAGCAGGTCCGCAGCGAAAAACAGAACAAATGAGGAATGAGGGAACATGACCGAACCGTGTGATTTCTACTGCGACAAGATCCTGAGCGGGCTGCTGGAGGTGCCGGTGTACTTCCAGAATGAGCTGGTCTTTGCCTTTCACCATACCAACCCGCTCTGGGAACAGCATGTGGTGCTGCTCCCCAAGCGGCACGTCGCATCGCTGATCGATCTCGGGGAGGCGGACAACGAGTTGCTGCTGGAGCTGATGCGCGCCGCCAGGATGATTGCGCGAGACCTGATGGAGCGCTTCGGTGCGGCACGCGTCTATACCAACCTGGGGGAGTACCAGTCCTCGAAGCACCTCCACTGGCACATCGGCTGCGGAAAACAGCTGCGGCCGTACTAAGAACGTTATCCAAGGTTATTTACGGACACGTTTTAATCCGCACGGAAGGCAGACCACACCGATGCACGAGTTGAAATATCTGGCAGGCTATCCGGCGAAGATCATCGAGCAGGTACAACGGTTGATCACGGAGGACAAACTGGGGCAGATGCTGATGCGGAAATACCCTGCGTCCCACGACATCCGCACCGACAGGGCACTGTACAACTTTGCCATGGGGATAAAGAATGAATTTCTGCGCACCGCACAGCCGCTGAGCAAGGTCTCCTACGACGGCACGATGCATGTTGTCCAGCACGCCCTGGGGAGCCACACCTTCGTGTCCCGGCTGCAAGGCAGTAAACTCAAGGCCAAGCACGAAATCCGGGTGGCATCGGTCTTCCGGACAGCGCCGGCTGAATTCCTGAGGATGATCGTGGTACACGAGTTGGCGCACCTGAAAGAGAAGGAGCATAACCGGGCCTTTTACCGGCTGTGCGAACACATGGAGCCGGCCTATCAGCAGCTGGAATTCGATACCCGGCTGTATCTGACCCAGATGGAACGGGCACGACCTTTGCCTGAAGAAAAAATCACCACGGAGGATTTGCTATGAATATCGTCTGCCTGCTCGGAAGCCCGCGCCAAACGGGCAACAGCGCCGCCATCGCCAACCATTTTCTGGAGAGCGCCGCCAAACGGGGGGCCACCACCCGCACCTTTCTGCTGAACGAGCTCAGCTACCGCGGCTGCCAGGGCTGCTACGCCTGCAAGAAAAAGCTGGACCACTGCGTCCTGAACGACGACCTGACCGAGGTGTTGGAGACTATCAGAGCAGCCGATGCGGTGGTACTGGCCTCTCCGGTCTATTACGGCGACGTCACCGGCCAGTTGAAGTGCTTCATCGACCGCACCTATTCCTACCTCAAACCGGACTACATCACCAATGCGGAGCCGAGCCGGCTCACGCCCAAAAAGCTGGTGATGGTGTTCACCCAGGGGCATCCGGACGAGGCGCTCTTTGCCGATATCTTTCCCCGCTACAACCATTTCCTGGGCTGGATGGGGTTCACCGACGGCAGCCTGCTGCGGGCCTGCGGCGTTGGCCCTGACACCGGCGATGCCGCGCTCGACACGGTCCTGCGCGAAGCGGAAGAGCTGGCGGCCAGTCTGATGGCATGAACCACACGATTAATGATAGACAGATAACGAGCTGGTATCATTATGATTATTTTTTTTGACATTTACTCTCCGCGCGGTTAGATTCCCCTCCAGTTCGACATATGTGCTAGACGACAATACTCAACCACTCGCGAGGGTGGGGCGGAAAGCCTACAGGGTCTTCAACAGACAGCCGGGTTGCCGAAATATCACACGATATTCCGGGCCCGGCTTTTTTGTTGCCGAAAATCCATCATTCCGGCACAAGGCAAAAGGAGATTAGACATGACCTACCCGCTCGCGTTCCCCAGCAACCTGTTCCCTTCCCTGCCGCTGCCGATGAGCGGTGCCGCCCTGCTCGGCTTCGTGCTGGTGATCGGGCTGCTGGGAGGGCAACTGTTCCGCCGCGTGCTCAAGGTGCCGATCACCGGCTTCATCGTGACCGGCGTGCTGCTCGGCCCCAGCGGCTTCGACCTGATCATCCCCGAGATCCTGGACAGCATGCGCATCTTCGTGGATGTATCGGTCGGGCTGGTGCTGTTCGAGGCCGGCCGCCGGGTGGATCTGCACTGGCTGCGGCGGGAGCGCTGGCTCCTCTCCACCGGGGTGGCCGAAAGCCTGCTCTCCTTTAGCCTGATGTACCTCACCCTGACCTGGTTCGGGCTGAACCCGCTCCTGGCGGCCATGGGTTCCGCCATCGGCGTCTGCACCTCACCGGCGGTGCTGCTGCTGGTGTCCCGCAACCTGCGGGCCGAGGGGCAGGTGACGGAGCGGGCGCTTTCGCTGGTGGCCATCAACAGCGCCTTCGCCTTCTTCCTCTTCACCCTCACCCTCTCCTACCTGCATCTGGAACACACTACGGATCTCTATACCGTGGTGCTGCACCCCCTCTATCTGCTGGCCGGCTCGGTCGGGCTGAGCTGGATCATGGGGAGTGCCATGCTGAAGCTCTGCCGCTGGCTGGGGCGTCGCGAGGAGCTGCAGTTCATCCTGCTGGTAGGGGTGCTGCTGCTGACCACCGGTATCGCCAACCAGCTCAAGCTGCCGGTGCTGCTCGCGCCGCTGCTGCTGGGGATGATGTCCCGCGCCATGGACCGCGGCCGCTTCATGACTGCCGTGGATTTCGGCCCGGCCGGCCAGCTCTGCTTCGTGGTGCTGTTCGTGTACGCCGGCACCACCCTGACGCTTTTCCGGTTCGTGGATGTGCTCGGCGTTGCGGTGGCCTTCATCGCTGTCCGCTTTGCGGCCAAATCGGCGGTGGTGCTGCTGCTCTCGCGCCTCAGCGGCCTGAAGATGAAGCAGGCCGGGCTGCTGTGCGTATCGCTGCTGCCCATGTCCGGGGTGGCGATCGTGATGGTGCAGAGCGCGGCCGCGCTCTATCCCGACGTCGGCACCCGGCTCTCCACGGTCATCCTGGCTGCGGTGGCCATTCTCGACCTGATCGGGCCGCTGGCGGCCCAGCTTTCTCTCAAACTGGCCGGCGAAGCCAGCCCTTGCGTAACGGAACCCAAGACGATATTCACGAGGAGGTCGGATGAGACTGCCGGAATTTAAAAGCTCGCAACCGCTCAGCATGGGGGTGGAGTTGGAGCTCCAGATCCTCAACAGCCGCGATTACAATTTAGTGCGGGGCGCCTCGGACCTGCTGGCCTTTCTGGAAAGCACGCCCCACCCTGGGGAGGTCAAGCCGGAGATGACCGAGAGCATGATCGAGGTCAACAGCAGCGTGCACCACAGCTACGCTACGCTGGTGGATGAGCTGGTGGAGATCCGCGACGTGATCACCCGCCAGGCGGACCGCCTGAACCTGCGGATCGCCGGCGGCGGCGCCCACCCCTTCCAGATGTGGAGCGACCAGCGTATCTATTCCACCCCCCGTTTCAATCACCTTTCGGAGCTGTACGGGTATCTGGCCAAGCAGTTCACGGTATTCGGCCAGCACATCCACATCGGCTGCGAAAACGGCGATCAGGCGCTCTACCTGACCCATCTCCTGTCGCGCTTCATACCCCATTTCATCGCCCTGTCCGCCTCATCCCCCTTTTCCCAGGGGGTGGACACCTCCTTCGACTCCTCCCGGCTGACCGCCGTGAACGCCTTTCCGCTCAGCGGCCGGGCGCCGATGGTGACGACCTGGGAGGACTTCAACGATTATTTCGACAAGATGACGAGCTATCGCATCGTGGAGAGCATGAAGGACTTCTACTGGGACATCCGACCCAAACCGGAGTACGGTACCATCGAGATCCGGGTATGCGACACGCCGCTCACGGTGCACAAGGCAGCGGCCATTGCCGCCTATGCCCAGGCATTGGCCCGCTACCTGATCATGGAGCACCCGCTGGAGATTTCCGAGGACGTCTACCTGATGTACAACTACAACCGCTTCCAGGCCTGCCGTTTCGGCCTGGACGGCAATTTCATCGACCCCTACACCAAGGAGCACAAAAGCCTGCGCAGCGATATCCTGGAAACCCTGGCCAGCCTCGCCCCCCACAGTGTGGCGCTGGAATCGGAGCTACCGCTGGCGGAACTGCGGGAGGGGGTGGTCAAGGGGCACAACGACAGCGCCTGGTTGCGCGGGGCGTTGCGGGAAACCGATTCCCTAAACGAGGTGGTCCGGCTGCAAAGCACGCGATGGATGGGTTGGAGCATGCAATGACGATGGCCGACGGCCTGCGGCCGCTACGGATCGGCATTTCGGCCCGTTTTTTCCGGCGGGCGCCGATCGAATCGGGGCTGAAGGATAAGTCGCTGCTCTACCTGGAACAGTCCATGGCCCATTGGCTCATGATCCGCGAGGCGCTGCCGCTGATGATCCCGTCCCTGGGAGCAACGGCCGGCCTTACGGCGGAACGCTATGCCCAGGGGCTGGACGGTTTGGTACTGCAGGGAGGAGTTGACCTTTCCCCGTTGATGTACGGCGAAACACCGCTCGCCCCTGACTGCTGCGGCGATCCGGCACGGGATGCCTACGAGTTGGAGCTCCTGAAGGCTTTTATCGCCCGGGGCAAGCCGGTGCTGGGCATCTGCCGCGGCGCCCAGCTCATCAACGTAGCCCTGGGAGGGAGCCTGTTCCAGGACATCCCGACCCAACTGCCCGGCGCCCTGTCCCACCGCGACCCGGAGCTGTTCGACCGGCTGCGCCACGAGGTGTTCCTGGAACCGGGTTCCCGACTGGCCCACCTCTATCCGGACGCCGGGCGGATACGTACCAACTCATTGCATCACCAGGCGGTCAAACGGCTGGGTAATGGGCTGACAGTGGAGGCCGTCGCTGCCGACGGGGTGATCGAGGCCATCCGCTGGAACGGGCCGAGTTACCTCTTCGGGGTGCAGTGGCACCCGGAGTTCCACCCACCGGACGAACCGGGGCTGCTGAACGGGGAGCCGATCCTGACCGATTTCCTGGAGGCCGCGCGCTCCCCCTGCACGGCCACTGTTTGACCTCGACCGGCCCATACCCTACAATCGTTACAAGAGATGAACGGGATCAGAGGGGCGCGGGCCATGGGCAAGAACCGACTGGAAGCGTTCAGCGACGGCGTGTTGGCCATCATCATCACCATCATGGTGCTGGAAATGAAGGTACCGCACGGCTCCGGGGCTGCTGCCCTGTATCCGCTGCTGCCGGTGTTTCTAAGCTACGTGCTCAGCTTCGTATATCTCGCCATCTACTGGAACAACCACCATCACATGCTGCACACCGTTCACGGTGTGACCGGCCGCATCCTGTGGGCCAACCTGCATCCGCTGTTCTGGCTGTCGCTGTTCCCCTTCGTTACCGGCTGGGTCGGGCAGAACCACTTCGCCTCCGCACCGCTGGCGCTCTACGGGGTGGTGCTGCTTCTGGCCGCCATTGCCTACTTCATCCTGCAGCAGACCATCATTGCCAGCCAGGGAGCCGGTTCACTTCTGGCCAGGGCCATCGGCCGCGACCTCAAGGGCAAGGCCTCCCCCATCCTCTACGCCCTCGCAATTCCGGCGGCCTTCTACAAACCCTGGATCTCCGGCGGCATCTACGTGTTTGTCGCGCTCATGTGGCTGGTGCCGGACCGCCGGATCGAACGGATACTGGATAGCGGTACGCACCCGTGACCGCTCCATCCGGCACATCGGCTGCGGCTCCCGGATCACACTCGCCAACAGCCGGAAAGGGGAGCTTCACCGGCGACACTCCCCTTGTCTCATCCCCGAAAAACGGAGCAATAAATCAGTATCAGTCATGCTACCATCGGACGACACCCAAAAGCGGAAAGCGGTGCCGGATTCGGTGACGGCACTCCGGGAATGACAGGCCATGCGTATCGGCGATACACGTAAAACGGAACGATTCAGGCATCACCATGCGCTTTACGAGGAGCGGATCCTGGCCGAGCAGGTGCGGCAAATCTACGCCCTCGCCCCACTGGGCGCTCTGGCCACTGCCATCAACTCCATGATCGTCTTCTTTGTCATGAAGGATGTCATGCGGCCAAGCCTGCTCGTTCCCTGGCTGTCCCTCGTTTTGATCATTACCATTCTCAGGTTGGGCTTGGTGCTCTGGTTTCGCCGGGTGGCCCCGGAGCCTGACGCTGTCACTCCATGGGCGACGCGGTTCCTCGTCGGCCTGTTTCTGGTCGGACTTGCCTGGGGAGGCATCGGCTTTTTTTCGTTTTCAGGGTTTTCGCTGGCACACCAAGTCTTCATCGCCTTTGTGCTCGGCGGCATGGCTGCAGGAGCATCTTCGACTTTCTCGATGATCAGGCCCGGCTACGCTACGTTTACCATCCCCGCCCTGGCGCCGCTCGCCGTGCATTTCCTGCTGATCAACGATCCCTTCCACTATGCCATGGGTGCCATGGTCTCTCTGTTTGTGCTGCTGCTCTGGAGAATATCCCGGCACAACTACTCCATCAACAGCAGGTCGCTGCGTCTCAGATTCGAAAATATCGAGATGATTGCGAGCCTGAAAACAGCCAACGAACGGGTGGAAACACTCAATACCCGGCTGCTGTCCGAGATCGAGGCAAAACACCGAGCTGAAACGGGCCTCAGAATCCAACACGAGGCCCTGGAAAGGACCGTTGAGGAACGGACGAGCGAGCTGGTGAGCACCAATGAGCAGCTGACAGCGGCCAAGCTGGCTGCCGAGGCGGCCAATGTCGCCAAGAGCGAGTTTCTCGTCAACATGAGCCATGAGATGCGCACACCATTGGCAGGCACCCTGGGGATGATCGATCTGGTACTGGAGATGGAGATCGGGGACGAAGAGCGACATTTGCTGCAGACGTCACGGCGCTCCGCTGATTCTCTGCTGCGGATCATCTCCGATCTGCTGGATTTTTCCCGGCTGGAAGCCGGAGTCATGAGGTTCGAGGAGGAGGTGTTCGATACCGAAGAGGTGGTAAGGACGGCGGTCGAAGTGGTTTCACTTTCCGCTGCCGAAAAGGGGATAGACCTCTCGTGGCGGATCGAGGAGACGGTGCCGCACAGCATGACGGGTGACAGAGGACGACTACGCCAGGTGCTGGTCAATCTGCTGGGCAACTCGGTCAAATTCACCGAAGCCGGCCGGGTGGAGGTGGCTGTTCGGGAGTGGTGCGATGCCGGAGGCAGATTCTTCCTGTTCTGCGTCAGCGATACCGGTGTCGGGATCGCGCCTCTTGAACTGGAGGAGATCTTCGGCACATTCACCCAGATCGACTCTTCCCTCACCAGGCGGCATGGCGGTACCGGACTCGGCCTTGCCCTTGCCCGGCAGATAGTTGAGACGTGGGGTGGGAAGGTCTGGGCCGAAAGCCGCGTCGGCGCGGGGAGCACCTTTTATTTCACCGTTCCGTTGACCGCCCCGATCACTCCTGCCGGGCCTGAGCATACCGGGAGATAAGCGACAGCAGCTCATTGAAAATGATCGGCTTGGATATGTAATCGTCCATTCCCGATTGGAGGCATTGGTTCCTGTCCTTTGCCATGGCATGGGCGGTCATGGCAATAATGGCCACATGTCCCCCCCGGTCCCGCTCCTTCTGCCGAATGATGCGGGTCGCCTCCAGTCCGTCCAGATCAGGCATCTGGACGTCCATCAGTATCACCTGGTACTCCCCGTTTTCCCAGGCTTCCACCGCACTTCGCCCGTCCGCCACCAGGCTGCAGGGTATGTTGCGCCGGGACAGAAGAGTGCTCAACAACTGCCGCATCGTAGCATCGTCCTCGGCAACCAGAATCTTCATCATCACCTCCAGGAGTGGCCTTCGGCAGGCCCGTTGATAGTGTAACATCTCCCCGTCGACTGTGCCATCAGGAGTGCGGCACCTCGCGGAGCACAATCCGTTTGACCTGGCCTTCCTCATCACGTACAAGAAGATGGCCATCCCAATGAAAACTCAGGAGGCCTGGACCGCCGTGGACCGCTCGTCGCGTAACCGTTTGACCGACAAACTGCTGGACCGATTCAGCGGAGATACGCTGTTCGATGCCATTGCCCGGGCAGTCTGCCATGCCGGTTGTCTGCCGCGCAAGGAGCTGTACGAGGCCTGGGAGATGGCCCGCCGGGTGCGGCGACGTTTCAGGGGGGGCAGGATCGTCGACTTGGCCTGCGGCCATGGTCTGCTGGCCCAGGTCCTGCTGCTGCTCGACGAAACCTCCCCGGCCGGCTTGGCCGTGGACCGGCGGATTCCTCAGAGTGCGGCAGCACTGGCAGCCTCCCTGGCAGAAGCCTGGCCTCGGCTGCGGGAACGTATGCGGTTCGAGCAGGCCGATCTGTCCGAGGTGGCGCTGCAGCATGATGATCTGATCGTCTCGGCCCATGCCTGCGGCGGTCTGACCGATCTGATCATCGATCGGGCAGTGGCAGCCGGAGCCCGAGTGGCAGTGCTCCCCTGCTGCCACGATCTTCGGGGTGCCGACCTGGGAGGTCTGGAGGGGTGGCTGGACGGCCCGCTGGCCATGGATGCGGCGCGGGTGGCCCGGCTGCGTTGTGCCGGCTACCGGGTCCATACCCAGCTGATCCCCGGGGATATCACCCCCAAAAACAGACTGCTGCTGGCGGAACCGGCAAAGGAGTGCACCAGGGTATGACGCGGACAACTCAGAACGACCGGCATGAAGAGGGGATCGAAGTGCCTTGGGAGCGGATCGATCCGGACACGCTGTATAACATGGTCAGCGAGTTCGTGACACGGGAGTGGGAAGAGAGCGGTGATGTCAGCCATACCCTTGAACAGAAGATCGGGCAGGTACTGGGGGAACTGCGGCATAAGCGTGCCAGGGTGGTATTCGATGCGGTATCGGAGAGTTGCAACATTGTGGCGTGTCGATAAGCGGATGACCGCTCTTCCGGCTATACTGTTACGTATGACCCCGACAGGCACTGAAAAGGGGGAATGACCGATGGCAAAAGGATACGTGGCCAACCGGGAACGGCTGGAGGAGATCGCCGGTTTCGGCAAGGGGATCGGCAAGCGGGCCGGGTTCGCCTGCGAGTGGTGCGGCGGCAAGGATGATCTGCGGGTCTGGGATCAGCGCCCCGACCTGCCCCCTGGCATGGAAACGCTGGCATTGCTGTGCCTGCGCTGCCGGGGTTGGGCTGACGGGCGACAGGTGGAGCCGCGGGAGCTGCGCGCGATCCGTGACGCCCTGTGGAGCGATGTACCGGCAGTGGCCGAAGGCGCTGCGCGGGTGCTGTCCCGCTGCCGGGAGCCGTGGGTACGGGAGGCCATCGAAGAGAGCTTCATCGATGAGACGGTCAAGACCGAGCTGCTGAAATAGCAGTTTACTGCCGAAGGGAGAAGGAAATGCTCAAGTTCACGATAGATACCGGGAAATGCATCCGCTGCGGCCAGTGCGCAGCTGACTGTCCCACCCGCATCATCACCACCAGCGACGGTCTGCCGGCCATCCCGGCGGAAAAGGAAGCGGCCTGCTACCGGTGCCAGCACTGCCTGGCGATCTGCCCCACCGCTGCGCTCTCGATCCTGGGGCGGCTGCCGGAGGCGAGCCGGCCTCTGGCAGGGGCGTATCCCGATCCGGACAACCTGGAGACCCTGATCAAGGGACGCCGCTCGGTGCGGCTCTATCTGGACGAGAACCTGGAACCGGCCCTGTTGCAGCGGCTGCTGGAGGTGGCCTGGCATGCCCCCACCGGGATCAACTCCCGTCAGGTCCGTCTGACCGTGGTGGATGACCGTGACAAGCTGGCTGCTTTCCGCGAACAGATCATGGCGGGCCTGAGCCGGCTGGTGCGCGATGGGGAACTGCCCGAGGGGCTGGGATTTTTCGCTGATTTCGTCCGGCTGTGGGAGGACAAGGGGGTTGATACGCTGTTTCGGGGGGCGCCGCATTTCCTGGTGGCCTCGGCCCCGCAGGAGGTGGTTTCACCCCTGCCCGACTGTCTGATCGCGCTCTCCTACTTCGAGCTGTTCGCTCAGGCCAACGGCGTTGGCACGGTCTGGGACGGCCTGGCAAAAATAGCCATCGACACCCTGCTGCCGGAAACCCGCCAAATCCTCGGCATTCCGGAAGATCACCTGATCGGCTATGCCATGGCCTTCGGCCGGCCGGCGGTCAGCTATGCCCGCACCGTACAGCACGGCCCGGCGCTGATCCATCGCATCTAAGCGGCCTTTGCACCATCTCCGCGAAAACCGGAGGTAACGAATGTACGCCTGCGCGCTCCTGCTCTCGATCGTCCTGGTAAACATCACGCTGTTCATGATCCTGATACGGCTGCATCTCAAACACGGGGAATTCTTCAGGCGGTTGGTGTCAGGCGATCTCTACGGTCACAGCGGCATCCTGACCAACATGTCGGAATTCATTCTGAACGGAAAATACGCCGAAATGAACGACCGGCTTCTCACCACGTTCTGCCGGGCATTCGTACTGTCGCTTCTGCTGTCATTGACGGTAATGGTGGTGACGTTTCTGCACTATGCCTGACGGGACGCCGGTTACCAGTTGTCGAGCACCCGGCTGTTGAGTGCATCCTTGAGTTCCTGCCTCAATTTGAGAAGCATGGCCCGCTCTTCACCATAGCTGTGATTGATGCTCTCGGTAAGCTGGGAATGCAGTTTGCTCATCTTGCTGCGATCCCCGATCGCGGCTCTGAGTTCCCGGCGCAGGGCAGGAATGCATACCGTTGAGGTCGTCATGTGGCACCGCCTTTATCTGTGTGATTGAATAATCGTTCCCGGCTGCCGGCCTTCCGGAGCGCGCGCCCTGAAAAAAACAAAAACCCGCCTTTTCTTCCAAAAGGCAGGTTCGTGAACTTCGACCACATGCGGCATTACTTCTACCGCTTCCACGCCCCCTCTTCCCGGGCAGGGCAGGTGGCTTTGCGTTATCCGGGTCCCCCGGATTTTGCCTTTTTGGTGAGACCGTATTCTCTTTTCGATCGCCTAGAATGCCTGATTATTCACCCATGTCAACAAAAAGCAGCAGACTTTGCCGCCTTTCTTTTCCGGTGCCTGCCAAGACTGTCATATCCTGTTGACCCTGAGAATCTGCCCCTCCATATCCTCGACCCTCACCGTGTCATCGAGCCGCAGCGCCTCGTCGGAGTAGCAGACCCATTCTTCGGCACCCGACACGGGGATGCGGAGTCTGACGATCCACCGGCCGGTGCCGCCGTCGGCCCGGCGGACGATGATACCGGTTTCTCCGACAACCCCCTCCCTGAAAATCCCGGCGTTGACGCGGTTATTCTTGGGTTTCAGGTATTTGAACCACATCAGGGAAAAGCTGATCGAAGCTGCCGCCCAGAGCAGAATCTGGCCCACAGCCGGAAAGCCGGGCCAGAATGCCTTCAGCACTCCGACTGCCAGTGCACCAATGCCGAACCAGATGATCGTGAATGAGGGAATGACCAGTTCCAGGCCGATCAGACAAAAACCGGCAATGATCCAGTACCACCATTCGAGTTGCATGACCGGAATCTCTCCCAGAAGTCGTGGTTATGTGCCATGACCGCAGTGTAGCATGTCACGGGCGATTGGCAAATAAACGTTGCAGAAGCCGGTCTGCCTGCGGCATAGTACGTTACAGGGAGGATGTAATGGATATCGTCAACGTGGCAGGCGCAGCTCAGATGATGAAAATCTCACAGACCCGGCAGGTCCTGGCTACCACCCTGATGAAACAAGCGGCCGACCAGCAGTCGCAGATCGCCACTCTGCTGGAGCAAAATGCCCAGCAACAATCCCCGCCCACCGGCGACCCTGAGTTCAGCTTCTCGACATACGCCTGACCTCCGGTTTACACCTCTCTCCCCGGACCGTCTCCCCCCTGCCACATGCGCCCGCTGACACCCCTGATGCTGCTCTTTCGCCCCTTTCATTCGAGATCGGCCGGGATGTTCAACGTGAAAAGGGTACCGGTTTCCGGCGAAGATGAAAAACCTATCTTTCCCTTCAGAAAACGTTCTGCCAGCAATTTCATGGAATAGGTGCCGAACCCCCTGCCGGTTCCGTTCTTGGTGCTGAAGTGACGCTTGAACAACCTCTGGGACACCTCTTCGGGCACATATCGCTCGCTCCACACCGTAAAAATCTTTCCGCAGCCATCATCTTCAAACGACAATCGCACCTCGCCCGCCTCTTCCGTGGCTTCAAAGGCATTTTTAAGCATATTGACCAGGACGCGGTAGAGGATGGTGAGATCGCTCTTCAGGGTCAACCCGGCCACATCATCCGGCAGTTTCAGTATTTTTCCGACGGCAACCGGATTTGAGGCGAAAAAGTGTGCAATTTCGTCGATGACCGTACTCAGCTCAAGGGTCTGCAGGTCGGGTTTATAGTCGATCCGGTTGGCATTGCTGAGAAGCTTCTGGAGCTTGATTTCGCGGTATAACCTCGTTAACAGCAGTTTCAAGGGCTTCGCGACCGCCTGATGCTCATCGGCCAGCCTTCTTTCCACGACGAATGACGTTGCCAGCAATCCGCTGATGATGTTGTTGATGTCGTGAAAGAACACCTGTTCCAGCGCTGTGCGCCATTCGCGGTCGGTAATGTCCTGCATGAACAAAAACAGGAGATCCTGACCCTGCACCGCAACCGGATACGATCGCACCTTCAGACAGAGATCATAGGTGCAGTCCTGGCCTGCAACGGTTACGACACACTTCATTTCATTGCCAGACTCCCGGTTCAGACCGCACAGGACGGCGTGGGCGACCCCGCAGGTGGAGCACTGTTCGTTTGCTCCATCGCAACAGCCGGGATTTCCGATGGCATTGATACATTTGATGGCCTCTCCGGGACACTGACCGATAAAGGAATGCTTGTCCCCGATTCCGAACATCTGAAGAAACGCGGCATTGGCCTCCAGAATCTGCCCCTGCTCATTGAGAACGATCAGGCCGTCCCTTACCATCGTCATCATATGGCTGACCAGGAAATCGTTTCTCACCAGTGCTGATTGGCGGTACAGGGCCGATTCGGCGGGATTCGCTGAAGCATGTTCGGTTTCCATGAAGACCTCGGGAGGAAAGGATTAACAGCCGGCAACGGGGGGCGAAGCGCCATAGGTCCGGCTTCATCTGCCAGCCATCACGATCTGTCATTGAAGCAGAACAACAGGTGCCACTGTACGTGGCGGCAACACCGCCAGTCCATTCAGTCAGCAGCGTACTCTGCGGCATGGTAAGAGCTGCGCACATAGGGTCCGCTCTCCACATGGGCGAACCCGAGCGCGAGAGCTGCCAGCCGCAGCTTCTCGAACCGGTCGGGATGGACGTACTCCTGGACCGGGTAGTGCCGCCGGCTGGGGGCCAGATACTGGCCGATGCTGAGAAAGGTGCAGCCGACCCGCCGCAGGTCGCCCAGCACCTGCAGTACCTCCTGCTCCTCTTCCCCCATTCCCAGCATGATGCCCGATTTGCGCCCGATCAGCGGCCCCAGCTCGGCGCACAGGCGCAGCACCTCCAGCGAGCGGAGATAATCGGCGCCGCTGCGGATATGGTACAATCGCGGCACGGTCTCCACATTATGGGCGATGATGTCGGGGCGCGCTGCGACAACGGTCTCCAGGCTGGCGCGACTGCCCTGGAAATCCGGCACCAGCAGTTCAATCCGGGTGGAGGACGATGCGGTGCGGATGGCGGCCACCGTGGCGGCATACAGGCCGGCCCCACCATCGGCCAGATCGTCGCGGGTGGGACTGGTGATCACCACATGGGAGAGCTTGAGCCGGCTGGCCGCCTCGGCCACTCTGCCCGGCTCGTTGCTGTCAACCGGCAGCGGTGTCGTTTTTTCCACGTTGCAGAAGGAACAGAGACGGGTGCAGTGTTTGCCGAGGATCAGGAAGGTGGCCTGGCCGCAGGAAAAGCATTCCGAGATGTTGGGGCAGAGTGCCTGCTGGCAGACCGTGTTCAGCCGCAGCTCCCCCAGCAGCAGCCGCATTTCGGCCTGCTGGCCGGGATTGACCCGCTTCTGCAGCCACTCCGGTTTCCGCTGGATGTTCATTGTTCTGCTCCCTCCAGATTCCAAGCTTCTCGAGCATATTTCAGCGGCACCAGTCCCTGTGCAGCCTGTGACTCCTGCGCCGAGAGCGTCCCGCAGCGCAGATCGATCTCGAACGTATCGGCAAAGGCGGCTGCCAGCCGATCGCCGAGACCCGGCAGATCGGCCGCCACGCCGCACTCGGCCAGGGCGGTCACCCCCGCCGCTAGATGGGGCGTATTGTCCCGCATGTAGCAGAGCCCTGTTGACGCCCGATTCAGCAGGGGAATCGAACCGTGCTGGAAAATGATCCCTTTTGTGCGGCGCTGAGCGTTGCCGCCGATCTTGCAGCCATTGACCAGGATATCGAAGGTTTCTCGGCCGGCAAAACAGAAGGGGGTGCGCTCCCCCAACCGGGTGCCTTCAGGCGCCGTGTCTACGGCATAGTCCGCCTCAAGCCCGAGCCCGCGATAGAAGGTCAGCAGGAAGCCGGTCAGTACGCGAAAGGAATCCTTCACCGACGAGGCGGGGGGGATCTGGTACGGAGCGCAGACCAGCGAATAGGTCAGCTCGTCGGTGTGATAGATCGTGCCACCGCCGGTGATCCGCCGCACCACCGCTACTCCGTCGGCCCGACAACGCTCCAGGTTGAGCGCCTCGTCCGCCTTCTGAAAGCGCCCCAGAGACAGGGCTGGAGGGGACCAGCGGTACAGCCGCAGCACCGGCAGCGACGTGCCGGGATCGAAGCAGCTCAACAGCGCTTCATCGATGGCCATGTTATCCGCACCTGGAAGCGGTTCGCTGAGGATCAGGCGCCAGGGTATGGTGGTGTGATCGGTCATGAGGTGTTCTCGCTCTGTTCCTTCTCTTCGTACCCCTGTCCCCTTTAGCCCCTATGGTCCTCTTATCCTGGAAGGGGAACGCCTGATCGGGACATTGCCGGAAATTGCGTCGGCAGCCTGCCGGAGCGTCCCTCCCCTTAGGGTAAGGGGATGACAGGTGGGGTTATGAGCAGGCGCCGCAATCGAAACAAAAAAAGCACCCCGGCAACAGCGACCAGGGTGCTTTCACTCATATCACAGACGAGCAGGAGGGTCAAATCCGCCTATTGGCAGCAGACGTTCTGCTCCCGGGCCGCCTTGGTCTCGTCCAGCCGTGAAACCGGCATGGTCAGCGGTGCGTCGCGCAACGCCTGCGGGTCGCTCTCCGCCACCCGGGCCGCTTCGATCATCACGTCGATGAACAGGTCCAGGGTGGCCTTGCTCTCGGTCTCGGTCGGCTCGATCATGATGGCCTCCTTGACGATCATCGGGAAATAGACTGTCGGCGGATGGTAGCCCCGGTCGATCAGGTACTTGGCGATGTCGATGGCATGGACGTCATGTTTGAGCTGTTTCGAGGCCGAAAAGACGCACTCGTGCATGCAGGTCATGTCGTAGGGCAGGTCGTAATAGGCCTTCAGGCGTTCCTTGATGTAGTTGGCGTTGAGCACCGCCTGCTCCGTGGCCTGAATCAGGCCTTCGCGGCCGAGCATGATGATGTAGGCGTAGGCCTTGACCATCACCCCGAAGTTGCCGAAGAAATTGGCGGTACGGCCGATGCTGTCAGAGTTATCGGTCTGCAGCCCGAGCTGCCCCTCGTCGTCCATGACGATGCGCGGTTGCGGCAGAAACGGGATCAGCGCCTTCTTCACTCCCACCGGGCCGGAACCGGGGCCGCCGCCGCCATGGGGGGTACCGAAGGTCTTGTGCAGGTTGACGTGCACCACGTCGAATCCGACATCCCCCGGCTTGACCTTGCCCATAATGGCGTTCAGATTGGCGCCGTCGTAGTACATCAGCGCATCGTACGAGTGGGCGATATCGCTGATCTCCTTGATGTGCGGGTTGAACAGCCCCAGGGTGTTGGGACAGGTCATCATGACCGCTGCCACCTCGTCGCTCATAGCCTGCTTGAACAGCTCCAGGTCCATATCGCCGTAAGGAGCGGTCGGCACGGTGATGATCTCGTAGCCGGCGATGGCGGCCGAGGCGGGGTTGGTGCCGTGGGAAGAATCGGGCACCACCACGTATTTCTTTTTGGCCTTGTTACCCTTGGCTGCATGGTAGGCGGCAATGAGCAGGATGCCGGTCATCTCGCCGTGAGCCCCGGCCAACGGCTGGGTGGTGACTTCGTCCATACCGGTGATGTCTGCCAGCATCTGTCCCAGGTCGTAGAGCATGCCCAGCGTTCCCTGGCTGCAGGCCTCCCCGCCCGGCAGAAGCGCAGTCATGGGATGGAACGGGGCGAACAGTGCCGCGGAGTTCTCCAGCACCTTGGCGTTGTACTTCATGGTGCAGGAGCCGAGCGGATAGAAGTTGGTGTCGACCGAAAAGTTGCGGCGGGAAAGGTTGGTGAAATGCCGCACCAGGTCCAGCTCGGAAACCTCGGCCAGTCCGGCCGGCTCTTTACGCAGCAGACTGTCCGGCAGCACCGGGGCCGAGGGGACATCCGAGGCCGGCAGCTTGACACCGCGCCGTCCGGGCACCGATTTTTCGTAGATCAGTTGCATGTCAGCACCTCCTCCAGCACCTTGGCCAGCATGTCGATTTCCTTTTTGGTACGGCGTTCGGTGACAGTCACCACCAGCAGTTGCTCCGAATCGGCGTAGTAGCTGCCCAGCGGCACCCCGGCAGCAATGCCCCGGCCCAGCAGCGCGGCCGACACGGCTTCGGCCGGCTTGGGCAGGCGGATCGTGAACTCGTTGAAGGTCGGGGCGGACTGCAGCACCCGTACCCCCGGCACAACGGCCAGCTGTGCCTTGGCGTACTCGGCCTTGTCCCGGTTCAGGCGGGCCAGCTCGGCCAGCCCTTCGCGTCCCACCGCAGAGAGGAAGATCAGGCCGCGCAGGGCGCACAGCCCCTGATTGCTGCAGATGTTGGAGGTGGCCTTGTGGCGCTTGATGTGCTGCTCGCGGGCCTGCAGGGTCAACACATAACCGCGCTTGCCGTTCCTGTCGACCGTCTCGCCGATGATGCGCCCCGGCATGTTGCGGATAAAGCTTTTTCGGGCAGCGATGAAGCCGAAGGAGGGGCCGCCGAAGGAAAGCGGATTGCCCAGGCTCTGACCGTCCCCCACGGCAATGTCGATGCCCATCTCGCCCGGCGATTTCAGCAGCCCCAGGGAGACCGGGTAGACCGAAGCGATGGCCAGGGCGCCGACAGCGCGGATTTCCGCCGTCAGGGAGGTAAAATCCTCGACACTGCCGAAAAAGTTGGGGTTCTGCACCAGCACGGCCGCCACGCTGTCGTCCAGCAACCGCGCCAGTTCGCCGCGATTGAGCAGGCCGTCCAAGGGTGCGATCTCGACCACCTCCACATCCAGGTTGTAGAGATAGGTTTTCAGCACCTGCCGGGAGAAAGGATTGACGCAGCCATCCACGATGACCCTGTTGCGGCCGGTCACACGCAAGGCCATCATGGCGGCCTCGGCACAGGCGGTGCCGCCGTCGTAGAGGGAGGCGTTGGAGACATCCAGCCCGGTCAGGCGGCAGATGGCGGTCTGATATTCGAACAGCGCCTGCAGGGTTCCCTGGGAGCACTCGGGCTGGTAGGGGGTGTAGGCGGTGTAGAATTCGGCCCGGCCGGAGAGATGATCGACCGCGGCCGGAATGATGTGATCGTAGAAGCCGCCACCGATGAAGTGGACCAGTCCCGGCGTGTTCTCGCCGGCAATGGCCCCCATCCGTTCGAACGTTTCGAATTCGGACATGCCGGGGGGGATGTTGAAGGTCTTGGCCCGCAATTCGGCGGGGATCGGCGCAAACAGGTCCTCGACGCTGTTCACGCCGATGACGGACAGCATCTCCCGGATCTCCTGCGGGGTATGGGGACAGTAATGGCTGTCGTTCATAATAGCTCCGTAGAGAATTCGGATCCGGTCCATCTGCTGCGTTACGTTCACCATTCGTCGCTGCGACGTACCAATGGGTACGCCTCGCTCCTCATGGTTCGCAAGCCTTGCATCTGGAGCCGGCTTCGAATTCTTGAATGAACTGCTAGAGGGTTTTCAGGAACTCGTCGTACTGTTCCCTTGTCATCAGGTTTTTCAGCTCCCCTTCGTCGGCGATTTCGATCCAGGCCATCCAGCCGGCATCCTCGGCGCTTTCGTTGACGATCTCGGGAGCCGCGTCCAGGGCCTCATTGACCTTGATCACCTTTCCTGAAACAGGGGCATAGATATCGCTGGCCGCCTTGACCGACTCGATGCTGGCCAGTGCGCCGAACTGCTTGACGACCGTACCGATCTGCGGCAGTTCCACGAAGGTGATATCCCCCAGTTCGTGGGCCGCATGCTCGCTGATGCCTACGGCGCCAATGCCCTCCTTGACCTTGACCCACTCGTGTTCCTTGGTGAAATAGATGCTCATCTGACTCATCCTCCTTTTTATATGAATTAAACAGAGAACCGACGGCAATGGAACGCGGAAAAGGCCGGATTGAAGCGGGTTGACGCGGATTTCGCAGATCTTATAAATCCGCGTCAATCCCCCGTATCTGCGAGAATCCGCGTTATTCGTCTTTGATTTTTTCTTGTTCGTTACCTTACGTCCTTACCGACCCCTCCCGGAAGAACGGCAACTGACAGACGGTGGCCTCCATGCTGACCCGCTCGTGCCGGATAATCAGGGGGGCACCCACTGAGGCGATATCAGGGCGTACAAAGCCGATGCCGATGCCCCGGCCGAGCATGGGGGAGAATACGCCGCTGGTCACGCTGCCGACCGTTTCCCCTTCGAAACAGATCTCATAGTGGTGGCGCGGCGAACGGCGGCTGTTCACTTCGAAGGCGACCTTGATGCGGGACAGCCCCTGTTCCTTCTGCTTCAGGAGCGCCTCCTTGCCGACGAACGATGTGTCGAAATTGACGAAGGATTCCAGCCCCGCCTCCAGCGGAGTGGTGTCCTCGTCGATATCGCTGCCATACAGAGAATAGCCCACCTCCAGCCGCAACACGTCCCGGGCGCCCAGCCCGGCCGGTTTGACGCGCTGGTCCTTCAGCAGCAGGTCCCACAGTTCAGTCACCTTGGCGGCCGGCAGGAAGATTTCGTATCCCAGCTCTCCGGTATAGCCGGTACGGCTGACGATCGCTTCGCAGCCGAGGATATTCATGGTGATGAATTTGAAGTAGGGGAGCCCGGCGATCCGGTCCCCGAACAGGGAAACCAGTATGTCGCGGGAAAGCGGCCCCTGAAGGTCGAGCTTGCCGGTATCGGCGCTGATGTCCCTCAGTACCCCGCCGCGCAGACGCCCCTGGATGGCAGCGAAATCCTTGGCAATGGTGGCGGCATTGACCACGATCATGGCCCTGTCCTCGGCCTGCCGAAAAACGATCAGGTCGTCGATCACGCCCCCGCGCTCGTTAAGCAGGAATCCATACCGGGAACGCCCCACCGGGATCGATTTTACCGAAAAGGTGAAGACATCCTCCAGCCCGCTGGCCTCGAAATCTCCCTCGAACTGGAATTCGCCCATGTGGCAGATGTCGAACAGTGCCACGTGGCTTCGGCACCAGGCATGTTCTGCGATGATACCTTCGTACTGGATCGGCATGTCCCACCCGCCGAAGGGTGCCATCAGGGCCTGCAGAGTCCGGTGCCGGTCATTGAGCGGCGTCTGTCGAAGCTGTTCTTCCATAGGTTTTTCTCCCCGGGGTGAGTAATCTGCGAAACCGATTTCTTCGTGTTTGTGCGCTCTGTGATAAAGTCTTTCGCGGTTACCAGGAGGCTGTAGATCCTCAAGTTGTTCACAAATGGGTAGATCGTCGCACTCGCAGGAAGCCCCGCGGAGGCGCCCGGAGGGTGAGGCCGCAGGCCGAAGTCACAAGGTGGCTGACAAAGACGACGAGATGCCTCATTTCAACAATTTATCTAGTGCTTTTTCCTGGTGTGCCTGCTTTTCTTTGCGGCACCATTGGCCAGGGCAGTGATGTCGTTCAGTTGCATCTTCCATTCCCCTCCCTCATGGGAGAGTTTGAACTCGCGGGTGCACGATTCGGCCGACCCAGGGCCCCCTTCCAGACCGATGGTGACATAGACGGTAGCTTCGGTACGCTTCTCGCTCAGCACCCTGAAGCCCTGCATTTTCTGGAAGCAGCAGGCAGGATGGATGACGCTCTCACGCATCTTCCTGGTGAACCGCTCCCGGGACATCTTGCCGCGGTGGCTCAGTTGCTCGTAGAGTTGTTCAAAATGTCCTTCACGCCACAGATCGAGCGTCCCTGACATGGCTTGCTCCAGTACAGCGGCGTCGGTTTCGGCGCGGGCTGCTGTCGGAATCAGCCCCAGCATGAGCACGAGCAGAATGAATGCGGCCTTGGGATTGAAGGACATGCTTCCTCCCCGTCCAGCAAGCGTGAAAACATCGCGCATGGTAGTGCAATTGCAGCCGCTGCGCAACCGAAAATAAACCGGGCTCACACCGGCAAGAGACACTGTTTTTATTATGAAATTTTTTTCAAGTTATTTTATAATACCGCTATTTTCGTGCAGGAGAATTTCCCATGCGAAATCGGGACGACAAGCTGAACAGGATCCTGAATCTCAGCCTGGAAATTTCAGAGATCAAGGACATCGACCTGCTTCTGGAGAAGGTCCTGGGGGAAGCGCGGGCTTTTACCGCCTGCGATGCCGGCTCGATCTACGTCAGAGAGGGAGACCACCTCAGATTCAGCTACGCCCAGAACGACACCCTGCGCAAGCAACTGCCCCCCGGCCGCAAGCTCCCCTATGCAACCTTCACCGTTCCGATCAGCAACACATCCATTGCCGGTTACGTGGCCACCAACGGGACCATTCTGAACATCCCCGACGTATATGAACTGGCCCCCGCTTTCCCGTTTTCCTTCAACCGCTCCTATGACGCCATGACCGGGTACCGCACCCGCTCGATGCTGACCATACCGCTCAAAAACATACGCGGGGACATCATCGGCGTTCTGCAACTGATCAATGCCGTGGACGCATCCGGCACAGTGGTTCCCTTCCCGCCTGATGAGGAAGGCATCATCCTGTATTTCGCCAATAACGCTGCCAGCGCTATCGAACGGGCCAAAATGACCCGCGAAATCATCATGCGGATGAACAAGATGGCCGAAATGCGCGATCCAAAGGAAACCGGTCCGCATGTCAATCGTGTGGCTGCCTATGCTGTGACCCTCTACGAGGCCTGGGCGCAGAAGAAGGGGATTCCCCAGGAAGAGATCGACAAGAACCGCGATGTGCTGCGCATGGCGGCCATGCTGCATGATGTGGGCAAGGTGGCCATCTCCGACACGATCCTGAAAAAACCGGGACGCTTCACGCCGGAGGAGTTCCAGGAAATGAAGCTCCATACGCAGCATGGTGCCAATCTGTTCGCGGATATCTATTCGGATTTCGACGAATCGGCAGCCATTGTCGCCCTGAACCACCACGAGCGCTGGGACGGCAATGGGTATCCCGGGCATGTCGACCCGATCACCAGACAGGCACTGCCGGGCTTCGAGACCGAAAACGGCGGCGCCCGCGGCAAAAAGGGGGAGGAGATCCCCCTTTTCGGACGCATCGTGGCCCTGGTGGATGTTTACGATGCACTGTCGTGCCGGCGCTGCTACAAGGAGGCCTGGGACGAGGAGAGCGTTCTGGGGGAGCTCCGGGCAGGGTCGGGCAAGCAGTTCGATCCGGAACTGGTGGAGGTCTTCATGGAGTGCATCGACACGATCCGCCAGGTCGAAAAGCTCTACCCTGATGAAGAAGCAGGTTGAGATTGAGGAAAATCTGGAACAGGAGTTCTTCACCTCAACCCCAACCTCAATTTAACCTTAACCCTGAATCCGTGAAGCCTTTCAGCCTTCACTCGCTACCCATGCCTCTGCTCTTGCATTTCCAGTATAAGCAGCATTTCACCGTCGGTGAGGCGGCATTGCCGGCATTAAGCGGAACCAGCGACGATCGAGCCTCGGCATGACGCTCACTCCGGCTTCCATGCTTCACGGATTCAGATCACTTGCCTCTACAGGCTTTTTCCCGCCGCTTCGGCGAACAGCTTCAACCGTTCCATCATCATTTCGAACTTCTTGGGTTTCAACGACTGCGGCCCATCACTGGAGGCATGCTCCGGGTCGGGGTGCACCTCGACGATCAGGCCGTCCGCGCCGGCCGCCAGGGCTGCGTAACACATGGGAGCTACGTAGTGGTGATTACCCGTGCCGTGGGAGGGATCGATCACCACCGGCAAATGGGTTTTTTCCTTGAGAACCGGTATGGCCGACAGGTCGAGAGTGTTGCGGGTGGCGGTTTCGAAGGTCCGTATGCCGCGTTCGCACAGGATCACCGACTGGTTGCCCTCGCTCATGATGTACTCGGCGCTCATCAGGAACTCCTGGATGGTCATGGACATGCCCCGCTTGAGCAGCACCGGCCGTTTGAGCTGCCCGACCTTTTTCAGCAGGGCGAAGTTCTGTGAGTTGCGGGCACCGATCTGCAGAATGTCGGCGTATTCAGCCACCAGATCGGCGGTCTCGGGATTGATCACCTCAGTCACGATCGGCAGGCCGGTCAGTTCGCGGGCCTTGGCCAGGAGTTTCAGCCCATCCTCCTCCAGCCCCTGGAAAGAATAAGGAGAGGTACGTGGCTTGAAGGCTCCGCCACGCAGTACGTGGGCACCGGCCTGCTTGACCGCCAGGGCGGACTCGATGATCTGTTGCTCGCTCTCGACAGAGCAGGGGCCAGCCATCATGATCACCCGATCGCCGCCAATGGACACCTCGTCGCTGATCCGCACCACGCTCGGCTCTTTTTTGACCTCCTTGGAGGCCAGCTTGTACGGCTGCAGGATCGGCACCACCTTTTCGACGCCATGCATCGATTCCAGGCTCTGCAATACGGCCTTGCCCCGTTCGTCCCCCACCGCGCCGATCACGTCCCGAGTGGCTCCATGAATCACGTGCGGCTTGTACCCCAGTTCGCGAATGCGCTTCAGCACCTCGTCCCGCTCCTTTTTGACCGCACCCGCCTTCATAACGATGATCATGCCTGCTCCCCTTTCCCACAAAAGAACAGGGCCGGAAGGTTGTCCCCCGGCCCTGTCCACGCATTTTGCGCGTCAAATGGAAAAAACCGGGGAGACTTTCGTCTGCCCCGGTTTCTGTGGTGTGTGTTGTGGTCGCCTTTTAAAGCTTACACCCCTACCCGGGCAGACGGCTTAAAATAAAAGCCGAACCAAAAGTAAAAGGAATAAGCGTTAAAAAAGCGGTTGGAATTCATGCCGGCTACTTAATCACAGGCTTCAAATGCTTGTCAAGGAAAAACCGCGGCGGTCCGTGGCAGACTTCGCCGGGTGTTCAATATGCGGCCAGTTGATCAGCCACCTTGACCAGGTTCGGCAGGTCAGGCTTGGTCAGGATATGATTGGCGCCCAGTCCGATCCATTTGCGCTTGTTATCGTCGGAAGCCAGCGAAGAGAAGATCACGACCGGCAGCTCCTTGACCGTTTCCGTCTTGCGGACCAGCGACGTGAGATGCAGTCCGTCCATCTGGGGCATCTCCACGTCGGTGATCAGCAGGCTCAGGATGCTCCTGACATCCACCCCCTGCATCTCGCTTTCGGCAATTTTGCGCTGGATCATGTCCCAGGCAGCGGCGCCGTCTTCCGCCTCCTCGACCACATAGCCGGCACTACGCAGAGCGCTGCACATGGTGTGGCGGATGAAGGCCGAATCGTCGGCTACCAGCACGATTTTATGGGCGCGGTTGAACTCCACCGCCTGATGGATCGTATCCTGATCGAGCGGCCGCAACGCGCTCTCCGAACAGAGCTCGCCGACGATTTTCTCGAAATCGAGCACAAGAATGATGCGGTCATCCATTTTGACCAAGCCGGTTACCTGATCGCTGTGCACCGATTTTGACGGCGGCTCGACATTTTTCCACGAGATGCGGTAGATGCGGGAGACGGAATGCACCAGCACCCCTACCATCAGGTTGTTGAATTCGAGCACGACCACCCGGTCGGCCACCATGTCGCCGGTGTTCTTGCCGAGCACCATCGCCAGGTTGATGATCGTGATGACCTTTTCCCGCAGTTTGATCATGCCTTCGACACCGGGCTTGGCATTGACCACCCGCGACAGCTGGGGCAGCCTGATGATCTCGCGCACCTTGGCAACGTTGACGCCGTAATAGCAGGGAACCACGTTCCCCTGGCCGTCGACCTCATCGATACGGAATTCAACGATTTCCAGCTCGTTGGTATCGCTTTCCAGCAAAATCTTGTTACTGGCTATGGCCATGAGCATGCCCCCTGCGAAAATTTTGCCGACTATACCATGAATCGCCGTGAAGTGACAGATGCATTTTTAATAAATCGGGGCAGCCCTGAAATCACGGGACGGCCTTGACACCGGTGGGGCCTCGTGTTAGCGTTATTCGCCCATATTAAAGGAGATCCGCGGTGCTCACCACCTGCCCCGATTACCCCACATTCCTCACCCTTTCCCGTCAAGGCAACCTGATACCGGTCTACCGCGAAATCATGGCAGACATGGATACGCCGGTCACTGCCTTCAAAAAGCTCGATGACGGCCGCTTCGGCTTTCTGCTGGAAAGTATCGAGGGGGGGGAAAAATGGGGGCGCTACAGCTTTCTCGGCTCCAGTCCTTCACTGATCGTCCGTTCCCGCGGAAACCGGGTCGAAATTATCGAAAACGGCGCCGCTACCACGATCGAGTCCGCTGATCCCCTGAACTGCATCCGCGACCTGCTGTCCCGCTTCAAGCCGGTGGAGGTCGAAGGGCTGCCCCGTTTTTTCGGCGGTGCCGTCGGCTACATGGGCTACGACATGGTGCGGCATTTCGAGCGCCTGCCGTCGGACAAGCCGGCCCTGATCGATGCCTATGACGCCTATTACCTGATAACCGATACCATCGTCATATTTGACAATGTCCGCCAGAAGATCAAGGTGGTTTCCAACGCCCATCTGGACGGTGACACAACACCCGAGCAGGCCTATAGCGATGCGACCGGGAAGATCGATGCCATCATCCGGCGCCTGCGCATGCCGCTCCCGACCGGCACTTCGCCCGCCGCGGCCAGTCCGGTCCAGCTCAACTCCAACGTCAGCCGTGCCGATTTCGAGGCTGCCGTGGAAAAAGCCAAGGAATACGTCCGTTCCGGCGACATCATCCAGGTCGTGCTTTCCCAGCGCTTCAGCGGGGAACTGTCCGCCGACCCGCTCGACATCTACCGTGTGCTGCGTACCCTCAATCCCTCGCCCTACATGTTTTTTCTGCGCCTGGATGATACGGTCATTGCCGGCGCCTCTCCGGAGGTCATGGTCCGCAAGGAGGGGGAGAGGGTCGAACTGCGCCCTATTGCCGGCACTCGTCCCCGTGGGGCCACCATCGAGGAGGACGCGCGCCTGGCCGAGGAACTGCTGGCCGATCCCAAGGAACGGGCCGAGCACGTCATGCTGGTGGACCTGGGCAGAAACGACCTGGGACGGGTCTGTGACACCGGCACGGTGGAGGTCTCCGAGCTGATGGTGGTGGAGCGCTATTCTCACGTCATGCACATCGTCTCCAACGTCCATGGCACCCTCTCCGGAGGCCGCGACTGTTTCGACCTGGTGCGGGCCACCTTCCCGGCCGGCACCCTTTCCGGCGCTCCCAAGGTACGCGCCATGCAGATCATCGACGAGCTGGAACCGGTACGGCGCGAGGTCTATGGTGGCGCAGCCGGATATTTCTCGTTCTCGGGCAACATGGATCTGGCCATTGCCATCCGCACCCTGGTCATCAAGGACGGCATGGTGCATCTCCAGGCCGGCGCCGGCATCGTGGCCGATTCCGACCCCGCGGCCGAATGGCAGGAAACGGTCAACAAGGCCAAGGCGGCCCGCCGGGCGATCGAAATAGCCGAAGGGGGGCTGGAATAACATGCTGCTGATGATCGACAACTACGATTCCTTCACCTATAACATCGTCCAGTATTTCGGCCAGCTGGGCGAAGATGTACGCGTTTTCCGCAACGACCGTATCACCCTGGAGGAGATCGAAGCCCTCAATCCCGAACGGCTGGTGATCTCTCCCGGTCCCTGTTCCCCGGAGGAGGCCGGCATTTCCGTCGCCGCCATCCGGCACTTTGCCGGCCGGATCCCCCTGCTGGGGGTCTGTCTCGGTCATCAGGCCATTGGCGCCGCTTTCGGCGGCACGGTCACGCGCAGCGTTTCGTTGATGCACGGCAAAACCTCCCCCATCCATCACAACGGCCTCGACCTGTTCCAGGGGCTTCCCAATCCGTTCCAGGCCACCCGCTATCACTCGCTGATCGTTGAGCGCACCTCGTTGCCGGACTGCCTGCAGGTCACCGCCTGGGTCGAAAACGGCGAGATCATGGGGATGCGTCACCAGGACCTGCCGGTGTGGGGTGTACAGTTTCATCCCGAATCGATCCTGACTGAAGGGGGCATGAAGCTACTCAGCAATTTCCTCGAAATTTCGCGTACCTGAACTTTTCGCCCCCCCTCTCCGTCCCGCGTTTCGCCACGCCACCGCGCAGTCGTAACCTTGCCCTATCCGCACACCACTTTTCTGAAAAAATTTTCTTGACAATTTCATATTCGTCCGTATTATTGAAATTGAATTTCATTTCCGCACTCATTATCCAGCACACAGAGTGACGGTGCAATGAATCCGTATTCCCGCCGTTCAGTTCCCTTCCGGCAGTAAAGCAGACTCTGAAACAATGCGGCACCAGCCACCGTCAGTACTGATCGTGCGCTGTGCTTGAAAACGAATTTCACTATCTACGGAGGCTCTATCCTCCTGAGTGCGATGTGCACGACGAAAGGAACATCGATGATACCACTTGGATTGCTGAGCCCCGGCGAAAAGGGTGAAATACTGGCAGTCAGGATCACCACCAAATCCGGCTCTGACCAATGCTGCCAGGAGCAGCTCAAATGCGACTGCCGGGTCGAGGACATGGGGCTGCGGGTCGGCAAGTGCGTTGAGATGCTGACCAATGGCGGAGGTCCGGTACTGGTCAAGGTGGATGAGTCGAGGATAGCGGTGGACCGCGGCATGGCAATGAAAATCATGGTAAGGAGATAACGGATGAATCTGGCACAGCTGAAACCGGGGGAAACGGGAACGATCGCCGCCATTGGCGCCATCGGCCCCCTGAAGCGCAGGCTGATGGACATGGGGGTTCTGGTCGGGGTGGATGTCAAAGTACTGAAGGTCGCTCCGCTGGGAGACCCGATCGAGGTCAGCATCAAGAGCTACAACCTCTCCCTGCGCAAACAGGAAGCCGAGGGCATTGCCGTGGAGGTCTTCAAATGAGGGCACAGACGCAAAGCGCGCCGGCAATCGAACAGGAAGAGCGCCCGAATCGCAAGGGCACTCTGCGCCCGGTGGAAAAGCGCACCATCACCGTGGCAGTGGCCGGAAACCCCAACTCGGGCAAGTCAACCCTGATCAACGCCATTGCCGGAACCCGGCTGCAGGTCGGGAACTGGGCCGGAGTAACGGTCGAGAAGAAGGAAGCAATTTTCGAATACGAAGGGCAGCGGATCCGCCTGATCGATCTGCCCGGCACCTACTCGCTCTCCCCCTATACCCAGGAGGAGATCATTGCCCGCGATTACCTGGTGCACGAGCGTCCCGACCTGGTCATCAACGTGGTCGATGCCACCAACCTGGAGCGCAACCTGTACCTGACCGTGCAGATCATCGAACTGGGGATCCCGGTGGTGATGGCGCTCAACATCTATGACGAAGCGCAGGCCAAAGGGTATCGCATCGATCTGCCCGGGCTCGAAAAGATGCTTGGCATCACGGTCGTCCCCACCTCGGCCACCCGCAAGGAGGGGTTGGACAACCTGCTGAAGGGGGCACTGTCAGCGGCCGACAATCCGGAGAGCCATACCCCTCAGCAACTGCACTATGGTCTGGATATCGAGGCTGCCGCAAAGCTTCTGGCCGAAACGCTGAAGGCCAATCACCCGGCGCTGCTGGAGCGGTTTCCCCAACGCTGGCTGCTGCTGAAGCTGATGGAGGGGGATGCGCGGGTCGAGCAGGAGACGGGTCTCGGAGGGGGAGCGCTGCTGGACGAAGCGCTGCACCACCTGAAACATGCCCATGGCGACGATGTGGAAGCGGTCATGGCGGATGCGCGTTATGCCCTGGCTTCGGGTCTGACTCGCGAGGTGCTGCACAAGCCGGAGCTGCGCAAGATGGAGCTGACGGAAAAGATCGACCGGGTGGTTCTGAACCGCTTCCTGGGCATTCCGATCTTCCTGGCAGCCATGTGGATCATGTTCAAGCTGACCTTTGACATGTCCAAACCCTATGCCGACTGGATCGGGCAGATGATCTCCGGTCCCTTCAAACGCTGGTCCGAAGCGTTGATCGGGCTGGTTCACGGCCCTGACTGGACCGTATCGCTGGTCAACGACGGCATCATCGCCGGGACCGGCAACGTGTTGGTATTCGTACCGGTGATCTTTGCCATGATGTTCTTCATAACCTTTCTGGAAGGGAGCGGTTACATGGCGCGGGCCGCATTCGTCATGGACCGGGCCATGCACGCCATCGGACTGCACGGCAAGTCGTTCATTCCGATGCTGCTTGGCTTCGGGTGCAACGTGCCGGCCATCTACGCCACCCGCACCCTGGAAAATCCGCGCGACAAGGCGCTGACCGCCCTGCTGGTTCCGCTCATGTCGTGCGGAGCCCGCCTGCCGGTCTATGTGGTCTTCATCGGCGCCTTCTTTCCCGGCCATGCCGGAACGGTGCTGTGGTCGCTGTACGTGCTGGGGATCGTCCTGGCGATCCTGATGGGGCTGATCTTCAAACGTACCCTGTTCAAGGGCGAGGCGCCGATGTTCATCATGGAACTGCCCCCCTACCGGATGCCTTCGTTCAGGAGCCTGATGATCCACACCTGGGAAAAGGGCAAGCACTTCCTGATCAAGGCCGGCACCTACATCCTGGCAGTATCGATCCTGGTCTGGTTCCTGCTGAACCTTCCCTGGGGTATCGAACAGAAGCGTGATTCCTACCTGGGCAAAGTCGGCCAGGCAGTTGCTCCGGTGCTGTCGCCGCTCGGATTCGGCACGTGGGAGGCCAGTTCATCGCTGGTGGCCGGACTGATCGCCAAGGAGATCGTGGTCGGCACCATGGGCGAGATTTATGTCCACAAAACCGAGGAGAAGAAGCAGGAGCCTAAACCGACCTTCGGTGAAGATCTCAAGGAGGTGGCAACGTCCTTCGCCAAAGCCACCCAAACCTCGCTCGCGAACGTGGTATCCACCATCGGCATCAGTACCATTTCAGCCGAGGAGGATGCCGAAAAGGCGGCTGAACGGGCACCGCTCAAGGCGGTCCTGAAAACTCAGTTTACCCCCCTGTCGGCCTATGCCTTCATCGTATTCGTACTGCTCTACATGCCGTGCGTGATCGCAGCTGTGGCAATGGTGCAGGAATTCGGCACCTGGAAATGGTACGGGATCGCCTTCGGCTATCAGATGGTATTAGCCTGGGGGGCCGCCTTCCTGGTCTACCAGGTCGGCAGCCTGTTGGGATTGGGGGTCTGACATGGGAACTATGGATATGATCATTGCAGGCGTGATACTGGCTGGAGCCTTCTGGCTCCTGTACCACTCCATCTGGAAGAAAAAGGGGCATTGCCCGGGAGGCTGCGGCAGCGGAGGATGCTGCGACAAGAAGTAGCACACCCGGAGGAAAGATAGTGATTGGGCGCATGAAAGAGAGCCCGCTCACTTCCGCAAGCAGGGGGGACATTGGTTCGTCCCCCTGCTTTTTTTGTGTTCCGCTTTTCAGCTCCTCGCCATTGGAAGCAGCGCCCTTCTCCGACCGCCGCCTCCCCTTCCCCGCCATGCTATAATTTCATAATCAGACGTATGCGACACCGATCATATCCGTAGCGGTAAAGGAGGCTGTCATGAAATACCTGTTCCTGGTGCTGACAATGATCGGACTGGCGGCGAATGCGGAGGCGGCCGTCAAAACTCAGGTCATCGAATACAAGCAGGGGGACACCCTGCTGGAAGGTTACCTCGCCTGGGATGATGCCGAAGCCGGCAAACGTCCCGGCATACTGGTGGTGCACGAATGGACCGGTCTGGGCCCTTATGTGAAGAAACGGGCCGAGATGCTGGCCCGCATGGGATATGTCGCCTTTGCAGCCGATATCTACGGCAAGGGGGTGCGCCCCACCCAGGCTGAAGCCGCCAAAGTTGCGGCCATTTACAAGGACGACCGCAACCTGATGAGGGAGCGGGCCAAGGCGGGGCTGGAAACGCTCAAGGCCCAGAAACAGGTAGATCGGAACCGCCTGGCAGCCATCGGCTACTGCTTTGGCGGCACCACCGTACTGGAGCTGGCACGCTCGGGAGCCGACCTGAAAGGCACGGTCAGCTTCCACGGCGGTCTGGCAACTCCAAACTCCGCTGACGCGAAAAACATCACGGGCAGGGTCCTGGCGCTGCATGGCGCCGATGACCCCTTTGTGAAGGCAGACGAGGTGGCCGCTTTTCAGGACGAGATGCGCACAGCGGGGGTCGATTGGCAACTAAACATCTATGGTGGCGCGGTACACGGCTTCACCAATCCGGAGGCAGGCAACGACAACAAAAAGGGCGCGGCCTACAACGAAAAGGCCGACAAGCGTTCCTGGGAAGCGATGAAGGTTTTCTTCAGAGAGATATTCAGATAACGCAGGACTTCCGGGTCGAACCCGCAACCTCCGGTGGTACCATCTTCCGGAGGTTGCGGTGTTCAACGGATCCCGGCAGTCGCCTTACAGGACGGGACGGGGAGTGGTTTCGCTGCTGGGGGGAAGAATCGGATACACGACCTTGGGCTGCTTGCCGGTCAGGCTCCCCAGGAAGGCGGCGATGTCGTCGATCTCCCCGTCATTGAGCTGGATGCCGAACTGGGCCGATCCCATGATCGCCACCGCCTCCTTCAGGCTCCAGACCGCACCGGAATGGAAGTAGGGATAGGTGAGCGCCACGTTACGCAGCGAAGGGGAACGGAACACGTACTCGTCCTGGGCGGTGTTGGTGACGCTGAACCTCCCTCTGTCGCCGCGCGGCAGGATATTTTCCGACGGCTTGGCCACAACACCGAACGGGTAGTAGCCGGTTCCTCCCAGATTTATCCCGCCGTGGCAAGCCACGCACCCCTTGTCGATGAAGAGTTTCAGGCCGGCTGTTTCCCTCTTGTTGAGTGCCTTCTTGTCACCCTTGAGATAACGGTCAAAGGGGGCGTCGGGAGTGACGAGCGTTGCCTCGAAAACCTCGATGGCCTTGGCCATGTTATCAAAGGACACCGGATCTTTATCGGCCGGGAAGGCGGCTTTGAAGAGCTTTACGTACTCCGGCATGCTGTTGAGCGTCTTTACGACCTGCTCGGGAGTGTTGTTCATCTCCACCGAGGCCTGCACCGGCCCCTTGGCCTGCTCGGCCAGGTCCTTGGCACGGCCGTCCCAGAACTGGGCGGTGTTATAGGCGGAGTTGAGCACGGTGGGGGCGTTGCGCGGGCCTTTCTGCCAGCCGTGGCCGGTAGAGGTGATCTGCAGGTCGCCACCGCCGACGCCGACGTTATGGCAGGTATTGCAGCTGATCAGGTGCGATTTGGACAGGCGTGGATCGAAATACAGCTTGGCACCCAGTTCCACTTTGGTCGGGGTTGCCGGATTGCCTTTCAAAACCGGCGGCTTGGCAGGCATGGGTTTGAAGAGCGCCTTGGCGCGGGAGAGCAGGTCTTCCGCCGCCACGGCTTGGCCTGCGGCGGCGGCAATGGCAAGCGTCACAGTGAACATGGTGCACAATCGTTTCATCGGTTCTTCCTCCTTGCTGTAATGATAGGGAGCATTGCTCCTCGGGATGCCATTCAATTCGGGCCGGATTACCCCGTTTTCGCCGCTTCCTGCTGCGCGACTCTTCCTCATGCTCCTGTCTGCCTCGCGAATCGGGTGCGGCTTTTGTCCCCGTACCCTGGAAAGCAATACCGCCAAACAGGAATCATTCCTATGTAGTGTGCAAAAAAAATGACGCGGATCACCGACACTGGCTGCACAAGCCGTAATACTCGAGGCGCATGTTGTGGGCCGCGAAGCCGGTGTGACGTTCAATGACATCGGGTGCCACCGGAACTCCATCCGCAAAATCCTCTATCTTGCCGCACCCGGTACAGATCAGATTGAGATGGCTGGCGGTATCCCTGTCGTAGCGGTTGTCCATTCCCTCAAACTCAAGTTCTCTGATCAACCCGAGTTTTTTGAGGAGCGCCAAGGTATAGTATACCGTGGATAAGCTGATGTTGGGGCACTTCACGCGGGCCTTGTTGAAGATGGTCAAGGCCGAGGGATGGCTCCTGTCGCACGTCAGCAGCTCGATGACTTCCAGGCGCTGGGAGGTGAGTTTCACCCCCTGGGCCCTCAGTTCCTTGAGAATGTGATGTTTGTATTCGTTCATCGAGATGACCCGCCCCAACCAGGAATGATTCCTATTCGCGAAGACTATGTACCAGAGCCTTCCGACTTCTGTCAAGATTAAATTCCGCAAAATTTCTGCCGTACATCACCCGCGACAGTGACCACGCCCCATTCAGGCGCGGTTTCGCAAAAATTCCGGCACCTCGCCAGGGGGCATCGGACGGCTGAAGAAATATCCCTGCACGATGTCGCACTGCTGGTATTTGAGAAAATCGAGCTGGGCCTTTGACTCGACCCCTTCGGCAATGACCTCCTTGCCGAGCGTATGGGCCAGGGCAATGGTTGCCGCGGCAATGGCCGCATCATCGGAATCGCTTTCGATATCCTTCACGAACGAGCGGTCGATCTTCAGTCGGTTGACCGGAAAGAGTTTCAGATAACCGAGCGAGGAGTAGCCGGTGCCAAAATCGTCGATGGCCAGCTCGATCCCCATCTCCCGCAGGATTCGCAGATGCGTGATGACCGCCTCCGGATTGTCCATGGCAGCGCTTTCGGTGATTTCCAGCTCCAGATGATGGGGAGCGATTCCGGTCTCGGCAATGATTTCCGCCACCAGGCTGGGGAAATTGCCCTGTTTGAACTGCCGCGCCGACAGATTGACCGCCATTCTGAGCGGCGGCAGCCCCTGCGCCTGCCAGGCAACCAGTTGCCGACAGGCGGTTTTGAGTACAAAGTCGCCCAGCGGCAGGATCAGCCCGGTCTCTTCTGCGATGGGAATGAACAGGCCGGGGGCGATGAGCCCCCGCTGCGGATGCTGCCAGCGGACCAGGGCCTCCATGCCGATCACTCTTCCGGTTGCCAGGTCGATCTGGGGCTGGTAGTGCAGCAGGAACTCCTGGCGCTCGAGGGCTGCCCTCAGATCGTTCTCCAGCAGGAGCCGCTCGTGCACGGTAGAGTTCATTTCCTGCTTGAAAAACTGGTAGTTGTTGCGCCCTTTCGACTTGGCATGGTACATGGCCAAGTCGGCGTTCTTCATCAGCTCCTCGATCGTCTCGCCGTCATGCGGAAAAACACTGATACCGATACTGGGAGTGATATGCAGGTCATGCCCGTCGATCCGGAAGGGTTGGGACAGAGCCTGCTGGATCTTGCTCACGATATGGGCCGATGCTACCCCTGACCGTACCTGTGGGAGTACGACCACGAATTCGTCGCCACCCAGCCGGGCGACGATATCTGCGCTGCGCACCGCTTCCGAGAGACGGGCAGCCACGTCAATCAGCAGTAGGTCCCCCACGTGATGCCCGAGCGAGTCGTTGATGTTCTTGAAGCGGTCCAGGTCGATGAACATGACAACCAGGTGCAGGGAGGAACGCTTGGCCTGTTCCAGGGCCTGGGCGAGCCGTTCCCTCAGGCTGAAACGGTTGGGCAGGTTGGTGAGGGGGTCGTGGTGCGCCAGGTGCTCGATCTTCTGGGCTGCCTGCTTGCGATCGCTGATGTCGGTAAAACCGGCGATGTAGTTGGTTATTTCCCCTTCTTCGTTCCGCACCACCGAGATTGCCAGCCATTTCGGATAGAGGCTGCCGTCCTTGCGTTTGTCCCAGATCTCCCCTTGCCAGAAACCGTCCCTCAGCAGGGTTTCCCACATCGAAACATAGAACTCCCTGGTTTCCTTGCCCGACTTGAGGATTTTGGGGTCCTTGCCCAGCGCCTCCTCCTGGCTGTAGCCGGTCAGAGTGGTAAATGCGCCGTTGGTGGCAAGTATCTTGTTGTCCGGGCCGGTGATGACGAGTGCCTCGCCGCTGTGTTCGAACACCCGCGCCATCAGGCGCAGCTTGTCCTCGGTTTCCCGGCGGACCGTGATGTCCGAGAAAATGACCGCAAACTGGCCTTTGCCCGGACTGAAGGCCCAGACATCGAAATACTTGCCGATGGCTCCCGAATAGTCCTGGAAAGACATCGCCTGGCCGGTCGAGGCCACCATGTCGTACTTCTCGATCCAATACGGCTCCACCGTGGGCATGACCTCCCTCACGGTTCTGCCCAGCAGGTCGGAGGCCGGGATGCCGGTCAGCCTTTCGAAAGCCGGGTTCAGCTCCAGGAAGCGATAGTCGCATGCCGAGCCGTCAACGCCATAGATCATTTCGTGCAGCGCAAAACCGGTGGTCATATTTTCGAACAGCAGGCGATACCTGCTTTCACTCTCACGCAGTTTGTCGAGATCTGACTTCCGGCGGTTCCAGGCATGGTAGAGCAGACCGGAACCGATTACGGTGGTCAGGCAGAAAAGCAGGATCAGCAACACCGCCTTTGATGCCTCATTGCGCCATTCGGTCAGGTAATCGCCGGTGGAAAGGCCGACGATTATGTAGGCGGGATATTTCACAATCTTACGGTACGACACTGTCCGGTGGATCGAATCAAGTCCCGTCCTCGCGCTGAACGTTCCCCGTTCGGGCCGGTCCTGCAGCATCTTCGCAAACTCGGCCGACACGATTTTGTTGCCGATGGCGCTGTCGAGCCCATTCGGTTCCGGATAGCGGATGATTTGGCCAAGATCGGGCTCCCGCATGCTCACCACCCCGCGCGGTCCCAGATCCAGCGTTGCGAACAGCTTCCTGAAATGCTCCAGAGGAATGACGGCATAGATTACTCCGGCAAAGGAACCGTCCTGCCGATTCAGCCGTCGGGCAAAGGTAATGACCCACTTGCCGCTGATGCGCCCCAGCATCGGCTTGGCGATCACCAGTCCGGGGTTCTGATGGGTGCGCAGGTGAATGAAGAAGTCGCGGTCCGCCAGGCTGATGCGGGAACCGGGGGGTACGCCGATCCCGTACCGGATAACGCCGTGATCGTCGGCGATGCGGAGGCTGTCCAGTTCCGGTTGGCAGGCGTATTCCCGACCAATAAGACTATTTATCTCCTTTTGATTGACGGTTTTCGCGGACAAAAGACTTTCTGCCTGATGCGCAGTGGTGAGCAGGGTGAGATCGATCCTCTCGACGATGCCGGAGATGTTCTGTTCCAGGACCTGCGCCAGGTTCTGGGTGACGATCTCCGCCCGGCTGCAGTATTGGGCGCGGCTCTGCAGCAGCAATACGCCGGAGATGGCGACGATGAAGAGGTTGATGAACAGCACGAGTACAGCCAGCCGGATGATGTACGTGCGGCCGGGCAGATCCGTTTTGGGTGCAGTTGGCGAGGGTTTCATGGATCTTCCCCATCGTCCAAAACCGACTTGTTCCGCTCGCATATCGCAGAAGCATCCGGGAAAGATTGAACGATGAACGAGGTATTCGCGGGAAAGGCAAAACCGCAATTCACCTGGTCCGACAAACCAGGTTCAGCGACTGTAGCGTAAAACGATCTTGTTGGCAACAGGGGGGCAAACGCACCTGTCAGAAGTTGTCAGATATTGTTAGTTGTTGTGGGTGTTAAAAAACGCGTAGTTATTGTAGTTTCCCGTCCCAATGGAAAAACCAGCCAGCGCTCGTTGAGGTTCGGGCAGGCCGACGGCAAGTCGGCTGTGGCTCCGACCGAGTGCTGGCAAAGGGGCGGAATGTATGGAAAGTCGAGACCATGTTGAGGTGGATACACAATCATTCGACAGAACAGTGCTGATCAGGCGCCTGCTGGGTGATGAGGAGTTCGCACACATGATCGTCAGAACCTTTCTGGACGACATGCCGAACAAGATCGCCGCTCTGCGCGTCTGCCTGAAAACGGCCGATGCACACGCAGTGAGGCTTCAGGCACACACCATCAGGGGAGCGGCGGGCAACTGCGCCGCTGAGCGACTGCGTGAAACGGCTTGCGCCATGGATGTAGCGGCCGGCACGGGCGATCTGGAAACGGTGCTGACACTCCTGCCGGAACTGGAGCAACGGCTCCAGGAGACATCCACTGCAATGAAGCAGGCCTTTCCCCATGCCTGAGGCATAAGGACGAGAGACGCCGATGACGCTCAACCGCAAGAAAGTCATTATTGCGACGGCATGCCTGTCCGTCCTGATCGGGCTGTGGTCCTACCTGTCTCTCGAATTCACCCGCCATCGACAGTTGGCGGCCACAAATGCCGAGACCAATGCATCAAACCTGGCCAGGGCCTTTGAGGAACATGTGCTGGGGACGGTCAGGCACATCGACAGCCTGATGCTGCAACTGCGGGATGAGTACCTGCAGGACCCGGGGCATTTCCCGGAACGACTGCAGCACTACCGCCGGCACGGGCTCCCCGAACCGGTCACCCATGTCAGCATAATCGACCGGCGAGGCAGGTTGGCGTTCAGCGACAAAGGGGCGCCCCCTGCACCGATCGACCTCAGCGACCGGGAACATTTCCTGGTGCACCGGAACAGCGACAACGATCGCCTCTTCATCAGCAAGCCGGTTATAGGCAGGTTGTACAGGCAGTGGAGCATCCAGTTTACCCGCCCCATCCTGGCCAGGGACGGATCCTTCGACGGCGTTATCGTCATATCACTTGACCCGGAGTACTTCTCGAATTTTTTCAGGTCCGTCAATATCGGCGAACAGGGTGTCATTTCGCTGATCGGCATGGACGGAGTCATACGCGCCCGGGCCTCGGGAACTCAAAGCAAGGTCGAGCCCAAGGGCTTTACGCTGCCGGCGCATCGGCCGTTCCTTGATCCCAGAAATCCCGATACCGGTCTCTTCCGGGCCACGAGCGCCATTGACGGAACGCCCCGCACCTGGGCCTACCGGCGTCTGAAATTCTATCCCCTCGTGGTGCATGTGGCCCTGGCCGATGAGGAAGTGTATGCCGCCTGCAGAACGCGCGAACGGAACCTCACCATTGCCGGCCTGCTGGTCTCCGCTGCCCTGCTGGGGTGCACCTGGCTGCTGATATGCTCGGAAAACCGCCATGAGATCACGATCAGCAGACTCTCCGAGGAACTCCGCAAGCGGAAAAAGGCCAAAGCAACCATACGGGATGGCCGCCGGCAACTGGCTACGCTGATCGAAGCGCTGCCCGACGTGGTTTTCTTCAAGGACAGTGAGAGCTGCTGGCAAGTGGCCAACAGCGTTGCCCTGCGACTGTTCCGTCTCCAGGGGCTGCCGTGGCAAGAAAAAAACGAGCGGGAGCTCATGCAGATCCAGCCCGCCATGCCCACAGGCTTTCAGGGAAGCATCGAAAGCGACTCGCTCGTGTGGCGTGCTGGCGGTCCGGTACGGTTCGAGGTGCATGTCCCGGACGAAAACGGCATCGAGCGCTGCTTCGACGTGATCAAGGTGCCCTTGTTCGAGGCGGACGGACAACGTAAGGGCTTGCTGGTGGTGGGACGCGACGTCAGCGACTGGAAGGAGGCCGAGGAACGGCTGCTGAATTACGCCCGGGAACTGAGGGCAAAAAATGCCGCCCTGGATGTGGCATTGATCCGGGCCGAGGATGCAACCCGCGCCAAGGGGGAATTTCTTGCCACCGTGAGCCATGAGATCCGCACCCCCCTGAACGGCGTGATCGGCATGACCAATCTCCTCCTGCTGACCGAGCTTGCCCCTGAACAGCGCCGCTATGTGGAACTGCTCGGCCTGAGCGGAAAAAACCTGTTGGGGCTGATTTACGACATCCTGGATTTTTCGAAGATCGAGGCCGGGAAAGTGGAGCTGGAAATACTTGATTTCGACCTGCTCGACTCCCTTTCCCTTGCCATGGAACTCATCAGGCAGCAGGCCTGCGAAAAAGGGCTGGAGCTGGGCCTGGACATAGCACTCGATGTCCCGCTGCAACTGCGCGGCGATGCCGGCCGTCTGCGGCAGATAGTCCTGAACCTGCTGGGCAATGCCGTCAAATTCACCCCTTCTGGTTCGGTGAAGCTGCAGGTTGTTCGGGAAAACGAGACGGAACGGGAGGTGACGCTGCGTTTTCTGGCCAGCGACACCGGCATCGGTATAGCGGAGGACCAGTTGGGGCTGCTTTTCGAACCATTCACCCAGGTGGATGCCTCTTCCACCCGCAGCCATGGCGGAACCGGCCTGGGGCTTGCCATCTGCCGGCGCCTGGTGGGCCTGCTGGGGGGGGACATCGGCGTGCGAAGTACCGTGAGTGCCGGATCCACCTTCCACTTCAGCGCCATCTTCGAGAAGCAGCAGCATGCTTCCGCAGCATGCCCGTTACCCGTCAGGGGGAGCAGAATGCCGGAGAACCGGCCCGCCCAGGGGGTGCGTATCCTGGTGGTCGATGACGATGACATCAGCCGCATGTATGCCGTAGGGATTCTCGACAGACTCGGCTGCCGGACCGAGGCGGTGTCCAACGGCAGAGAAGCGTTGTCTGCGCTCGAGTCGGACTCCTACGATCTCGTTCTGATGGATTGCCGGATGCCGGAGATGGACGGATTCCAGGCTACCGCAGCAATCCGGGACCGGAGTTCCGCTGTCCGCGATCATGATATCCCCATCATCGCCCTGACCGCCAATGTCAGGAGCGAGGATCAGGTGAGGTGCCTGGAAGCCGGTATGAATGCCCACCTGGCAAAGCCCTTTGACGGCGAGCAGTTGGCGACGATTCTGGACGAATGGCTCTCCGGGCCGGGCGCAGCCAGTCCCGGAGGTCAGTCCCCCTTCGCCGGTGAGGTGCGGCATGAAGATTCACCAAGGGGCTTGCCTAAGATATCGGCTGCCTTCGGCGGCCTGCGTCTGTCTGAAAACGAAGGGCCGCGGGTCGCCATCCCCTTCCCCGCTTATTCCGAGGAGCATGATGCCTGATCACTACAAACGCATGAAGTCACATTTGAGCATACTGGGGGTTGACGACGAGATCGGCATCCTGGCTCTGCTGCGGCAGATATTCACCGATCAGGGCTGGACGTTCACCGAGGCCGCTTCAGCCGCCGATGCCCTTGAAATAATGAAGTGCGGCGCCCGGTTCGACGTCGTTATCTCGGACTTCCGCATGCCGAAAATGGACGGTGTCGATTTCCTTTACGAGGCACGCTTCCTTCAGCCGGCAACGCTGCGCATTCTCCTGGCCGGCCAGACGCCGGACCGCAACCTTGCCGAGGCCTTCAGGTCGGGCACCATCAACTTCCTTGTTCCGAAACCATGGGATAACGATCAGTTGCTTGCCCTGGTGGAAGCCTGGAGCGATCTCAACCGCTGAAAGACCGTCTGGACAAAATACAACCGCATCAAGCAATCCAAACCAAGAAAAGGAATGCCGTATGAACTTCAGCATCAAGACCAAGATCATGATCATCCTGCTGGTAGGGTCCGTTTCCGTCACAATCGCCGGTGTCCTCGGACTTGTGGGAATGAAGGGCAGCAACAAGGAGATCGAAACCATCTACAAGGAGAACCTGACCAACATCACGCAGATCAGCGAGATCATGGGATTGATGAGCGACAATCGCATCCAGCTGTTGCTGGCGCTCCAGCATGATCCCCGCAACCCGCAGATACTCAAGATGCACGATCATGAGCTGACCTTCCATACCGACAAGGTCATGAAGAACATCGAGCAGATCGGCACCATCTGGAACGAATATCTACAGGCGCCGCTGGATCCGGATGAAAAAACGCAGGCCAACGACTTTGCCGAGAAACGGGGCCGTTTCGTCAAGGAGGGGCTGCTGCCGACCCGCGAGGCGCTCCTGGCAGGAAACTTCGAAGAGGCCATCTCTCTGACCCTGACCAGGATCAACCCGCTCTTCGGCCCAGCCAACGAGGTAGTACAAAAGATTTACGAGCACGAAAAACAGCAGGCAAGAAAAGCGCATGAGGACGCGGTCAAACATTATCATACCACCCTGATCCTGGTCATCGGTGCCATTACCGCCTCGCTGTTGGTGTCGGTCATGCTGGGCGTCATGATCGTGCGTTCCATCTCCGGCGCCGCCTCTTCCCTCATCCGGGCCAGCAACGCCATGGCCAACGGAGATCTGTCACAACGCGTCAGACTCGAAACAAAGGACGAACTGGGCACCATCGGGGCATCCTTCGATGCCATGGCGGAATCGTTCTCCCAGGCCATTCAGCGGGTGGCGGAAAGCGCCTCCCAGGTGGCGGCCGCTGCCACGCAGGTGAACACGACCGCCGAACAGATCGCCGCCGGGGCCGAGCGGGTCGCCTCCCAGGCCGCCACCGTCGCCACTGCCGGAGAGGAGATGTCAGCCACCTCCGGCGATATCGCCCAGAATTGCCAAATGGCGGCCGAGGGGGCGCAGCGCGCGTCCCACTCCGCCCACAACGGCGCTGCAGTGGTCGAAACCACCATCGCCGTCATGGGACAGATTGCCGAAAAGGTACAGGAATCCGCCAGGACCGTGGAGAGCCTGGGGGCGCGCAGCGATCAGATCGGCGCCATTATCGGCACTATCGAGGACATTGCCGATCAGACCAACCTGCTGGCGCTGAACGCAGCCATCGAGGCGGCCCGGGCCGGTGAGCAGGGGCGCGGTTTCGCCGTGGTGGCCGACGAAGTGCGCGCCCTGGCGGAGCGCACCACCCGCGCCACCCGCGAGATAGGGGAGATGATCAAGGCGATCCAGTCCGAAACCAGAGGGGCGGTGACCGCCATGGAGCAGGGTGTCCGCCAGGTCGAGGCCGGCACCACGGAAGCCTCCAAGTCTGGCCACGCCCTGAACGACATCCTGGATCAGATCAGCGCCGTATCCATGCAGGTCAATCAGATCGCTACCGCTGCCGAAGAGCAGACCGCCACCACCAGCGAGATTTCCAGCAACATGCTGCAGATCACCCATGTGGTGCAGGAAACCGCCAACGGTGCACACGAGTCGGCCCGGGCGGCTTCGCTGCTGAACGGCAATGCCGAAGAGCTGCAGCGGTTGGTACGTCGGTTCAAACTGTAGGTAGCTGGGAGGAGATCATGTCTACAAACGCGCTGGTAACACGTGACGATGCCGCCGGGGAAAATGAACTGATCCAACTGGTCAGCTTCATGCTGGCGAACGAAGAATACGGCGTCGAGGTGCTCAAGGTACGCGAGATCATCCGCCTGCCGACCATCACCAAGATGCCTAACATGCCGCCGCACATGGAGGGGATCATAAACTTGCGCGGCAAGGTGATTCCGATCATCTCCATGCGCAAACGCTTCGGCCTGTACGACTCGGACAGCAGCGACCGGAACCGGATCATCATCATGGATGTGGCTGGAGGCTTGACCGGATTCATCGTCGATGCCGTCTCCGAAGTGATCCGCATCCAGGGTAGTGACATCAATCAACCGCCGCCGGCCGTGATTTCGGGAGGGGTGGGACAGGAATTCATCACCGGTGTCCTGAACCACGGCGAGCGCCTGTTGATCATCATGGATGTCAATCGCATGTTCTCCGAGGAGGAACGTGAGGACTTCGCCAGAATGGCGTAATTTCCCGTTGAGGGAGAGAAGTAAACTGCCATATCAATCCCCCGGACAGGAATTGACCGGACCGGACGACGAAGACTCGCAACTGCAGGGTGCGGACAACTCCTTCCCTGTACAGCCACCGGGGCAACCAGCAGCTCAAGACCAATGTGCGGCAGCTCCAGGATGCCAAGTCCATTCTCGTGGAAGCGGCGCTGCCGGCTGCCGGACGGGCCGGCACACAAGAAATCGAGCAGTTAGCAGTTTAACATCTTAATGAATTATGATATTGATTCAGACGGTACATGCACCTGCGCGCCGGAGCAACTGCCTCCCCTCTCCCCATTCGGCCGAGAATGCTGAAATTCTTATGTGAGGTCCACCAATCCCATGGCTCAATCGCCGTCGCCACATCGTCTGATATCGGGCCGGGCCTTTTTCATCAGGCTGTTGGCAAGTGTCCTGCTGGTCAACCTCTTCGTCGCCGGGCTGGCGGTTTTTTCCCTGGTCCGCAGCCGACAGCAGTATGAGGAGCGCGTTGCCATTCAGACCCAGAACCTGGCCCAGTCGCTCAACCTGACCATCACCGGCATGATCGACAATGCCGGCCTGGCGGTCTTTACGGTGAAAAGGGAGGCGGAACGGCAGCTCAAAAACGGCGGCATCGACATCGCTTTCCTGAATGCCTTTATCCTCGAGCACAAGGCACGCATTCCCGAGCTCGACGGCTTGCGGGTCACCAACGCCCAAGGCGATATCATCTGCGGTGATCGGGTCGAACCCGGAAAACCGGTCAACTTCTCCGACCGCGAGGTTTTCATCAGGCTGAAGGCCGATCCAAAAGCCGGACTGGCCATAGGCCCTCCGGTTCATGGTCGCCTCACCAGACATTGGGTCTTCCACATCGCCCAGCGCATCCACAATCAGGATGGCTCCTTTGCCGGCATCGTCTTTGGAGCCATTTCAGTGGAGTATCTGTCGCAACTCTTCTCCACCTTCGACTCCGGCAGGCAGGGCGCTCTTACCCTGCGTAACGGTGATCTGTCCGTGATCGTACGCTACCCGGACATCCCCGGCAAAAGCAGCATCGGCAGCAACGTGGTGTCGCGGGAGCTGCGCCAACTGGTCAGGGAAGGTAGGACGTCGGGCTCCTACAAGACACCCGGCAGCATCGACTCGATTGAACGCACCTTTTCGTTCAACCGGCTCTCCAAATACCCTCTTTATGTCACTGCTGGGCTGGCCACCAACGAATACCTGGCACCCTGGCATGCGGAAGCACGACAGATGGCTTGGCTGGTAGGAATCTTTTCCTGCGGTTTCCTGCTATTCAGCTGGCTGATATACCGCGTCCGGAAGCGCGAGAAGGCGGTGGAGGCCGAAATCACCCGGCACCGCGATTACCTCGAGGAAAAGGTGCGGCTGCGCACCTCGGCGCTGGAAGCCAACAACATCCGGCTGGCGGAAGAGATTGAGCTGCGGAAGCGGGTAGAAGACGATCTCAGAAAAGCGGCCGTGATCATGAACAAACTGTCTGATGCCGTGTGCTGGATCTCCCGGGAGGGCACGTATGTCTACGTCAATGATGCCGCCTGCTCCATGCACGGCTACAGCCGCGACGAGATGCTCTCCATGTCGGTCTGGGACATCGCCTGTCACTTTCCCGCCGAAAGCTGGCCTGGCCATTGGGAACAGTTGAAGAATGAGGGCAGCCTTCATTTCGAGACCCTAAACAGGGCCAGGGATGGCCGTGAATTTCCGGTTGAGGTGGCTGCCAATCATCTCGATATCGACGGCATCGAGTATAACTGCGGCATAATTCGGGACATTTCCGACCGCAAACAGGCGGAGGCAGAAAAACAGGAACTGCTGGAGCAGTTGGGACAGTCGCAGAAAATCGAATCAATCGGTCGCCTGGCCGGCGGCATTGCCCACGATTTCAACAATCTGCTGACCCCTATTCTGGGCTATAGCGAGCTGTTGAAAAACGATATTCCGATCACTGATCCGGGGCGTGGGAAAATCGAACTGATCCTTCAGGCAGCCGATAAAGCCAGGATCCTGACCCAGCAACTGCTGAGCTTCGGGCGCAAACAGATCCTGGAGATGAAAATAGTGGACATGAACGAGGTGGTGACCAATTTCCACGAGATCCTGCGCAGGACCATTCGCGAGAGCATTGACATCCGTCTGCACCTGACCGGGCAGGCCTGCGGCATCAAAGCCGACCGAAACCAGCTCGAGCAGGTCATCTTGAACCTGGCGATCAATGCCCAGGATGCGATCAGCGACAGGGGCGTCATCACTATCGAAACCGCCCAGGTACGGCTGGACCAAGAATATGCCCGGCAGCACGCCGGCGTTGTACCGGGCGAGTACCTGATGCTGGCCGTCACCGACAACGGCAGCGGCATGAACCGGGAAATACGCGCCCAGATCTTTGAGCCGTTTTTCACCACAAAGGAAGTCGGAAAGGGTTCAGGGCTGGGACTGGCAACGGTCTACGGACTGGTCAAGCAGCATGAGGGACACATATGGGTGTACAGCGAACTCGGCACGGGCACCGTTTTCAAGATCTACTTCCCGATTGTCGGCGGCAGGCCGGCCAATGGACTCCTCTCGCGTGCGGAATCTGCGGTGTTGTCGTCGGGTGCCGGCACGATCCTGCTGGTGGAAGACAATGAAATGGTCAGGAACCTGACCACTGACCTGCTGGACAAGTGCGGGTACCAGGTGATTGTGGCCGATGGTCCGGAATCTGCCCTCACGGCCAGCGTTGGGAGAACGGTGGACCTGCTGCTGACGGATGTGGTCATGCCCGGCATGAACGGACCTGAACTGCATCAAAAGCTGCTGGAGGGGCACTGCGAACTGAAGGTCCTGTATATGTCCGGCTACACCAACAACGTCATCGTGCATCATGGCGTTCTGGAAGAAGGCATCAACTTCATACAGAAGCCGTTTTCACTGCACGATCTGGCTTTGAAAATCGACACGATCCTGAATGGCCACCGTTGCGGGGGGCCGGCCGATGAACCATCCTGCCCCGAAGTCTGCGGCAGTCCGGACTGAGTCACGCTTACATCCGTACTATCCGGCAGGAATTCTTGCCCAATAAAAAGAAAGGCCGTCTCCGGAGAGGCGGCCTTTCTTTTTTCTGTTGCTGCCGGGTTCTGCTCAGTCTCTCCTGGTGCCGAAGAGCTGGAGGATCATCAGGAACATGTTCACGAAATTCAGGTAGAGCGAGAGCGCTCCCGCCACGGCCGCTCCCCCCTGCACCCCCTTGAGCCTCTGGGTGTCGTAGGCGGTCAGGCCGATGAAGACGATCAGGCCGACGCCGCTGGCCACGAACTGGAGCATGTTAGAGTGCAGGAATATGTTGACCACGGAGGCGATCACGAGGCCGATCAGCCCCATGAAGCAGAACGAACCTAGCGACGTCAGGTCCCGCTTGGTTGCAATGCCGTACAGGCTCATTACTCCGAAGGTACCGGCCGTTGAGAAGAAGGCGGAAGAGATCGACTGCCCCGTGTAGAGGAGAAAGATCCCTGAAAGCGTCACGCCGTTCAGGGCCGAGTACACCAGGAATAGTGGTGCCGCCTTGGCGGTCCCCAAGCGGGCTGCAAAGCCGCTGATGCCCACTACCAGGGCCAATTCAGCGATGACTGCTCCGAAAAAAACCAACCGGTTGCCGTAGACCATCCTGAACAGCTCCGGCGAGCTTACCACCGCCACGGACACCAGCGCCGTAAGGCATAAACCTGTCGCCATCCAGCCGTACACGGCCCCGATCGTGTTGCTCCGTGCTACCGCTATTGTGCGTGGATATGATGGTGTTCCCATATTCCCTATCTCCTTTTACGTAGTTTCCTCTCAATCTAATGCCGGTCACCCCAAAAATCAATGCTGCCGGTGCCTCGGAAGCAAAAAAGACCGCGGGTATGGGCGATTCCCGCACGCTTATTTCCTGACGGTCCGGCCAACAGCCGCGAAATCCAGGTCGCCCCACCCTTCGGCCAAAGCGGCCTTGAACAGCTCGTTGATCGCGGCAGTTGCAAATAGCGGCTGTCCCACGCTTTCCGCCAACTGCAGGGCCAGGCGGAGGTCCTTCTGCATATGCTTGAGCGGAAACGCGACCGGGAACTCTCCGTTGGCAGCTATCTGCGGTCCTTTCAGCCGGAACATCGGATTTGAGACAGCACCGGAGTCCAGGACATCAAGCAGTTGCGCCTCATCCAGTCCGCTTTTCGAGGCCAGGGCCATGCCTTCGCACAACGCGGTCAGCATCCCTGCCATGACCAGGTTGTTGGCCAGCTTCATCCTGGCCGCACTCCCCGTTTCACCCACGAACATGATTTTCCGACCCATTTTTTCCAGGGCCGGCAGCACCGTATCGTACAGCTCCCGGTCTCCCGCTGCCATGATGGTGAGGGTGGCCTCCTCGGCCGGTTTCCTGCTGCCGGCCACCGGAGCTTCCAGGAAAAGCGCCCCTTTCTGTTGGGCAAGGTCGGCAGATTCCCGCGAGGTTTCCGCATCCACGGTGGACATGTCCACCAAGCCCTTTCCGGAAGCAAGACCGGCGATGATCCCGTCCGAGCCGTCCCGCACGGAGCGAACCGCATCCGGGTTTGCCATCATGGCGATCACGACATCCGAGGACTCAGCCGCCGCCCGGGGAGAGTCGGCTATCACCGCCCCCTGTTGAGCAAGCTCTCGGCACTTCTCGGCCGAACGGTTCCAGACCGTTACCCTGTACGATCCCTTCAGCAAATTTGCCGCCATGGCGCTGCCCATAATGCCCAATCCGACGAATCCGATATTCATACACTCCTCCTTACAGTGGTGTTTCTCTATTCTGGAATTTCTTTCACATTGTCACTGATGCGGATGCGAGACTGCTAAAGATAAGTTTACCTCTCCACACATACCTGCACTTCGGCGACTATACGCAAAAGTGAACTTCCTGCAATTAAATTCATCATGAGTGATATTCTTATACTTGTTGCTCCGCACCCAAAGCCAGAGGCTGCCGCAGTGCGATCCATTTTCGATTACTCCCATCAAACCGGGAAGGTTGCATTATCCCCCTGTTTTTTTTATAGTGTCACATTCATTCCAACCGCAGAAAAGGCACGCATACGACTATGACCAAGGAACTCGCCAAGGGCTACGAGCCCCATGACGTTGAAAAACGCTGGTACGCCGAATGGGAAGGCAAAGGCTACTTCCACGCCGCCGACACCTCCGACAAAAAGCCCTACTCGATCGTCATCCCTCCCCCCAACGTCACCGGCGCCCTGCACATGGGGCATGCCCTCAACAATACTTTGCAGGACATCCTCTGCCGCTGGAAGCGGATGCAGGGCTACAACGTGCTGTGGATGCCGGGCACCGATCATGCCGGCATCGCCACCCAGAACGTGGTGGAACGCCAATTGGCAGCTCAAGGCAAGGACCGCCACGACCTGGGACGCGAAGCCTTTATCGAGCGGGTCTGGCAGTGGAAGGCCGAGTCGGGTGGGCAGATCATCGGCCAGCTGAAGCGCCTGGGCGCCTCCTGCGACTGGGAACGCGAGCGCTTCACCATGGATGAAGGGCTTTCCAAGGCGGTCCGCACCGTGTTCGTCAAACTGTACGAAGAAGGACTGATCTACCGCGATAACCGCCTGATCAACTGGTGCCCGCGCTGCCACACCGCCCTGTCGGACATCGAGGTCGAGCACGAGGACCACAAGGGGCACCTGTGGCATATCCGCTACCCGGTGGCCGGACAGCCGGGCGCATACGTGGTGGTCGCCACCACCCGGCCGGAAACCATGCTGGGTGATACCGCCGTGGCGGTGCATCCGGAGGACGAGCGCTACCAGGCCCTGATCGGCACAACCGTGATCCTGCCGCTGGTCAACCGCGAGATCCCGGTGGTGGCCGATGAGTATGTGGACCGCGAGTTCGGCACCGGCGTGGTCAAGATCACCCCGGCCCACGATTTCAACGACTTCGAAGTAGGACTGCGCCACGGCCTGGACAAGATCAACGTGTTCGACGAGTCGGGCATCATCAACGCCGCCGGCCGGCAGTACGAGGGCATGGACCGCTTCGAAGCCCGGAAGCGGATCGTGGCCGAACTGGAACAGGCTGGACTGCTGGAAAAGATCGACGACCACCCCATGTCGGTGGGGGGCTGCTACCGCTGCAAAACCGTGGTGGAGCCCTACCTGTCGCTGCAGTGGTACGTCAAAGTCGGGCCGCTGGCCGAGCAGGCCCTGGCCGCGGTCAAGGACGGCCGCACCCGCATCGTGCCCAAGCAGTGGGAAAATACTTATTACGACTGGATGGAGAACATCCGCGACTGGTGCATCTCGCGCCAGATCTGGTGGGGCCACCGCATCCCGGCCTGGTTCTGCGACCACTGCGACGGCGTCACCGTTGCCATGGAAACGCCGACGAAATGCTCGAAGTGCGGCAGCGACGAGATCCGCCAGGAAACCGATGTGCTGGACACCTGGTTCTCTTCGGCCCTGTGGCCCTTCTCCACCATGGGCTGGCCGGACAAGACCGACCTGCTGAAGACCTTCTACCCCACCTCCTGTCTGGTGACCGGCTTCGACATCCTCTTCTTCTGGGTGGCCCGCATGATGATGATGGGGCTGCACTTCATGGATGAGGTACCGTTCCGGGATGTCTACATCCATGCCCTGGTACGTGATGCCCAGGGGCAGAAGATGTCCAAGTCCAAGGGCAACGTGATCGACCCGCTGACCGTGATCGACCAGTACGGCACCGATGCCTTCCGCTTCACCCTGGCCGCCTTTGCCGCCCAGGGGCGCGACATCAAGCTGGCCGAGGAACGCATCGCCGGCTACCGCAACTTCTGCAACAAGGTCTGGAACGCGGCCCGCTTCACGTTGATGAACCTGGAGGGCTTTGATCCCGATTCCGTAACCTTCGAGGAACTGAGCTTCTCGCCGGGCGACAAGTGGATCCTGCACCGCCTGAATGAAACCGCCCGGGTGTTGGACGAAACCCTGACGAGCTACCGCTACAACGAGAGCGCCATGGCGCTCTACCAGTTCACCTGGAGCGAGTTCTGCGACTGGTACCTGGAGCTGTCCAAGCAGGACCTCTACAACGGCACCCCCGAGCGCAAGCGTACCGCCCAATACGTGCTCTGGCACACCCTGGAGCACCTGCTGCGGCTGCTGCACCCCTTCATGCCCTTCATCACCGAGGAGATCTGGCAGGCCCTGCCGGGCACCAAGTCAGTTCCGACCATCATGCAGGCCCCTTACCCCGTCCCGCTGGAGACTAGGAACTTCCCCGAGGCAGCGGCCGAGATGGAGCGCGTCATGGCGGTCATCAACGGCATCCGCAACATCCGCGGCGAGATGGAAGTGCCTCCCTCCAAGGAGATCGCAGTGATCCTCTCCTGCACCGGCGAAGATAGCCTGCGCCTGCTGGAGCACAACCAGGGCGCCATCAAGGCCCTGGCCCGCGTCTCGGACCTGACGACCGGTGTCGGCCTCGACAAACCGGAGGATGCCTCGATCCAGGTGGCGGGAGACGTGCAGATCTTCGTGCCGCTCAAAGGGCTGGTCAACGTGGAGGAGGAGGAAAAGCGCCTGCTGAAGGAGATCGGCAAGATCGAGAAAGAAATCGAGATGTTCTCCAAAAAGCTGTCCAACCCCAGCTTCGTGGATCGCGCACCGGCCGATGTGGTGGCCAAGGAGCGCGAAAAACTAGCCGAAGTGACCGGCAAGAAACAGGTGCTGGAAGAGAGCCTTGTAAAAATCAGGAGCCTGCGGTAACAGCTTAAAGGCATGTGCCACAGAGGGCACAGAGTTCACAGAGAAAATCAGGTTGGTATACTTCTCTTCACCGGCGCGGACTTAAATTGTTTTTTTGTTGTGATTCCTCTGTGTTCTCTGTGGCGGACTTTTTTCAGGATAATTCGAATCGGGATTGAACCATGATCCAGTACGTCGCCATATTTGCCAAAGTGCACGACCCCCGCTGCCAGAAGGTGGCCAGCGAGCTGATCGCCTGGCTGGAGCAGAAGGGCTGTACCCCCCTGGTGGACCCGCACCTGACCGCCAGCCTCGGCTATCCGCGCGAGCTTTCCGAAGAGGAAATCCGCGACCAGGCTGAGATGGTGGTGGTGCTGGGGGGCGATGGCACGCTGATCTCGGTGGCCCGGCTCTTCAGCGGCCGGGATGTCCCCATCCTGGGTGTCAACCTGGGCAGCCTTGGATTCCTGACCGAAATCACGCTGGAGGAGCTCTATCCGCGCCTGGAGCGCTGTCTCAAGGGGGACCCGCGCGTCTCGGATCGGATGATGCTGGAGGTGACGGTCTACCGCGACGGCAAGCAGATCGAAAAGAACAACGTGCTGAACGACATGGTCATCAACAAGGGGGCATTGGCCCGCATCGTAGACCTGGAAACCAAGATCAACCGGCACATCCTGACCACCTACAAGGCCGATGGTCTGATCATCTCCACCCCCACCGGCTCCACCGGTTATTCCCTCTCTGCCGGCGGCCCCATCATACACCCGCAGATGAACTGCATCGCCATCACCCCGATCTGCCCCCACACCCTGACCAACCGACCGATCGTGGTGCCGGACGAGTCGATCATCTCGGTCACCGTGACCTCGTCCCACGATGAAAAGGTCTACCTGACCCTGGACGGCCAGGTCGGTTTCAAGCTACAGCAGGGGGACTCGATCGAGGTGCGTCGGGCACTCAAGACCACCGCTCTGATCATGTCCCGCAGCCGCGACTATTTCGAGGTACTAAGGACCAAGCTGAAGTGGGGAGAGCGGTAAGAGTTCTGCCGCAGAGACGCGGAGACACTAAAAACACATGCCACAAGACACAGAGCATGGAGAAACACCGGGAAAGAGAAAGATATGGCACACGGAAAAAGCGGAAACGGCGGAAACACAGAATATAACTGAACCGCCTTGATCCGTTTCTACCGCCTTTTCCGTGTTCTATGTTTGATTTTTCTGTGTTGTCTGCGATCTCTGTGGCAGACGTGAAATCCGCGTCAGATTGATCATACAAGTAAGGAACAGATATGCTGACCGACCTGCACATCAGGAACATTGCCATCATCGACCAGCTGCAGCTCTCGTTCAAGCCGGGCCTGACCATGCTGACCGGCGAGACCGGGGCGGGCAAGTCGATCATCATCGACGCAGTTGGTCTGATCATGGGGGGACGCGCCTCCAGCGACCTGATCCGTTCCGGCGAAGAAGAGGCAGTGGTTGAGGCGCTGTTCGACATCGCGGACCGGCCGGAGCTGAAGGAGTTTCTGAGCGAATCCGGCTTCGAATGCGACGGTGAGCTACTGGTCAAGCGTGCCATTTCCCGTTCCGGCAAGAACCGGATTTTCATCAACGGCGCCATGGCGACCCTGGCACTGTTGACCGACCTCTCCCGCCAATTGATCAACATCTACGGCCAGCACGAATCCCAGACCCTGCTCAGACCGGAAAACCAGCTGCTGCTGCTGGACGCCTTTGCCGGCTGCCAGACGCTACGCAGCGAATTTTCGGTGCTGCACGGACAGTTGCAGGCGGTGCGGCAGCGCCTGGAACACCTGGACGAGCAGGAGCGCGAGGCGGAGCGCCGGCTGGACCTGCTCTCCTTCCAATCGGCAGAGATCGCCGAAGCCCGGCTTCAGCCGGGCGAGGATGCGGAGTTGGAGGAGCAACGCCGGGTGCTGGCCCATGCGGAGAAGCTGGGTAACACCAGCGCCGAGGCCTTTGAGCGGCTCTACGACGGAGACGGCGCCATCCTGGGGCAGTTACGGCGGATCTCGGCCTCGGTGGCCGAAATTGCATCCATCGACCATGGTCTGTCCGAGCTGGCAGCCGGCCTGGAGGGGACCTACCTGCAGCTTGAGGATGCCGCCATCTCCCTGCGGGATTACGCTTCGCGCATCGAAACGGATCCTGCCGCGCTGCGCAGTGTCGACGATCGTCTCGACCAGGTCGGCCGTCTCAAGAAGAAGTACGGGGTCACGATCGAAGAGATATTGGCCTTCAAACAGCAGATCGACCAGGAACTGGAGGGATTGCGGGGGCGCGAACAGGACCGGCTGCACCTGGAACAGGAGTCCGAGCGGCTGACAACCGAACTGGGCTCCCTGGGGAGCAACTTGACGAAGCGCCGGGCTGAAGCGGCAGCCGCCCTGAAAACTGCTCTGGAGGCCGAGGCGCACCAACTGGCCATGAAGAACGCCGTTATCGAGGCGGCTCTGTTGCCGCTGCCCGAACCGCGCGCCACCGGCTGCGAACGGGTCGAGTTTCTCTTTTCCCCCAACCCGGGCGAAACGCCGCGCCCACTGGCCAAGATCGCCTCGGGTGGCGAGCTGTCGCGCCTGATGCTGGCCATCAAGCAGGTGCTGCCCGAGGGGGATGTACCCAGCCTGGTGTTCGACGAGGTCGATACCGGTATCGGCGGCGCCGTCTCGGAACTGGTGGGGGCCAAGCTGAAGAATGTGGCTGCCCGTCAGCAGGTGCTCTGCATCACCCATCTGCCGCAGGTGGCGGCATTCGCCGACCAGCACCTGCGGGTCGAGAAGCGGATCGAAAACGGCAGGACCTCCACGTCGGTTACCATGCTGGATACCGTCGCGCGCACGGAGGAGATCGCCCGCATGCTGGGAGGGACCACCATCACCGACACCACCCGCCGGCACGCCGACGAGATGCTCGCCGCGGCGGCCGCCAGAACCTAGCGGCTCAGATCCTCCATTCTGCCTCTACAAAAGCCATTCGGCCACAGAGACACAGGGTCCGGCGTGAATCCGTGAGGCTTTCCAGCCTCCACTCGCTACCCGTGCCTCTGCTCTCGCATTTCCGCCATAAAGCCCGTTCGGGCGAAGATGAAGCGCCACTGGCGGTATGAAGCGGAACTGGCGACGATCGAGCCCCGGCATGACGTTCGCTGCGGCTTCCAAGTCTCACGGATTCAGGTACGGCAGAGCACAAAATGTGTTCCCGCACAAAATGGGTGATTCAGGTTAAGGGTACTTTTCTCTGTGACCCCTGTGGCTAATCGCCCTTCTGAGATTTACACAGGCAGGAGAGCATCATGACCGAACCGATTGCGATAGGCGTCAGTTCCTGTTTGTTGGGCGAAAAGGTCCGATATAACGGGGAACACAAGCTCGACCGCTACATCACCGAGACCCTGGGACGGTTCTTCAGCCTGGTGCCGGTCTGCCCGGAGGTCGGCTGCGGACTGCCAATTCCCCGCGAGCCCATGCGGCTGGAGGGAGACCCATCCGCACCCCGCCTGATGACCATCTCCACCCGCATCGATCTGACCGACCGGATGACCGCCTTTTGCGAAACGAAACTGAAGGAGCTGGAACAGGCCGACCTGTGCGGCTTCATCTTCAAAGAGGGCTCCCCCAGCTCGGGCCTACGGCGGGTCGGGGTGTATCGGGAGCAAAAGAGGATCGCACACGGAAGCGGGCTGTTCGCCGCCGCCTTTGTACGGCATTTTCCGCTCCTGCCGGTGGAGGAGGAGGGGCGCCTGAGCGATCCCGCAGTGCGGGAAAACTTCATCGAACGGGTCTTCTGCTGCCGCCGCTGGAAGAACTTTCTGCGGCAGGGGTGCGACCGGGGTGGGCTGGTGGAATTCCACGCCGACCACAAGCTGTTGCAGATGGCCCACAGCCCGCAGCTCTGCCGCGAGATGGGGGCCCTGGTCGGACAGCCGGGCGAACTGGAACACGGGGAGCTTTTCCGGCGTTACGAAACACTGCTGATGCGGGCCATGGCACTTCCGGCCACGGTCGGCAAGCACACCAACGTGCTGATGCACATCATGGGCTACTTCAAGCGGCAGCTGGCCGATCGGGAAAAAGCGGAGCTGCTGGTTGCCATCGAACAGTACCACCAGCTGACGGTGCCGCTGATCGTTCCGCTCACCCTGCTGAAGCACTACGCGCACACCTGCGGCCAGCAGTACCTCCAGCGGCAGGTCTACCTGAACCCGCACCCCACCGAACTGATGCTGCGCAATCACGCCTGACCCTTCCCCCGCCCCGCGGACTGTTCATGGGGTCACGCCTTCTCCCGCTGTTGCATGAACATCTTGATCAGGTCGATCGGCACCGGGAAGACCACGGTTGAATTCTTTTCGGAGGATATTTCGGTCAGGGTCTGCAAGTAGCGCAGCTGCAGGGCGGTCGGCTCCATGGCCAGAACGTTGGCCGCCTGGGCCAGTTTCTCCGAGGCTTGCAGTTCCCCTTCGGCATGGATCACCTTGGAGCGCCGCTCGCGTTCCGCCTCGGCCTGCCGGGCAATGGCACGCTGCATTTCCTGGGGCAGATCGATATTCTTGACCTCCACCGTGGCCACCTTGACTCCCCAGGGGCCGGTGTGCCGATCGAGAATCTCCTGCAACTCCTTGTTGATCTTTTCCCGGTTCGAAAGAAGCTCGTCCAGGTCCACCTGGCCGAGCACGCTCCGCAGAGTGGTTTGGGAGAGCTGGCTGGTGGCGTAGAGGTAATCCTCCACCTCCACGATCGCCCTCTGGGGCTCTATCACCCGGAAATAGATCACCGCCGACACCTTGACCGTAACGTTGTCATGGGTAATCACGTCCTGGGGGGGCACCTCGAAAGCCACCGTCCGCAGCGTCACCCGCACCAGCCGGTCCACCCCCGGAATGATGAAGAACAGCCCCGGTCCCCGCACTCCGGCCATGCGCCCCAGCCGGAACAGCACCCCCCGTTCGTATTCCGGCAGAATCCGCACTGCGCTGCTGACGAACATCACCGCCAGGCCGAACAGAAACAGGAGCGGTATGTAGTTGAAGATGTCGAACATGATGACCTCCTGCCAGGGAATTCCTCCGGATCAGTGAGACATCCACCCGGAATTACTACCGCACGTGAGCGTTCCGCTCCTCGGTCGCGATCACCGCTCCGGGAGCCTTTTCACCTTGAGCCGCATTCCCTCCACCCCCTCCACCGTGATCCGGCTGCCCGCATCGATCGCCTCGTCGCTCCAGGCATCCCAGTATTCGCCGGTCACGAAAACCTTTCCTCCTGCTCGCGCGATGCCGCTTTCGGCTGTTCCCGCCTGTCCGATCAGCCCTTCCCGGCCGGTGACCGGCTGCCGGCGATGAACGCGCAGCGCCTTGGTAATGACGACCACGAAAAATCCGGTCGTGGAAAGCACCGTTACTGCAATCACGCTCCAGGAGACACGCAGGAAGGGGGCTGACGACTCGAACAGCAGCAGTGAGCCGAGTATCATCGAAACCACCCCGCCTACGGTCAGCATACCGTGGGATACGACCTTGATCTCTGCCACCAGGAAAACCAGCGCCAGCAGGATCAGCAGAATGCCGGCATAGTTGACCGGCAGCGCCTGAAACGCGAAAAAGGCCAGGATCAGGCAGATCCCCCCCACCACCCCCGGCAGGATCGCCCCCGGATTGGACAGCTCGAAGAACAGCCCCATCATGCCCAGCATCATCAGGACATAGGCTATGTTGGGGTTGCTGATGGCACTCAGGATCCGCTCCGCGCTTCCCATCTCCGCCGTTACCACCTCTGCACCGGCCAGCCGCAGCACTGTATCCTGCGCTCCGCGCCTGAGGTGCCGTCCGTCCAATTGCTGCAGCAGATCCTTCCTGTCCCGCGCAATCAGGTCGATCACCTTTCCCGCCAGGGCCCGTTCGGCACTGACGGAAAGGCTGTCGCGCACCATCTGGCGCGCCAGGGCCTCATCCCGTCCCCGGGTGCGAGCAATTCCCTCTGCGTAGGCCACGGCGTCGTTAACCACCTTGGCCTCCATGGTTTTATCGCTCTTTTCTCCCAACGCCACGGGATGAGCTGCACCGATGGTGGTGCCGGGCGCCATGGCGGCAACATCCGCTGCCAGGGCGATAATCGCTCCGGCCGAGGCGGCCCTGGCTCCGGAAGGGGCCACATACACCACCACCGGGACCGGACTGGCCATGATGTCCCTGACCATCTCCCGCATGGCCGTATCGAGCCCCCCCGGGGTATCCATCTCGATCAGCACCAGCCGGTCATGCCGCCGGGCGGCCTCGTTCAGGTTGCGATGCAGGAAGTGGGCGGTTATGGGCGTGATCGGCGCACTGATCCCGAGCGCCCGTATCCCGGCACCGTCGGCCGGCGCCAGTGTTGCGAACGCAAACAACGCGATGCCCAAAACGATCAGACGCATGACAATCCCTCGATGGTGCTGCTGGTTACATTATACGGTATTTCCCGGGGGGCACAAAAACCTCCTCCGGTTGGGACCGGAACTCGAAGCGTGCGTCATCCCTCGTCCCCGGAAACCTGAAGTCCCCGGTTCATTTACATGCCGGAAAAATGCAGTACCATGGACATAGGATGCAGTACCCGCCGTAACCGTGGATTGCCGCTGTTGAACTGTGTTTCGCCGCAACCGGAGTTGCGGTTGCAGCCACTGCAGTGCATGATCGGGCGGAAACAAGACCGGGGAATGGGCCCGGATGGCCGGGTCCGGAAGGAACGTGAGGTGTGCGGACGATTCACTTCTTTCGTATCTCCTGAAACGCTTGCCGACAGATTCGGCGTGCCACTGCCGGAACCCGTCCCGCCGCGCTACAACATCGCTCCCACACAGCAGGTGCGGGTAGTTCGGAACGGCGATGGCGGCCGACAGCTCGCGGATGTGCGTTGGGGGCGGCTGCCCTCCTGGCCCAACGATCTGGACATCGACAGCGAAGCTGTCAGCACACGGGCGGAAGCATTGCCGGCACTGGCGGCTGATCGCGACTTTCCACGGGCCCCCTGCCTGGTCCCTGCCAGCGGTTTTTTTGCCTGGAAGCATGCAGGCGGCACATGCCAGCCATGGTACGTCACCCGCAAGGACGGCGCTCCGATCGGGTTGGCCGGTGTGATCGGCGACTGGACAACACCGGGCGGGACCTGCATCGAGACCTGCACCATCGTCACCACGGGCGCCGGCGATCTCGTCCGGCAGCTGTGCGAGCGGATGCCGGCCATCATTGCACCTGACCGTTTTGACGAATGGCTTGCCGCGCCTCTGCCCCTCCCCTCCGCCATGCTGCCGTTGCTGAATCATCTGCCGGCCGGCCAGCTGTGGTCCTACCCGGTCAATCCGGTTGTCAACCGTCCGGCCCATGATGCAGCCGACTGTATCGAGCCTGCGCATCGCACATGAAACGTCAGTCATGCTATGGAATTTCAACAAAAAAAGGGCTCCGGATTTCCGGAGCCCTTGTTCTGGCCGTTTGACCTTGCGGGTCAGGCGCTTTTCTTGACGTTGGCGGCCTGCAATCCCTTCGGCCCTTTGACCACGTCAAAGGTGACCCGCTCGCCCTCTGTCAGAGTCTTGAAACCTTCTCCCGAGATTGCGGAGAAGTGGCAAAACACATCCTCTCCCCCCTCCTGCTCAAGAAACCCAAACCCTTTGCTGTCATTAAACCATTTGACCGTGCCGTTCATGTGACGTGTTCTCCCGGTGTTTTGAATTACCCATGTTAAAACATGAATTAAAAACTACTCTAGCAGCTAAAAAGGCTTTGTCAAGCCGCAGTAAAAAAACATGGCCCCTTACTGATAGGTGACCTCCAGCAGCGGAGCGAACTGTGGGCGGGCGGCCCCGGTCGTATCGTTGATTTCGATCTCCCCCGGTACGCCGGAATCAGACAGAATGCGGAGCTGAAAGTCCAGCAGGTTCAGCCGCTGTGCTTCCGTCATCAAGGGGGTCACATCAACGGTTACCGCCTGGTTGAGGTCACCCTGGAAAATATCGATTACGATGCTGGCCAGCGCCGGCTGGATGGTTCGACTGAAATCAGAGGCCACCAGGGTCGGCGGCTGGAACGCCACCAGATCGATGCGGATCGGAATGGAGCCGGCAAACTGCTGCGGCTGAAGGCTGCTGACGAAGAAATCGAGGCGTGAGGATATGATCCGGGCACCACCGGGCACCCCCCCCGCGCCGCTGAGAGGAAAATCGAGAAAGGCTCTGAATTCCGCCCCAGTTGCCGGATTTATCCCGGCAAACACACTCTGGGTATTGCCCTGGGTGATGGTCAGGTCGCCGGTAACGGCATCCTGCCTGATATCGCCGTCAAAAGCGGGGTCACTCAGAATCTGGGTAACGATAGTGGGAGGGGCACCGCCGCCGTCATCGCCACAGCCGGCCAGACTGATCATCAGGAACAGCAGCATCACGACAACCACGGCTCTCTTCATATCGGCCTCCTGAAACCGGTGAGATATCTATCACATGCCTAAAGGGTATCAAAATCGGGAATAAAAACCAGCAACGCGCATACCATATCGGACATACAAGTAGTGTAAAAATGTCTCAAAGGTAGTCGGACTATTTGACATAAACTTTTATAAATTTTTCAAGAACAACAAATTGGTCTGACTCTTCAGCAAGTTGCAGTTTGGTATGCTTTTTGATGAATATATCAGCGAATATATTCATTGTTTTTAACAAATTAAATAGTGCATGTAACAACTAGGAGCCAATCTTATTAGACGTATAGAAATAAAGTAGCATTTATGTAAGACATAAATGCCAATTCATACGGGAACAAAAAGCAAATCGCGTATCAGACATACGCATCAAGGTCATCAGATGAAATTAGCATTGATATCGGACATACACTCCAATCTCCATTACCTGGAAAAGATCCTTGCGGCGATCGGGCGGGAAGGAGTGGACGAAATCTACTGCCTGGGAGACCTGATCGGCTACTATGATCGTCCCCACGACGTGCTGCAGTGCTGCCTGGCGAACGATATCAAGGCGGTCCGCGGGAACCACGAACATTATCTCATTGGCTCCATAGGCTATGCTCCCGAAAAGGAAGACCTGTACCGGATCAGGGAACAGCGAGAGGAGCTTGACGGGGAAGACATGGAGTTTCTGAAGGGGCTGCCGGATTTCATGGTAGTGACGCTGATGGGTAAAACCCTCTACCTGACCCATTCCCTGCCGGGCAACTGTGTCGGCTACCTCAGGGATGTCGGCCAATTGGATACCGGTTTCCTGGCCGGATACGACTATTTCTGCTTCGGCCACACCCACAGGCCGCTCATCAATTATCACTTCGGATGCTGCCTCCTGAACCCCGGCTCGGTCGGTCAGCCTCGGGATTATTCCAGGAAGCCATCCTACATCATAGTGGATCTGGAGAAGGACAGCGTCACGCTGGTCAAGGTCGAAGTGGACTATAAAGCTTACAGCACCATTCTCAGAGAGAGGGGGTACAACGATTTAACACTCCATGCATTGGAAAGGAACTGACATGAAAAAGATCAATATATTGGTGACAGGCATTGGTGGCGGCGGTGTTGGGGAACAGGTACTGAAGGCTCTCAGGCTCGCCAAGAACCCGGACTACACCATAATAGGCACAGACATCACCGAATACTCCGCCGGGCACAGGTTCGTGGACATCTTCTGCAAAGTGCCGTCGGTATCTGATCCTTCTTATCGTGAGGTTTTTTTCAGCCTCGTAAACAAGTACAAAATCGATTTTGTCTTCCATGGTTCCGAGCCGGAATTGCAGTTTCTCTCCCAGAACCGCCAGGCGCTCCGCGAAGAGGGGGTCTATTGCTACATCAATTCCGCCGACCTTATCAGCCTGTGCTCCAACAAGGTCGAAACCTACGAAAAATTGCAGTCGTTCGGATTCAACGTACCGAGATTCATGAAGATAGATCGCCTGAGAGACCTGGACGAAATAGACTTCTACCCGATCGTCCTGAAGCCCTACGTCGGGTCCGGCGGCTCATCGAACGTATTCATCGCACTGGACCGCAAGGAAGCGCGTCTGCTGGGAAGCTACATGCTCAAATCGGGAATCAGGATCGTGGCGCAGGAATACCTGTCGACCCACGAAAACGAGTACACGATCGGCATAAGCTCGGATGAGCTGGGCAACGTCCTCGGAAGCATCGTGATCAAGAAGATGATCGGGAATGCCATGTCGACGCGGCTGAAGGTCAAAAGCAATGATTCGCTCTACGTGATCTCCTCCGGATTTTCCCAGGGGGAAGTGTGTCACATGGCTGACCTGCAGAAACAGGCCGAGAACATGGCCCTGGCACTGAAGTCGAAGGGGCCGCTGAATGTTCAGGGAAGGGTGGTCGACGGCCAGCTGATGCTGATGGAAATCAACCCCAGAACCTCGGGCACCACCTCTTTGCGAGCCATGGCCGGCTACAATGAACCGGACATGGTCATCAAGTATTACGCCAACAATGAAAAGTGGGATACGAACTACGAAGACATGGTCATTTTAAGAGGCCTGGAGGAGTACGCCCACAAGGGATGGCAACTGGCGGTCCAGCCTTTTGCCGGCATGGACGCCACCATCGGGATTGATCCGCTGATCGCCGGCCTTGCGCCGGATATGGTTCAGCCCTCGCCGCTGCCCCTGGAAACGGCAGTCAGAATCGACCCGATCATTGCCAACGTTCTGGAGCCGGCAACCGTCAGAGTGGATCCGATTCTCGCCACTCCCCTGGAAACATCGGTTGCCGTTACCGCCCTTGATACGGTGCTTGCCACGACCCTGGAGACGTCTTCCGTGGGGATCGACACGGCGCTGGCCGCGACCATGGAACCGGCTGCTGCCGGAATGGAGCCGATTCTCGCAATCGGGTCCACTGCAAACCGGACGGACCTTGCAGTCCTGGAGCGGATGCCGGTCGAAAACTGACCGAGGCAGAAAACAAGGACGCAAAAAGGCCCGGAAGATACTCTTCCGGGCCTTGATGTTCTGGTGGTACTTTCACGGCGCTTTTTTCTTATCCGTCGGTCTCAACCCGGGCAGTCGTCCCTGCTGCGCTCTTTGCGGGACCGCAGCAATTTCGCTTCCCCGGGGTTCAACCTTTTTGAAGAGGTCGAAACGCTCAGGCGGATGAAGCATGCACAGCATGTCAGGCGTTACCGAAGTACCACCATGCCGTTTCCTTACTCATAGTATACTACCGGTTGGGTGGATGTTTCAAGCGGACAGGCACTGGTTCGTCATCGAATCCTGACATAGCTTCGCAGCGTGAATTGCTCGAAGGGTTGCTCCTTCTCCAGACGCCAGCGTTCCTGGTCAAAAGGGGGAAAGTAGACATCCCCCGGATAGGGATGGTGGATCAGGGAGATGTACATGCCGTCGGCGATCGGCAGGGCCTCTCGGAACAGTTGTACTCCTCCGATGATGAAAATGGGGCGTTGCGCCTGCCTGCCCTTGTCCAGGGCCTCACCAAACGATCTGGCTGTCTGCGCCCCCTCCAGCACCGGCACGGTGCTGCTGAGCACGATATTATGCCGGCCGGGCAGAGGACGCCCGATGGACTGGAAGGTCCTGCGTCCCATGATGACGGTTCCCCCCAGAGTGAGCTGCCTGAACAGCTGCAATTCCGCGGGTATGTGCCAAGGCAGTTTGTTGCCGGCACCGATTACCCCCTCCCCGGTCATGGCGGCAATTATGCGGATCGGCATGTCTTGATCGGTCATTGTTCAATCACCACTGCTTCATAGCAGGCCGAAACGCTGCTGGACATCGGCCGGAGCTTCCACGAAACGGGAGAGCTCCATCGTATAGCTCCCGCGTCCCCTGGTGGCGCCACGCAATTCTGTCATATAACCGAACATCCCCGCCAGGGGCACAGTCGCCTTCAGCACCTCGCTCCCCCCCTGGCTGGCCACTCCCTCTACCCGGCCGTTCTTCTGCTGCAGAGTACCGATCACCCGTCCCAGGCACTCGGATGGCACGGTCAGGTCCAGGGCCATCAACGGTTCCAGCAGGTAGGGTTCCGCCGATCGGGCCGCCAGCAGCAGGCCCCGCTGGGCAGCGCCCCTGACTCCGGCCTCGCTGGACAGTCCCGGTTGCCAGGGGATCTCCAGCACTTCCACCATCAGATCGGTCAGGGGATAGCCGGTCCGGCAGCCGGCCAGACAGGCCAAGCGCAGGCTCTCCTCCACGGAAGCGCAAAGGCCCGCGGGCATGCCCTCCGCCTGCGGCGGCAGCATCAGGCTCACCCCGCTGCCTGGCGGAAGAGGCGTCAAACGCAACTGCACCTCACCCGTGTCGCCGCGGCCCTCTCCGTCGATACGGAAGGATTCCCGCCACGTCACGCTCCGGCGGAGGGTCTCCCGATAGACGACCCTGGGGCGGCCGGTCTTGACCTGCAGTCCGTATTCCCGCCCGAGCCGGTCCACGATCACCTCCAGGTGCAACTCCCCCATGCCGGTCAGGATGAGCTGTCCGGTACCCTCGTCCTCATGTACGCGGAAGGTGGGATCCTCCCACTGGAGCTTCTCCAGGGCAGCAGGCAGCCGCTCCCTGTCGGAGCCCCCCTTCGGCTCCACCGCTATCGAAACGACCGGCTCCGGCACGGTCAGCCCCTCCAGCAGCACGGGCCGGGTCGGGTCGCAAAGGGTGTCGCCGGTTGCGGTGGCCCGGAAACCGAGCACCGTCACGATGTCTCCGGCAAAAGCCCGGCTGATCTCCTCCCTCCGGTGGGCGTGCATCCGGAACAGGCGGCCGATCTTTTCGGTACACAGGCGGCTTGCATTGAAAAGGGTGCCCCCTTCGTGAACCGTGCCCGAGTAGATACGCAGATAGATCAGCATCCTGCCTTCATCCGACATGACCTTGAAGGCCAGGGCCCGCAACGGCGCATGTGGGTCGCAGACTACGGTTTCCCGCTCGCCGGTCCCCGGATTTTTTCCGGTCAGAGGCCTGGCATCCAGAGGGGATGGCAGATACCAGCAGACAGCGTCCAGCAGCGGCTGGACGCCACTGTTGCGCAAGGCCGAGCCCAGCAGCACCGGAAACAACCGGCAGGCCAGCGTTCCGCGCCGCAGCGCCTCCCGCAGCCGGTCCCCTTCGACCGGTCGGCCGTCGAGATAATCGGCCAGGATGGTATCGTCGAAATCGGCTGCAGCCTCGGTCAGTGCCAGACGCGCCGTGCGCACCTCGCCGGCCTGTTCGGGCGGAACATCCCCGCGCCGGACGGTCCTGCCCAGGTCGCGCTCGTCGAATCGGCAGGACTCTCCGCTGATCAGGTCGATCACACCGTGCGGGTTTTCCTTTTCGCAGAGCGGCAACTGCACCAGCACCGGGCGTGCCTTGAGGAGATGTTCTATCTGTCGCAGGGTGTTGCGGTAATCCGCGCCGACCCTGTCCATCTTGTTGATGAAGCAGATGCGAGGCACCCCGTAGCGGTCGGCCTGGCGCCAGACCGATTCGCTCTGCGGCTGAACCCCCTCCACTGCACTGAAAATCGCCACCGCCCCATCCAGCACCCGGAGGGTCCGTTCAACTTCCACCGTGAAATCGATGTGACCGGGAGTATCGATCAGGTTCAGGCGGAATTCATGCCAGCGGCAGCTGGTGGCAGTGGCAGTGATGGTGATGCCCCGCTCCTGTTCCTGGGGCATCCAGTCCATGACCGCCAATCCGTCGTGCACCTCCCCCATCTTGTGCGTCTCCCCGGTATAAAACAGGATACGCTCGGTCACCGTGGTCTTGCCGGCGTCGATGTGGGAAATGATGCCGATGTTACGGATGGTGTCGAGCTCTTGAATAGCCGTCCTCCTTCGCAGGGGGCATGGAGCAGACCGCAGTGTATTCATGGACGGACAGATTTTCTGCCTGCCCGCCAGCCACACATACCGCCGTGCGGAAACGATACCACAGCGCACTGAACCGGTTATGCAAAAAACTGATACGCCCGGAATGGCCTTTATGTGCTACCGAAACGGTCGGCGACTCCGGGCGGGGTTCCGGCACCGCTAGCCTATGGCTGTGGCGATGCCGCCAACCGGCTCAGGATATGGATCAGGATGGTTTCCCGTTCCTTGAGGCCGAAACGGTAGTCTCTGCTGTCGGTATGGGCAATCTCGGTCTGGAGTTCGGAGAGCGAGGTCTCGAGCACTTCATTCAAGACCGTGCGTTCCTTATCCGTTAATTCGATCCGTGTCATACCCTCACCCCCTTGTTAGTGTATTGTACCACACACGGCAAGGGTTCAGCGAATGACCGACTTCGACACTGATTCCGATACAGCCGGCAACATCGCCAGAAATCATCGCTTGTAATTCAGGAGCTTTCGAACTTTAAGGTTGACGGATAGCATTATTTCTACAAGAATGCTAATGGTCGTGATGATTGACAGCGCACGTAATCCGGCCACCGCAGGGTACTGGGTACTCTCCGGTGCCAACGAATCAGCGGCTTTGTGTCACGGAATGGACAAGCGTCTTGTACAGGGAGATTCCCTTACAGTCGGGGGGAGCTGATGGAGTCATTACTCTTCAAGTCATGCCCGAAGTGCTTCAAGCGGTGGAGTTCAAGAGACGATTTCCTGTCCGATGATCTGATAAGCCTGATCGGCTATCAGGCCAGTTTCGATCAGTTGGAAAACGGGTTGTTTCTGTTTACGCACCGTACGTCCGAGTGTCTGACCACTCTGGCAGTCTGTGTATCCGAATTCCTGGATCTGTTCAGCGGTGCGCGCTGTCCCGAAACCAAGGCCTTGACCCGGGAATGCCCGCGCTTCTGCCTCGACGAAAGCAACCTGGAGCCATGCAATAATCCGTGCCAGTGCGCCTTTGTCCGCGATATCATGCAGGTCATCCACAGCAGGAGGTCTGTCAGTCCGGCGGCACTGTCGCGGGATGATTCCCTGCAGTCGTCGCTGCTTGACTGGTAACCCCTGCCGCCAGATCCCCCTGCCGAAACCCATATGAGCCTCGTTTCCCGCCCCCCGCGCCCCCTTTCTCCATGATCGTCTGCATCCTGCCCTGAAAACTCCCCCACGTATGCTAAGATAATGCTCATGAGCACCATCTCCGCTCTCTCACCGGGCTGGCAGGCACTCCGTGAAGCATGAAAAACCGTCCAGGATCGAGCGGCACCAGTGCCGCATCACGATCCCAACCGCATCCCTCCAGGATCTGCGTATGAAAACGGCCTATTTCATCATCGTGCATCACAAGCTCAACCAGTTTCGCTGGCTGTTCGAGGCGATCTACTCCGGGGAAGACCTGTTCTGCATCCATGCCGACCGCAAATCCGGTCCGGAGTTCCAGGAGCAGCTCCGTCGCATGATCGGGCCGCGCCCCAACGTCATCTTTCTGCCCCCCCGGAGGGTCATCTGGGGAGGATGGCGTCTGGTGGCGGTGGAGTTGGAAGCCATCCGGCACCTGCTGGCAGCTGATGCGGACTGGAAATACTACATCAATCTGAGCGGCCAGGACTACCCGATCAAACCGTTGCCCACCATCAAGGAAATCCTGCGCGCTGCGTGGCCCCGCAATTTCATCCGCAGCTGGCCCTTTTCAGCCATCCGCGAGCTCGAACCGGATGACCCGCATCTGCCCAGGCAGTTGGCCTTCGAGGCATTCGGCCGACTGGTGCGCACCCGCTACCGGCTACCGTTTCCGCGGTCGCTCGATATCCGTTTCAAGGGTTCCAACTGGCACATGCTGACCCGGGAATTCTGCTGCTGGCTGCTTGAGGACCCGCTTTCGAGGCGTGTGGCGCGCATGGTCCGCTACACCTTCATTCCCGACGAAATATTCTTCCAGGCGGTGATCATGAACAGCCCCTTCCGGGAAATGCGCACCGATTTCCGGCGTTTCGTGATCTGGCCGGGACCGAAGATCCTCGGGCTGGAGGACTATCCCCGCCTCCTCGAATCGGACTGCCTGTTCGGCAGAAAATTCGACGAGAACCATGATCGCCGGGTTCTGCAGCACCTGGCGGACGACTGCGGTTACAGGCCTCCGGAGCCGCCGATCTTCGCGTCACGATGACCGCCATGACCCACCACAAAGTCCGGGCCATGCGGGGCACCGATCCCTGTCACCCATTCCCGCACCGGCGGGCATACTGGCTTGGGGATGCCCCCAGTTCCTTGCGGAACATTTCGATAAAGGCGCTCAAGCTGCGATACCCCAGATCAAAGGCGATGCCGGTCACCTGCTGCCCCTGGTCGAGCCGCTTGACCGCCTCCTGCAGCAACAGGCGCTTGCGCCAGGTGCCGAAGGTCAGACCGGTTTCGCTGACGAACAGCCGCGCCAGGGTCCTGCCGCTGCCTCCGGCCAACCTGCCCCACTGTTCGAGATCGCGGTTGTCGCCGGGATTCTCCAGCAAGGCCTCTATTACCCGCACAAGCCGCGCATCGCGCCCCATCGGCAAATGCAGCGGCGTAACCGGGGCCTGGCGCAGCTCGTCCAGAATCACCTGCATCAACCGCCAGCCGGCTGTATCCGGCAGGTAGGCTTCCCCCACCTCGACCCCTTTCAGGATCAACTCCCGCAGCAGCGGCGAAACCTTCAGCACGCTGCACTGTCCGGGCAGCCCTCCCGTGGCGGTGGGATCGACGAACAGATTGCACAGCGCCACATCACCGGGAAAATAGACCTCGTGCTCCTGTTCGGGGGGCACCCAGACCGCCTGGGAGGGGGGCACCACCCAGATGTCGCGCCCGCAGATCACCCGCATGACTCCGCTGCTGGCATAGATCAGCTGTCCCCGCGGATGCGCGTGGCACCCGGCACAGGCCACCTGCCGGACCTGCAGTTTCCGGGGACTGATCTGCATGGCAAAGGGAATGATCGGCAGCCGGGCATCCAACCGGAAGCCCACCTCAACCGGCGGCAATTTTGTCATCTTTTCGTTATCCATTGGCATACCATAGAAAGACTGCCAAAAAAAGACAAGGTATAGTTGCTCTCATCGCCACCGGAGGGAATAACCAATGAGCAAAGACCATCGCAGCATCATCGTAGAGCAGTTCTCGCAGCAGGCCATACCCTTTGCCCGCGTGCCGGGCCATCTGGACTCCATTCAGCTCCTGATCGAACTGTCCGGCATCGGGCATGGCGGAACCGTACTGGACGTGGCCTGCGGTCCGGGGCTGGTGGCGTGCGAGTTTGCACGGCATGCGGAACACGTTACCGGCATCGACATCACACCGGCCATGATCGAACAGGCCCGCGGGCGCCAGCAGGAGCTGCAGCTTGCCAACCTGACCTGGATGATGGGTGATGTCCTGTCGCTCCCCTACCCGGACAACAGCTTCACGCAGGTCATCACCCGCTACAGTTTTCATCATTTCACCGAGCCGGGCGCGGTGCTGGCGGAGATGATCCGGGTCTGCGCACCGGGTGGACGGGTGCTGGTGGCGGATGTGGCCCTGGAACCGGACACGTCGGCCGCCTATGACGAGATGGAGATCATGCGCGATCCCTCCCACACCCATGCCCTGACCACCGGAGAGTTCGACGGTCTGTTCCGGCGCTCCGGCCTCACCGACTGCAGTCAGAGCTCCTACGGCGTGGAGATCGAACTGGAGTCGCAGTTGCGTGCCTCCTTTCCCGCTCCGGGCAACGAGGAGCGCCTGCGCACGATGATCACCGCCGATATCGGCATCAACCGCCTCGGCATCGCTGCCCGGTGGAGGGGAGAGCAGGTATTCTACACCGTGCCGATCAGCGTTTTTGTAGGCGGCAAAGCGTGCTGATCGTGTTCCGGAGAAGAGATTCATCGCACAATGGATGGCGGAAGCGATGTCAGGTTCGCCTGACGCTCCGCCAAAACAATTGAAAATTTTGCCAAAGCTTGCTACGCATGGCCTGAGAGAACAGATCAGGCCACAAGGAGCGTACCATGGAACAGAGAGCACTGGGGGCACAGGGGCTGACCGTTTCGGCCCAGGGGCTGGGCTGCATGGGCATGTCGGACTTCTACGGACACCGCGACGAGGCGGAGTCGATCGCCACCATTCACCGCGCCCTGGACCTGGGGGTGAATTTTCTGGACACCTCCGACATGTATGGTCCCTTCACCAATGAAGAACTGATCGGTAAAGCGCTCAAGGGGCGCCGCCACGATGTGGTGGTTGCCACCAAGTTCGGCATTGTGCGCGACAAGCCCTCCCCTGGCAGTTGGGCGCCGATCACCGGGATCTGCGGTCGGCCGGCGTACGTCCGTGCCGCCTGCGATGCGTCCCTGAGGCGACTCGGCCTGGATCACATCGACCTGTACTACCAGCACCGGGTCGACACCGAAGTGCCGATCGAGGAAACGGTCGGGGCCATGGCCGACCTGGTTGCTGCCGGAAAGGTGCGGTTCCTGGGGCTCTCCGAGGCAGGGGTGGCGACCATACGCCGCGCCCATGCCGTGCACCCGATTTCGGCGCTGCAGAGCGAATACTCGCTCTGGACCCGCGAACCGGAGGATGAGGTGCTGCCGACCCTGCGCGAACTGGGAATCGGATTCGTGGCCTATAGCCCCTTGGGGCGCGGTTTTCTGACCGGGCAGCTGAAAAGTCCCCAGGACTTCGCCGACGACGACTACCGCCGCAACTCTCCCCGTTTTCAGGGGGAGAATTTCGGCAGGAATCTCGAACTGGTCCGGCGGGTTACGGAGATTGCGGGCCGCAAGGGCATTACCGCCGGGCAGTTGGCCTTGGCCTGGGTACTCGCACAGGGGAGGGATATCGTACCGATTCCCGGCACTAAACGCAGGCGATACCTGGAGGAGAATGTCGCTGCCGGTGAGGTGGCCATCAGTGAACCGGAACTGGCCGAGATCGCAGCGGTACTGCCCAGGGGGGCAGCAGCCGGTGAACGCTACCCGGCCGCCATGATGGGTCTTATCAACCGCTGATGCCGGCATCCACGCAAAAAAGCAGGGCCCACATGAGGCCGTTCCTGCTGCTCTGCCTGATCGGTTTTGCCGCTTTTTTCAATTCCTACCTGCGCATACCGGTTATGCCGCTGTTTGCCGCCGCACTGGGGGCCGGCCCGGCCCAGGTAGGGAGCATCAACGGCGCCTTCATGCTGACAGCCGGACTGCTGTCGATTCCGGCCGGCCTGCTGGCGGATCGCACCGGCCGCAAGATACCGATCGTTGCCGGAGTGGTCGCCACTGCCGCCTCATCGCTCCTGGTTACCCAATGCCATCAACCGGGGCAGATTGCAGCGGCCTATGTCCTGTTCGGCGCCGGCCTGGCGGCCTTTGCCCCCGGCATGCTGTCGCTGGTGGCGGATGTGATGCCTCCTGAGCGGCTCGGCCAGGCCTATGGCTGGTACACCACCGCCATCTACATCGCCATGACGCTGGGACCGGCCACCGGTGGCTATCTGGCCAAGACGGTGGGGTTGCGCCAGGTGTTCTGGGTATCGGGCGGACTGCTGATGGGGGTGGCGCTTTTGGCCCTGCTGGTATTGCCCCAGGGACCTCCCCGCCACCGCAGCGAACTGCATGCCCTGCTGGGGGGCAGCATCCAGCTCTTTCGGAACCATCGTCTGGCGGCCTGCCTGCTGGCAACGGTCGGCAGCTGCATCGGGTTCGGCGTTTTCCTTACTTTTCTGCCGCTGTACGCCGCATTGCGGGGCTATGATCCGGCCCAGGCCGGCCTGGTGTTTGCCGCCCAGGCCATAACCAACGTGGTCGGCAGGATTCCGATCGGCAGCCTGGCCGACCGCTGCGATCGCCGCTTCATCGTCGCTGCCGGGCTCTTCTGTCTGGCAGCGGCCCTGGCTCTGCTGGGCCAGGCGGTTCAGCTGCCATATCTGTTGGGGTGCGCGGTGCTGCTGGGGATAGGCATGGCATTGACCTTCACCGCCATCGGCGCCCTGATCGCGGAACTGGTCCCGGCCGTTCAGCGGGGGCTGGCCATGGGGCTGTACAACAGCTGCATCTATCTCGGCATGATGGCCGGTGCCACCGGGATGGGATTTGCGCTGAAACAGATCGGCTACCCGGCCGGATTCGCCAGCGCCGGCACCGTGGCACTGGTGGGAATGGTCCTGTTTTTTGCGTTGATGCGCGGAGGAGTGATGGAGAGGGCAGACATGGGCAAAGAACAGCCATGACTGGTTTCCCGTACCGCACCCCCAATCGATCTCCTGACCTGGTATGATACCGTGGAGAAGGTTTATCGAAACCTGCCTGATGTGAAACAGCTCGAGAGTCTTCAGTAACTAGGCCTTCAGCCGCTCACTTATCCTCCCTGCCGCACCTCCCTGCCGGTCGATATTCATTGCATGTACATTGCTTTTACTGTATACACACTAGCGGAGATCATTCGACCGCTTTACAACCGGGTTTTCTGTCACCGGGCGAAGGCTTGCCATGTTGAAAGTGAAATCCATCCTGGTAGCTCTGATCCTGACGGCAATCGTCAGTTGCGACAAGTCTCCCCCCCCTCCCCCGCTCAAACTCACCCTGGCATACACGGCACTGCCCAATGGTACCTTGGTCCATGTCGCCATGGCAAACGGCTATTTTGTCCAGGAAGGGCTCCAGGTGCAGGCCCTGCGGCATACATACGGCAAAGCAGCCCTGCAATCGGTCCTCGACGGCACGGCAGATCTGGCTACCACTGCCGAAACACCTCTCGTTTTCGAAATCCTCAAAGGCAGCAAACTCTTCATCGTCGCCAACATTTTTTCCGCCACCAGAAATCACGCGATCATCGCACGCAGGGATCACGGCATTTCCACCCCGACCGACCTTAAAGGCCACCGCATAGGATACACCCCCGGCAGCACTTCCGACTTTTTCATGGATTCCATGCTCACCGCCAATGGCATCGATCGGCGGGACGTGGTGCCAATTCCCCTGAAGCCGGAAGAGATGTTCTCAGCACTTACCACGGGCATGGTGGATGCGGCCTGTATCTGGAACTTTCCCTTGATGCAGCTTCACAAGGCGTTGGGTGAAAAGGGGGTCGGCTTCTTTGACAACCATATCTACACAGAAACCCTCAACATCGCCGGGCATCAGGAGTTCATCCGCAACAATCCCGAAGCGGTGAAGCGGCTGCTCCGCGCCCTGATCAAAGCGGAACGCTTTGTCCGGGATCATCCTGATCAGACCCGGAGCATTGCCGCCGCCTATAACGGCGTCGACAAGACGCTGCTGCTCGAGCCATGGAGCACGTTTACCTTCAGGGTTACACTCGACGATACCCTTTTGATCACCATGGAGGACGAGACGCGCTGGGCCATGAAAAAGGGGCTCACGAACCGTACCCGCATGCCGGACTACAAATCCTTCATCTACCAGGATGCTCTTGCGGAGGTCAATCCCGATGCAGTCAGATAATCAGGTACCCCTGTGAACACTGCCGGCATACTGAAAAAGAGCTCCTTCCTCTCCGTTGGAGTCCTGATCCTGATGGTGCCGACACTGATCTGGTCATTCAGCAAGACGCGCACGGCATCGGAGAACGACCTCCTGTCCGCCTCGATGCAGTCCGTCTTTTTCGAACGGATCGCACTCCGGGACAAATATCTGCTGTACCGCGAGGTGCGGGCGAAGGATGAGTGGCATGCAAAAACCGCGGCTGCCGACCTGTTGATCCAAAAGGCTGCCGTTCGGTTCGGCGACAGCGACGAACGCATCATCGTGGAGGAAATGCGCCGTTCCTTTAACGACACAAACGAAATATTCTCCAGGATCGTCGGAAACAGCGAGGCGATGGAGACTCCGGGCGCCAACCTGCACATACGGCAGGAACTGGAGAAGAGACTTGTCAGCCAGATCGTGCTGCGGGCTTCCCAACTCCAGGGGGCAGCCAGGCGGTTGCAAAACAGGACCCAGGAGCGGCTGGAAAGTACCTACCAGCGTTCCATTACCCTTACCTCCCTGTTCGTTGTGCTGGCGGTGTTCATCAGCCTTCTGAACTATCGGCTCGTCAACAGTTCGCTGAGAAAGCGCCGGCAGGCAGAGGAGGCACTGAAAAAGGAGGCATCTCTCAACAAGGCTTTCCTGGAAACGGTCAGAGCCGTTGTCCTCATCCAGGACAAGGATGCCCGCATACTGTATTTCAACCTATTCAGTGAAGAGCTGTCGGGATACTCCTCTGCGGAAATCCTGGGAAGAACGGTGTGGGACCAGCTGCTGCCCCCCGAAGATATGGAACCGGTGCGGCAGGCATGGCAGATGTTGATGGCCAAACAGGAGATCAAATACTTCGAAAACTTCTGGAAAACCAAGAGCGGGGAGCTTCGCCGCCTGGCCTGGACCAGCTCGGTCATACTCGACAGTATCGGAGAGCCTGAATACATAATCGGAGTGGCCTTCGATATTACGGAACGGACCCGGATGGAGGAAGCGTTACGGGAGAGTGAGAAACGGTACCGCACGCTTTTCGATCAGGCCAGGGACGGTATTGTCATAGTCGATCCGGTGGACGGCCGAATCGTCGACCTGAACAAGTCCTTCGCCGGCATGCACGGACACACCATGGCGGAAATGAGGCATCTGAACCTCCGTGACCTGGATACCCCGGAAACGGCGGAACTGATCCGGGAGAGGATGAAGAGAATTCTGGCGGGAGAATCGTTCCACTTTGAGGTAGAGCATTATCATAAAGAGGGCTATGTCATTCCTCTGGATGTTGTGGCCAACAGGATTGAACTTAACGGAAAGGAGCTTGTTCTCTCCTTCCATCGCGACCTGTCCGAGCTCAAACAGTTTATCAGGGAGCTTGCCGTTGCACGGGACGCAGCCGATGCCGCCAACAAGGCCAAGAGCGATTTTCTGGCCAACATGAGCCATGAAATCCGCACCCCCATGAGCGGCATAATGGGCATGGCGGAACTTCTCGAAGAGACCGAGCTCGACGATATTCAGAAGGAATACCTGGAGGCCATCCAGATCTCGGCCAACAGTCTTCTGACGGTCATAAGCGATGTTCTCGACATTTCCAAGATCGAAGCGGGCAGAATCGATCTGGAGTCGGTCCACTTCAGTCTGCGCAATGTCATTGACGATACGCTTAAAGTCCAGTCATCGCTGGCCAGGTCCAAGGGGCTCGATCTGGTCGCCGAAATCGCCCCGGGCCTGCCCGATAATGTGACGGGAGACCAGCACAGACTGAAACAGATCCTGCTCAATCTCGTCAGCAATGCCATCAAATTTACCGAAAAAGGATCCGTAACTGTATCGGCCGGCCTGATCGAACATCATGGCGACAGCGCCCTTTTCCGGCTGAGCGTGGCTGATACCGGCATTGGCATCAAACCGGAAGCCATTGAGAAAATATTTGCCCCGTTTATCCAGGCCGACAGCTCCATGACCAGAAAGCATGGCGGCACCGGCCTGGGACTTTCCATCTCCACCAAGCTGGCAGAGATCATGGGGGGCAGAATCCGGGTGGAAAGCCGTGAAGGTACCGGCAGCACATTCCATATCGAGCTGCCCTTCACCGTCAATTCCGCGGATATGGGGGAGAGTGGCACCGCCGTTCAACCGCCTGCGTGGAAAGGGCCACCGCTTCATATCCTGCTGGCTGAAGATCATGAACTGAACCGAAGATTTACCATGGAAATGCTGCAGAAGATGGGGCATGTCCTGGCACTTGCCGGAGACGGCAACGAAGCGGTTGAAAAATGGGAAAAAGGGAAGATGGATGTCATCCTGATGGACGTGCAGATGCCGGTCCTGGATGGCATCGAGGCCACGCGGATCATCCGTGAAGGTGAGAAGGCATCGGGAAGCCGCACGCCGATCATCGCACTGACCGCGCATGCATTGACAGAAGATCGCGAGAACCTCCTGCGGTGCGGTTTCGACGGGTATGTGTCAAAGCCGATCGTGTTTGAGGTGCTGATCAATGAAATCAGGAATTGTCTGCCGGCCGATTTTCCAAAGAGTTATCCAACACCTTCCTGAATCCGCAACAACGTAAGGCCGTAGGTCCCGGTAACTGTCCGGGCCAACCACCAGTACGGCAGCAGTCATCAGGTGTTCTGCAACTTCCCAATCCAGGCCGCGCCGAACACTCCGGCCGAGTCCCCCAGCAGATTCTTCAGGACAGGCGTCTCCAGCTTGTCGTGAAAGGCATGGCGTCTCATCCGCTCGACTCCCGCGGTATAGAGTTCCTCGATGTTGGACAGTCCGCCACCAAGCACGATAGCGTCCGGATCAAGGATCGTTACCAGCCCCCCCAGGCAGCGGCCAAAGTTGTCCAGGAAACGCTCGAAAGCTTCCCGGCAGCGCGGTTCGCCCTCCCTCGCCCGGTCAACGATCTCGTCCATGGTCAACCTGTACCCATGCTCCCGGAAAAAGGCCGCCTCGACCCCTGACCCGCTGATCAGCGTCTCCACGCAGCCCCGCTTACCGCAGTAGCATTCCGCTCCCCCCGGATCGACGGAGAGGTGGCCCCACTCCCCTGCGATGCGATGCGGCCCTTCGCGCACCATGCCGTCGATGCAGATGCCACCCCCGCACCCGGTCCCCATGATGACGCCGAAGACCAGGCCGTAGCCCTTGCCGGCTCCCGAACGGCACTCCGCCAGGGTAAAGCAGTCGGCGTCGTTGCGGACCCGCACCGGATGCCCCAGCAGCCGCTCGATATCTCCCTGCAGGGGACGGCCGATCAGGCAGGTGGAGTTGGCATTACGCACCAATCCCGTAAGAGCGTCGACGGAGCCGGGAATGCCCATGCCCACGGTGCAGGGGACACCCGGAGGAAGATTCCGGGCTGCTTCGACAACCATCTCCGCCGCCACTGCCAGGACCGCTTCGTACCCGTCGGCCCGCGGGGTGGGCCTGCGCTGGCGCCACAGGACCCCGCCATCCGGCGCAAGCAGAATGGATTCGGTCTTGGTACCCCCCAGATCGATGCCGACGGCAGCGGCATCTGGTGTGGATGTCCCGTTTGTGTTCATATCACCTCCGGCTGTCGGGGAGCGGTCCGCACACAAAGCGGTGGTGTCCCGGCGCCCGATTGTGTAACATGCCGCGAAAAAAGAAAAGGGCATGTATGCTGCTGTATGCCGTAATCTGGATGAATCTGGCGCTGATTTTCTACACCTGGGCGGTTTTCAGCGCCCGGAAGAAAGGATTGCACCGGAGGCACCTGTTCCTGTTCGGGTCCGGCCTGGCCTGCGACTACCTGGGAACCCACCTGATGCTGCTCTATGGCCTCTCGACAGGGGTGATACCCGAGTGGCACATCGCCATCGGGATGGCCTCCCTGTCCGGCATGGCCTTCCACTTCCTGCTCGCCCTGGCGGCAACGCTTGTCCGCCGGGCAGAGGGAGTGAACCGCCTCTTTCACCGGGTGAGCCTGAGTATTTACACGGCCTGGCTGGTCGCCTTCATCACCGGCTCGATTGCGGGAATCAGCGGCAAATAACGGTTACCGGCAGCCGCGATATGCCGGAACCATCCCACCCAAGATCGGCATTTTACCCTGTCAAACCGTTCACAGTCAGATCTGCTGCCTTCTGCAGGGGCATACCGCTGTTCCTGTATCGTCATCCGTGACCGTCACAAACGAAGCTGAGCATACGACTTCTCAGTACCAGAAGGATACACTGCCATGGACTATATTGCCGATCTCCATATCCACTCCCCCTATTCCCGGGCCACCAGTCCGGAGGGAACCCTGACCGGCCTGGCGGGTTGGGCGCGGGTCAAGGGCATCCAGGTGATCGGCACCGGCGACTTCACCCACCCCGCCTGGTTCCGGCGTTTGAAGGAGGAATTGGAGCCGGCTGAACCGGGACTGTTCCGGCTGAAGAACGAACAGACCATCGTCTCTCCGCTGGCCGGAGTGACCCCGGCGTCCGCACCGGTGCGCTTCATGCTTTCGGCCGAGATCAGCAGCATCTACAAGCGTCATGGCACGGTACGCAAGGTTCACAACCTGCTCTATGTGCCCGATTTCGCCTCTGCCGAACGACTGAACGCCACGCTGGCCGGCATTGGCAACATAGAATCCGATGGCCGTCCGATCCTGGGGCTGGACAGCCGGGATCTGCTGGAGATTTTGCTGGAGCAGGCTCCGGAGGGTTTCCTGGTGCCGGCCCATATCTGGACCCCCTGGTTCTCACTGTTCGGTTCCCGGTCGGGTTTCGACAGCATCGAGGAATGTTTCGGCGACCTGACTTCCCACGTTTTTGCACTGGAAACGGGCCTTTCCTCCGATCCGGGCATGAACCGGCTGATTTCCGGCCTGGACCGTTTCGCCCTGATCTCCAATTCCGACTGCCATTCTCCATCCAAGCTGGGGCGCGAAGCCAACCTTTTCTCCACTGGTCTGGATTTCTTCTCCCTGCGCGAGGCCATCCGCGGCAACCGGCGCGAGACCTTCCGCGGCACTGTGGAGTTTTTTCCCGAAGAGGGGAAGTATCACGCCGACGGCCACCGCACCTGCAACGTCTGCCTCGATCCCCAGGAAACCCGCAAACTGGGGCTGATCTGTCCGGTCTGCGGTAAACCGTTGACCGTAGGAGTCTATCACCGGGTCATGGAGCTGGCCGATCGGGAGCAGCCCCTCTTCCGTGAGGATTCGCCCCGGACTTTCAGCCTGATCCCGCTGCCCGAAGTGCTGGGAGAGATCGCAGGGGCCGGACCGGCCTCCAAAAAGGTACTGGAGCAGTACAGCCGTACCATCGCCCGTTTCGGTTCCGAATTCGGCCTGCTGCTGCACACCTCGACGGAGGAGATCCGCCAGGCTTCACCGGTTCTGGGGGAGGCGGTGGAACGCATGCGCAGCGGCCGGGTTATCCGCAAGCCCGGCTTCGATGGGGAATACGGCGTAATCCGGGTCTTTGAGGAAGGGGAGCTGGAGCGTCTGGCCGGCCAGGCGAGCCTGTTCGGCGACGGCTCCGCCCCCCGGCGCAGCCGGAAGAAACAGGCCGGAGCGCTGGCGCTGCCGGCCATGGCGGACCGTAGTGACCAGACCTACACAGGCCCGGGAAAAACCGGCGGCCCGAACCAGGAGCAGGCGGCCGCTATCGCTTCCGACAGCCGTCACATTCTGGTGACCGCCGGACCGGGGACCGGTAAGACCTACACCCTGACGGCACGGGTGACGGCCCTTCTGGAAGCGGGGCATGCCCCGGAACGGATGGCGGCCATCACCTTCACGGTCAAGGCGGCGGACGAGGTACGCGAACGGTTGCTGAAGGCGGCCGAAGAGGCGTGCGAGCGGGTATTCGTTGGGACGTTCCACCAGTTCTGTCTCCACTGGCTGCGTCATGGTGTGCCGGACCTGGCGGCGATCGGCCCGGAGGATCGCGAGCGGCTGCTCAAGCGGCTCTTTCCCGGCCTGGGCGCCACGGAGCGCAATACCCTGAGCGAAGAGATATCCGGGTATTTTCTGTCTCCCACAGGGGCGGGCGATCATCTTCAGACGTATCTGGACGAACTGCAGCGGTTGAATGCCCTTGACCTGGATGCAGTGGTGCCGGAGTTCATCCGACGGCTCGAAGCGGATGCCGGTCTCCTGCGGCTGGTCCGGGCCTCCGTGGAACACCTCTTTGTGGACGAGTTCCAGGATCTGAATCAATGCCAGTTCGATCTGATACGGCTTTTGGCCGAAACCGGCCGGATCTTTGCCATCGGCGATCCCGACCAGGCCATCTACGGCTTCCGGGGGAGCAATCCGGAGTTTTTCTTCCGTTTCGCCGCTCTGCCGGAAGTGGAACAGATCTTCCTGACCCGCAACTATCGCTGCCCCACCACGATCATTGCGGCAGCCACGGCGCTGATCTCCCGCAACACCCGGCGCAACGCTCCGTCCCTGGTGGCCGGATCGAACCGTCAGGGAAACATCGAGCTGCACAGTGCGGCATCGCCGGCTGCCGAGGCGGAATTCATCGTGCGTCGCATCGAGGAGCTGATGGGGGGCATCGAGCATTTTTCCCTGCATTCCGGCCGGGGGGGCAATGGCGGGACGGGACGCGGCCTGAGTTTCGGGGAGATAGCCGTGCTCTTCCGGCTCGGCCGACAGGCCGACGAGATTGCGGCCGCCCTGGAGCGGCGCGGTATACCGTATCAGCAGGTGGGAACGGTACCTTACTATCTGGCCCCGGACCTGCGGGCAGTCTATTATTTTATTCAGGCTGCCGCCGGTTCGGAGGTTATGGCCGATTGGCTCCAACTGTCCGGAGCCCTGCCGGGAATCGGCAGTGCCAGTATCGATCGGCTGGAGGCGGCGCTGCCACTGAGCGGGGATTTCCGAACCTGTCGTACGCTTGTGGAACTACCGGCGGGGGCGGAACGGGCACTAGGGGAGCTGGAGCAGGTACTGGAGCATTTCCGGAAAGCCGCTGTCCAGGGCGGGCTGGCTGCGGCACTGCATGCGGCTTTGCCCTTTCTTTCCGTGAATGGGGAATCGACCGGAACCATGCGGCTTCTGGACCTGGCCAACAGCTTCGGCAGCAGCCTGACCGTCTTTGCCGGACATCTGCGCCGCTATGCAGAGGCCTCGGTCTATGACGAACGCGCCGAGTCGGTGGCTCTGATGACCCTGCACAGTGCCAAGGGGCTGGAATTTCCCGTGGTCTTTCTGGCCGGTGTCGAAGAGGGGCTGCTGCCCTGTTCGCTCTGGAACGAGGTAAATATTGAAGAGGAGCGGCGCCTGTTCTACGTCGGTCTCACCCGTGCCAAGGAGCGGCTGCTGCTGACAGCCTCGGGCAATCGCCCCTGGACAGGGCCGTCACCCCGTCCGCTCTCACGCTTTATCGGCGAGATGCCGGCGCAGCTTCTGACGACTGCCGTTGCCGCGCCTCCCAGAAAAACGAAAGAACCGAAGGGTGCAGAACAGATCATGCTGTTTTAAATGGGGTTGTGCGGACGCCTAGCCGCACCAGAGTTCCCTGATGATTTCCGCCTGTCGCAGGGCAATCAGCCGGCCGATCTGCCATTCGCTGCTGCGGTCGTGCTCAAAGGCGAAAATACAGCGAAACAACTTGTCGTGCGGCACGATTCTGACCAGCTTGACCATGATCTCCGCCTTAATGGCCTCTTTACCTGTTTTGAGGCGTGTTTCAAAGGTAAGGCGAAAATAACTGAACGCACCCAGCAATGCCCGGTCCAGGATCTCCACGGCACATCCATTCAACGAGCAATCGAGCATTCGGCCCCGGCATTCCGTCGTTCCTGCCCAGATCGAAACCGCCAGCGGTACGTGCATCCTGACCCTGATCGACAAGCGCAGGTCGGAAAGCACTTCGGCATAGGAGAAATCGGAAAGAGCCACTTCCCTGGTGTCGGGATCGCAACTGGCCATGGCATGGACGTCGTGTTTGAGCCCCGGAATCTGGATTATCGTATCCTTGCTGAACTCGATCACCCGTGACTGGGCCTTGTTGGTGCGGCAGAACAGGGTCGTGCCCGATGCGTGGAGAATCTGCGCTTCTCCACGCACGGGCACTTCCTTGTAATGATTGAAGAACTTCACTGACGGCGCCGGCGGGGAAAGGAGCGGCTCGAACAGCTCCGCCTGGAGTGCGGCTTCATCGATCCGTCCCAACAGTCTGACATGCTCGTTATTCACTCGTAGTCCTTACCGGAAAAATAATTGCATCGGACGGCGCCGGGCGCAGCGCCCCACTAATTGCAGGCGAAGTTCGATTCGATACGGCGGTTCCGTTCTTTACCCGCCTTGGTCTTATTGTCGGCAACGGGCTTGGTGGGGCCGAAGCCGACCGCCTTGATCCGCTGGGGAGCTATCCCGAATTCTTTGATCAGATAATTGCGGACGCTTTCGGCACGGCGCTGGGAGAGCTTCATGTTGGCCGCCGTGCTGCCGACGCTGTCGGTATGCCCTTCAATGGTGCCGCTGGCCTGCGGGAATTCGTTCAGAAAGTCGGCCAGTTTTTTCAGTTCGTCGCGGTACTGCGGCTTGATATCCGCTTTGTTGGTATCGAAATGGATGTTGATGACCGCAGGGCTGCACAGCTTGGTCTTCTCCGGAGGCGGAACGGCTTTCACTACCGGAGCGGGTGCGGTTACAGCGATGCCGGCGGTTTTCGTGACGCGGCCCCCCTTGCCGCTACAAACCAGGGTGTAGGTACCCGTGTCGGAAGGGCTGACCGTGCGGGAGCCCTGCAGGGGGACCGGACCTATTTCCGGCTGAATGTCACAGTTTGTGGCATTTTCCGAAGTCCATGCAAGGGTGGCGGCCTGTCCTTTGGTTATCGCATCCGGAGTAGCGCTCAGGCTGGCAGTCGGAGCCGGAATGGGAGCTGGCGCAGGTGCGGGCGCCGGTACCGGTGCCGGGACAGCCTTGGCCGGGGGACAGAGAACATTGACCTGTGCCGTTGCCTGCTTCGCCAGCGCGGCCCCCTCCTCGGTATGACAGGCCCTGAAGACGTCATAGGCGTTGTTCTTGGCATCCTCGGCCTGCTTGAATTCCGCGGGGCAGAGTTTATCCTTGCCCGCGGCGCGGGCAGCTTCCACCGCGCGGTCGGCTTCCTGCATCTCTGAGCGGATAAAATATCCGGGGATATTACCGCGCCCGGTATTGACCTCATAATGTCCACAGCCGGACAGCATGCCCAGCGAGGCCAAGGCCAGCACTACACAACAGCTTCGCAACATTTTCTTTACCTTTTCCATGTTCTTTCCTCCTCAGGATTTCATGTACATCAAGCATGCACGTGATCGCAACGACCGAGCCGGCCACTTCCTATTTAACACAAACTCGGCGTACTTCGTTAATATCGGTAAATCCTTGCAAGACCTTGAGGATGCCGTCCTGCCTGAGGGTAGTCATCCCATCGGACACGGCTTGGGCCTGAATGACGTCCGTCCGGCTCCGTTTTTTGATCAGCTTTTTCAGCTCAGGCGTGCATCTGAGCACTTCATGGATGCCCATACGCGAGCGATAGCCGCTATGGTTGCACTGTTCGCAGCCAACTGCCCTGCCCATGACGACCGTGTCGCGGTCCGCCTGCGGCAGGGAAAAGCCGGTGCCATATTCTTCGATCAGTTCGTCAAACTCTTCCGCGGTGGGCCGGTAGTTTTCCTTGCAGTCCGGGCAGAGACGCCGCACCAGACGCTGGGCCAGGATGCAGAGCAGCGAATCCGAAAAACTGAATGGATCCAGCCCCATTTCCAGGAGCCTGGTGATTGTTTCCGGTGCTGAGTTGGTATGCAGGGTCGAAAAGACCAGATGACCGGTGAGTGACGCTTCAAGTGCAATGCTCGCTGTCTCTTCATCGCGCATCTCCCCCACCATGATGATATCCGGGTCAAGCCGCAAAAAGGAACGCAGCGCAGCAGCAAAGCCGAAGCCGATGCGGGGGTTGACCTGGACCTGCCGAAGCCCGAACTGCGTGATTTCCACCGGGTCCTCGGCGGTCCAGATCTTACGGTGGGGCTGATTGATGGTGGCCAGACCGGAGTGGAGGGTGGTGGTTTTCCCTGAACCGGTCGGTCCTACCACCAGAACCAGTCCATGCGGAGACAGAAGGTTTTCCTCGAATATCCGCCGGTTGCGGTTGCTAAGCCCCAGATCCTTGAAGGCTAGCGGCTCGCTGTTGGACAGAATGCGTATGACGGCATCTTCCAGGCCGTTGACCGTTGGCATGGTGGCCACGCGCAGCTCAATGCCCAAAGGTCCGAACTTTCTGAATTCTATCTTGCCGTCCTGAGGCTTGCGGCGTTCCGAAATATCGAGATCTGCCATGATCTTGATGCGTGAAATAATGGCGAACTTGTATCTGTAAGGGATCTTTTGATAGATCGAGCAATGACCATCGATCCGGATGCGGACAATGACGTCGTTTTTACCGGCTGACGGCTCGATATGGATGTCGGAAGCCTTTTTCAGGTAGGCATCGTAGATGATCTTGTTGACGAGCTTGACAATGACGTTGTCTTTCTCGGTAACCTGCTTGCTCTCTTCCTCCACATCCGGTTCGTCGCTCAGCGTGCTTTCACTGAGCAGTTCCGCGATGCTGTCGGGAAGATTCAGATTCAACTCCTCGCCAACTGCGGCACCCTTTCCATCATCGGCTATGTTGTACATGAGCTTGTGGGCCAGACGCATACTGGTTTCGGAAACAATGACGGCATTGATCCTGAAGCCCATGACATCTTCCAGCTCTCGAATACTGTTCTGGTGTAACGGCTTTGCCATGGCCAGGGTCAGCGTCGATCCCACTTTTGAGATGGGGGCAAGACGGTGCGTTCTGGCAAAGGCTGCACTGATGTATTGTATCGCATCCGCCTGCAGATCCCGGCTACCGCTGATATGCATATACGACAGGTCGTACTGTATCGCCACTGACTGGGCCACCTGTTCTTCGTCGAGATATCCCAGTTTCAGCAGCGCGGATTCCAGGCTGATCCTCTGCTGCTTGACGACTTCCTTGGCAATGGCAAGTTTTCTGTGGCTGAGCAGACCGTTATTGACAAGAATAGCGCCCAGGTCGGGACGTTTGTTGTTATGATCGAGCAGAAAACGGAGGTCGGCTTCCTTGACATACCCCAGCCGGCACAGCAGCTGGCCGATTGTCTGGCCGGGCATGCTGGGTTGCAGTTCCAGCGTTTCCCGGAGCTGTCGAGCAGTTACCATCTCTTTTTCAAGTAGCAGCTCTCCGATCCTTTTTGTCGCATTCATGCTGCATTGCCCTCACGTCATATGCTCACGCCGTTTCGACCGGCCTGTGCTTCCCGTTGCGGAATCCGCCTGGAGCACGGCAGCAAGCATAGCATAGCAAAGGGGGGAATCAACCAACCGAACCTGACGAAATGTGACGAAATGTGACATTTTGCTTCGGGACATCGTATGGGCACAGGAGGTCAAATATGGGGGAACTCATCTTACGGAAAATAAAACTGACAAAATTCCTCGCCAAGCGACGAAGACTTTTCTATTATTGCCCCTGCTGATTCGCTAAAAAAGTTTCACTGGGATTTTAATTGTGAGTATCGAAAAAGCGGCGCCACAAGGCGCACATGTTCCGTAAGGAGATCTGCATGACTACGTTATTCAAGTACTTGGCGCTAGTGCTTCAGGCCGCTGTTTTCAGCGCACTGCTATCAAACGAAGCATCGGCAATGGAGCAGTTGAACATGAAGAACATCACGGACGCCGACAAGGTTTACTTCGGAAAAAGACTTACCAAGGAGCAGCTTGAAAAGCTGCAGTATATTCTTGCAAACGGTTTCACCACGAGCAAGTCACCCTGCGAAAAGGTTGCGGCTATCAACAAAAATCTTCTCTTTCTGAAGACGGTGACCTCTGTTTTTCGCGAGGCTTCTGCCAGCGGAGAAATCAGCACGTATGCTCGAAGTTATTCTTCCTCATTGACCCACGAATTTACTGCAACAGCCAAAGTATTTGGCGACATTCTCCCGCGTTACGAACAAGCCTGTCGTGCCAGCCGGCACATCGTGGAAAACACCGAACAAAGGGTGATTGGGAAAGAGTCGTCATCTTCGACGGCACTCCAGGAAACGGCAAGAAACCTCGATCACGAAAAAAGCCCCTGATCTCTCAGAGGCTTCGGATTTGCTCCGCAGCAATTGGCGGCTGCAGACTGTACATGACAGGCTTCGTTATAAGTGTTTGCCTTTTGGAATGATGTGTTTCAGCTTTTTGGAGCCATCATACAAGGTCTGCTTGATGATGCCCCGTTTCTCTTTAAGATCCTTCCTCTCACCGTCTTCTTCCAGTGCGATTTCAGCTTCTCCGGCCAATTCCTCGATTTTTGCCTCTTCTTTTTCTGTCAGAGTAGCCATACGCTTACCTCCTCACCATAATTTTCTCACAGTGCGGCGATAAAAACAAACACTGCACCCTCTGCTTTGTTCTGCACATCCAGATAAAACAAAAGCCCCTGATCGCTCAGGGGCTGACCTGCATCCGAAACCACAATGGTTTCTTTAATTGGTGGAGGTGGTGGGAGTCGAACCCACGTCCGAAGAACCTACAGTCTGAATTACTACACCGTTAGTCAATTGCTCGATTTAACCGGCCTGCTGCACAATTGACAAAGCAGCAGACCAGCGGTCCCGTTAAATTTCAGGGTGCGCTACGGGCGTTGCGCATCCCAATCCGGTAGTGAATGACGTCCCCGTTGTACCACCGGCATCTTCATTGGGGACGCCTGTTAAGCAGCTAGTGCAACAGGTGTGTAATAATTGTCGGCAATTAAGCCGTTGCAGGTTTATTAAGGTCGGCCACCTGCCCCGACCCGGTGCAACCCAGATTTTCACTTCCCCGTCGAAACCTTTACACCCCCTAAAATCGGTGATTGGGGACCGGGAATCAGGGACCGGTAAAGTCTTTCCTTCCAGTCTCCTGCCACGTCCCTCTTCTCTTGTGACTGACACTAACGTTTCTAACTAACTGGTTTTCCGGTCCCTGGTCCCTGGTCCCTGATCACCGGTCCCTGTTTCTGGACTTGAGCGCCTGCGAAATCTCGCGCTGGGTATCCTTCTTCTTCATGTCTTCCCGCTTGTCATGGTGCTTCTTGCCTTTGCCCAGTCCGATCTCGACTTTGACCAGACCGTTCTTGAAATACAGCCGCAACGGAATGGCGGAGAAGCCCTGCTCCCTGATGCGCCCGTACAGCCTGTCGATCTCCTTGCGGTGCAGCAGCAGCTTGCGCTTGCGATCAGGATCGTGGTTCTGGCGGTTGCCGAATTCGTAATGGGAGATGTTCAGATTGTGGAGAAAGGCTTCGCCGTCGCGCACCATCATGAAGGCATCGCTCAGATTGGCCTTGCCTGCCCTCAGCGACTTGACCTCCGTGCCTTGCAGCACCATGCCCGCTTCCAGCCGGTCTTCGATGAAGTAATCGTGAAAGGCTTTCTTATTTGCACAAATCAGTTTTTCGCTCATTACTCAAAAATGATAGCAGAGATCGTTGAAAAAGGGAATGCCTATGGCAAAATAGCAGTGCCGCCGCCGGCAGAAGTGACCGCCGGACAGGATGTCCGGATGCGACAAGTACACAGAATGTCACCCGGTTTTAACGCAAATTTAACTTTACCCGCCAATCCAATCGATGTATAAACAAGGGTCCCAAACACGTTTTACCACATATAATTCCTCGTTAGCATGAGGCGTTTGCACAAACACAGGCTACTGCCCAGAAACGTCGAAAGACGCCAATGCGGTCCAACAGGTTTTGTCGGCTTAAGGCTTAACCCAATGTAGCTGGTTCACTATCCTACGTTGTGCACTGCCGAAAATCTACCAGGGGGGAAGCGGTGTCCTTGCGTATTTTTTAAGGCCCTTTCTCTCTGAAAGGGCCTTTTGCTTTTTAAGGGTTTCCCGAATGACGACTGAATTCACTGAAATATACCTGAGCGCGGTCATCGGTCGCTCCGTAATCAATAGTAAAGGCGACGAGATCGGCCTTCTGCGCGATCTGATCATGGTGCCGGGCGACGTGTTCCCCGAGGTTTCCCACATAGTGATCAAAGCGCGCAAGGGCATTTTCAGCCTGCCCTGGAACGAAGTGACGCTGTTCACCCATGTGGTGATCTCCGCCAGCAGCGTGAGACCTCCGGGCCTGTCACCGTTCCAGTCCTACCAAGGGGAGATCCTCGTCAAGCGCGACCTGCTCGACAAGCAGATCGTGGATGTGGACGGCGCCAAAGTGGTGCGGGTCAACGACATCAAGCTGGGCAACCTCAATCAGAAGCTGTGCATCTTTTCGGTCGACATCGGCTTTCGCGGCCTGCTCAGACGCCTGGGATACGAGCGTTTCGGCGAGCGCTTCGCCCAGGCCATCCGGCGCGACATCCCCCACAATGAAATCAGCTGGGAATATGTCCAGCCTCTGGAGGCCAACTCGTCCCGTCTGGCACTCAACATCGCCCGGGACCAGATGAACGAACTGCACCCAGCCGACTTGGCCGACATCATCGAAAACATCCCGATCCAGAACATCAAGATGATGCTCGAATCAATGGATGCCGAAACTGCCGGCGAGACGCTGTACGAGTTGGAGCCGGACATGCGCAATGTCGTCATCAGCCAGCTCGATGACGAACAGGTCAGCGACATCCTGGAAGAGATGGAGCCGGACGATGCCGCCGACGTGCTCTCCGACCTTCCGGAGCAGAAGGCCCAGGAACTGCTGCACCTGATGGATCAGGAGGATGCCGAGGATATCCAGGAGTTGCTGGAGCACGAAGAGGACTCGGCTGGCGGCCTGATGACCCCCGAATATTTCCGGCTTGCATCGAACATTTCGGTGGGGCGCGCGCTGGAGCTGCTCAAGGAAGGGGCCGAGGAAGCGGAAACCGTTTATTACGGTTACGTGGTCGACGCAGAGGAGCGCCTGGAAGGGGTCGTATCCCTGAAGACCTTGCTGCTGAGTTCGCCCGATGCACATATCACCGACGTGATGGAGGAAAACGTGAAGTACGTCCACGTTGACTCCGAACCTGAAGACATGCTCGAAATGCTTACCAAGTACGACCTGATCGCGCTGCCGGTCCTGGACGAGGAGGACCGTATGGCGGGCATCGTCACGGTCGACGACGTGCTGGCCCACTACCTGCCGCTGATTCTCAAAAACAGGCGCAGATAACCATCAAAGGCTTTTCCCATGTTCACCGGTATTTCCCTGTTCAAATTATTCAGGCCCTTCAAGAGCGTAAACGCCAAGAACATCATGCTGTTCCTGGCGATTCTCGGACCGGGCATCATCACCGCCAACGTAGACAACGATGCCGGCGGCATAACCACCTATTCCCTGGCTGCGGCCAACTACGGCTATGCCATCCTCTGGCCGATGATCCCCACCACCATTGCGCTGGTGGTGATCCAGGAGATGTGCGCCCGGATGGGAGCCGTGACCGGCAAGGGACTCTCGGACCTGATTCGGGAATCCTTCGGCGTCAAGGTCACCTTTTACGTCATGATCGCGCTGCTGTTGACCAACATGGGCAACTCGATCTCCGAGTTCGCCGGTATAGCCGCCAGCCTGGAGATCTTCGGCATCAGCAAGTACCTGTCGGTGCCGCTGGCCGCCATCTGCGTCTGGCTGCTGATCGTCAAGGGCTCCTACAAGACCGTGGAAAAGGTCTTCCTGGTGGCCTGCATGGTCTACGTGGCCTACCCCATCGCCGCCTTTATCGCCGGACCGAACTGGGACGTGGTGCTCAAGTCCACGGTTGTGCCTTCCTTCAAATCAGACAGTGCCTATCTGATGACGCTGATCGGTATCATCGGGACCACCATCGCCCCCTGGATGCAGTTCTACCAGCAGTCGGCCGTGGTTGAGAAAGGCATCACCGCCGAACAGTACGGTTTTACGCGGCTGGATGTGATCATCGGCTGCATCCTGGCAATCGTGGTGGCCTTCTTCATGATGGTAGCCTGCGCCTCCACCATCCATCTCCATGGCCTCAAGATCGAGACCGCCGCGGATGCCGCCATGGCCCTGAAGCCGCTGGTCGGCCAGCATGCCTCGGCCCTGTTCGCCTTTGGACTGTTCAACGCCTCGCTCTTCGGTGCCTGCATCCTGCCGCTTTCCACCGCCTTTTACATTTGCGAGGGCATGGGCTGGGAATCGGGAGTGGACAATGATTTCGAACAAGCCCCCCAGTTTTTCTGGCTCTTCACCGTGATCATCGCCATCAGCGCCGGGCTGATCCTGATACCCAACGCCCCGCTGCTGCAGATCATGTTCCTGTCCCAGGTGGTCAACGGCGCCGTGCTCCCCTTTGTGCTGATCTTCATGCTGCTGCTGATCAACGACAAAAACCTGATGGGCCGCTATGTCAACGGCCCGATCTTTAACATCATCGCCTGGCTGACGGTGGTGATCATGATCATTTTGACGCTCGTCATGACCACTGACATGGCCATTCCCGGTCTGGTCAAGCGCCTGCTCGCCTTCTGATCCGACAACCCCGCAACAAAAAAGGCCCCTCGGGAACTTCGGGGGGCCTTTTTTGTTGCGATATGCGAAGACAGTACGGTCTGCCGTTTAGCCCGGAGGCCAGCCCAGCTCGCGTCCTGCCAGCAGGTGGACATGCAGGTGAAACACCGACTGCCCGGCCAGTTCGCCGTTGTTCTGCACCAGACGGAAGCCGCTGTCGGCCACCCCTTTTTCCCGGGCGATTTCCCCCGCCTTCCTGAAGATGTAACCGACGAGTTCGTCATGGCTGTCGGCCATGTCGAGGCAGTTGGAAAAATGTACTTTGGGAATGAACAGCAGATGCAGCGGCGCCTTGGGGCCGATATCCTCGATCACCAGCAGGCGATCGTCCTCGAATACCTTCTTAGAGGGGATTTCATTGCGGATGATCTTGCAGAATATGCAATTCTCCATGTCAGCCTCCTTCAAAACATCAAATTAACTCCCCCCTCATATCCTGAGGGGAACACATGATCGGGGTATTGTCTGAAATTCCTACAACAGCCCGCCGGAGCGTCCCTCCCCTTAAACTAAGGGAAGGACAGGAGGGGTTAAAGGCACCTGCAGCAGTATCAGAAATTCCCGGTTTCCGTCGGCACCGGTGATGGGTGAATCGCACAGGCCTGCCACGCTCAATCCTAATTCCGCCGCAACCTGCCTAACCCCTTCGACGGCCTTTTCGTGGGCGGCCGGATCTCTCACAATGCCCCCCTTGCCCACCTCGCCCTTCCCTACCTCGAACTGCGGCTTGATCAGGGCAACGATCCTGCCCCCGGGCTTGACCAGCGCCACCGTGGCCGGCAGCACCTTGGAGAGCGAGATGAAGGAGGCGTCGATCACCGCCAGATCCGGCATCCCGTCCAGTTGATCCGGCGTCAGGTAGCGGATGTTGGTTTTCTCCATGCTGACCACGCGCGGGTCCTGCTGGAGTTTCCAGGCCAGTTGGCCGTAGCCGACATCCACCGCGAATACGCGGTCCGCCCCTGCCTGCAGCAGGCAATCGGTGAAACCGCCGGTGGAGGCACCCACATCGATCGCCACCAGCCCCCTCACATCGAGCTCGAAGCATTCCAGAGCCCGTTGCAGCTTCAGTCCGCCACGGCTGACAAAGGGGAGGATTTCACCCTTGATGCGGATCTCGACATCGGCCGGCACCTGTTGGCCGGCCTTGTCGACAGTGTGCTCACCCACCACCACTTGACCGGCCATGATCAGTGCCTGAGCCTTTTCCCGCGAAGGGGCCAGTCCCCGTTCCACCAGCAGCTTGTCGAGGCGTTGTTTCGAGGTCATCCACCTACCAGTTCGGATTTGGTAAAGATCGCCTTCAGCCAGTATCCTTCGGCTTCGATATTCTCCCGGCCACCCTCTTCACGGTCGACCAGGGTGACGATGCCGAGCACTTTCAGTCCCTCTTCCTCGGCCCGGCGTACCGCCTTCATGGAGGAACCGCCGGTGGTGACGACATCTTCCACGATTACCACGCCCGTGCCGGCCGGCAGATTCTTGCGCCCCTCCAGCCATTGGCCGGTGCCGTGCCCCTTGGGCTCCTTGCGGATGATAAAGGCGTGCATGCTCTTGCCGTCCAGATGGGCGGCAATGGAGGTGGCGGTGGCGATCGGGTCGGCTCCCAGAGTGATGCCGCCGACCGCTTCCACCCCTGCAACGTCCTTGATGGCTTCATAGAACAGCTTGCCGGCCAGAAAGCCCCCTTCAGCGTGCAGGGTGGTCTGTTTGCCGTCGAAGTAGAAATCGCTCTCGCGTCCCGAAGCCAGCTTGACCAGCCGCTTTTCGTAGGACAGCTGCAGGATGATCTGTTTGAGTTTATCGCGGTCCGTCATGTTATGTGTGCTCCTCCTCGAATAGTCCCATCTGCGGTGCCGCCACAGGCTTGGGGAATGCAACCGGATACTCTCCGGCAAAACAGGCTTTGCAGAAATTGGTGTTGCTCACCCCGACAGACTTGATCAGCCCCTCCTCGGACAGGTAGCCGAGCGAATCGGCGGTGATGTAGCGGCAGATCTCTTCAATGGTGTGAGAAGAGGAGATCAGCTCCTTGCGATTGGGGGTATCGATACCGTAGTAGCAGGGGTAGCTGGTGGGAGGAGACGAGATGCGCATGTGCACCTCCTTGGCCCCGGCATTGCGCACCATCTTGACGATCTTGCGTGAGGTGGTGCCCCGTACGATTGAGTCGTCGATCACCACCACCCGCTTGCCTTCCAGGATCTCGCGCACCGGGTTGAGCTTGATCTTGACCCCGAAATGGCGGATGGACTGGGCTGGTTCAATGAAGGTGCGCCCCACGTAGTGGTTGCGGATCAGCCCCAGCTCGAAGGGAATGCCAGCCTGCTCGGCATAGCCCATGGCAGCCGGAACGCCCGAGTCGGGCACGGCGATCACCACATCGGCGTCCACGGCATATTCGCGCGCCAACTGCCGCCCCAGCTCCTTGCGGACCATGTAGACATTCTTGCCGAAGATGTAGGAATCGGGCCGAGCGAAATAGACGAACTCGAAAATGCAGGGGGTCGGATCGATCTTCTTGAACGGAAACATGGACTCGATCTGGCCGTCCTTGCCGCAGATGATCATCTCGCCCGGTTCGATCTCGCGCACGAACTGCGCTTCGATCAGGTCCAGGGCACAGCTTTCCGAAGCCACCACCCAGGCATCGCCCAATTTGCCCAGACAGAGCGGCCTGAAGCCGTTCGGATCGCGTACCGCGATCATGCGGCTTTCAGTCAGAAACAGCAGGCAGTAGGCCCCCTGGATGCGCTTGAGCGCCTCGACGATGCGCTCCACCAGCGAATTGGTGCGGGCGATGGCCAGCAGGTGGATGATGATCTCGGTGTCCATGGTGGTCTGGAAGATCGAGCCGTAGGCTTCCAACTCGGCCTTGAGCAGCTGGGCATTCACCAGGTTGCCGTTATGGGCCACTGCGATGGAGCCGCGCGAATAATCGACCATGATCGGCTGTACATTCTTTTCGACAGACGCTCCGGCGGTGGAATAACGCACGTGGCCGATGGCCGAACGCCCCGGCAGTTTTTTGAAGACCTCCTGGTTGCCGAAAACATCGGCCACCAGTCCCATGCGCTTATGGGCATGCAAGGTGGCACCGTCGGAGGAGACGATACCGCAGCTCTCCTGGCCGCGATGCTGCAGGGCATACAGACCGAGATAGGTGAGATTGGAGGCCTCGGGGTGATTGTAAACGCCGAATACGCCGCATTCTTCATGGGGACGATGTAAGTTCATATGGTGTGAACTCTCCTTATGCTTTGAACGAAAAATCTGCCACAGAGACACCGGGGCACAGAGCGGCAGGTGTTACATAAGATTCTTCCGCGCATACTCCGCTGCGTTCCGATACAGGATCAGACCATCTCCCTCTTCGGGCAGCTGTTCCCGCGTCCAGCGCGGGTGCTGGGTGTAATGGACAAAGGCCTCGGGATGCGGCATCAGCCCCATCAGGCGTCCGGTGGGGTCGCAGACCCCGGCGATGGCGTTATGGGAGCCGTTGGGATTGGCGGGAAATTCCATTGTCGGCGCGGCATAATCGGGGCCGGAGTATTTGAACACCGCCAAGTGCGCCGCTTCGATCCGCTCCAGGGTCGCGGCGGTATCGCACATGAACTTTCCTTCACCGTGCCGCATGGGCAGATAGATGCCCTTGTCGATGCCTTGCGTGAAGATGGAGGGAGAGGCGGGATCGACCTTGAGATAGGTCCAACGGTCCTGGAAGCGGCCGCATTCGTTGTGGGTCAGAGTGACCGATTGGCTCAGGTAGTCGCCATCAAAACCGGGCAGCATTCCCATCTTGACCATCAATTGGAAGCCGTTGCAGACCCCCAGGATCAGCTTGCCGTCAGCGATGAAGCGGGTGAACTGCTCTACCAGTTTCTCGCCGCTGCCTGCCACGGCAGCATGCTTGAGCCGGTTGGCCTGTGCCTTGGCGCTCCCCAGGTCGTCGCCGTCGAGGAAGCCTCCGGTCAGGTTGAGGAAATGAAAGTCATCCAGCCTGACCTCCCCGGAAAGAATTTCGGCGATATGGGCGATGACCGCCTCGTCAAAGCCCCCCAGGCGGCAGGCATGGGCCGCTTCCATCTCGCAGTTGGTGCCGTTGCCGGTTATGACTATCGCTCGTGTTGGTGCCATATGATTGCCCTTCTCCTTGTTGTCGTGAAACTATTATTTTACAAAATAAAGCGTGACGCTGTCCGTTAGAATATATTTAAGCATACATGTCTTCGGGCGGTCCATCCGCCTGTTCTGCAAGGCGGTCAATAACCCGGTCGTGCCGGCCGATGACTGCCAGAAAAGGGGCACCATAGGTACGTAGCTTGTAGTCCCCTACCCCGCCGATCAGCCGCAGTTCGCGTTCGTCCCGCGGCCGGGCCGTGGCCATGGCCACCAGCGTCGCATCGGAGAAGACCACGAAAGGGGGCACGGAGGCCGCGTCGGCAATCTGTTTGCGCAAGGCCCGCAGCTCATCGAACAGGGCACGGTCGGCCTCTCCGACCGTTGCGCCGCGCCGGGCCGGTTTCTCCTTGGCAACCTCAGCGTTACGTGGCAGGCCGAGCGTGACGTGGGCTTCCCCTTTGAGCAGCGGACGTGCCAGCGGTGAAAGCGTCAAGGCGCCGAAACGGGTAAAATCCTGCACCAGGTAGCCCAGGTGGATCAACTGACGGATGATGTTGTCCCACTCGGCTGCGGAGAGATCGGCGCCGATGCCGTAGGTGGAAAGCCGGTTGTGCCCCAGATCGAGTATGCGCTGTCCCTGGCTCCCCCGAAGGACATCGATCACATGCCTGGCGCCGAAGCGCTCACCGACACGATACACGCAGGAGAGCACCTTCCGGGCCGCTTCGGTGGCATCAAAGCGCTGCGGCGGCTCGACACAGATGTCGCAATTGCCGCAATCATGCGTGCGGCTCTCGCCGAAATAAGCCAGCAGCGCCCGTCGCCGACAGGTCAGGGCTTCGGAATAAGCGACCATGGCATTCAGCTTTTGCAGCTCGATCCGGATCCGCTCGGCATTGTCGCTGTTGTTGATCAGCGCCCGGGCGGTCATGACATCACCCATGCCGAACAGCATCAGCGCCTCGGAGGGCAGGCCATCGCGGCCGGCGCGGCCGGTTTCCTGGTAGTAGCTCTCCACGCTCTTGGGCATGTCGTAGTGCACTACGAAGCGCACGTTGGGCTTGTCGATGCCCATGCCGAAGGCCACCGTTGCCACGACGATCCGCAGGTCGTCGCGTCGGAAGGCGTCCTGCACCCGGTGGCGCTCGGTGTCCGACAGGCCGGCATGATAGGCGGCAGCGGCAAAACCGGCCGCGCAGAGACGCTCGGCCACCTGCTCGACCCGATTGCGGCTCAGGGCGTAGACAATGCCCGCTTCATCGCGCCGCCCCTTCAGGAACGCCTCCAGCTGCGCCATGGGCTTGTGTTTGGGCATGACCGTATAGCTAATGTTGGGGCGATCGAAACCGGCCACATGGACCCGCGCCTGCTGGATGTCCAACTGCCGGGTGATGTCGTTGCGGGTCTCGGGATCGGCCGTGGCGGTCATGGCCACGATCGGCACGTCGGGGAACAGACTGCGCAGCCTGCCGATCTGGACATAATCCGGACGGAAATCGTGGCCCCACTGGGAGATGCAGTGCGCCTCGTCAATGGCGAACAGTGCCAGCTTCAGGGTTCCCAGGCGTTCCAGAAACTCCGGCAGCATCAGCCGCTCCGGAGCCACATACAGCAGATCCAGTTCTCCCGCATCCAGCTGCTGCGAGACACGGCGCGCCTCCTGGGCGGAGAGCGAGGAATTGTAGCAGGCCGCCCGCACGCCGTTGGCAATCAGGGCATCCACCTGATCCTTCATCAGCGAGATCAGGGGCGATACGACGATCGCCAGCCCCTCGCGGTGCAGGGCCGGGATCTGGTAACAGAGCGACTTACCTCCCCCGGTCGGCATGACCAGAAAGACATCCTCGCCGGCCAGCACCTGCTCAATCACCTCCTGCTGGGGGGCACGGAATTCGTGGAAGCCGAAGACGGTTCTTAAGGTTTCCTTGATGGTGACCATAGTTTCAAAATCCTTTCACCACAGAGGACACAGAGGAACACAGAGAGAAAGCACCATCCATTTTACAAGGAAACACAGGATTAATGGGATGAATCCAAGCCGTGTCAGAATAAAGCCTACGTATCTTGTCTATCCCTGTTTAGTTTTCCTCTGATTTCTTCCGTATCCTCCGTGGTGAAGGCTTTGGGGTGTTACAGTTCCCGCAGCGTCTTCTGCCACGCTTCCTTCAGCTCCGCCAGTTCCGCCTTGACCACGGAGCCACCGGCGAGTCCCGTTACAACCAGAGCCTGCTCCTCAGTCACTACACCGATGGAGGCGAAGCAGTTGCCGCTCATGACGGCCTCGAACTGCTCGCGCTGTTCGGGATGCACGGTAACCAGGTGGCGCGAAGCCGATTCGGAAAACAGCAGCGCTGCATCGGTTTTACCCGCCGTATCCCCTTTCCAGAGCACACGGGAGAGATCGACAGTCATGCCGAAGCCGCCGGCAAAGGCCGCTTCCGCCGCAGCCACCGCCAGTCCGCCGTCGGACAGGTCGTGACAGGAGGCCACCAGCCCCTGCACGACTGCCTGGTGGTAGGCCTGGTAGCGCTTGTAGGCACGACCGGTATCGACCTGGGGCACCGTGTTGCCGATGGCTCCCTTGAGCGCCAGATATTCCGAGCCACCCAGTTCGTCGCCGGTCTTGCCCAACAGATAGACGATGTCCCCCGAACGCTTGACATCCAGAGTCACCGCCTTGCGGGCGTCCTCGATCTTGCCGATCACCGAGAAGAGCAGTGTCGGAGGGATCGAGATCTTGACGGCGCCGTCGTAGAAGTCGTTCTTCATGGAGTCCTTGCCGGAGATCAGCGGCAGGTTGTAGGCCATGCAGATGTCGTAGAGCGCCTGGTTGGAGCGCACCAGCTGGGCCATCTTGTAGGGACCGTCCGGGGTCTTGTCCGACAGGACCGGGTCGCACCAGCAGAAGTTGTCCAGGCCGGCCACCAGCTCCAGCGAGCCCCCCACGGCAACGTAGTTGCGCAGCGCCTCGTCAATGGCGTTGGCGGTCATATGGTAGGTGTCGATGTCGGAATAACGCGGGCAGATGCCGTGAGCCGTCACCACCCCTTCGAAGGAGTCCAGGATCGGCCGCACCACGGCCGCATCGGAGGGACCATCGTTATTGACCCCCACGAAGGGCTTGACTACCGAGCCCCCCTGAACCTCATGGTCGTAGCGCCGCACCACCGATTCTTTGGAACAGATGTTCAACGAGGACAGCAACTGCTGCAGATCGCCGGTGTAGTCAGATTTCTGTTCCACAACCGGTTCCGCGTGCTGCGGCGGAGTCCACTTGGCCGGCAGTTGCATGGGGGGCAGCCCCTCATGCATGAAGTCCATCGGCAGCCAGGCCACGGTGCGGTCGTTGTACAGGATGTGGAACACGCCGCTATCAGTGAACTCGCCCAGCAGGGTTGCCTCCACGCCGAAACGTTTGGCCATGGCCATGAATTCGTCGATCTTCTGCGGCGGCACGGCCAGGGACATGCGTTCCTGGGCCTCGGAGATCAGGATTTCCCATGGGTTGAGGCCGGGGTATTTCAGCGGCGCTTTGGCCAGGTCCATGCGGCAGCCGCCGCACTCGCCGGACATCTCGCCGATGGAGGAGGAGAGCCCACCGGCGCCGTTATCGGTGATGAAACGGTAGAGCCCCTTGTCACGGGCCCGGATCAGGAAGTCGAACATGCGCTTCTGGGTGATGGGATCGCCGATCTGTACCGCCGTGACCGGCGAGTTCTCGTTCAATTCCTCCGACGAAAAGGTGGCGCCATGGATGCCGTCCTTGCCGATGCGGCCACCGGTCATCACGATCAGGTCACCCGGCTGGATGGACTTCTCATGCCCGGGCTGACCGTTCAGCTCGGCCGGCATCAGACCGGCCGTGCCGCAGAAGACCAGGGGCTTGCCGGCAAAACGGTCGTCAAACACCAGCGAGCCGTTGACAGTCGGAATGCCGCTCTTGTTACCGCCGTGCTCGACACCTTCCACCACCCCTTCGTAGATCCGGCGCGGATGCAGCAGGCGGCTGGGGAGCGGCTTTTTATAGAACGGATCGGCAAAGCAGAACACGTCGGTGTTGAAGATCAGCTTGGAACCCTGGCCGGTGCCGAACGGGTCGCGGTTGACCCCCACGATGCCGGTCAAGGCCCCGCCGTAGGGGTCCAGCGCCGACGGAGAGTTGTGGGTTTCGACCTTGAAGACCAGCGAATAGTCGTCGTTGAAGCGGATCACCCCGGCGTTGTCCTTGAAGACCGACAGGCAGAAATCACGCTCCCCCAATTTTTCGCGCACATCCTTGGTAGTACGCTGGATGAAGGACTTGAACAGGGACTTGATCTCCTGTTTGTTACCCTGCTCGTCCTCATACTGCACCGTGCCTGCAAAGATCTTGTGCTTGCAGTGCTCGGACCAGGTCTGGGCCAGGCACTCCAGCTCCACGTCGGTCGGTTTGGCGCCCAGGCCGACCTTGGCACGCACAGCCACTACCTGCGGGTCGCGGTAATGCGCCTGGATGATACGCATCTCTTCCAGGGTCAGGGCCAGCACCCCTTCCTTGCTGATGCGCAGCAGCTCATCGTCGGAAACATTCAGGTCGATTTCCTTGACCTCGGCCTTAACCTCGACCTGTACCTTGGGCACCACCGGCGGAAAGCCGCGCTTGGCCATGAACTCCGCCGCCGAAAGCACGCTGTAGCGTTGGATCAGAGTATTGCAGAGCAGGCCGGTGGCAATTTTTTCCACGTCAGCGGCAGCAAGCTGCCCCTTCAACAGATACTGCACCGCATAGAAGGCCCCTTGCCCCTCGCCAAAAGGGCGGCCGGTCAGATACTCGATCGCCTCGCGGGCGGTACGGCCGACATTGTCGGTTACGCCGGGGCGGAAGCCGACCTCCACGGCATAGTCGAATCCTGCGGCCAGGGGCCTGTCGAGGCTCCAGGTCTGGATGACCGGATCACTGAAGGGGCCGTTGGCCGCCTGTTCCAGTTCAGTCTGCGACAGGTCGGCATCGACGGTATAGACGTCGATGGTGCGCACTTCCTCCACCGGCAGGTTCAGAAAATGCTCGATCTCACGCTTGATCCGCTCGCCGCGGGCGTCGCGAACGCCTTCTTTCAGGGCTATTTCAATTCTGTTGGACATGGTGTCTTCCTTTGGTTTATCGCTTCACGAGAGCCCATCAGAGCTCTTGTTCGGAACTCGTCTGTCTTTCTTCCGACGGATAAGATTATCGGGGCTGCTCCACCATTTTATCCACGATCACGGTGCGGACCGGGAACGGAATCTCGATGCGCTCCTCACGGAAACGTCTGAGAATGGCGCTGTTCAACTGGTCGGTGACCCGGCCCAGGGCTGCCGGATCATTGACCCAGAAAAGGAGCAGCATAGTGAGCGCGCTGTCGCCGAAGGCGGTGAAGAGCGCCACGGGAGCCGGATCAGGCAGCACTTCGGGATTCCCCTGCGCAATCTCCAGCAGGAGTGCTTTGACCCGCTCCACATCGCTGTTGTAGCCGACGCCAAGGGTGATGCGCCCCTGGCTCACGGCAGTGGGACGCATCATGTTGATCACGGTGGAATTGCACAGATCGGAGTTGGGAATGACCAGCACCGTGCTGTCGAGCCCCTGGATCTTGGTGGATCGCAGGCCGATGTCGATCACATCCCCCACCTGGCCGCCCGCCAGCCTGATCCGGTCGCCGATGTGGAAGGGCTGATCCAGCATCAGGGTGAAGCCGGAGATCATATGGGCCAGGGTGTCCTTGGCAGCCAGACCGATAGCTAGAGAGCCGATCCCCAGGGCGGTGATGATCGAGAAGATGTCGTAGTTGAAGTGCTTGAGGATGATGATCAGGGCGGCGCCCATCAGGAACAGCAGGGCAATCTTTTCGGCAATGGGAAGCATGTGCCGGGAAATCAGTGCCTCGTCAGCCTGCCGCCGCCCCAGGTACCACTGCAGCAGCTCGTCCAGGGCATGGTAGACCAGGTTGAAGAGGATCACTACCAGCGCCACGAACAACACGCCGGAGATCACGATTACGACCTTTTCGTGGAGCGGCAGCGAGCGGACAGCCAGGTAGAAACCGAGCATGTTCAGCAGCCGTGAGACATGCGGGATACTGCGCTGCAGTATCCGGTCGTCCAGGTCGGTAGAGGTGAAGGCGGTCAGTTTCCGGCCCCACTTTTCCAGCACCATGCCGGCCATCTGGCTCAGCATCCAGAAGAAGGACAGGATCAGCAGCGCTCCCAGAATCTCTTTGGCCCAGAACAGCACCGCGCCGTCGCTGTCCTCGGGGCGCAGCAGCCCCTGAATGAAATCTGAAAGGTTATTCACCGAAAACCCTCTTGAAGATAGTGTCGACGTGTTTGAGATGGTAATTGAGATCAAAGGACTCGCGAATCTTGGCCTCTCCCAGCGCCCCGACAACGTCCTGGTCAGCCAGGAGTTCGGTCAGGAAATCCTTGCCCTCTTCCCAGACCTTCATGGCGTTGCGCTGCACCAGGCGGTAGGAATCCTCCCGTGATACGCCGGCCTGGGTCAGGTCCAGCAGGATCTTCTGGGAGAAGACCAGTCCCTTCATCTGGTTCAGGTTCTTGAGCATGTTCTCGGGATAGACCACCAGGTTGCGGATCAGGCCGCTCAGTCTGCGCAGGGAGAAGTCCAGGGCCACGGTGGCATCCGGCCCGATGTAGCGCTCCACCGAAGAATGGGAGATGTCCCGCTCGTGCCACAGGGCCACGTTCTCCAGGGCCGGGATGCACATGGAGCGGACATAACGGGCCTGACCGGTCAGGTTTTCGGACAGGATCGGGTTGCGCTTGTGCGGCATGGCCGAAGAGCCCTTCTGCCCCTTGGTGAACTGCTCTTCCGCCTCCAGCACCTCGGTGCGCTGCAGGTGACGGATCTCCACGGCGATGCGTTCCATGGAGGAGGCGATGATCGAGAGGGCGCAGAAGTACTCGGCATGCCGGTCGCGGGGGATGACCTGAGTCGAGACCGGCTCGGGCTTGAGCCCCATCTGCTTGCAGACGTATTCCTCCACAAAGGGGTCGATATTGGCGAAGGTGCCGACAGCGCCGGAAATGGCGCCGGTGGCGATATTCTCGCGGGCAGCGGCCAGGCGGACCCGATTACGCTGCATCTCGGCATACCAGCCGGCCAATTTCAGGCCGAAGGTGACCGGCTCGGCATGAATGCCGTGGGAGCGCCCCATGCAGACCGTATGCTTGTGCTCCAGAGCCCGCACCCTGATCGAATCGAGCACCATGTCCAGGTCGGCCAGCAGTTCGTCGGCAGCCTGCACCAGCTGCACCGACAAACAGGTATCCAACACGTCCGAGGAGGTCATGCCCTGATGGATGAAGCGCGCCTCAGGACCGACATACTCGGCCACCGAGGTCAGAAAGGCGATCACGTCATGCTTGACCTCGGCCTCGATGGCGTCGATACGGGCGATGTCGAAGTTGCCCTTCTCGCGAATGACCGGCACCGCCTCCTTGGGGATCACCCCCAGTTCGGCCTGGGCCTCGCAGGCCAGGGTTTCGATTTCGAGCCAGATGCGAAAGCGGTTTTCGGGTTCCCAGATTTTTGCCATGTCGGGACGGGTATAGCGTGAAATCATGCACAACTCCTCAATAATTGAATTCAAAACAAAAGCTTCACCACAGAAAACACAGAGGCAGTCAAAGTCGAAGACGAAAAAACAGGTTATTGATAAAAATGATTTCGCCTTGTCCTTGTTTTCTTGTTTTCCTCTGTGTCCCCAGTGGTGAGTAAACTTTGATTCTAGATTTCCAGCACCGCGCTGGCCTTATACTGGTCGCCGATCACCACCGACGGTGCGCAAATGTTCTGGTCGGCCAGAAAGGATCGAGTGGTCGCCACCACATGATCGGGGTGATTGTTAACCTCCGACAGATGGGCCATAACCAATGCCTCCAGGCCGTCGTGGGCCAGCTCGTGCAGGAGTTCCAGCGACTCGACATTGGAAAGATGACCGTGGCGCGACTTGATGCGTTGTTTCAGCTCCCAGGGATAGGGGCCGTTCATCAGCATCTCCACGTCGTGATTCGATTCCAGGTTCAGGCAGCGGCAGCCGCGCAGCTTCTCCATGACCAGACGGGTGACCACCCCCAGGTCGGTGGCGGAACCGCAGCATCCCTCCCGGGATTCGAGGACATAGCCGACCGGATCGCAGGCGTCATGGGTAATCGGGAAAGGATCGATGCGGAGGTCCCTGAAGGAGAATGCGCTGCCCGATTCGAATTCGAGCACCTGCGTCTTTTTGAAGTAATGCTCGGCCTTGCGGCGCACCAGGTGGCTGGCGACCACCGGCACCTTGAACTTGCGCGCAAACGAACCGGCACTGCGGATATGGTCGATATGCTCATGAGTGACTAGCACCGCATGGACGCCAACAGGATCGAGCCCGCAGCCCTCCATGCGCAGTACGGTCTCGCGCAGCGACATGCCTGCATCGATCAGCACGCGGGTTTCGCCGGTCTCCACATAGAGACAATTTCCCTTGCTGCCGCTGGCCAGCGAACAGATTTTCACACAGGCTCCAAAGATTCGTCGGTTGTCAGGAAATGGCCCCACATCGGGACTAAATAAGCGGGATTACAGCCTGTTATGTAAACGCGCAACGGCGCATATGCGGCTCAATGGAAGCCCTAATTTATACAGGAACAGCGACCGAGTTTCAAGGCTAATGATACCGATCCTGCTGCGCTGCCGATTCGGGAGGGGACGAGAATATGCGGGCGGCAGCATCGATCAGCCCCGGGGATGGATCTGCTGGTGCATTTTCTTCAGCCGCTCCAAGGTGACATGGGTGTAGATCTGTGTGGTGGAAAGATCGGCGTGCCCCAGCATGATCTGGACGCTGCGAAGGTCGGCACCGTTTTCCAGCAGATGTGTGGCAAAGGAGTGCCGCAGGGTGTGGGGGGAGATGTTCTTGCGGATGCCGGCCTGGTAGGAGCGCTTCTTGACGATGTTCCAGAAGGCTTGGCGGCTCATGGCGTCCCCCAGGCGCGAAAGAAACAGGAACGGGTTCCGGCTGGCCGGGTCGAGCCGGCCACGCACCTGCGCCAAATAGACGGCCACCTTTTCACAGGCCGATTCGCCGATCGGCACCAACCGTTCCTTGTTGCCCTTGCCGATTGTCAGCAGATACCCGGCATCAAGATTCACCTCCCGCAGCCGGAGGCTGACCAGCTCGGACACCCGCAGCCCGGTAGCGTACAACAGCTCCAGCATGGCCAGGTCGCGCACCTCTTCCTGCTTGTGCCCGGCGCAAACGGCAAAGAGGGCATCCACCTCGGCGGAACTCAGAAACTCGGGCAGCTTGTGCAGCGTGCGGGGGGACTCGATGATCGAGGCCGGGTTGCGGTCGGCATAGTTCTCGATCATCAGGAATTTGTGAAACATGCGGATCGACGACAGACAGCGGGCTCGGCTGCGGGGACCGAGCCCCTGCTCCTTGAGGCATCCCAGGAACGCGGCGATCTCTGCGGCACCGACAACGGCAGGGGTGGTGCATCCTTTTTTTTCGAGGAAATCCAGGTAGCGGGCCAGATCCCGGCTGTAGGCCTCCCGGGTATTGGCGGAAAGCCCCTTTTCCACGGTCAGGTAGCTGATGAACAGGTCCAGATAGTCGTTCATTGGCTGGTGCCCGCCACCTGTCCGATCAGTGCTCCCACGGCCGAGAAGTAGGCGTCGTGATTGGCCGTTAGAATGGTGTTATGATCGCCGAGCTCGAAAATCAGCAGCCGCTTGGGGGGATTGGCCCAGACAAACAGGCGTTCGGCATGGTCCACCGACACAAGGTCATCGTCGCGGGTATGCATCACCAGCACCTGACCGCTGAAGGCGGCGATCTTCCCGCGCTGGTTGAGACAACGGTCCACCGTGGCCAGCAGCTCCTCCGGTGTGGCCCCCACCTGGTGCGGCTCGACCCGTACCAGGATCCTTTCCAGCGGATCGGCCAGGCCGCTCTCCACGATCAGGCCGGCAGCCTGCGGATAGAGGGCAGCACCGTGCAGGGCATAAAGCGAGCCGAGCGAGCGGCCGAAAAAGATGATCCGCTCCGGCGGCACGCCGCTGGCTGCGACAATCAGCGGCACATCGTCCAGCATGGCGGCCAGGACCGGTGTGCCGCTGGACATGCCGTAGCCTCGGTATTCGGCTAGCAGCAGGTTGGCTCCCAGGGCGCAGACAGCCTGCTCGAACCCCCCCAGGTAATCGGCCACGCTCTCGCCGTTGCCGTGAAAATGGATGATGGTGGGGAGATCGTCGGATATCTTCAGGTAGCGGCAACCAAGACGGAAACCATCCCCTTCGACGAAAAAAGGCCCCTCGAAGCGATTCGGCCAGGGGTAGAAATAGCGGGCAGAGAGCTCGGGATGATCCAGCAACGGGTCGCGCATGGATGTTCTCATGGTTCCGGCTCCTCCAGCAGCTGCCATTCGGCATAGCCGGGCTTGCGGTCCGGCACATGCCGTCCCCTAAGAGCGACTCGGCTGGTCAGCGGACCGGTCTTGATCGCGGTATAGGCCCGCACCACAGCGGCCACGGTGGCCTCCTGCAGGGTGATGGTGGTGCCGTCCGCCAGATGCAAAGTGGTGCGCAAATGACGGTGTCCCTCCGGGATCTCCGCCACAACTCCGATCACCTCTTCGTTTCTCACTATGCGTGCTCCCACAGTCACGCTCGACTCAGCTCATTTCCACACCAGCGTCTCCCCCACCTTCATCTGTCGCATCGTCTTGCCGAGCTTCAGCTTGTCCAATTCCACCTTGAACTGCTGGGGCGTGCCGGTCAGGGCCGGGAAGGTGCCGAAGTGCATCGGTACTGCCATGCGGGGGCGGATCAGCTTGACCGCCTGGGCAGCCAGGCGCGGTCCCATGGTGAACTTGTCGCCGATACAAACCATCATCAGGTCCACGCTGCCGGACAAAAGCGCCATGTCGTTGAACAGGTCGGTATCGCCGGTGTGGTAGATGCGGGGCCCGTTTTTGACCGAAATCAGAAAGCCCCCCGGCTGACCGGCATAGACCGGTCCTTTTTCGGTATCCATGCTGCCGCCGTGCACTGCCGGGACAAAGCGCACCGACACCTCGCCGTCAAGCAGAGGGATTTCGCCGCCGAAGCTGCCGGTCAGGGCGCGGTCGGCCTGCTTTTCCGGAAAACCGGCATAGCTGACCATGGCTTTCATCAAGTCAAAGGTGGCCACCAGCTTGGCTCCGGTCCGTTTGGCTATTTCTACCGTATTGCCGATATGGTCGCCATGCCCGTGGGTCAGCAGGATCAGGTCCACCCGGTTGAGCGACTCCAGATCCTTCTGGCCATTGGGATTGGCCGGATTCACAATCCAGGGATCGATCAGCACGACTTTCCCGGCCGGCGTCGTAACCCGGAAAGCGGACTGGCCGAACCAGGTAATTTCGGTCGGGCCGGCCATGGCGACACCGTACAGACAGAGGGACAGCAGCACAGCAGCGACGACCAGCGAAAATCTCTTCATGATGCACCTCCCTTGGAATGTTGTTCTGATCTTTGTTTGCCGCCCCGTGATGCGGTACTGTCCGAGTTGCCCTGCAGAGCAGCGGCAACTGAATCCAGGTCAGACCCACTCGTCGATGGCAGCGATCATGCGCCCCTTGATCTCTTCGAGCTTGCCTTCGTCGGTGATCTTCTGCCCGAAAATGTCGCGCACGTAGAAGACGTCCGCCACCTGATCGACCTTGGTCGAGATCTTGGACACGCCGATGTAGAGCCCCATGTGGGTCAGGGTGCTGGTTATCAGGTACAGCAGGCCGACCTTGTCGTGGGTGTAGATGTCGATGACGGTGTAGTCCTCGGAGACTTCGTTATCGAACTCGATCCGGGTCGGGAAACGGGGAGCCGGCCGGGCTGTCAGGAGCGAGGGGCGCTGCCGCTTTTCCACCAGCAGGGCCACATCGGCCTCTCCATGGATCACCCGACGCATGTCATTCTGCACCTTCTGCCAGCGCTGTTCATCAACGATCAGTTCACCGTGGGGGGAGTTGACCTGCAGGATGTCCAGCACCTTGCCGTTGCGGCAGGTATTGATCTGGGCACCCAGGATGTTGACGCCGTTGGCCGCCATCACTCCGGTGATGCGGGAAAACAGCCCCGGCATATCGGGGGTGCAGATGGTGAACTCGGAGTAGCCGTTTTCCGGGCGGTGAACCACCTGCATCAGGATGTCTGACCGCTCCAGCCCCATCAGCGTGCGGACATGTTCGGAAATCAGCGGGACATTGTTGGACAGGAGCAGCCGCACCGGCATGGCCTTGAGCTCGGCCTGCACCTTGGCAGGCGGAAATTCGTCCTTCAACAGCTCCGTTACCTTGCGCATGACGCCTTTGACCCGCTCGCTGCTTGCCTCCAGGCGGAAATCGCCCCGTTCCAGCACGTTGAAGGCCTTTTCGTACAGTTCCTGGAACAGAAGCGCCTTCCAGCTTGTCCAGACGTCGGAACCGACCGCCCGGACATCGGCTACGGTCAGCAGAAAGAGCATCTTCAGATTTTCACTGGTTTCCATCTGGCGGGCGAACTGGATAATCATCCGCTCGTCGTTCAGGTCACGGCGCTGGGAGATGTGGGCAAAGAGCAGGTGCTGGCGAACAAGGAATGCCAGGCGTTCGCTGTCTTCCCGGGAAAGACCGAGCCGGCGGCAGATGGACGGGATCATGGCCGCACCCTTCTCGGCATGGCCTCCGCCGGCCCCTTTGCCAATGTCATGGAACAGGACCGACAGCACCAGCAGCTCGCGTTTTCCGACCTGGGCCGCGATCTCGCAGGGGAACGGCAGTTCCTTTTTCAGGTCGTTGTTCAGCATCCGCTCGGTCTCTTCCACGGCGAACAGGGTATGAATGTCAACGGTGTAGATGTGATACAGGTCGTGCTGCACCTTGCAGTAGATGTGCTCCATCTCGGGGATGTAGTTGTTGAGGAACTCCAGGTGGTGCATCCTGCGCAAGGCTTCGGCCACACCTTTGGTCGAGCTCAGGATGTTGAGGAAGGACTGGCTGACGTCGCGGTTGCGGCGGAATTTGTCGTTGACCAGGTGCAGGTTTTTGCGGACCAGCCCCTTGACGCGGACATTCAGGGTCACGCCGTGCTTCTGGGCCAGCTCGAAGATCCGCATCAGCACCACCGGATTCTTTTCCACCACCGTTTCGTCCGGAACGATCAGCTCACCCTTGAGCACGAAACAGCCATCCCCCACCGGCCGCCGCACGAAGTAGCCCAGGATCTTCAGAGCCCCTTCGTCCCGCCAGACGCAGCGCGAAACCAGGCTGGAAGAAAAATGCTCCACCCGGTTGGCATGGCGGTAGTAATCCCGCATGAAATCTTCCACCGCCAGCACCCGGTCCCGGTCCTGATATCCCAGGAATCCGGCCAGATGGACCTGGGCATCGAAGGTCAACTGGTCGTTCTTGCGTCCGCTGAAGTAATGCAGTTCGTTGCGGATACGCCACAGGTAATCGAGAGCGGCATAATAGGTTTCCAGCTCATCTTCGCTGAGAATGCCTTTGATGATCAGTTCCTTGGGATAGTTGAACTTGTACTTGACCCGCGCTACCCACATGGCGGTCTGCAGGTCGCGCAGCCCACCTTCCCCTTCCTTCAGGTTGGGCTCCAGGAGATACACGGTCGAGCCGTACTTTTCACGCCGCACCTTCAGCTCGGACATCTTCTCCTTGATGAACTTGTCGCTGGACTTGGGTAGAATCTGGGTGAAGATAACCTTGTGCAGCGCTTCGTACAGCTGCCGGCTACCGTTCAGGTAACGCACGTCCATCAGGGCGGTCTTGACCGTGTTGTCTGCAGCGGCCATCTCGACGCAATCGGCAATGACACGTACCGAATACCCCACATCCAGCCGCATGTCCCACAGGAAGTAGAGCAGTTTCTGGGCGATGTCCTCCACCTGGGAAACCGGCATGCTGCCGTCATGCAGGAACATGATGTCGATGTCTGAGTAGGGGTTGAGTTCTCCCCGCCCGTAACCGCCGACAGCCACCAGTGCCACGTGTTCCATGGCTGCGCGGCTGCTGTCGATATCGTCCAGAATCGACAGAAACAGCTTGTTGACCAGTTCGTCGATCATGTCGCACAAAAGGTGCGTAATTTCGGTGCCCGAGGCGCCCCCTTGATGCACCGTGCGGATCTCTTCTCGATAATGGCTGAGAAAATTCTTGCAGCCGGAGAGGTACAGCGGACGTTTCTCCTCGAATCCGGCCATTCCGGCATCCCCGACGGCATGAATATCGTCGGGGAAATATGGGTCGACATAGAATTGCATGCGGCTGCCCCCCTGATCTGTCCAGTAGAATAGTCTTATCCTACGAATTCACAGGTCAAGGCAACCGTTTTTTGGACCGGGACTGCCAGCTCCGCTTCTCTGGTAACCTGCTGTCTGGCAGGAATATTCCTGTCAGGCGGGAATTATTCCTGTCCGACAGGAAAGCCCCGCCTCCATACCGGAGAGCGGGGCTTGAATACGGCGGCGGAAAAAAGGAGCGCCAGCGGCGGGGAGGAGTCTGGAGCTTAAGCATGTCTCCTGCCCTGCGACAACACGCCGGACCTGCGGCAGCCGCAGATTCGCACCGTCAGGAACAGCATGGAGAAACCGAGCAGCACCCTTACGAACATCCCGCTGAAGCCATCCAGTATGCCGGTCCCGGAGAGCAGCCACGTCAGGATTCCTATCACTACCAGAACAGCGAAAACGGCGATGAGTTCCTTTTGCATGATCCACCTCCTGACAATAGGTTGATGCCCATAAAAAGCATAAGCCATGCCAGGGAATTGTCCACCAAGTGCGGCGAAGATCGGGCCTCCTCGCGAACTGGCACCTTGCACCAGATCGCGGCCAGCGCCCCAGCCGACAGCCGGCTGCTGTCGATTACCTGGACAGCGTCGCCTGCCAGCCGGCAAAGGTGATGCCCCGTGTGACGCGGATGCTGTCCAGCGTGCGAGAACTGGGCGAGTCGATGCTGTCGTGCTTCAATGCCCACGAATTGGCAGCGAGCTTGCTTCATGCGGCTTTATTCTGCGCGAACACCTCGGACCGTGCGACATACACCGCCGGTACTTCATGGCGCGAACCGATCATCACCGTGCCTGTGAACACGTGCATTTCGCCCTGGCCGAGGGGGTCTAGGCGACATCGCTGCAAAAAACGCCCCGCTCAGCATATCCGAGCGGGGCGTTGAAGTTTGTCTACCTGTTTTTCAACGGCACAGCCAAAGGCTCCAGATGCAAGGCGCACCGGAGGACGGGGCGCGAGGCGTAGCAGCGCTACGTTGAACGTCCCGTCCGAGGAGCAACGCCGCAGACGGACCTTTGGCGAAGCCGTCAATCAGCCCATAACGATGACCAGGTCTTCCTTCTCCACCTTCTCCCCTTCCTTGAACTTCACCTCTGCCACCGTGCCGTCCGCCTTGGCCTTGATGTTGGTCTCCATCTTCATGGCCTCGGTCACTATCAGCACATCGCCGGCCTTGACCACATCGCCCGCCTTGACGTTGACCTTGAGCACCTTGCCCGGCATCGGCGCACCGATATGGCCGGCGTTGCCCTTGTCGGCCTTGACACGCACCGCCTCGTCGGTCTGGGCCGACTGGTCGCGGACCACCACCGAGCGATTGTTGCCATTCAGTTCGAAGTACACTGCCCGGGTGCCGTCCTTCTGGACCTTGCCGATGGCGTTCAGCTTGATGATCAGGGTCTTGCCCGGCTCGAGGTCGAGGGAGGTCTCCTGACCCGGCTCCAGACCGTAGAAGAAGATTGGGGTCGGGATGACCGCGGTGTCGGAAAATTCCTGGCGATGCCGGTCGAACTCGGGATAGACGTGTGGGTAGAGGATGGAGGAGATCAGAGCCTTGTCGTCCACCTTATGGCCCAGTTTTTCCTCCAACTTCAGCCGCTCCTCGAAGAAATCCACCGGCTCCAGCAGCTCGCCGGGACGGCAAGTGATCGGCTGCTCCCCCTTGAGGATGATCTTCTGCAGCTCTTCCGGCCACCCCTGATAGGGCTGGCCGAGCATGCCCTTGAACATGCCCACCACCGACTCGGGAAAGGCCAGCTCTGCCCCCTTGGTGAAGACATCCTCAGGCTGCAGGTCGTTCTTGACCAGGAACATGGCCATGTCCCCCACCACCTTGGAGGAGGGGGTGACCTTGACGATGTCGCCGAAGAGCATGTTGACCTTGTGGTACATCTCCTTGCACTCGTCCCAGCGCTCGATCAGACCGAGGCCGGCCACCTGCGGCTTATAGTTGGAGTACTGGCCGCCGGGAATCTCGTGGTGGTAGACCTCGGCCGTGCCGCTTTTCAGGCCTGACTCGAAGGGGGCGTAGTAGTCGCGCACCGTCTCCCAATAGTTGGCCAGCTTCTGCAGGCCGGGGGCGTTGACCTGCGGGTCGCGCTCGCTTCCCTCCAGGGTGGCCACCAGGGCGTTCAGGTTGGGCTGGGCGGTCAGCCCCGACAGGGACGACAGGGCCGCATCCACGATATCGACTCCTGCCTCGGCCGCCTTGAGCAGCGTGGCGCTGCCGTTGCTGGAAGTGTCGTGGGTATGCAGGTGCACCGGGATGCCGATATTCTCCTTGAGGGCCTTGACCAGTTTGTAGGCGGCCAGCGGCTTCAACAGGCCGGCCATGTCCTTGATGGCCAGGATATGGGCACCCATTGCCTCCAGTTCCTTGGCCATGCCGATGTAGTACTCCAACGGGTATTTGTCCCGCTTCGGGTCGGTGATGTCGCCGGTGTAACAGATGGCCGCCTCGCAGACCTTGCCGGTCTTGCGCACCGCTTCCATGGCCACCTGCATGCCTTTGGTCCAGTTGAGGGAGTCGAACACCCGGAAGATATCGACCCCCGAATTGGCTGCCTCTTCCACGAACTTTTCGACCACGTTGTCGGGATAGTTGGTGTAGCCGACGGCATTGGAACCGCGCAGCAGCATCTGGAACAGGATGTTGGGAACCGCCTCGGACAGCTTGTGGAGACGCTGCCAGGGGTCTTCCTTCAGAAAGCGCATGGAGACGTCAAAGGTGGCGCCCCCCCAGCATTCCAGCGAAAACAGGTCCGCCCCCAGGTAGGAGGTCGGCTCGGCGATCCTGAGCAGGTCGTAGGTACGCACGCGGGTGGCCAGATTGGACTGGTGGGCATCGCGCATGCTGGTGTCGGTCAACAGCAGTTTCTTCTGCTCCAGGATCCACTTGGAGAGCCCCTCGGCCCCCAGCGTCATCAGCAGGTCGCGGCTGCCGGCCGGGCGCGGCCGGGTGTAGTCGATCTCCGGCAGGCGGGCTTCGATCAGGTCGGCCGACTTGAGCGGCTTGACGATGCCGGGAGAACCGTTGACGACCACGTCCCCCAGGAAGGAGAGCACCTTGCTGGCGCGATCCTTCTTCTCGCGGAACTGCAGCAGCTCCGGATGCTTATCGATGAAGGAGGTGTCGCAGTTGCCTTTCAGGAACACCGGATGGGTGACAACGTTCTCCAGAAAGCCGATGTTGGTCTTGACTCCGCGTACGCGGAATTCCTGCAGGGCGCGGTTCATGATGTGGGCCGCGTCCTGGAACGACAGCCCCCAGGAACTTACCTTGACCAGCAACGAATCGTAGTGGGGGGTGATCTTGGAGCCGGTGAAGGCGTTGCCCGCATCCAGGCGTATACCGCAGCCGGCTGCCGAACGATAGGTGGTCAGGGTGCCGAAATCGGGGGAGAAATTATTGGCCGGGTCCTCGGTGGTGATGCGGCACTGGATGGCATAGCCGCGCATGTCGATGGCGCTCTGGGAGGGGATGTTGATCTCCGGGTCGGAGAGTTTGTGTCCGCAGGCCACCAGGATCTGATTCTGCACCAGGTTGCGGCCGGTGATCATCTCGGTCACGGTATGCTCGACCTGAATGCGGGGATTCATCTCGATGAAGTAGTGATTACCCTCCTGGTCCACCAGAAACTCAACCGTACCGGCGTTGCGGTATCTGACCTGCCCGGCGATCTTGAGGGCCGCGGTGCAGAGCTCCTCACGCTGGGTCTGGGTCAGGCAGAGCGCCGGCGCGAACTCGACCACCTTCTGATGGCGGCGCTGCACCGAGCAGTCGCGCTCGAAGAAATGCACCAGGTTGCCGTAGTTGTCTCCCAGCACCTGCACCTCGATATGCTTGGGGTTGGCCAGGTAGCGCTCCAGGAATACGGCGGCATTGCCGAAGGAGGCCTTGGCCTCGCTGCCGGCCGCCACCAGCCCTTCCAGCAGTTCCTTCTTGTTGTGGGCCACCCGCATGCCCCGTCCGCCGCCGCCGGCCGCGGCCTTGATGATGATCGGATAGCCGTGGTCCTTGGCGAATTTGAGAGCCTCCTCCTCTTTGGTGATCGGCTCCTCGGTGCCGGGCACCACGTTGACACCGGCCGCAATGGCCGCTTTGCGGCCGGCCACCTTGTCACCCAGAGCGCGCTGCATGTCGGCGGTGGGGCCGATGAAGGTGATGCCGTTGGCTTCGCATTTCTCGGCGAATTCGGCATTTTCCGCCAGAAAACCGTAACCGGGATGGATGGCATCCACATCGGCCTTGAGCGCCAGGGCAATGATTTCGTCGATCCCCAGGTAGGCGTCAATGGGGGCCTTGCCCTTGCCGACCTGATAAGCCTCATCCGCCTTGTAGCGGTGCAGCGAGAGCTTGTCCTCCTCGGAATAGATGGCGACCGTGCCGATGCCCAACTCGGTGCAGGCCCGGAAGATACGGATGGCGATCTCGCCGCGGTTGGCTGCCATGACCTTGCGGAATCTCTGTTTCTGCATACAGGTTACTCCTCCCGATTTTTTGTTGAACAATAAGTACTGGAACTAAATAGTCTTCCGAAAATTCAAAAAATTTAGTCAAACTAAAATTTTCTAGTTATTTTAAATACTTACAGAACCAAAAGCGCTGGCACTTAACCATGACCGCAGGGGTTTGTCAACAGGGTTTTTCACCTTGCCGTAAAGGTACGGTTATGGTACAAAAATCGCGATTACACGACATGGGGAGGCGCATCGATGGAGATCACGATTACCCCGCTGCCCGCGGACAAGATCAAGGACAAGATCAAGGATCAGGCTCAACTCGGCTTTGGTAAGTATTTTACCGACCGGATGCTGCTTGTCGAGTGGAAGGCAGGCCAGGGGTGGGTCGATGCGCGCGTCAAGCCTCACGAGCCGTTTCAGTTGGATCCGGCCTGTGCAGTGTTGCACTATGCCCAGGAGATCTTCGAGGGTCTCAAGGCTTACAAGTGGGACGACGGTCGCGTGGCCCTGTTCCGCCCCGAAATGAATGCCCGCCGCTTCAACCAGTCCGCCGAACGCATTTGCATGCCGGCGGTTCCGGAGGAGCTGTTCCTGAAAGGGATCGAGCAGTTGGTCGCCCTGGAAAAGGACTGGATTCCGACTGCACCCGAAACCTCGCTCTACATTCGTCCGGCCATGATCGCCGTTGATCCGGTTCTGGGGGTCAAGCCCTCCGATCATTACTACTTCTTCGTCATCCTTTCGCCGGTGGGGGCCTATTACGCCGCCGGCTTCAATCCGGTCAACATCCTCGTGGAGGACCGCTATGTGCGTGCCGTCCCGGGAGGAACCGGCGAGGCCAAGACCGGCGGAAACTACGCCAGTTCGCTGATGGCCGCCCAGGAAGCCAAGAAAAAGGGCTTCGACCAGGTGCTCTGGCTGGATGGCCGCGAACGGCGCTACATCGAAGAAGTGGGCGCCATGAACATGTTCTTTGCCTACGGCAACAAGATCGTCACCGCCCCCCTGACCGGTACGATCCTGTCCGGCGTCACCCGCGATTCGGTGCTGACCCTGGCGCCGACCTTAGGATACGAGGTTGAGGAACGCCTGATCGACATCGCAGAACTGATGGCCGACATCCGGGCCGGCAAGGTAACCGAAGCCTTTGGCAGCGGAACCGCCGCCGTGATCACTCCGGTCGGCAAACTCTGCTACAAGGACGAGTGCCTGCAGTTGACCGGGGGACGGGTGGGTGATATCACCCAGAAACTGTACGATACCCTGACAGGCATCCAGACCGGCAAGATCAAGGACGAATTCGGCTGGGTCAGGTTCGTGGCCTGACACAATCCATGAGAGGCCTCCGGGAGCATTCCAACCCCGGAGGCCGCACCAGATGCGAATGAAATCCACTCAACACGCAAAATCCTCCAACAAGCTGTGCACGTCGTGCCGCCGCACCTGCAAACAGGCCTCCATCGCGGTGGTTGCCTCCTGCCCCCGCTATTATCCCTTCGGACGCCAGAAGAAAGCCGAATTCACCTGGAAACAGCTGGATCTGGGGTTGTGAGCTCCCCTCCCCCTGCGTTCGTTCAGATAGCTGCCGAGCGCTGTTCCGGCTGCGGTCGCTGTGTGGCCGCCTGCAGGCAGCGCATCTTCACGCTTGAGCCCCGGGGGCGCCGCAAGCTGGCGGTGATGATAAACCGGAAGCCGTGCGACCGCTGCAAACGCTGCATTGAAAATTGCCCGACCGGGGCGCTTTTCACCGCTCCCTCCTGAAATCCCTCCCCTGCCGGAGCTGCTCCATCCAGAGACAGCAGCCAGCCTCACCGGGGGTATACGAGCCATCCCTAGCACAACACATTCCGCTTGCCATCAACATCGTCACATGTTATAAAATAATGCTTTTTCAATTCACACGCCCCGAACGAACCGGCGGTGTCCCTTGTGACGTGCAGGGATTTAGCGGGGCGGAGGAAAACCAAAGGAGAACACCATGTCAAGCATCAGTATGAAGGAACTGCTGGAAGCCGGCGTCCACTTCGGACACCAGACCAAGCGCTGGAACCCCAAGATGAAGCCCTACATTTTCGGGGCTCGCAACGGCATCTACATCATCGACCTCCAGAAGACCGTCCGCTACTTCAAATCCGCTTACAACTTCGTCAAGGAATCTGCTCAGGAAGGCAGCACCGTGCTGTTCGTCGGCACCAAGAAGCAGGCCCAGGATTCGGTCGCCGAAGAGGCGCTGCGCTGCGGCCAGTTCTATGTCAACCAGCGCTGGCTGGGTGGCATGCTGACCAACTTTGCCACGGTCAAGCAGAGTATCGATCGCCTCAAAAGGATCGATACCATGTTCGAGGACGGCACCATCGAAGCCTATCCCAAAAAAGAGCGCATGCTGCTTGAGAAGGACCGCGAGAAGCTCCAGAAAACCCTGGGCGGCATCAAGGGCATGCACAAACTCCCCAGCGTCCTGTTCGTCATCGACCCCAAAAACGAAGAAATCGCCGTCCAGGAAGCCAACAAGCTCGGCATCCCGGTAGTCGCCATTGTCGATACCAACTGCGATCCCGATCCGATCGACCATGTCATCCCCGGCAACGACGATGCCATCCGCGCTATCCGCCTGCTGACCTCCAAGATCGCTGATGCGGTCCTCGAAGGGGGCCAGGCCCGCAACGCAGCTCTTCAGGCCGATACGGAAGGGGCCTCTGAAGAGGCTGTCGAAGCCGAAGCCGCAGTAGAAGCCTAAACCGGAATCGGACCGCAGGGCATCAGCGCCGGGCGCACCGGCTGCCACTGGCAGACAAGCGCCCGGCATTGCCGTCCTGCGGTTATTTACCCATATACATCCCCTAACAATGGGGAAGGAGGATATAATGGCCATCACAGCTACACAGATTAATGAACTGAGAAAATCAACCGGCGCCGGCATGCTGGACTGCAAAAAGGCTCTCGAGCAGAATGACGGCGATTTCGAAAAAGCGGTCGACTTCCTGCGTACCAAAGGCCTGGCCGCTGCCGCCAAAAAGGCCGGCCGCGCAGCAACCGAAGGTGTTGTTGCCGCCTTTGTGTCGGACGACCTGAAAAGCGGTGTGCTGGTGGAAGTCAACAGCGAGACCGACTTTGTTGCCAAAAACGACAAATTCCAGGCTTTCGTGGCAGATATCGGCCGCCACATCCTGGCCACCTCCCCGGCTGACTGCGCCGCCATGCTGGAGCAGCCTTTTGTCGGCGATACCAGCAAGAATGTCCAGGCCTATCTGAGCGAGTCAATCGCCGTGATCGGCGAAAACCTCCAGATCCGTCGTTTTGTCAAATTCGACGTTCAGGGCAGCGGCCTGATCGGCTCATACATCCATGCCGGTGGCAAGATCGGCGTGCTGGTGCAGATTGACAGCCCGGCTGTCAGTGATGCCAACCGCGAGACGCTGCAGGCATTTGTACGCGACATCGCGATGCACTCCGCTGCTGCCGCTCCCCAGTATGTCAGCCGCGACCAGGTTCCGGCCGACGTCCTTGAGCGCGAAAAGGAAATCTATCGCGTCAAGGCCAAGGAATCCGGCAAGCCGGACGCTATCATCGAGAAGATCCTCGACGGCCAGATCAACAAGTTCTACGCCGAGATCTGTCTGAACGAGCAGGTCTTTGTCAAGGACACCGACAAGGGCATCGGCCAGGTGGTCAAAGAGGTCGGCTCCGCAGTAGGGGGCCCGGTCTCCATCACCCGCTTCGAACGTTTCGTGCTCGGCGAAGGGCTCGAAAAGAAAGAATCGGACTTTGCCGCCGAGGTGGCGGCAGCGGCCGGCCTCCAATAATCACTCAGCCGGCCGACTTGGCCGGCTTTTTTTTTACGGCTCCTGCGCGGGACATCCTGTTTCCGCGCAGGGCGCTGAATGCAGGGCCTCAGTGGCCTATTCGGAGAGGCGAATTCATGAGCAGGCCATCATTTACAAGAGTTTTACTGAAGCTGTCCGGCGAGTCGCTGGCCGGTGAACAGGGCTACGGGATCGATCCGCACACCATCAACGCCATCGCCAGCGAAATCCGGGATGTGGTCAACCAGGGAGTGCAACTGGCCCTGGTAATCGGGGGGGGTAACATTTTCCGGGGGCTGGCTGCCTCTTCCAAGGGCATGGACCGGGCCAGTGCCGACTACATGGGCATGCTGGCCACCATGATCAACTCCCTGGCCATGCAGGACGCCCTGGAGAAGGTCGGGGTCGCCACCCGCGTTCAATCGGCCATTGCCATGCAAGAAGTGGCTGAGCCGTACATCCGCCGTCGCGCAATGCGCCACCTGGAAAAGGGGCGGGTCGTGATTTTCGGGGCCGGCACCGGCAATCCCTATTTCACCACCGATACGGCCGCCAGTCTGCGGGCAATGGAGATCAACGCCCAGGTGATCCTCAAGGGAACCAAGGTGGACGGGGTCTACTCGTCCGACCCCAAGAAGGACCCTACCGCGGTCAGATACTCCGAGCTGACCTATATCGACGTGCTCAACAAGGGGCTGCAGGTAATGGATGCTACCGCCACCTCGCTCTGCATGGATAACAAGCTGCCGATCATCATTTTCGATCTGACCACCGAGGGCAACATCAAGAAGGTTATCAGCGGTGAAACAATCGGAACCATAGTTCAAGGAGAATAGAGGCCATGCCAAGAACCGTACTCGATGACATGAAATTGCACATGGAGAAATCCGTGGCTGTCCTGAAGAACGAATTCCAGAAAATCCGCACGGGACGTGCCTCAACCTCCATCCTGGATGCCGTCAAGGTCGATTACTACGGCAACCCCTCCTCCTTGAGCCAGGTGGCCACCCTGGCGGTTCCGGAGCCGCGTACCATCACCATCGCTCCCTGGGAAGCCAAGATGGTTCCCCTGATCGAGAAGGCCATTCTCAACGCCAATATCGGCCTGACCCCTTCCAGCGACGGGCGTACGATTCGTCTGAACCTGCCGCCGCTGACCGAAGAACGGCGCAAGGAGATCGTCAAGGACCTGAAAAAGAAGGCCGAGGAGGACAAGGTTGCCCTGCGCAACATCCGCCGCGACGCCATCGACCGCCTCAAAAAGCTTGAAAAAGAAAAGGCGATTACCGAGGACGATCTGAAAAGACTGGAAAAAGAGGTCCAGGATACCACCAAAAGCTTCGAGACCAAGATCGACGAAGCGGTGGCCCACAAGGAAAAAGAGGTAATGGAAGTCTGATGAAAAAACTCGACCCGGACAAATTACCGGTCCATCTGGCAATCATTATGGACGGTAACGGACGCTGGGCTCAACAGCGAATGCTTAAACGCGTCATCGGTCATCAGCGAGGAGCCGAGACTGTCAACATGGTCGTCGAACAGGCCTGGCAGCTGGGCATCAAGTATCTGACCCTGTTCGCCTTCTCGTCCGAAAACTGGTCCCGGCCGGCTATCGAGGTGAGGGCGCTGATGTCGCTGCTCAAGAAATACATCCGCCAGGAAACGGCGCGGATGATGCGCAAGAACATCCGCTACAACGTCATCGGCAACCGCAGCGACCTGCCCGATGACGTCAACCAGACGCTTGACGATGCGATTGCGCAGACTGCCGGCAATACCGGCATGCTCCTGACCCTGGCGCTCTCCTATGGCGGACGCCAGGAGTTGAGTATGGCTGCCGCCCGGCTGGCACGCGACGTGATGGCAGGCACGCTTACCCCGGAGCAGATAACCGTCGATACCTTCGGCACCTATCTGGATACCGGGGGATTGCCTGATCCCGACTTCCTGATCCGGACCAGCGGTGAAATGCGCATCAGCAATTTCCTGCTCTGGCAATTGGCCTACACCGAGCTGTATTTTACCGAAACCAACTGGCCCGACTTCACCATCAACGAACTGCACAAGGCGCTGGCCGATTTCCAGTCGCGCGAGCGACGATTCGGAAAAACCAGCGATCAGCTAACCAGGGGATCTCATCATTAAACGGGTAATCTCTGCGATCATCCTCCTGCCTGTCGTCATCCTGACCATCGTTAAAGGCGGCCCGCTGCTTTTTGCCATGCTGTTGGGAGTTTTCACCTTCATCGGCACCCACGAGTTCTATCGCATGGCCCTGCCTGCCAGGAATGCGGAATCGTGGCTGGCTGCCTCCTGCAGTGGGCTGATCATCTTCCTTCCCCTTCTCGGCGACAATCGCCTCCTGTTGGGCGCCCTCACCGCCTTGTTCCTGGTTTTCGCGCTGCTGTTCCTGTTCCGCATCAGGGACATCAGCGTCGCTGCCACGGAAATTGCCCATGCTAGCCTGGCATTCATCTACATCCCCCTTCTTCTGGTGCACCTGGTCCTGCTGAGGCAGACAGCCTTCGGCATCCAGTGGCTGCTCCTGATCATGCTGATCGTGATGACCAACGATTCGGCCGCTTACTACACCGGCAGTGCCTTTGGAAAACGCCGGCTCTACGAGAAAGTCAGCCCGAAGAAGAGCATCGAAGGGTCGCTGGGAGGACTAGCCGGCAGCATAGGCGGCACGCTGGTGGCGAAGTTCTCCTTTTTCCCGCAGCTGACCCTGACCGACGCCCTGCTGACTGCGGTTCTGATCGGCATTCTCGGCCAGACCGGGGATCTGTTCGAGTCCCTGCTGAAACGCAGCTTCGGGGTCAAGGATTCCGGCTGCATCATCCCGGGGCACGGCGGCGTGCTGGACCGTCTCGACAGCATCATCTTCGCGGCCCCGGCCACGTATTATTATGCGGTGTACCTGTTCGGCAGATTTTGACATGCCCACGGAGACAGTGAGAGAAGGGGTTCCGCCACGTTCCATCCAAAAGCCTGGGTATCCGGTACATGGCTTGTAACATTTTTTCTCCCTGTCACTATGCCTTTCTAGCAGATTTTTTGTAGCAACTTCGAGGGAATACCAATGAAACACCTTTCCATACTTGGAGCAACCGGCTCCATCGGCGTCAGCACTCTGGAAATCGTGGCCGCCTACCCTGAACGCTTTCGTGTGGTTGCCATGACCGCAGGGAAAAACCTGGACCTCTTCGCGCAACAGATCCGGCAATTCTCTCCGCGCATTGCAGCGGTGGCATCTCCCGACGATGTCGGCCGCCTGAAGGAGCTCTGCAGCGGTCTGAAGGTGGAGATTCTGGGGGGTATCGAAGGCCTGATTGCCGCCGCCACGGCTGACGAGACCGAGATGGTTGTCGCGGCCATCGTCGGTGCCGCAGGGCTTGTGCCCACCGCAGCCGCAATCCGCTGCGGCAAGGACATCGCCCTGGCCAACAAGGAAACCCTGGTAACCGCAGGTCATCTTTTCATGGACATGGTCAAGGAGTACGGCGTCAGGCTGTATCCGGTCGACAGCGAACACAGCGCCGTGTTCCAGTCCATGGAAGGGCACCGCAGCCAGGACATCAGCAAGATCATCCTGACCGCCTCCGGTGGCCCCTTCCTGAATGCTCCGACAGAGACCCTCGCCGGCGTCACGGTCAAGGATGCCCTCAACCATCCCAACTGGAGCATGGGCAGAAAGATTTCGATCGATTCGGCCACCATGATGAACAAAGGGCTGGAGGTCATCGAGGCGCGCTGGCTGTTCGACGTGCCGGTGGAGAAGATCGACGTCAACATTCATCCCCAGAGCATCATTCATTCCATGGTAGAATATATCGACGGCTGCGTCATTGCCCAGCTCGGCTCCCCTGACATGAAGGCGCCGATCGCCTATGCCCTCTCCCATCCCGAACGCGTTGCCACCGGCGTCAAGCCGCTCGACCTGACCCTGTTCTCCGGCCTGACCTTTTTCAGGCCCGATATGGATAAGTTCAGGTGCCTGTCGCTGGCCTACCGCGCGATCAATGAGGGTGAGAGCATGCCCGCGGTCATGAATGCCGCCAATGAAGTCGCCGTGGAATATTTCCTGGAAGGAAACATCGGATTCACACAGATTGCCGAGGTCATCGAAGGCACCATGAATGCGCATCAGGCTCATCGGGTGACCTCGATCGAAGAGGTTCTGCAGGCAGATCTCTGGGGGCGCACCATCGCACGCGAGATCTGCCGGAAACGGATAGCCTGATATGATGATCGTCTACGCCGTGATTGCCTTGGGTGTGCTGATTTTCGTGCACGAACTGGGGCATTTTCTGGTTGCGAAACTGTTCAATGTCAAAGTAGAGAAGTTCTCGCTCGGGTTCGGTCCCAAGCTGCTCGGCAAGCGGATCGGAGAAACCGAATATCTGCTGTCGGCCTTCCCGCTGGGGGGCTATGTCAAGATGTTCGGAGAGACCGGCTTCATCGAAGGGAGCGACGCTCCGGCAGCCATCGACCAGGCTGGAGAGCAATTCAAGGAGCAGGAACCGCGCGAATTGACGGAAGAGGAAAAGAAACGTTCATTCTTCCACAAGCCTCCCTTGGCCAGAATCGCCATCGTGATTGCAGGGCCGACCTTCAACCTGCTGTTCGCCTGGCTGGCCTTCATCGTGCTCTGCATGCTGGGCGTGCCGACTGTCACCCCCCGCATCGGCGAGGTACTGAAGGACAAGCCTGCAGCCATGGCAGGCATCCTGAAAGGCGATGTCGTCACCGCCATAGACGGCAAACCGGTAACCCGCTGGGACGAGATCGCCGAAAAAATTACCGCCAGCAAGGGGCGGCCGATCAGCCTGACGGTCAAGCGGGGCGCCGAAGAGGTTGGCTTCACCGTCACTCCGCAGCCGCGCGTCGCCCAGAACCTGTTCGGTGAGAAGGTCGAAGGTTTCGCCATCGGTGTGGCCTCGGCCGGCGAGGTCGTCGTCGAAAAGTTCGGGCCGGTACAGGCGCTGTCCAAGGGAAGCGACCAGACCTGGAAAGTGATCGATCTGACCATCATGTCGCTGGTCAAGATGGCCCAGCGGGTCGTGCCGCTGGATACGGTGGGCGGGCCGATCATGATCGTCAAGATGGCCGGAGAGCAGGCCTCGGCCGGCGGCTCGAGCTTTCTGGCATTCATGGCGCTGCTCTCGATCAACCTGGGGGTGCTGAACCTCCTGCCGGTGCCGGTGCTCGATGGCGGGCATCTCTTCTTCTACTTCTGGGAGTTGATCTTCCGCCGACCGGTCAATCCAAAGGTGCGCGAATATGCCCAGCAGGTGGGGCTGATGCTGCTGCTGGGGCTGATGGCCCTGGCATTCTACAACGATATCGTCAGGTACTTCACCGGCCAGGGATAGTGCCGGAAAACACCTGCGCGGGAAAAAGAAAAAGAGATAGGGACATGCACGTCTCTATCTCTTTTCTATTTTATGGTCACATTTCTTCTGCTATGCGTGGGAAGGAAACTTCCTCGCCAGATCGTTATCGATGACATAGACGCAGACTTCCCGGGCCCCCTGCTTGGTGTAGTGGTACTTGGGGGCGCACAGGTTGCTGATCAGAAACGACACGTCGTCGCGGATCCGTTTATCGTAGGAATTGAAGGCGGCCGTGTCGTAGTCCTTGATGGCCCGGCGGAAGTTGACGTTGTCCAGGAACGGTTCCAACACCTTCTCCTTCAGGCTGTGAAGGTAGCGTTCGTGCAGCGACTGGTACAGTCCGGTCTGGCGGGGATCGATCCCCTCGGCCAGTATCTCCTGGGTCAGGGTGCGCGAGGCGTATTCCTTCTGGGTCTCCCGACGGAACGCCAGCCGGGCGTCCGCATCAACGGCCGGGCCGATCAACCGCCCCTCGATGGCGCTCAGAAACTCGTCCGTAATCTCCAGTTTATCGCCGGTGAAACGGCAGACCGCCACGGAACCGGACTCGAAGTTGACCGCAAACATGTAGTTCAGAAGATCCCGGCTAATCTGCTCCTCATTGTAGTAGTACAGCGATTCCTTCACCTCCTGCAGCACCGCATAGTCATAGTTCCTGATCAGCGAATCCAGGAAGCCGGGGGGCAACATCTCGTTCAGGTCGGTGCGCCACTTGGTGAAGAACGAATTGAGGTTGGACATGGAGATCAGCTTGTCCTTGCGGGCATAGGCAGCATAAAAGTCGCCGAAGATCCTGATCGAATCGCGGCCGGAAAAGCCGGTCACCCCTTCGTACTCGGACTCGTCGATGATCCGCCGCCGCCGTTTGGCGCTCAGGCGCTTGCGATCCTCTTCCGAGAGCCAGGAGGGGAGATACCCGGTATAGAGCTCCATCTTGAGAAGCTGCAGGTGCTCGTCGCAGTACTGCTCGTACTTGCGCGGGTCGCTGATCCAGTCCAGCATGGCGTCCGAATGGGTACCCATCCGGGTTGAAATGATCGTGCGGGCGAAGTTGTGCAGCACCCGGGGAATGAAGCTCTCGTCGATATGCTTGCCAAAGGTGTTGCGATAGATCTCCACCTCGGTGTTCAGGTCCATGACGTAGGGGATATTGATGAACTCGATCCGGTCGCTGAAGGACTGGAAACCTTCGATGTTCTTTTCGTCCTCCGGGTTCATCAGGGCGATGAACAGCGACTTGACGTTCTCCTCCACATCCTCGACCTTGTGAATCCCCTCGCTGATGATGTTGTGCAGTTCCAGCAGACGCTGGGCGTTGTGGGACTTGACATCCATCAGGGCATAGATGCCGTTGTTGGTCTTCGCCAGACTGGAATAGAGATACCTGACCGCATTGCTGTCCCCCAGCAGCGAGTCGATCTTGCGCTGGAGATGCTCGTTGCCGCTCACATCCTGTTTCATCTGCCGGTCACCCGGAGTGAACACCGTGATGCCCTCCCCCACCCGCCGATTAAAGCGGTAGGGGCGCGCATGGATCATGCGATAGATGTCGAGGGAAGTGGAGACGTTCCTGATCAGGGCATCGAACAGGGAACTGCAGATGGTGCAGGGGGTATCGCTCAGCACCCAGTCATATTCCTTGTGACTGAAGAGCCTTTCCCTGAACGCCTCGTTGTCATGGAACAGGTCGCTGAAAAAGGAATGCCGGTCCTTTTTGGGAATCAGCAACAAGGGATTGTCATGTGAGGGACAAGGCACATCGATATAATCCCCGCTGCGGCTCAGAGAGTTCTTTATCTCGGCCAGGTCGGCCTGCCCCAGTTCGTATTCGTCCAGAAGACTCGACAGCCGGTCCACGAATGAGGAAACCTGGGTGGCATTGATCCGCGCCAGGACCCGGCGATCCAGCCTCCACACCACTTCGTAGCGCGTACCCGCCTCGCTGTTCGAGTACTCTTCGAATTTCATGAGCAGATTGTTCAAAAAGGTGCTCTTGCCGGAACCGGGGGGACCTTCGAAGATATAGATCTTGTTCTGCCGCACGCTGCTCTTCATGGCCTCCACATGGTTAACCAGCCGGTTGGCGAACAACCGGTCCGCAAAGAAGGGGCGGTCGGTACCGTCGACAAACAGGCTGCGGCAATCGTAGCTGACGTAGTTGATCGACTCCGGGTCTTCCGGGTATTCGTCGCGGCCGATCCCCACATGGGAGCGGATCATGTCGTGAAAAGCCTGGAAGACATTGCGCACAACCGACTCAGGCCGCTCGGTCAGTACCTCCAGAAACTCGTCGAAGGAGATGCTCTGGCTCTGCTCGCGCTCGCTGATCTTGCGGTTGAGATTCGCTATGGCCCGCTCCACGTTGGTCATAATTCACCGATACAGGCTCAAGCCTGCCCAATTTTCTTTCTTGTCAGCACCTTTCCCTCCATCGAATAGATCACCCGTTCCCAGGTAATCGCCTCCTGCGGGACTTCCTCATGGCTTCCCGAGGGTTGCGGCACGAGTCTGGCGTCGGTGGTTTCCAGATGCACCGGCCGTCCCCACAGGTACTCGATGCCCATCATGGTATTGGCGATGTATTCCCGCACCAGTTGCTTGCCTTCGAAGGTGTGCTTCAGATGGAGCTCGCCATCCCCCTCTCCGGCCGGCTCCACGGTGATGACCGGGGGATGGTAGAGCGTATCCCTGACCATCCTGCTGTAATCCTGGGCCTTCCTGGACTTGACGTAGTATTGCCAGACCATGCGCTGACGGTCCAGGCGCTTGCCGGCCACAAAAAAACTGTGCCGGTCCAGAAACTCCTGGTCCAGGAAGTTGCTGACAAAGAGGTGGTCGCTCAGATTTTCCCGTACCCTGAAGATGGTTTCCAGTCCATCGGGACGCTTCTGGTCGTAATCCTCACGCTTCTTACGGTCCAGGACGCGCTCGAAATCATAGGAGAGTCGCCCCTTGTCCGCCTGTTCCTCGATGTAGCTGAAAAGCCGCATGCCCAGGGCATAGGGATTCATGCCCACCCTCGGCATGGAGGTGACGCCGGCGTGAACCCGGGCAAAATCGATCTCATGCCCCTTGATGCGGTCGTCCTGCAGAAACAGCTTTTCATGCCAGTAGCTGGCCCAGCCTTCATTGAGAATCTTCGTACGGATCTGGGGCTGGAAGAAGATCGAGGTTTTGCGGACTATTTCCACGATCGACTTCATCCACTTGTTCTCGTCCCGGTTCAGGAATTCGGACCGGTCCAGCAGATACCGGAGCAGGTCGCGCCGGGTGGTGGGGCGTACCTGCTGGTCCCTGACGAAATAGCTTTCCAACTCGGGAAAGCGCCGTTCGGCGTCGGCGAAAAAGGTCTTCTCCGCCAGGGGTGCGTCGAACCGCTTCAGACAGTCGTTGTAGCGGTTGACCTCCTTGATGTACTCGCTGATCGGCAGCTTCTTGACCACTTGCAGGAACTGGTCGAAATAGTAGTTGAGCCGGGGTGAGCAGCCCCCTTCCGACGGGGTGAACAGGGCCGACAGTTCGCCGTGAAAATCGACCAGGTTGTCGATGCCCCGGGCGAATTCGATCACGTAATCGACCCAGTGCCCCTTTTCGGCGCGCAGTTTGGCGATCACCCGCTTGTCCGACAAGGCCTCGCCGTTGAAGTCGTAGTCCCAGGTGTGGCGGAAATTGAGATTGTTCTGAAAAAAATCGATGTGCCCCAGCACGTGATAGAAAATCATCACGTTCAGCCAGTCGGGGTTGTTGTCGTTGTAAAACGAGATCGGCGGCCGGGTGTTGATCACCGTTTCATAGGGATTATGCGGATACAGTTCGTACTTGCCCTTCTCGCGCAGCACCTCGACGTCATGGACCCAGTAATCGTACAGGGTCGGAATCATCACCTTGGGTCCCAGCTCCAGCAGGTCGCGGTTGGTGACGATATACTCCAGGCTCTCGTCGGTGAAGCGCAGACCAGCCGCCCGGGCCCGCTCCTTGCAGCCTTCCATGATAGCTTTGGTATGCTGGTTAATCAGTTCCATACGAGTTATCCCGGTTTTCTTCTGGAGTGGTTATTTTTCGTCCTGGCCAGGCTGTCGAGGGATTGCGCGGAGGCGTAGCAGCGCTACGCCGCACAAGGGATCCCGAAGATTTACGCCGCCAGGGCGGAAAAGAGCCGCTCCTCTACGAGATCAACCTCTTGATCCCCTCTATCAGCCTCGGCTCATCCGCATCCTCCTGCATCACATCCATCCTGATCAGATTGGCCCGTTCCTTCAGCAACCCCGAGTCCTCCAGGTAGCGTGCCACCTCGGTAATACCGGGCTGGCCAAAGCCGTGCTCCGCGACGGTGACACCCACCCGGCTGACATAGGCAAGCATCTTCTCCAGCTCGGGAATGGCCAGTTGGCCGCGGGAATCCCAATCGTCGCCATCGGTGCCGTGGAAAACATAGATGTTGTAATCGTTGGCCAGGTTTCCCTTGGCCACCATCTCATTCACCAACTGATAGGCGCCAGCGACCTGGGTGCCCCCTGCCACGCGCGAATTGTAGTAGGTGTAAAAGTCCGGCACCTCCTTGGCCTCGGTGTCGTGGAGGATGAAGCGGCACTCCACCTGGCCGGCGTACTGGTACAGGAGCCAGCTGTAGATCAGGATATGCTGGGTGACCACCAGATCGGTCACCTTGCCGGCCATGGAGCCGGAATAGTCGCGCAGAAAGAAAACCATGGCCTGGGGCTCGTAGTCCTTTTCCTGCGAAAACACGCGGTAAACCTTGTCGCGCGGGGCAATCATGAAGCGTGACGGATCGATGTCTGCCACATCGGGAATGTTGCCCAAGGCGCTGTTGGTTTCGATGATCCTGCGCAGGGTCGCCTTCTTGTCGAGGATCTGACCCACGCCGCGGTTCCTGTCGGTCAAGTCGTAGGTATAACGGGTGAAGGAGACCTTCTTGCCCTTCTCCTTCAGGTTCGGCAACTGGAACTGTTCGGTCAGGGTCTTGCCCAGCTCGTAGGCCGAAGATTCGATCTCGTGTTTCTCCCCCTCCCCCTGCCCCGGGCCGGCACCCGGCTCTTCCCCTTCCTGCCGGGCCTGTTGTTCGCCGAACACCTCCCCTTCCTGTTCATCGCCGGTTCCCCCTGAAGCACGCCCCTCATCTTCTTCCGGCTGAACGCTGGGGTCATGGTAAAATTTCTCCTCCACCGTGGAGGGGACCACCACGGTGACCGCCCCCTGGGCGCCCCGTCTGGCCTTTACCAGCCGGCCGAGCTGGATCTTGCGCGGGAAACCGTCCTCTTCGCGCTGGCGGTCGCGCTCCAGCAGCTCATCCAGCGATTTCATCAGCCCCACGGTGCCGTACTGCGGGTTGTCGGCCTGGCGCAGCACCATCAGGTCGTTGAAGGCATAAACGCTGCGGTCGAAGCCGGAGAACGGGCTGTCCTGTTTCGCAACGGGGGGCGGAAGCACGTGGTCGACGCCTGCCGTTGCCAGTTCGGCCCGCAGCCGCACCTCCCGCTCGGGAGACAGCCCGGCTGCCTTCAGCTCTTCCAGGTTTTTTTTTAGATCTTTTTCCATAGAAAATCCGGACACTCAGAAAACGCAGATTCTCGTCCCGGCAAGGCTTTCGAGGGAGGCCACGGAGGCGCAGTACCCTAAAGCGCTACGCCGCACACGGCATCCCGAAGACTTACACAGCCAAGGCGGAAAAAGCCGCGTTTCCCATCAGGTTTCGTCTTCCTGGGTGCAGAAGTATTCAATCGTCTTCTGCGCACAGGTCCGGCAATACCCCAGCTTGTTCAGCATGGTGTTGATCATCCGATCGTACAGCTTCTGGTTTTCCTCATTGGTGCGGTTGGCCAGAGCCCCGATCAGGCTGCCGGCACCGGCGATATCCGATTTCAGGCGTACATCCGTGACCGCCTTGACCAGTTCCAGGTTATCCATGAAGTCGTAGTTGGGGTCCACGGAGATTTTCTGGCCGTAGATCTTGCGGATCGAGGTGCGGAACGAATCGCGCTGTTCCTCGGTCTTCAGGCCGATACGCTCTTCCACGCTCCTGACGTAGCGCTCGTCGATCTTGAGCGCCCGCAGCTCGCCGGACTGGGGGTCCTTGTACTTCCACATCCGGTCCGGCCCCAGGTTCTCCGCATCGATCCCGATGATCATGTTGACGTAGTTCATGACATCCTTGCGGATGGCAAAGGGCTCATCCATGTAGGCGTTGAACATCTCGGTCATGATCCGTTCGCGGTAGAGCCCCTTGGCGATCTTCAGATCCTCCAGGTATTTGGCCCGATCATTGGTGTCGACCACATAATCCAGCACCACCCGCTCCAGGGACTTGAAAATGTCGTAGGCCACCATGCAGCGCCCTTCGTTGGTCTCGGAATTCTCCACCAGCAGCTGGACCGCCCGTCCCAGACTGCGGTGCCCCAGCCCCTTCTGGCCGAAACGCTTGGTGATATCGGGCTCCTGTCCCAGGGTATCGATCACCTCCGCCAGGGCCTTGATGCTTTTCTCCCCGGCGATCTCGCCGGCCGAAAGCTTCATGATCTCGATCGGGGTCAGCTTTTCCGAGCGCGGGAAGCGGGTCAGCACCACCCCTACTGAGGCGGCGTAGTTCAGGTTGGGGTCCTGGTGCAGGTCTTCGTTGGTCAGAGTCGTCTTGGTGTCGCTGCCGATGGCGTAGGAGGTCAGCCCTTCCTGCAGGCGGTAGTTGGTGTTATGGGAGACATAGCAGATCCGGCAGCGGTCCACGATCGGCGCCTCCTCCCGCTCCGCCAGGAAGCGGTTGAATTCGGAGTTGTTGCTGGTGGCGATGATCAGGGAATCGATCGGCCATTTGTAGCCGTCGATCTCGATGGCACGGTTCTGGATCACGCCCAGATACACCTGGACCAGGTCTTTCTTGTTCTTGAAGATCTCGTCCGAAAAATGAATGCCGCCGCCTGCCACGCGGGCCAGGGCGCCACGGCGCAGGTCGAAGCGGTAGGGGTTGTTGGTGTCGCTGATGTGCAGCAGCCGCTGGATCGATTCCTCTCCCAGCAGATCCACCGAAGAGGAGGTGATCTTGTCTTTGGCCGGATACTTGCCGGTGATGGTGCCCAGGCTTTCGCTCATCGGTACCGGGATCACCTCGACGTGATTGAACATGCGCTCGGGATCGTTGTCGCAAAAGGCGCGGATCTCGCTCCAGATATAGCCGCTGCAGGCCCCCAGCGGCCGGTAGTTCTGATAGAGGGTATCCAGCTGCGCTTCGCTGAAACCGCCCTGCTCCGCCAGAAAGCGGCGATTCTCGTCGTTTGTTTCAAAGAGGTTCATAGCCAGGATCATCGGATCTTCGTAGGTCTGGGAATCGATCACGTCGATCTTGCCGTAATGCCCGAGCTGGCTCAGTCCGGTATAACGGAAAGTGTAGCGCCGGTTGCGCGGCGTTGTCAGAAAGCCTCGGTACTGGGAACAGAGAAATTCAACGAAAAAGGTCTTGCCGTTGCCGGGCTCTCCCACCAGGACATAGGCCATCTCCTTGCTGGAGCCCCCTTCGGCGGCATCCTTCACGTAGGAGACGAAACTGTTGATCTCGTCGAACATGCCGATGGTATGCTTCCTGCCGACGCGGAAGATCTTGAAGTCGTAGGTTGTTCGGCCGTTGACCACTACCTTTTCGAAGCCAGCGCCCAGGATCATGCGGGCCACTGACTGGAATGCATTCTCGAAGACCCGTGTATCCGCTTGTACCGCGCTGATATGCTGAATCAGCTTCTCGTAGGCAGCCATGATGGTCCTCCATGCGTGTCTGATATCTCGTTACACCTACAATTATTACCTCTCTGTTTCTTTTGGCAAGGAAATAAAGCCGACAAAAAAGGTCGTATAAAACCTAAACATACATGTCCGACGTGGCTGACATGTCCCCCCATGGTGGGCAGCTCCGAAGGATGATGCGCCTTGCCTCGGGGAAAATTTCGGGATACAGTGAGGACGCTTTCCCGACTCCCGCATCCGAAAGACATGCCATGTATATCCTGAGTATCGATACCTCGACCGCACTGGCCAGTGTGGCGCTTGCAACGGAAGAAAAGGTGCTGGCCGAATCCCTGCTGCCTGCCGAGCGGTGCCTGTCGGCGCGGCTCGTGCCGGAAATCGAGCGGCTTCTGGCGATGGCCGGAGTGACTATCGGCCAGATCGACCTGTTTGCAAGCGCCATCGGCCCCGGCTCCTTTACCGGGGTGCGCGCCGGTGTGGCCACCGTACAGGGCTTGGCGCTCTCCACCGGTAAACCGTGCGCAGGCTTCTCCACCCTGGCTGCCCTGGCCATGAACCTGAGCCTCGTCTCCCGGCCGGTCTGCGCCCTGCTCGATGCCCGCAAGCAGGAGGTCTACGGCGGGCTTTACGACTGTTCCCTCCCCCTTCCCACGGCACTGATCGAGGACTGCGTCATGCCTCCGGCCACTCTGGCCGAAATGATCTGCGCCCACACCGCCGAACCGGTCATCTTCCTCGGTGAGGGCGCCCTGCGCTACCGCGACCTGATCGCCTCCCGGATGGGGGCGCAGGCCATCTTCGCCCCCTCCTCCCACCACGCCGGCCGTGCCGCCAACGGCATCCTGCTGGCCCTGGCCACATACCATGCAGGACGAACCGTTCCACCGGACAGACTGCTGCCGGTCTACATCCGCCCCTCCGAGGCCGAACTGGCCCGCCAGAAGAAACAATAAAAATCAGATTGAGATTAAGGTGAGGTTTCTGCGCTTGGTAGGAACTGCCGCAACAGGTGCATGGCAGTTGTCTTGAGAGTGAGAAGAGAAAACAGGCAATGTTAAGGCTGAGGTCAAGGATGAAGTTTCTCAACCTCAACCTTAACCTCAGCCTGCTTTTCTTTATTTTGGCGTATACACCTTCAGCAGTGCCTGTGCCATATCGGCCGGGCTGGCTGCCACACTGATGCCGCATTCCTCCAAGACCGCCACCTTTTCAGCAGCAGTACCCTTGCCGCCCGAGATGATCGCGCCGGCATGGCCCATGCGCTTGCCCGGAGGGGCAGTGCGGCCGGCGATGAAGGCGGCTACCGGTTTGGTCATGTGTTCTTTGACGAAACGCGCTGCTTCCTCTTCGGCGTTGCCGCCGATTTCGCCGATCATGATGACCGCTTCGGTGTTGGGGTCTTCTTCGAACATGCGCAGGCAGTCGATGTGGCTGGTGCCGTTGACCGGGTCACCCCCGATGCCGACGCAGGTGGATTGGCCGATGCCCAGGCTGGTGAGCTGCCAGACAGCTTCGTAGGTGAGGGTGCCGGAGCGAGAGACAACGCCCACTTTGCCCGGTTTGTGGATGTAGCCGGGCATGATGCCGATTTTGCATTCGCCGGGGGTGATGATGCCGGGGCAGTTGGGACCGATCAGGCGGGTCCCTTTGCCGGCCATGTAGTGTTTGACTTTGACCATGTCCAGGACCGGGATGCCTTCCGTGATGCAGCAGACCAGTTCGATGCCGGCGTCGACCGCTTCCATGATGGCGTCGGCGGCGTAGGGGGGCGGGACGTAGATGACCGAGGCGGTGGCGCCGGCTTTGTCGACCGCTTCTTTGACGGTGTCGAAGACCGGGAAGCCGTCGATGCTGGTGCCCCCTTTGCCGGGGGTGACGCCCCCTACCATCTGCGTGCCGTATTCGCGAGCCCCTTGGGCGTGGAACAGACCGGTGGCGCCGGTGATGCCCTGGGTGATGACTCTGGTGTGTTTGTCGACGAGGATGCTCATCAGTTGGCTCCTTTCACGGCTGCGACGATTTTCTGAGCCGCGTCGGCCATGCCGTCGGCGGTGACTATGTTGAGGCCGCTTTCGGCCAGCATCTGTTTGCCCAGGGCGACGTTGGTGCCTTCCAGGCGGACCACCAGCGGGACTTTGATGCCGACCTGTTTGGCCGCTTCGACGACGCCGGTGGCGATGACGTCGCATTTCATGATGCCGCCGAAGATGTTGACCAGGATGCCTTTGACGTTGGCGTCCGAGAGGATGATTTTGAAGGCTTCGGTGACCCGTTCGATGGTGGCTCCGCCGCCGACGTCCAGAAAGTTGGCCGGGTCGCCGCCGTAGTGTTTGATGATGTCCATGGTGGCCATGGCCAGGCCTGCGCCGTTGACCAGGCAGCCGATGTTGCCGGTAAGCGAGATGTAGGAGAGGTCGTATTGGGAGGCTTCGATTTCGTTGTGGTCTTCTTCGTCGTAGTCGCGCAGGTCGGCGATTTTGGGATGGCGGAAGAGGGCGTTGTCGTCAAAGCCGAATTTGGCGTCCAGGGCCAGGAGGTTGTTTTCGGCGGTGACCACCAGGGGGTTGATTTCTAAAAGCGAGCAGTCGCAGGCGATGAAGGTGGTGTAGAGCCCTTCCAGCAGTTTGACCGCTTTGTTGATCAGTTTGCCGTCCAGGCCGAGGCTGAAGGCGATTTTGCGGCACTGGAAGGGGGTCAGGCCCACCAGGGGGTCAACCGCTTCCATGAAGATTTTCTCGGGAGTTTTGGCAGCCACTTCCTCGATGTCCATGCCCCCTTCGGTGGAGGCCATGACCGTGACTTTGGAGGTGGCGCGGTCCACCAGCAGGCTGACGTAGAGTTCGTTGGCGATGTTGCAGCCTTCTTCCACCAGGACCCGTTTGACCAGTTTGCCTTCCGGTCCGGTCTGGTGGGTGACCAGGGTCATGCCCAGCATTTCGCGGGCCAGGTCGCGCACTTCGTTGGGGGTGCGGGCCAGTTTGACTCCGCCACCTTTGCCGCGGCCGCCGGCATGGATCTGGGCCTTGACCACCCAGGGGCCTTCTCCCAGGCGCTTGGACCATTCACGCGCGCTGGCGCTGTTGTAGATGACATGACCGTCGGGAACGGGTACGCCGAAACTCCTCAATATCCCTTTCGCCTGATACTCGTGAATATTCATGGCAACTCCTTGTTCCGGCTCGCCGGAAATAATGGCATTTCAACCGCAAAGACGGCCAGGGCCGCAGCGTCTCTGCACCGGCTCCTGAATCCGTGAATCCTTCCAGCCTTGACTCTCTCTCCTGCCTGTAGTTCCCGTTTTCCGGTATGGGAGCCATTTCGTCGCGACAAGGCGGCCTCGCCGGTACTTAAGCGCAGCCCTCATGCCCCCACTTCCGCTTCACTGCCACAGATTCATGCCAGCTCTGGTGGAATCACGGTTCCATAGAAAAAAAGCGAATAAAAGTCGACCCACTCCTGATAAACACAGTAAAATTTTAGTGAAAATAAAAATACTCCGCATTACTACCATGTTTTTTAATTATTGCAAAACATTTTTCGCCTTTTTCGGAAACACGTTTCCCCTGGTGAAACCAGAATCCACATCATTTAAAATTATTCATACAATCATTGACTCTCACTCCCAACCTGTTATGTTTAATGAAGATCGACATTGCCGTTCTTATTCCGTCGCACATGGAGAACACGATGAATATCCATGAATACCAGGCCAAGGAGATTCTGAACAGTTTCGGCATCCCGATCCCGCGCAGCCGGGTTGCGCTGACCGCGGACCAGGTGGAGCGTGCCGCCAAGGAGATGGGTGGGCATTGCGTGATCAAGGCCCAGATCTATGCCGGCGGACGGGGCAAGGCCGGGGGGGTCAAGGTTGTCCACCATCCCGAGCAGGCCAATGACGTGGCCAAGGAGCTGTTCGGCAAGAAGCTTGTCACCATCCAGACCGGTCCTGAGGGACTCAAGGTGCGCCGGATCCTGATCGAGGAAGCGGTGGAGATCGCCCGCGAATTCTATGTTTCCATCACGCTTGATCGCGAATCGTCGCGCTACTGCCTGATCGCTTCGGCCGAAGGGGGGGTCGAGATCGAGGAAGTGGCCCGCCGCTCCCCCGAAAAGATCCAGGTGCTGGCCATCGACCCCTTTATCGGGCTGCGGCCGCACCAGGCCCGCAAGATTGCCCTGGAATTGGGCCTCAGTGGAGTTGTCTGCGAGGACTGCGTAGACTTGCTGCTCAACCTCTACCGCTGTTGTCTGGAAAAGGACTGTTTTCTGGTGGAGATCAATCCGTTGGTGGTCACCAAAGCGGGCTGGCTTCTGGCCATGGATGCCAAGATGACCTTTGACGACAACGCGGTGTACCGCCACCGCGAATATCCCGACATGATGGACTACTCCCAGCTCGACCCGCTGGAGATTACCGCCGGCAAGTACGACCTGGCCTATATCAAGCTGACCGGCTCGATCGGCTGCATGGTCAACGGCGCCGGACTGGCCATGGCGACCCTGGATGTGCTCAAGGAGTACGGCGGCGAGCCGGCCAACTTCCTGGACGTCGGCGGCGGAGCCACGCGCGAGAAAGTAGCCGAAGCCTTCAAGATCATCCTGGAGGACAGCGACGTAAAGGCGATCTTCGTCAACATCTTCGGCGGCATCATGCGCTGCGACGTGATTGCCCAGGGCATCATCGAGGCCGCCTCGGAGGTGCACTGCAGCCTGCCGATCGTGGTGCGCATGGACGGCAGCCACGTGGAGGAAGGCAAGGCGCTGCTGCTGGGATCCGGGCTGAATATACAGATCGGCGAAAACCTCGGCGACGGCGCAGACAAGATCGTAAGAATGCTGAAAAAAACAGGTCGAGACTAGGTCGGGATTAGGAAGCTTTTTCTCAACCTCAACCTTAACCTCGACCTGGTCGACTGCAAGGAGACCACCATGTCCATACTGATCGACAAAAACTCCCGGGTCATCGTCCAGGGGATTACCGGGCGCAGCGGGCTGTTCCACACCAAGCAGTGCCGGGCCTACGGCACCAATATCGTGGCAGGCGTCACCCCCGGCAAGGGGGGCATCCACATCGATGGCATCCCGGTTTTCAATACGGTGGAGGAGGCGGTGCGCTATACCCGGGCCAATGTCTCGATGATCTTCGTTCCTCCCCCCGCAGCGGCCGATGCCATCCTAGAGTCCTGCGCCGCGGGGCTGGACTTGGCAGTCTGCATAACCGAAGGCATTCCGGTGCGCGACATGGTGCTGGCCCGGGCGGTCCAGAAGGAGAGCAGCACCCGTCTGGTCGGTCCCAACTGCCCCGGCGTCATCACGCCGGGAGAATGCAAACTGGGCATCATGCCGGGCTACATCCACACCCCTGGCAGGATCGGGGTGGTGTCCCGCAGTGGCACCCTGACCTACGAAGCGGTCAAGCAGCTCACGGATCTGGGGTTGGGGCAGTCGACCTGCGTCGGCATCGGCGGCGACCCGATTATCGGCATGAAGTTCATCGACACGCTGCAGCTGTTCAACGATGATCCGCAGACCGAGGCGGTCTTCATGATCGGCGAGATCGGCGGCGGGGCAGAAGAAGAAGCGGCTTACTGGATAAAAGAAAATATGAAGAAGCCGGTGGCAGCGTTCATAGCCGGTGTAACCGCACCGCCGGGCAAGCGCATGGGGCATGCCGGCGCCATCATCACCGGCGGCAAAGGCAGGGCGGCAGACAAGATCCGCACCCTGCAGGAGTGCGGGGTGGTGGTGTCCCCCAGTCCGACACGCATCGGCGAGACCATGCGTGAGGCGCTGCAGGCGGCGGGAAAACCTGTTGTCAGCGCACCGGCCAGGACCGGCACAAAGCCGGCCGTGAAAAGGTCAAAGAAATAGGCTCGGAATCAGCTCGAATGCAAAAGCCCTGTCTTCCCGTGCGGAAGGCAGGGCTTTTACATGAACGCCACCGACAGTGTGCATCAGACAGCTGGCGGCTTTTTCCTTGAACACAAAAATCACCTGCACGACCCGCCAAACATGCTATAGTCTGCCGCGCATTTCATCCCCTATCTGGAGTGACCTTATGAAAATCGTGATTCTGGACGGCTTCACCATCAATCCCGGCGACAATCCCTGGGACAGCCTGGCTGAATTGGGAGAGCTGGTGATATACGACCGCACTCCGCCCGAACTGAAGATCGAACGCGCCGCCGATGCCGACATCCTGCTGACCAGCAAGGTAAAACTCACGGCGGAGGTGATCGCCGCCCTGCCGAAGCTCAAGTACATCTCGATGCTGGCCACCGGCTACAACAATGTCGATGTGGCTGCCGCCGGGGCACGCGGCATTCCGGTCTCCAACGTGCCGGCCTATTCCACCGAATCGGTGGTGCAGACCGCCTTTGCCCTGCTGCTGGAACTGACCACCGGCGCCGGGCTGCACGACCGGGCCGTGAAGGAGGGGGAATGGTGCCGCAATCCGGACCACTCCTTCTGGAAACGGCCGATTATCGAGCTGGACGGCCTGACCCTGGGCATCGTCGGTTACGGCACCATCGGACAGGCCGTGGCCCGGGTCGGGGCGGCCTTTGGCATGCGCATCATCGCCCATGCCCCGCGCATCCCGGCCGATCCCGGTCCCACCCCGGTCAGTTTCGTCTCCCTGGACGAGCTCTTCAGCACCGCCGACGTGATTTCCCTGAACTGCCCCCAGACCGCGGACAATGCCGATATGGTCAACAAGCACACCCTCGGGCTGATGAAGCGCAGCGCCTACCTGCTCAACCTGGCCCGCGGCGGACTGGTGAACGAGGCTGATCTGGCAACGGCGCTGAAAGAAGGCACCATTGCCGGAGCTGGCCTGGACGTGGTGGCTGCGGAGCCGATGCAGCCGGACAATCCGCTGCTCGATGCCCCCAACTGCATCATCACCCCCCACATCGCCTGGGCCTCGGTGGCCGCCCGCAAGCGGCTGATGGAGATCGTCACCGCCAACGTGGTCTCCTTCATCAAAGGTGCGCCGATCAACCTGGTCAACCGGCAGCACTTGAGCTGAGCCGCTACGTCCAAAAAACGAATAAAAGCGAATAAAAAACGGGAGCCGACATCGCTCCCGTTTTTTTATTGCAGGTGATCGCGCCCCTGCCCTCATGCCTCGATCCGGGGCAGCTCGGGACGCTTGCGATTGGCGAACATCCGCAGCGCCAGGTACACCACCGGCAGTATTCCCAAGATGAAGAGCAGGTCGCCCGGCAGGCGCAGCCACTCGAACAGACGCACCAGCGGCTGGTTGAAGAACTCCGGTTCGCGCCCCTGCCAGTAGGAGGTGGCCAGGATCTTGTTCAGCTGGATCATGCCCACCGGGAACAGGTTGACGAACAGCATCCAGGCCAGCCCCAGGTTGGTGCACCAGAAGGCCAGCCCCATGGCGCGGTTGCTGGCTTTATCCAGGGGCAGGAAGTAGCGCGCCACGAACATGAAGAAGCCCAGGGACAGCATGCCGTAGACCCCCATCATGGCCCCATGGCCGTGGTTGGCGGTCCATTGGGTGCCGATCTCGTAATAGCTGACGATCGGCAGGTTGATCAGGAACCCGAACACCCCGGCCCCCAGGAAGTTCCAGAAACCGACCGCTATCAGGAACATCACCGCCCACTTGTGCGGGAACATGGCTCCGGTGGTGCTCAGCATGGAGGTACCGGTCCGGGCGCCCAAGCGCATGAAGTTCCAGGCCTCGTAGGTCAAGAGCAACAGCGGCACGACCTCCATGGCGGAGAAAAACGCACCAAAGGCCATGTGCATCTCCGGCGTACCGCTGAAATAGAGATGATGCATGGTGCCGAGCACCCCGCCGATCGAATAGAGGATAATGTCGAGATAGACGATGGTGGTCGCCACCCTCACCCGCACGACCCTCAGCAGCACGAACACGTAGGCCACCATGATGGTGGTGAACAGTTCCAGGAAATCCTCTACCCAGAGGTGCACCACCCAGAACCGCCAGAATTCCGTCTGGACAAAGCTGGTGTTTTTTCCGTACAGCATGCCGGCTGCGTAGAAAAGCGGTATGGAAATGGCGCTGTAAATGAACAGCCACGGCAGGTTGCCGGGATGTTCACCTTTCAGCCGTTCCTTCATGCCGCGCATCAGGATCACCAGCCAGATGACCATCCCCGCGGTCAGCAGGATCTGCCAGAGCCGTCCCAGGTCGAGATACTCCCATCCCTGGGACCCGATCCAGAACCACGCTTCGCCTGGAATCAATCCCTTGAGGCTGCCCGCCTCCCCTGCCATGCTGCCGACCACCACCACGGTCAGCGCTCCCAGAAGGATCAGGGCCAGCTTATCCTGATGGCGGGGCTCATGCCCCGCGACCATGGGGGTCATGAAGATGCCCATGGCCAGAAAACTGGAGGCCACGAAAAAGAGCGCCAGTTGCACATGCCACATCCGGGACAGGTTATAGGGAAGCATCTCGGCCAGAGACAGCCCGTAGAAGCCAGCCCGTTCCACGTGGTAGTGGGCGTTGATTCCGCCGAGAAGCCCCTGGCAGAGAAACAGGCCCGCCACGACCAGGAAGTACCAGGCCACGGTCCGCTGGGATGGCGTCAGCGCAACCTCTTCCGGGGCGCGCCCCGCGCCGGCCGGCGGTTCGTCCGCGGCATGCCAGCCGAGCCACTGGTAGCGGCCGGAGATGAACAGGATGATGCCCGATCCTCCCAAGAGCGCCACCAAGCTGAGAACGCTCCACATGAGGGCGCCCGGGGTCGGCCGGTTGCCGGCCAGCTCATCGGGGGGCCAATTATTCGTGTAGGAGTGGTCGGTGCCGGGACGCTGGGCAGCACTCAGCCAGGCGGCCCACGAGAAGTAGGCGGTGATCCTGCGGACATCCTCGGGGTCCTTCAGGTGAGGCCGCCGCAAACCCTGTTGCGTTTCAGGCGGGCCGAACCACTCGCGGTAGAACGGAAGCATCTGGCGGTAGGCAGCGGCTTGACCCGGCGAAAACACCAGGACCGAGCTGCCGCTGTCGTAGGCGTTGGTCCGTGCCTCCCGCCGCACCGTTTCGGCAGCCTCGGCCGGCGACAGCCTTTGCCCGGAGTAGTAAGCAAGTGCTTTCTCGCCGCTCTTGTGCAGGTACTGGGCAGTGAAGTCCGGGCCCAGATAGGCCCCATGGCCGAACAGCGTGCCGTACTGCATCAGACCGTACTTCTGAAAGAGATGCTGGCCGGCCAGGATGTCCTCGCCGGTATACAGCAGTGCTCCATCTGCGGCCCGCACTTCCCGGGGGATGGGAGGCTGGTCGGTGCCGGTCCTGACCGCCAGGTAGATCAGGATGGAAAAGCCGAAAACAAAGGTGATGACAGCGGTAAGGAGCCAGGCGGGGGAAAGCAGCATAGTCTTCTCGCGCACGTTCATGGCAGCCTCCGGCACAGAAATTAGTATTATTTAAACCCTAGCCTAATTGAGCCCGATGTCAAAAAGGCCGGTACTGTGGCAATCCCCCTTCTTGGTCTTGATGCGTGGAGGCTCATAGGATCTGGTCTTCGAAAAATTTCCCACAGTTCCCAGCCAACGAAAAAAGCCCGCCAAAAGCGGGCTTTCCAGCCAGAATCGGAGCGCCGCCCTCCCACCATCACCCAACCCGTGCGGGTAAACGGTTTTGAGCGATATCGGCCCCTGTCCGAATGCCGCTACTCACTCCACCAGCCCGGCTTTTACGGCAAACGGGTCCCATGCCGGGTCACGATGCGCGCTGTATTCGGTGAATCGCTCCAGCCAGGCAGCGACATCCTTGCCATACAGCCGCCCGATGACCGCCAGGCTCATATCCATACCTGCCGAGATGCCCGACGATGTGACAATTGTGCCATCGTCTATCCACCTTGCTTTCTTGACCCACTTTACTTTCGGCCCAGGCTTGACGGAGTTATTCCAGAACATCTTGTTTGTGGTGGCGAGGCGGTTGTCCAGGATGCCGGCAGCGGCCAGAAGCGATGCACCGTTGCAGACCGACATGACAAGTTCCGCTTTCCCTACCCGCGTCCGAAGCCAAGTAATTGTTGCGTGGTCCTGCAACAGCGGAATGATTCCCAACCCGCCGGGTACCAGCAGGTAGTCTAACTGCGGGGCATCGTCATACCCGAATTCGGCTATGGTTTTCGGTCCCTGATTTGAGGGGACTTCGCCCCGTTTAGCGGAGATCGTGACAATCCGTACGCCGGTTTTCTTCTCTGCGCCTCCCCATACCTTTGCCGGTATATGCTTGAGGTTTCCCCACATCTCCATGGGGCCATAGGCATCCAGCATTTCAAAGCCGGGAAAAATCAGTACTCCGATAGTTTTCTGTGTGAGTGCCGGCGTGGGCTGCAAATCAATCAAAGGCTCTTGCGCTGCAGGCGATCTATTCTCACCGGCGATGACGGGTAACGCCGATGCAAGCAGCGACAGGATAAGGAGGCATAGCATGATGCTTCGCATAGTGAGTTGTTTCATAGGACTCTCCCTGGTCTGATGTTATCCGGTCTCCGACCGGAATCTGTCCCGGTACTGGCCGGGGCTAATCCCGAAGCGGCGGGCAAATGTCAGCCTGAAGTGTTCGCCGGACTGGAAGCCGCAATCCCGGGCGACGGTTTCCATTGACTGGCAGGTTTCCTCAAGGAGCTTGACCGCTGCTTCAAGGCGAATTTGTTCGATGAATCGGGCAGGCGTCGCACCGACTTCGCGCCTGAAGACTCGGGCAAAATTGCGCAGGCTCATGGCAGCGTGCGCGGCCAGGGTTTCGTTGTCCAGGCTGCCCCGGTAATTGTCGCGTATCCACTGTATGGTCGGAGCCAGGGAGCCGCCTTCGCGGAACTGGGCTGAAAGGGACGTGCTGAACTGGGATTGTCCACCATGCCGCTTGAAATACAACACCATCACCCGCGCTACGCTCAGTGCCAGTGTCCGGCCATGATCTTCCTCCAGGAGTGCCAGCGCCAGATCAATCCCTGCCGTTATCCCGGCCGAGGTGTAAATCGAACCATCCTTGGTATGAATGGCATCTTCATTGACATCGACATGCGGATAAAAACGGCGGAGTTCCTCTGCTCTGCTCCAATGGGTTGTTGCCCGGCGGCCATCCAGTAGCCCTGCCCGTGCCAGGATGAATGCGCCGGTGCAGATCGACCCGACCCGTCGCACACCGGTGGCTGCCTGGCGCAGCCAATCCACCAGGTCAGCCGGTGCCAGTTCCGCCGACGGGCCGCCCGCCACAAGGAGCGTATCCATGCCGGAACAATCGCACCAAGCCTTATCGGCCAGAAGTCTGATTCCGGACGAGGTGACTATTATGTCATTTTTTGCCCTGGCCGCTGTTTCGATACGATAGAGGGGCTCCGTGCCGCCATTCTCCTTATGGATGTCGTTTGCAAGGGCGAACACATCCAACGGTCCGGTTATATCCAGAACCTCGGCCCCCTCATAGGCGACCATCGTCACAAGTCGTGATTTTGAGTTCTTGGCAGGTGTGCACACGTCACAACGTTTCATGTTGTAAGCCTAACGTGATACCCTGTATGGCACAATGACAAATAACACGATATTTAGGCCAAATATCTATCAGGCAGTTGAAATCAGCCTATTTAAGCTTTGCTGACTCTTGCAGCTCGCTTTCACTCCTGAAAAAACCGATCACGTAATTTAGTACTGCTGTTGTAATGTGGCACGGTGCTGATTCCCTGCAGGTTCTACATCGATACTTCTCCCGAAATCTCCGTTGCAACGCACAAAATATAGGGTCGGCTCCATTCCCTTGACACCACATCTTGCCCTGAGGCATAATTCAGCCTTCATTGAATTGCAGGAGGCAGTAACCCCCATGGAAACCCCCAACAGCAGCGTCGCGAGCGATACCGGCTCCGCCCCCCCCTTTGTCCATCTCCATCTCCATACCCAGTATTCGCTGTTGGATGGCGCCATCCGCCTGGAAGACCTGATCGCCAAGGCCAAGGCCCACAACATGCCTGCCGTGGCGATCACCGACCACGGTAACATGTTCGGTGCGGTCGAATTCTACCTCAAGTGCAAGAAGGCGGGCATCAAGCCGATCATCGGCTGCGAGGTGTACCTGGCCCCGGACTCGCGCTTTGCCAGGGATTCCAAGGGCATCTCCGACGCAGCCTACCACCTGGTGCTCCTGTGCGAGAACCTGGTCGGTTACAAGAACCTCTCCTACCTGACCTCGGCCGGCTACAAGGAGGGCTTCTATTACCGCCCCCGCATCGATCGCGAGTTGCTGGAAAAGCATGCCGAGGGGCTGATCGCGTTGTCGGCCTGCCTGAAGGGCGAGGTGGCCATGCAGTGCGGCCGCGGCCGGATGGATGAGGCGCTGGAGACGGCACGCTGGTACAGCGAGCTGTTTCCCGGGCGTTATTACATCGAGCTGCAGGAGAACACCCTGCCGGAGCAGGATGTCGTCAACAAGCGCCTGCTGGAGGTGGCAACCGAGCTGAACCTGCCGCTGGTGGCGACCAACGACTGTCATTACCTGAACCGCGAGGACGCCCGCGCCCATGAAGTGCTGCTCTGCATCCAGACTGGCAAGACCATGAGCGACCCGACCCACATGAAGTTTTCGGCCGACGAGTTCTACGTCAAGACCCCGGGGGAGATGGCGGCCGCCTTCAGCTACGCCCCCCAGGCCATCGCCAATACGGTGGCCATTGCCGAGCGCTGCAACATCGAATTGCCGCTGGAGAAGGAATACTATTTCCCGCACTTCGAACCCCCTCCGGGCCAGAACCACGACGACATGCTGGAACAGCTGGCCACCGAAGGGCTCAAGGAGCGGATGAGTACCATCCTGGCCAAGTACCCGGACATGAGCCTGGAACAGCAGCAGTCCTACTTCGACCGCCTGCGGATAGAACTGGACTGCATCCGCGCCATGAAGTTCCCGGCCTACTTCCTGATCGTGTCCGACTTCATCACCTGGGCCAAGAACAAGGGCATCCCGGTCGGTCCGGGCAGGGGCTCCGCCGCCGGTTCTCTGGTGGCCTACGCCATCAAGATCACCGACCTGGACCCCCTGCCCTACAATCTGCTGTTCGAGCGTTTCCTCAATCCCGAACGTATCTCCATGCCCGATATCGACGTCGACTTCTGCCAGGACCGCCGCGAGGAGGTCATCCAGTACGTTGTCGAAAAGTACGGCCGCGAGCGGGTCTGCCAGATCATCACCTTCGGTACCATGAAGGCCAAGGCCGTGGTGCGCGACGTGGGACGGGCTCTGAATATGGCCTACGGCGACGTGGACAGGATCGCCAAGCTGGTGCCGGATGACCTGAAGATGACGCTGGAGAAGGCCATCAAGCAGGAGCCGCAACTGAAGGAACTGGCCGACGCCGACCCGCAGGTGAAGGATCTGCTGGATACGGCCCTGTGCCTGGAAGGGTTGACCCGGCACGCCTCGACCCACGCCGCCGGCGTAGTGGTGGCCCCCAACCAGATGGAGGAGTACCTGCCGGTCTACAAGGACCAGAAAACCGGATCGATCAACACCCAGTACTCCATGAAATATGTCGAGATGGTCGGACTGGTGAAGTTCGACTTCCTGGGACTCAAGAACCTGACCGTGATCCAGAATGCCGTGCGGCTGGTCAAGGAGAAGAACCCTGACTTCGACATCACCCGCCTCAGGGACGACGACCAGGCCAGTTACGACCTGATCACCGCCGGTAACACCACCGGCATCTTCCAGCTCGAATCGAGCGGCATGAAGGAGATGCTGGTCAAGCTCAAGCCCTCCTGCTTCGAGGATGTCATCGCGGCCTGCGCCCTGTACCGTCCCGGTCCGCTGGGCTGCGGCATGGTGGACGACTTCATCGAGCGCAAGCATGGCCGCCAGAAGGTGGTCTACGATCTGCCGCAACTGGAGCCGATCCTGAAGGACACCTACGGGGTCATCGTCTACCAGGAGCAGGTCATGCAGATCTCCCGTACCCTGGCCGGCTATTCGCTGGGGCGCGCCGACCTGCTGCGCCGCGCCATGGGCAAGAAGGACCCCCTGGTCATGGCCAAGGAAAAGGAGCCTTTCCTGGAGGGGGCCAAGGCCCAGGGTCTCGACCCCAAAAAGGCCGAGGCTATCTTCGACCAGATGGCCAAGTTCGCCGAGTACGGCTTCAACAAGTCGCACTCGGCCGCCTATGCCCTGATCGCCTACCAGACCGCCTATCTCAAGGCCCATTACCCGGTGGAGTTCATGGCGGCGCTTTTGACCTGCGATATGGACAGCACCGACAAGGTCATCAAGAACATCGCCGACTGCCGTGAACAGGGCATCGAAGTGCTGCCACCCGATATCAACAAGTCCGGGCTCTCCTTCACCGTGGTGGGCCACTCGATGCGCTTCGGTCTGGGAGCGGTCAAAGGGGTCGGTACCGGGGCCGTGGAGGCGATTCTGGAGGCCCGCGGTGATGAGCCGTTCAAGGATATCTTCGACTTCTGCGAACGGATCGACATGCGACGCGCCAACAAAAAGGTGCTGGAGGCGCTGATCAAGTGCGGCGCCTTCGACTCCACCAAGGCCCATCGCGCAGCACTGATGGAGGGGCTGGAAGCGGCCATGTCCTACGGCCAGAAGATACAGGAGGAAAAGGCCAGCGCCCAGGTTTCCCTGTTTGGGACCGCCGAGGTGGTCAAGAGCAACGGCAATGGCGGCATGAAACTGCCCAATGCAGCGGAGTGGCACGACAAGCAGAAGCTGGCCTTCGAGAAGGAGGCCCTCGGCTTCCTGATTACCGGCCACCCGCTCGACCGCTACATCGACGACATCAAGCGGCTGGCCAGCAGCGAAATTGCCAGGCTGACCGAACAGGCCGACGGCAGCGAGGTGCGCGTCTGCGGCATCGTCTCCAGCCTGAAGGAGATAATCACCAAAAAAGGGGACCGGATGGGCTTCGTCACCATCGAAGACCTGACCGGTTCGGTCGAGATAACGGTCTTCTCGGATATCTACACGACAGCGGTCAGTCTGCTGAAATCCGACGACCCCCTGCTGATCACCGGCAAGCTTGAGCGGGGCGAGAAAGGGGCTAAAATTCTGGTACAGGCAGCCAAAGAGGGGGGCAGCGAATGGCAGCAGAAGAACCGCGGTCCTGCCGGCGACATCAAGCTCCTGAGCGAAGCACGCTCCCAGACCACCAAACGGGTGCTGTTCACGCTTCGGCTGGACGAGACACCGGCAGACCGGCTCGACACCTTCAAGGAGATCATCTCGCGCCATCCCGGCAGTGTGCCGGCCTGCATCCAGTTCCTGATCCCGGAACGCAGCCGCTCCACCCTGCCGCTTTCTCCCGATCTGAACGTAGCTGCCAGCGACGATTTAAGACTGGAAGTAGAGCGATTGTTCGGCTATAATGCCGCGACTTTTGAGTGAGAATAAAAATATCAAAATCTGCCGCAGAGGCGCCGAGACGCGGATAAACCTCTATTTAACTGGGATGAACAGGATAGCTGCCGAATAAAACCGATCAAGCAGGCATCGGTTTGTCGTGGGTAACTTGTTTATCCTTGTTAAATTTCATTTTCGTTTTTCTCCGAGTCTCTGTGACAGAAACTAAATTGAGGTGTCATCATGGCAACCCCTGTGTATATGGACTTTGAAAAACCTATCGCCGATTTGGAAAAGAAGATCGATGAGCTGAACCGGCTGGCGCTTGACGGACTGGATATCGGCTCCGACGTAGCTGCACTGCAGGGACGCGTCGAGCAGATGCGCGCGGAGATTTTCTCGAATCTCTCCCGCTGGCAGACCGCACAGGTGGCACGCCACATCAACCGTCCCTTTACGCTGGACTACATCAATCTGATGTTCACCGAGTTCACCGAGCTGCATGGCGACCGTAATTTCGGCGATGACCACGCCATAGTCGGCGGCCTGGCCCGTTTCGACGGCCAGCCGGTAGTGGTGATCGGCCACCAGAAAGGGCGCGACACCAAGGAGAAGGTCTACCGCAACTTCGGCATGCCCAATCCCGAAGGCTATCGCAAGGCGTTGCGCCTGATGCAGATGGCCGAGCAGTTCAAGCTGCCGGTGATCACCTTCGTCGATACCCCGGGCGCCTATCCCGGCATCGGGGCCGAAGAGCGCGGTCAGGCAGAGGCCATTGCCCGCAACCTGCGCGAAATGGCCAGCTTGCAGACTCCCATCGTGGTCTGCATCACCGGTGAAGGGGGCTCAGGAGGGGCTCTGGCCATCGCGGTCGGCGACCGCATCCTGATGTTGGAGCATTCGGTCTATGCCGTCATCTCTCCGGAAGGGTGCGCCGCCATCCTCTGGTCCGACGGCACCAAGGGAGCTCAGGCTGCCGAGGCCCTCAAGCCGACCGCCAAGGATATCATCAAACTGGGTGTCATCGACGAGATCGTGCCCGAGCCGATGGGAGGCGCTCACCGCGACCACGAGGCCACGGCAGCCAATCTCAAGGCGGCCATTGCCCGCCACCTGGACGAATTGAAAGCTCTGTCGCCGGAAGAACTGGTGGAGAAACGATACGAGAAATTCCGGGCCATGACCCGCTGCGCAGAGTAGACTCGGTTGGAGCCGAATACCAAGGGGCGGAGTTAAATCTCTGCCCCTTTTGTGTTTAGGCTCTCCGGGCAAGCACCGGCCCGGCATTAAACTTGGGGCACACGCGGTAACCAGGACAGGGGGCTGATCTTCATGCAAGAACGTCTGCAAAAACTGATTTCACAGGCCGGCATCACCTCGCGCCGGGCCGCCGAGGAGTTGATCCTGGCCGGCCGGGTCACGGTCAACAATACGGTTGTCACGGAACTGGGCAGCAAGGCGGACCCTGTCAGCGACCGTATCGCCGTGGACGGCAAACCGCTCCGCTTTGCTGCCAAGCGTTTGTATATCCTGCTCAACAAGCCTGTCGGCTATATGACCACCCTGGACGACCCCGAGGGGCGGCCGGTAATCACCGACCTGTTGAAGGATGTGGGTGAGCGGGTGTATCCGGTGGGGCGGCTGGACTACAATACCGAAGGGCTGCTGTTGCTGACCAATGACGGGGAGTGGGCCAACAAGCTGATGCATCCGCGCCACGAGGTCGTCAAGGAATACCATATCCGGGTACGCGGCAAGGTGCACCAGAGCCAGCTCGACCAGCTTGCCGGCGGAGTGGTGATCGACGAACGAAAAACGGCGCCGGCCGTGGTGAGCTTGGTCAAATCGGGCGAGCAGAACGACTGGCTTTCGATAACGATTCACGAGGGGCGCAACCGGCAGGTGCGGCGCATGTGCGAGGCGGTCAGCCTTTCGGTGGTGCGGCTCAAGAGGGTGCGCTACGGAACCTTGACGGTGGGAACTTTGAAGCCGGGGGAATTTCGTCATCTCACCGATGACGAGGTACGGAAGCTCGCCCTTCCCGCGCCGGCAACGGTTCAGCGGAGTAATTCCGTGAAACGGACACCGCCCCCCCGCACAAACCGGGAGAAAGACAAGGGGCGCCGGAGCCCCCGATAAACATCGTCAGGTGCAGCAGTTGCAGGAGAGGGTAACGTATCAGGGACTGTGAACCTGACCGTCGTGCCGCAGACCGGCCTACCGTTTCCCTTGGGCCTTTCGCAGAGACTCCTGGAACGATTCCGGGTTGAAGCCCTTTACCACTACTTCATCCTTCCCGCTGCCGATGACTATTACCGGCACTCCCTGACTCTTGTACTTTCCGGTCAGCTCCGCCATCGCCCCGGCATCCTGCTCCACGTCCCTATTGACGAAGGGGATATTGTTTTTGGTGAAATACTCCTTGGCCTCACGGCAATGAGGGCACCAGGCGACCGAATAGAGCGTGATCCGCGGATACTTGCGCGATGCCTCGGCCTTGGCCGGATCCAGCCTGCTCTGCCCCGGTTCCTGCGCTATCGACAGGGTGCTCCCTGCGATGAGCATCATGGCCGGCACTACCAGCAGTACGAACTTCTTCATGGTTTCCCCCGAAACAGAGGCATCGTGATACGCCCCGTGATAGGTTCCTCCCAGGAGGAACAGAGTCCAATAATCCGGCTCAAACACGCCGTACAAAGGCATTGACTTCTTGCAACTATACTCATACTTCTGTAGGATAACACCACTTTTGTACACTAAAGTTTACATTGGGCTCTCCCGTAAAAGGAATCATGGTTTTGGGTCTCCGTTACGCACATGAATCGGCCGGATCAACTCGGCTCTGGCCGCAGGGTAAAGGTAGTTCGGTTTTATGAGCGATGTGCTTTCCTTTTACCTTGATGACTCCGTGGTTCAGGTTGTAAATGCATCCGTTTCGGATGGCATGGTCACTGCCGTACATGAATACGGGACTTTTCCGCGCGAACAACTGGAAGCATACCTGACGTCCTGCCGGACCAAGACCTGCATCATCTGCTGCAATCCCGACCTTTTCTATCAGAACACCTTCAATTTCCCTCCTGCCGCTTCCAAACATTACGAAAGCCTGATCCCGCTGGAAGTACGGAAAGCGCTTCCCGACCTGCAGGATTTCACCTTTTTCCACCGCATCGTCGGCGAGGCCACCGTCGATGGCGTTATCATGAACAAGGTGGCTGTCTTCAGCTATACCGACGAATCCCTCTCTGAAAGTATATCCCTGTTCAACCGGTGCGGGAAAACAATCTCCACCATCTATGCCGCACCCTACCCCATTTTCAGGCTGGCTGCCGCCTCCTGCCCGGATGATCCGGACACGACGCGTCTGATCGTCGCTTCGTTGCCGAATGAAAAAATGATCCTGCTGAGCCTGCAGGGAGAACTCGCCTTTATCCGCAAGATCCCTTCCAGCGATGCCGAACTGCGCTCGGCCGACATACACAACATCAACATGACCATTGATTACTGTTTCCAGTCTCTCAGGGTCCGCCCTTCGGAAGCACTGCTGGTCAACCTGTGCGAACCGTCCTCCGAGCCGTCCGGCACGGTCGGCATCCCGCTCCGCGTCTCCCCTCTCCCCTCCCTGGCGGCCATTTCCCCGGAACTGGCGGAAAGCTATATTGCTCCGTTGGCCGCTGCCCTGCATCATACAATCGCACCCGCGCTGAGCGACATCACTCCGCCCGAGTATACCGCTTTCAAGATAGAAAAGACCCATTACACCATAGCCATAGCGGTTATGGTTCTGCTCTCCGTGCTGCTTGGCTGCCTGGCCTATACGCAGCGCACGGCAATTACGGACCTGAAATCGGCGATCGGCACCACACGGGGGCAACTGGTCAGGGCCGATAAAGAACTGGCTGCCTACCGAACGCTGGAGAGCGAAGCAAAACAGTGCGGCCGCCCCATTGAAAGCCTGAACAGGCTCTGCGCTGCCATAAACCCCGCGGCGGCCCTGGCCACACTTTCACGCTTCAATTCGCCGGCATGCACGCTGAGACAGGTGGCTACCCAGAAGGGAGACGGATTCATCGGCTTGCACCTGGAAGGAGACTTCCGCTCCGGCAACCTGGGCGAAACCCAGAGAGCCTATGAGGAGGCGCTGGCCCGGCTGGTCAGGATTCCCGGCTATTCGATCGCCTCAAGCTCCCTGGACATCAACAAAAAGAGCTTCGTCATCGAAGCCCGCTTCAACGGCGGCACGGGACAGTCCAAGTGAACCGTTACCATACCAGCCTTACAACACCCAAAATAAATTTCGTGCTTGTGACCATCCTTTTTCTGGTCATTTCCACGGTATGCGCCCTTCAGGAGCGGGAACGCAGAGCGCTCGACAAACAGCAGAAGGAACTGGTACGCGCCACGGAAGGTTTGCAGAGGATCGAAACGGCGGCTCGGGATTATCGCACTGCACTGGCACTCCTCAGATCGCACTATAGCGGGGAAGCCGTCAAAACCACCCCGGCCGGCCAGATCTATTCCCGGCTCGACGAGATACAGGCCCGTTACAGGCCTGACAACACCGTTTTCGGTGCCATCGAGAAAAACGACGGCAATGCGTCCCTGACCTATACGCTGAGCTTCACCAACCGGGATTACAGCACCCTGCTCGACACGATCAGCCAGTTGCAGCGCAATGTCTTTCCCTTCACCTCGGTGGACTCGGTCACCATTTCACAAAAGGAGCAGCAGGGGAAAGGCGCCGTGGTCTGCGACATCAGCGGCAGGATCACCTCCCTGGAGGGAGTCAAGCCATGAGCCTCAACAAGAGCATGGCTGCCATGCTGCTGGTTCCGATTGTCGGTCTGACTCTTCCTGCTACCGTTCTTCTCTGGAAAACGCGGGGCAACGGCCTGACCCGAACGGAAGAGGAGGTGCTGAAATTCTCCAGCCAGCCGCTGGTCGTGGCACGGCTTTCAGATGCCACCACGTACCACGGGGCAGAAAATCCGATCCGCCCGCCAAAGCCCGATCAGGCAACTCCGGCAGCCTTCCCGCCGGGCCCCCTACCGAAAGCGGACGGGACCAAGTCGGCTGAAACAGCCAAACAGGCGCCCGGCCCACACCTCTCCATGATCTACAGCGACAACGGATCAAGAATGGCCATCATCGACGGACAGGTACTTCGGGAAGGGGCAGTCGTCAACGGGCACACGATCGTAAAAATTGAAAAGTCAAAGGTACTTGCAAGAATTGCCGGAAAGGATTTATGGCTCTCCATCGAGTGAAACCAGTTCTGACAAAGCTCGCCCGACTGCTCTGCACGGCTTTGCCGTTCATGGCATCCGGCTGTTCCTCCCAGCAGTACGCCGTGGATTCGCGCGAATCGCTGATCAAGGAAAACATCCCCCGTTACGACGCTCCTGCTCCGGCGAAAGCGTACCGTCCCCCTGAGTTCGTCCCTCCCACCGAGGAGATTGTGCCGATCAAGACCAGGATGGTGAACATCGTGGTCAGGAACAGCGCCCTGGGAGATGTGCTGCACGTGCTGGCCGAAGCGAGCGGCCTGAATCTCCTGATAGACCGTGATGTGGCGCTCGACCAGCCGGTAACGCTCAGCCTGCGTAACGTCTCGGCGCAGGAGGCACTGAAAAGCATCTTTTCCAGTGTGGACTGCTTCTATACGGTACAGGGCAATGTGCTGAAGGTCGAAGCGGTATCCACCAGGGTTTTCGAGCTGGGGCACCCGGCGCTGGTAAACAACTACACCATGGACCTGGGAGGGGATATTCTCGGCGGGGCCTTGGTGACTGCGTCGGGTAGCAGCTCCGGCTCCAGCAACGTCAAGGGAGCGGTCACAACCAGCAGCAAGGCCGATGTCAAGGCGCACGACTTCTGGGAATCCCTGGAAAAGTCCCTGGACAACATACTTGGCAAAAAGGATGGTTCAGCAGCTCGGCCGGCAGACAACAAACCGTCCGTACCGAACAGCACCGGCACTGTCGACCGCGGATCGGCAGTATCGGGGGGACCGCAACAGACCGTCACCATCAACCGGCTGACCGGTACGATCATGGTCACTGCCACCCGCAAAGGAATGGAACGGGTGGAGCGGTATCTTGACAACCTTCGGAAAGTACTCAGCAGGCAGGTGATGATCGAGGCCAGGATCATCGAAGTACAGCTCAACGAAGGGCTGAACTTCGGTATCGACTGGTCGTTCCTGGACAATGTGAAAGCCCTGGGAGGGCCGGTCAACGCCGGTTTCGGAGCGCTGAACATCGCCACCCGCAGCTTCACGGCAGCCACCGATGCTGCTGCCGGGGCATCCCAGTTCCAGGTCGGGCTCAGCCGGGCCAATTTTCAGGCACTTCTGACGGCCCTGAAGACGCAGGGGGATGTCAAGACCCTTTCGAACCCGAAGGTCAACGTCATGAACGGCCATGCATCGATACTGACCGTCGGCCGGAACACCAGCTACATCTCCAAGGTAACCTCCACCACCACCGCCACCAGCGGCGCCACGCCGCTTACCACCTTCAGCGTAGACACCGGCAGCATCCTCTCCGGGATGATCATCGGCATTGTCCCCTACATTTCCGACAATGGGGAAATTTCCCTGAATGTCACACCGATAACCTCGGACCTGGTGAGTCTCGATGAGAAAGCCGTGGGATCGATCGGTAACCAGACAACCATCTCGATTCCGACGGTCGACCTGCGAGAGATGACCACTACCGTAAAGATGCAGGATGGCCAATTGGTGATCATCGGCGGCCTGATCGCGAGGAAAACCACCACCCATGACGAGAAGGTGCCCATTATTGGCGACATTCCCCTGCTCGGCAAACTTTTCACCCGCGTCAAGAACAGCGAGGCACGTTCGGAACTGGTGCTGCTCCTGCGGCCCCAGGTCGTAAGCAGCGAAAACGGTTGGCAGCAGTAGCATAGAACAGTTGCGGGAGTGCAGCAAAGGCGCAAACGCGTTCGATGCTCCATACCCGACAGCATACTGAACGAAAGGCGTAACCTTCATGGCAGCGGCTCCGATACGCATAGGCGACCTCCTGATCTCCAAGGGGATGCTCACCGAGAAGCAGCTCAAGATCGCCCTGATCCAGCAGCGCGTCACCGGCGCGATACTGGGCGATACGCTGATTTCCCTCGGTTTCGTTACGGCGCGGGAATTCGCCGAAACCATTGCCCATCAGTCCGGAGTGGAGTACATCGACCTGCGCGGTTTCAGCATTGCCGATGAAGCGCTGCGGCTGGTCCCCAAGGAAACGGCCCGCAAGAGCGGCTTCATTCCGCTCGAAATCAAAGAGGACATTCTCTCCATCGGCGTCACCAACCCCAGCAACATCGTGGCCGTGGATACCGTCCGCCAGCTTACCGGAAACACGCCCAAAGTCTACCTCGTGGACCAGGACGCCTACGGTGACAGCATTGAAAGCGCCTACTACTTTGTTGAGCACCCCGTGCAGCAACGGCTGGAGGAGATCTCCTCCAACCTGAAGAGTGGCGCCGCCGTCCAGAGCTCGATCATCCCCGAGCTGACCGATCTGCTCCTGATGAACGGCATCCGGAAGAAGGCGACCGACATCCATCTGACCCCCTCAAAAGAGGTACTGCACGTCTTTTTCCGCATCGACGGCGTGCTGACCTATGGCCATTGCCTGCCGCGCGCATTCCAGAGCCCGCTGGCCTCGCGCATCAAAATCATGGCCCACCTGGACATCGCCGAGCAGCGCCTGCCTCAGGACGGCGCCTATACCCTCGATTTCCTGAACAAGCGGTATGATCTGCGTATCTCCACCGTGCCGTCGATCTATGGCGAGAACATCGTTATCCGCGTCCTCTCCACCAGCGGTTCGCTGCTCAGCATGGCGCAGCTCGGTCTGAACGAAAGCTTGGTGGCAACCATGCGCAGCCTGTTCAACAAGTCGCACGGCATCATCCTGATCACCGGCCCGACAGGCAGCGGCAAGACCACCACGCTGTACTCCTGCCTGCGGGATATCGATCTGCTGGAACGCAACGTCATCACCGTTGAAGATCCGGTCGAGTACCGCCTGAACTTCGTTCGCCAGACCGAAGTCAACGAAAAGGCGGGCTACACGTTTGCCTCCTCGGCCCGCACCTTCATGCGCCAGGACCCGGATGTCATGCTCCTGGGGGAGATCCGCGACTCGGAAACCGCCCAGATTGCCGTCCGCGCCTCCATTACCGGACACCTGGTGCTCTCCACCCTGCACACCAATGACGCCGTCACCTCCATTCCCCGCCTGCTCGATCTGGGCATGGACAAGCTGCTGCTCTCCTCGTCACTGCTGGCGGTCGTGGCGCAGCGTTTGGCCCGCAGGATCTGCCTGCACTGCAGGGAGTCCTATACTGTTTCCGAAGCGGAGAAGGCCATGTTCAAAAGAGCTGGCCTGGATATCGAGACAGCATATCGTGGAGCAGGCTGCGAACAGTGCGGCGGCAGCGGATATGCGGGCAGAACTTCCATTGCGGAAATCATGATCATCAAACCCGAGATCAGGGAGATGATCTACGCCGGAGCCTCAACCGGCACGATATATCAGGCCGCGGTCAGGGGGGGCATGGCGCCACTGATGGTGGATGGCCTGAGAAGAGCCGCCGCCGGCCACACCACCCTTCAGGAGATACAACGGGTGTGCGGATGAGTTTTTTCGCCTACAGCGCGGTCGATGCCAATGGTCAGATGGTCAAGGGGACGCTCGAATCGGACGATCTCGACACTGCCTCACGCGACGTCGTTGCCAAGGGGCTCTACCTCATTTCCATCAAGGCAACCTCCAGCCAATTGGGATGGCTCCACAAAACGATGGCCTCGTTTCAGGTCAAACGGATGGAGGTCATCGAATTCGCCCAGAGTCTTGCGGTCATGTTGAAAGCCGGGCTGCCGATCCTGACCTGCCTGGAGGACATAATAGCATCCACTTCCAACAAGGCTCTCAGGTCGGCTATCCAGGACATCAGGCAGAAGGTGGAGCAGGGAGGTTCGGTTTCGGGTGCCCTGGCGGCACAGGGCCCTATCTTTCCCGGCACGCTGAAGACGCTGATAACGGTGGGTGAGGGCACTGGGCGATTGGATGCCAGCCTGCAGGAAGCGGCTGACCACCTGCTGCGGGTCCAACATCTGGCGGATGCCATCAAGAAGGCCTTGATGTATCCGGCCTTTGCCATCACGACCACACTCTCGGCACTGGTATTCTGGCTGGCGTTCGTGCTGCCGAAGCTGACCGGCACCATGACCGGCATGGGTGTCAAGCTGCCGGCCCTCACCCGGGCCCTGATATCAGTCAGCGCGCTGTTTCAGGCCCACTGGGGCACGATGCTGCTGGCGCTGCTCCTTTTGCCTATCGCATTCTACCTGTTGGGAAAAAACAAAAAAGCGCGCTACTACCGGGACTGGGCTGCTATCAAAATACCCATTGTCAGATTGATCGTGTACAACAAGCTGCTCGCTTCCTTTGCAGAGCAATTCGGCATACTGGTGGCAGCCGGCATTGCCATGGACCGGCTTTTCGATCTGCTGATCCCGTCCCTGGGCAACGAATATTTCGCGGTACGGCTGTTGAAGGCCAAGGAAAACATCCTGAACGGCAGTCTGATATCGGAATCGCTGAAGGAGCAGGAGATCTTTCCGAACTTGGTGTTGCGTATGATCAGCATCGGCGAAACCAGCGGCACCCTGGACACGCAGCTCAGGTTCCTCTCCGGCTACTATGCCAAAAAGCTGAACGACGCCACCGAAAGCCTGGGCAAACTGATAGAACCACTGGTAATGCTCGTGATAGGCGCGCTGTTCGCCGTCATAATCATGGGATTGATGCTGCCGATCTACGATCTGGTATCAAAGATGGGCAAATAAGACCAGCAGAAGGAACAACCCGAGGATGTCATCCAATTATCTCGATTTTTTCAACCTGAACGACGATCCGTTCCGTCTCACGCCGGATATCGATTACTACTACAACTCGCCGGAACACTCCACTGCGCTGCTGTCGCTGGAATATTGCTTCAAGGAGAAGGAGGGGTTCTGCATTCTGACGGGCGAGCCGGGTACCGGCAAGACCACCCTGATGCGCCTGTTCGTCGAAAAATGGAAGGACCGCGCCGAGATCGCCCTGATTATGACCCCGCGGCTCTCCCCGGAAGAATTCTTCCTGGCGGTGCTGGAAGACTTCAAGATCCCGTTTTTGAGCACCAGCAAAAACGACCTGCTGAAAGCTTTCCGAGACTTCCTGCTGATGCACGCCGCCAACGACCGCCGGGTGGCCATCATCGTGGACGAGGCCCAGCAGTTGCCCGACTCCACACTTGAAGAACTGCGGCTGCTCTCGAACCTTGAGACGGAAAAGGAAAAACTGCTGCAGATCATCCTGATCGGCCAGCCGGAGCTGGGAACAAAGCTCGCGAGCCCGTCGCTCAGACAGCTGAATCAGCGCATCACGGTGCGCGTCAAGCTCGAGCCGCTGAACAGGGAAGAGACTGCCGACTACATCGGCATCAGGCTGCTCCGCGCCGGCAACAGCGGTCCCCTGAACCAGAAAGCCAAGGACCTGATCTTTGAGATGTCCGGCGGCAAGCCTCGAAAGATCAACATGATCGCGACCCGTGCACTGATGTCCGCTTTTCTGGATGAAAGCAAGGAGGTCACGGTGACGCACGTCCGAAAAGGGGCCGCGGATGTCCTGGCACAGGAAAAGAATGAGCGGGAGGATGCTCCGCCCAGGGGACGCAGGAAAAAGGGGGGCCTGTTTTCCGCCAATCCGCGAAAAATAAGTTCACCGGCGCGTACGGTAGCGATGGTCATGGGGGCTCTGGTACTCGTCGCTGCGGGGTGGATCGGATACTATTTCGACTTCGGCTCCAACCGCCCCGCCGCATCGGGCCAGACACCTCCTGAACGGGCAAATGCCGTAGCGCTTCCGTCGCCGGGCAATCCGGCGGCACTGGCGGCAGGCAGGATCTCGTCCGGCAGGCAGCCCGTACAAGCCGCCAGAAGCAGCGCAAGTCGCCCCTGACCCGCGTACATGTGGCCAAATACCACCAAAAGGATCGATTTGATATTTTTAAATTTTAAATATCGTTCCGGCATGATAAAAGAACGGGCGCTCCTGTTTCTGCTGCCGGTTCTGCTGCTTCCGTCGACGGCACGAGCATTCTGCTTCGATGCCGCAGGAAGGGAGTACGGAATCAATCCGCAACTGTTGCAGAGTATAGCGCAGGTGGAATCGAACCTGAATCCCGCTGCCATCAACCGCAATAAAAACGGTAGTGCGGACTACGGACTGATGCAGATCAACAGTTTCTGGCTGAAAACGTTAGGGACCACGACCGGGGAGCTGCTCGGCAACCCCTGCTACAACGTGATGGCAGGCGCCTTTGTGTTGCGCGGATGCCTCGACCGCCACGGTGAAAACTGGCAGGCGATCGGTTGTTACAATGCGGCCAGCCGCCATAAACAGGCTGCCTATTCCTGGAAGATTTACCGCCAGCTCCTGAAGGGGAGCACGGCCAAAGCACCGCCGGCCGGCACCATCGAGCCGCCAGGAAAAGACCGGCCCCGCCCGCCGGTTTCATCACTGTGGGTATCGGTTATCGATACGGATCCGAAATAATACTGCTTGGTGGATACATGAGCGTTCTGGCTGACCTGCTTTCAAAGACAAAAAAGGCCGATCCCCTTGACGGAAAGGGTGTGCCTCCTACCCTTGTGCGTGCACAAAAGGATGGTGCCGCGCCTTCCCGTCAGAAAAAGCGGTTCGTCATCATGTCGCTGCTTGCCGTGGTTTCAATCCTGGTAGGCTTGTTTCTCCCCACCCAGATCAAGCGCCTTTCACTGCTTCTGAATGTCAAAACTGCAGTTACAATGCCTCAGCCGGTAAAGATGCCGCTCCCGTCCAGAACATCCCCGTCCAACGCACCGGAACAGATTGTTGAAGAGGCGCAGAAGGCCGCTGCAGCAGCTCAGGCAATCGGCAACCAGGCAGCTGGTACCGCGCCGGCGGGCGTTGCGGAGCCGGCTAGAAACCCCGCCCCCACCAATCCTCCAATCACATCGGTTGCAAGCAGTAACGCCCCCAAACAGCAGCCCTCTGCCAGAAAAGCCGGTCCGCGGCCCGTGGCGGCCGCAATCCCCCGTAATCGCACAGTTCAGCATCAGGAGAAGCTGCTTTCCGCTGCACCAGCGCCTGCGGTCAAAAAGGGGGAGGAAACACCGGGCAAGGCTGACACGGATGCCCGAGGCGCCCTGCTGTATGCGGCGCGCTCATCGGAGCAGGCCGGTGACTGGCGGGGCGCTCTGGCCAGTTATCGCTCGGCGCTGGAGATCGATCCCGACAATTACCGAATCATGAGCAATAGCGCCGCTGCCTACAACAAGCTGGGCATGTACGCCGACGGCGAACGGGAGGCCCGCCGGGCATTGGCCCGCAAGCACGATTACATTCCGGCCCTGGTGAATGCGGCCATTGCCTGTTCATCCCAGGGCAACGACAAGGATGCGCTGAAGTTTTTCAGTGCCGCTTCTGCGGCCGATCCGGGCAACAAAAGCCTGCTCCTCAACCTGGGCGTCATGCAGGAGCGGGCCGGCAACCTGGACAAGGCGCTGGAGTCCTACCGCAGGGGGGCTGCATTGGGTGAGCCGCAAGCCCTGTACGGCATAGGCAGGATAAACGACCAGAAAGGCAACAAGAGCGAGGCCATCACTGCCTACAAGGCGATCATGTTGCAGAAGAACGTCGATCCCGCCCTGAAGCGAGAGGCCAGGGACAGGCTCATGAGACTGGAAGAGTAGAGTGGATTAGCTATGGACAGACGTGACACAGAAATGATAGTGTCGGCCCTTCCTATTCTCATTAAAATACGCCATCAACAGACACGTCATCGTCAACTCTAACCGCAACACGAACGAAAGGAGCGAAAAAGAATGAAAGCATTGAATCCGGCAAAGAGGAAGTTCGGCAACAATCAGGGCTTCACGCTGATCGAAATGGCGATCGTTCTGGTGATCATCGGCGTGATCATCGGCGCGGTGGTCAAGGGGCAGGATCTGGTGGAGAATGCAAAGGCAAAGCAGTTTGCCAGCAAGCTTCAGGCATGGCAGATTGCGATCAACACCTTTTATGACAGGAAGGGGAGATATCCGGGCGACAGCGACAGGGATGGGATAATTGCAAGTAGTGACACCCTCACCCCCTTGGATGATATCAATAGCGCCAGCTTTTCCTCACCGCCAGAGACCTCCTTTTCCATCGGTGGTGTCACATTCTATGCAAAGCTAGGGAATGGCAATGGGAAAAATTATCTGGCCGTTTGCAAAGATGATACTTGCAACGGCACCTACACCCCGACCAATTCCAGTGATGCAACCGCCCTGAAGTTCTTTGAGAGCTTTGACACCTCTATCGACGGTAAAGCCGATGCAATCAACGGGACGATTCTAGGGTTGACGGGGGCATCAGCGACCGCACAACAGGCTAAGATTACCGGTGTAACCACCTCAGCCTCGAATGCCGATTGGCTAAACAGCAGCAACACTTTAAAAGGGCTCGCATACCAGATCAAGTAGATGCAGGCCGCAAGTCTCCATGAGGGGGAGGGGGAGGCTCATGCCTCCCCTTTTTTTGGGCATTACAAAGGTTCAGTGGACTCGTGTTGCAGACGCGCTTTAGACGCCCCCATGAAACATAATAGACTCCATTATCCGTTCATCCAACACCTGCTGCTCTGCATTATCGTGGTAGTGATCTACAGTCCCGCTTTCTGGGCGGAACCGTGCCTGCTGGACGACGTAGCCCTGTTGGAGTGGCTGCAGGGGGGTGGCCGGCTCGACCTGAAAAGCCTCCTGTTTCCGAATTCTGCCCATTTCACCTACTACCGCCCCCTGATCGGACTCAGCTACTGGTTTGACCAGACCTTCTGGAATGCTGCACCGTACGCCATGCATGCGGAAAACGTTCTTTTCCATATGCTGAACGTTGTCCTGCTGTTCTGGCTGATCAGGCTTTCTCTCCCGGATCGGGCCGGTTCCAATCATTTTGTCCCCCTGCTCGGCGCGCTCCTGTTGGCGGTGCACCCGATCGCTACCGAATCGGTGAGCTGGATCTCCGGCCGAACGGACCTGCTTGCCGGAAGTTGCCTGCTCGGCGCCGGCATCGCGCTCGTGGCCCGGCAGCGCAACCGTGACAACCGCCTGCTCCTGTTTGCCCTGCCGATGCTGGCACTGGGAATCATGACCAAGGAGGTCGCCTGGGGTTTTCTGCTGACGCTCCCCTTGTTTCTGGCCGAACCGTACGATTCCCGCACCCATACGCTTGGCGAGCTGTACCGGCGCTTTTCCCGGCTGGAGCGGTTGGGTCTCCTGGCCGCCGTTGCCCTCTGTTTTCTGCTGGCCGGACTGCTGCTGTCGTTCTGGCCGGTCCTGTTCCTGAGCATCACCCTCGGACTGTTCGTATTCCACCACAAGCCCCGCCGACAGCCACTCTCACGCCGGACGTTTGCCCTTCTGGCGGCGCTGGTAATCGGAGTATCCGCAGCGATTCCCTGCCTGGTGAAGCTGGGTCGGAGCCTCGGAGCGGGCGACTTCCATTCCACGCTCAGCCGCACCATTCTGATCACATCCCTTGACCTCGATAACTCAATAACCCTTTTCAGCGGCGCACTGGCCTTCTACATCAGGAAATTCTTCCTGCCCCTGCCACTCAACTTTGCCATTACCGATATCGCGCCGGGATACCTTTTCGCCGGAATTGCGGTTCTGATCCTGGTGGTTTTTCTCTGTGCCTGGCGCTCCCGGGCTGCGATTCTGTTCCTGTCCGGCCTGGCCCTGCTCCTGCCGGCCCTGCCGCTGGTGCACGCTGAAATCGCCTGGACCCCCTATGCCGAACGGTACATCTACATCTCGTCGGCCTTCTGGATCGCCGCCCTGGCAGTCGGTTTCTGCGCTGTTCAGCGCCCGTTCCTTCGCATGGCAGGCGTGGCGCTCTGTCTGGTGCTCATTCCCCTGGCGTCCCTGGCCACCTTTGGGCGTGCGTGCGTTTGGCAACACAACGTGCCCCTGTTCGCGGACACGGTCCGACAGTCGCCGGGCCATATCAAGTCGCGGGTACTCTACATGGCTGCCCTCTCCCGGTCTGGAAAACCGGCGGAGGCTCTGGAGCAGTTCCGGATTATCCAGAAAGCCGGCAGAGCACCGGTGAGATACGTCAATGACTTGGCCGAGATTCTCTGCAGGGATGGCCTGAGGCGCGAGGCGTACGAAGTCTTGGACGCTAGCCTGTCAAAGCCTCTCTCGGGCGGAAAGAAACATCCGCTGGACAATCCGGAGTGGCGGAGGCTGTACGCATTGCACGACAGTTTAAAACGTGAGTTTTCTCCCTGAAGTCCAGTCCAGGACTGCCTAAGAAATGACTGAAGCGCTTGTCGCCGATTGTTGATGTATGGTAATGTCTGGGCAATTGTTCCGGAGTGATTTTGATGGATCTGAGACACGCCGCATAGATGCTTTTTGTTTCGGCAGCCCGCCAAGAGGATTGAAATGACCCAACTGCATCGGCCAGATAAAACTGAAACACAGGTTATCGCCCCCATGCGTAACACCAATGGTTTCACTCTGGTGGAGCTGGCCATCGTCATGATCATCGTCGGCCTTTTAGTTGGCATGGGGTCCAGCATGGTTGGGGTGCTGACATCGGCCATCAAGGTGCGGGAGAGCAAGGAAACCCTGGAGGGGGCATCACAGTCGCTGACCAGCTATGCCGCCGGGAGCAACAATCTTCCTTCCGGTGCAACTTTTACCTCAACAGTGAAAAACCCCCAAGATGCCTGGGGCCGCGACATACTTTATCTGTACGACCCCAACCTTAATGCCGTTTCCCCCGCATCCCTCACCAAAGACACCATCTGCGGCAGACGCACGACAACACTTACACTCCAGACGCTTGATCCGGCCGCAACCATTCCCAACGTGGCATTTGTCCTCCTCAGCGCAGGGAGCGATGCCTCCGTGCAGACAACATTAAACACCAATGGAACGGTAACGGCAAAACTCGACGGAATCAATGTTACTTCCGGCAGCACCATTCTCCTGGGCACCAAAGCCAGTGCAGCCGGGAAAATAACAGTCGATGCCAGAACCAGCGACGACATCGTCCGCTGGGTAACGTTGGACGAACTGCGCAGCAAGATGGGCTGCCAGGGCGGACAGCTTAAGATCATCAACAACGAAGTACCTTTTGGAAACTATTCGACCCAGTATCTGGCGGCTTTCACGCCGGATGGCGGTACAGGTGGGTATGAGTGGCGGATACTATCAAAACAATTGCCCAGGGGCATTGCGTCGGCTCCTGCCGTTGGATTAGGCTGGAACACCGGCACATTTGCCAACACCAGTTCCTCAACATGGGGGGCCGCAAATACTCTCACCCTGAGCGGGTGGCCCCGTCCGTCCGGCAGCTACAGCCTCACCGTCATGGTCAGGGACAACAGCGGCAACAGTGCCTCCAAACCCTTTGTCTTCACTGTCAACCCTAACTAAATCATCGCTTAGAGGCGTAACCATGCCATTTTTTGCATGTGCTCGAAACCGGCAAGGCCTAGCTCTCCTGAATGTGGTCTTTATCTTTATCTTTCTGGGGGTGCTGATAGGAGCAGGATTAAAAATATATGGACCGATGGTGATGCGGGCAAAAATAAAGGACACAAGGGGGAGACTGGAAGATAATGCTCGAACGATCACCGCTTGGGCGGTTCAAAATGGCAGGCTCCCCACTGTGGCAGACCTTCCTAGTGTTTTCGGTCCCAATGGTCTTGCAGATGCCTGGGGGAGACAGGTTCTCTATTATACCGACACGAATCTGACCAACCTAACCACCGGCGGACTCTGCGGCAGAACCTCCTCAAATCTGAGCGATAGCGCTGCCCCGGGCGTATCTACCGCCTTTGCCCTATTCAGTTTCGGGGAAGATGCGACCCCCCAAACCAGAGTCGGTGCCGCGACTATCAGCGCATCCACCGCAGTAGGTACCGCGACGGTCATCACCACAGATCAAAATGACCTGTTCAGAATAGTCTCACTTGAAGAATTGAAAAGCAAGGCTGGCTGTTACGGCCCCACCGGCGGGCGGCTGAGTATTGTCAATAACGAACTGCCAAGCGTTTGCAGCGGCAGTTCAACCTATACGGCCACATTGTTCGCAAGTGGCGGAGTACCACCTTATACCTGGAAACCCGATAACGCCCCCGATTGGCTTGCATGTAACGGAGCGGCGTGCAGTGGTTCATTTATAGGACAGACGCTTGCTCTTTCCGTGGCATCTGGAAAATCGGCAATGCCGCCGGTTTCTAATCTTACCTTTACCCTTAGTGATTCAAACACAGCTTCGTCTACAAGAGTATTACCCATCAAATCTCCCGCATCCGGCTGCGGAGGCGGTGGAACCAGCTTCGAGGAATGGGTAAAAAAGAACAATGTGTTCGTTTATGGCACCACTTTCGTTTTTCAGGGCAACACGGTAAACGGGCCAAATGCCACGGCAGTGCTTACGGGGGGCTCGACCGACGCAAACTTTAACGGTGGCGCCAGCGTAGCGGTCAACACGGTTTATGTTAATGGAAGCGCGAAATTAAGCGGCGGCCAGAGTCTGGGATCAGGTACGAATCCCGGTAAAATCTATATAAACGGCGATCTTACCCTGAACGGCGGAGCGAACGTCTCCGGCACGGAAATATACGTCAACGGAACCGTAACGATCATCAACGGCACCATTTGCTTGTGGGACAGTTCCAACAAGATGTGCTTGAGTGACAGATCCAGCAAGATTTACATCCAAAATGATTTGAATTTCCCGAATGGTTCGCTGTATGGCGAAGTGTATGTCGGCCGCGACTTGTACATGTCGAATGGCTCCTTATATGGAAATATTCATGTTTACCGCAATATTGCTTCACTGGATTGGACGCCCAAACTGCAAAGCGCTTCATATGTTTATTACAAAGGCAGTATTCTCAGTAAACCCGCCGCATATACTGCGGATAACGCAAGATACATACCTGATTCCACTGTTCAACCCGTTGTACTGCCGACCATGACGCCAGGCTATACCCTTCCCCCCTTGAGAGACCCTTTAAGCTGGTATACGGAGCATGGGTACTATGCAACCAAAGGTAAACTCGCTTCAGAGAAAGAGTTTACCGCCGACCGGAAAAAAATATTCGCTGATGAGGATTATGTTTCCGAGTGCGGTGGTTGGATGATAAAGCCAGATCAATACACGGTCACGAATGCAATAGTGGTAAGCTCAGGAAATATTACGATATCTGCGGGCAGTTGCAAACTTACGGGAGTTCTCTTTGCGCCTACCGGCAAAGTAACCTTCGGCGGGACTTCGTTTGAAGGGCTGGTCCTAGCCAGGGACGGCTTTGAAGTCAAAAGTGGAGGCACTACAGTGACATTCAAAAACATCAGCGATTACATCAGCAGTTATGATGAATATCCATTTTAACAGCGCAAGCCACCCAGTCCGATGCTCAAATATCTGTTATTCATCATATTTTTTACCATCATGCTGTTCGGCTACCTGACACTCGCCATTCCACCGGAAACTTGTTACGATGAAGTACTCACGCGGGTCTGGCAAGGAAATGCGATCGTCTTCATTTGCGGGATTGGCAGCCTGTTTTGCCTGCATAGAATTTCCCGATAATGTCCTGCCTGTAACAACTCATATACAAATTAGATATTTAGCTAGCCAATAGTACAGAGATTATACGCCCATCCGGCTTTGGATCGTCTTACGATGCGGTATAATGCAATAGAAGGAGACGAACGAAAATGAGAACGAGAGTCGCCGAAATTCTATCGACCGGCAAGACCGGTCATGAATATGCCATCGCGGGCTGGGTGCGCTCGGTGCGCGCCTCCAAGGAGGTGGTTTTCATCACCCTCAACGACGGTTCCAACCTTCCCGGAATTCAGGTGGTGGCCGGCAGCCGGCTCGAAAATTTCCAGGAGGTAACGAAGATCCCCACCGGCGCCGCGCTGCGCGTCACCGGGCACTTGGTGGAATCCCCCGCTGTGGGCCAGCAATGGGAGTTGGCAGCCGAAACGATCACGGTGATTGGCACATCCGACGAAAGCTATCCCCTTCAAAAAAAACGACACACCTTCGAATACCTGCGCAGCATTGCCCATCTGCGCCCGCGCAGCAACACGTTCGGTGCGGTTTTCCGGCTGCGCTCGCGCCTGGCCCAGGCCATTCACCGCTTCTTTGCCGACCGGAATTTCCTCTATGTGCACACCCCGATCATCACTGCCAGCGACTGCGAAGGGGCCGGCGAACTGTTCCGCGTCACTACGCTGGATGCCGACGAAACCGATTTCAGCGAGGACTTTTTCGCTCAAAAAACCGGCCTGACCGTCAGCGGCCAACTGGAGGGGGAACTCTTTGCCCAGGCTTTCACCGATGTCTACACCTTCGGTCCCACCTTCCGGGCCGAGAACTCCAATACCGCCCGCCATGCTTCCGAGTTCTGGATGATCGAGCCGGAATTGGCCTTTGCCGATCTGGCCGATGACGCTGATCTCGCTGAAGAATTCGTGCGCTACCTGTGCCGCTTTGCGTTGGAGGAGTGCGTCGAAGACATGGCCTTTTTCGACAAGCAGATCGAAAACGGGCTGCTGGAGAGGATCAGGCGGGTAGCCGAGGCGGACTTCGCCCGTCTGGAGTATGGCGAAGCCATCGAGCGGCTGCAGAAGTCGGGCGCATCCTTCAATTATCCGGTGCAATGGGGGCTCGATCTGCAAACCGAGCATGAACGCTACATCACGGAGCAGATCATCGGAGGGCCGGCCTTCATCCTCAACTACCCCAAAGACATCAAGGCTTTCTACATGCGCCGCAACGACGACGGCCGCACGGTGGCCGCCATGGATCTGCTGGTGCCCAAGGTGGGCGAGATCATCGGGGGCAGCCAGCGCGAGGAGCGCCTCGATCTGCTTGAAGACCGCATGGTGGAGCTGGGAATAGCCCGGGAGCCGCTCTGGTGGTATCTGGAAAGCCGCCGCTGGGGCAGCTGTCCCCATGCCGGCTTCGGCCTCGGCTTCGAGAGGCTGGTGATGTACCTTTCCGGCATGGAGAATATCCGCGACGTGATCCCCTTCCCCCGAACTCCCCGGCACTGCGAGTTCTAGCTGCCGTCACCGATGTTCATCTACTGCCTTGAAATCCACCTCGCCCTGCCCTGCTTCTCGCTCAAGGAAAAGCGCGGTATTGTCAAAAGCATCACCGGCCGCGCCAGGAACCGCTTCAACGTTTCCTGCGCCGAAGTGGCGCGCCAGGACAATCCCCGCGTGGCGGTGCTCGGCTTCGTGACGATCAGCCCGGACAAGGGACTGGCGCGAACAGCACTGGAACGGGTAGAGGATTGGATCTACGAGGAATGGCCGGATGTGGAGATCACTGGCGAGGATATTTCTCTGGTCTGATCGCAGACTTGAGAGGCATTTCAGTCTTCACTCGCTACCCCTGCCTCTGCTCCTGCGTTTCCGGCATAAGAAACATTTCGTCGTAGGTGAGGCGGCATTGCCAACTGAAACGGAGTCAGCGACGATCGCGCCCCGGCATGACGCTCGCTTCGACTTCCATGCCTCACGAATTCAGGCTGATGTGTGAGAACCGGCAGCGTCCGGCGGCCAAAATACGGTTGTATTGACACCGCATCGGATTAAGGATATATTTAAAACTTATTTTCAAACACTTAGCGTTTTTTTCAATATAAAACGACCCTCGAATCGCCCGACAGGATATGCCGGAACATAACAGTAACAAACCGGAACAACATACGCTCACCCACATGAGCAAGTTGGGATCAAATCTCTTCGATTCAATCGACAGAAGGTTTTCCAATCCACGTACAGCCCGTCGCAACAGGTTTATCCTCCTTATCGCCACTGCGCTTCTGCTGACGTTCATCGTACTCCCCAACCAGCATTTCTTTTTTCAGGAGTTCAAGGTCGGAGAGATCGCCACCTCCGATATTCGCGCCACGCGCGACTATCTGGTGGAAGATCATGCGCTGACCGAGCAGCGGCGCAAAGAGGTGAGTAACAATGCCCCGGTCATCTACAACCTCAACGACCGGGTGCCGTACTACCTGACCGAGAAACTTCAGCAGACCGTGGCAGCCATTCGTTCGCAGCAGTCCAAAAATCCGCGGACCGGTTCGGAAGAATGGCGCAAACTGCTGTCCCCGGTTCTGGATACGGAACTGAAGGACCCGGAAATCCTGGCCGTCACCCGCATCAAGGATGACCAGGCGTTTCTGGATGACGCCGAAAAATTGCTGAACGATCTGTACCAGCACAGGATCGTGCTGGACGGTAAATCCTTCCAGACCGATGCGCGCCGGGGCATCGAGATCATCGATAACAGCGGCCATCTCGTCAGTGACGGCAACGCAGCCTCCGGCTACACCGAAATAGGTGAAGCGCGCAGAATGGTTGCAGAGTGGAAGTTCACCGGCCTGGGCAACCCCGGCGATGCGAGCCGGATAGCGGGTATCATAGCCCGGACTCTGCTGCCGAGCCTCTTCTATAACCGCGAGGCTTCCGAAGCCCGCAGCCAGGCCGCCATGGAGGCGGTCCGCCCGGTGCTCTTCAAGGTGCAGAAGGGGGAGATGATCGTCCGCATCGGCGAACGCATCAGCCCCGAGCAAGCCCACAAACTGCGGATCATCTTCCATGAGGACAGCACTGACCACCGCATCTTCACAATCGCCGGCTGCTTCGCCATGATCCTGGTGCTGTTCTACTTCCCGTACCGTTTCGCCATCAAGAACATCCGCAAATTCAACCCCAGCAACAAGGACATCCTTGTCCTCTCGCTGATGATCATCGGCAGCTTCCTGGTGTTCCGGACCGCCCTCCAGATAACCAACAACATCGGCCCGGTCTTTCCGTATATCGACACCAGCAATTATTTCTACCTGTTCCCCTTTGCCGCCAGTGCAATGATCGTCCGGATGCTGATCAACTCCGAAGTGGCCCTGGTCTACTGTGCCATCCTGGCGCCGCTGTTGGGGATCATGTTCAACAACAACATGTTCGTGGTCATCTACGCCCTGCTGGGGAGCATTATCGGCGCCCACGGCATGCGGCAGTGCGCCGACCGCAGCACCATCTACGCCGCAGGGCTGAAAATATCGGTGGTCAACCTGGCCATGGGACTGGCCTTCCAGACCTTCAGCAACACGCTCTTCAGCATTCAGACCCTTTACGTGGCACTGTTCGCCCTGGTGAGCGGGATGATCAGCGCCGGATGCGTTTCTGGATTCATACCGATTCTGGAAACGCTCTTCCGCTACACCACTGACATGAAGCTCCTGGAACTGGCCAACCTGAACTCGCCCCTGCTGCGCGACCTGATGGTCCGGGCACCGGGCACCTATCATCACAGCGTGGTGGTCGGCAATCTGGTGGAGGCAGCGGCCGAAGCGACCAACGCCAATCCGCTTCTGGCACGGGTAGCGGCCTATTACCACGATATCGGCAAGGCATCCAAGCCCCAGTATTTCATCGAGAACCAGACCGGCGAAGAGAACCGCCACGACAAGCTCTCCCCCAGCATGAGCGCCCTGATTCTGATATCCCATATCAAGGAAGGGACGGAGCTGGCCCGCGAAAAGCACCTGGGACAGCCGATCATCGATATCATCCGCCAGCATCACGGCACCGGGCTGATCAAATTTTTCTACGAGCGGGCCAGAAATCAGGCCGAGACGACCGGACAGACGGTGGAGGAAAAGGATTTCCGCTATCCGGGCCCCAAGCCCCAGACCCGCGAGGCCGGTATCGTCATGCTGGCCGACTGCGTGGAGGCCGCCTCCCGCACCCTGGTCAATCCCACGCCCGACCGCATCCAGGGCATGGTGCAGAAGATCATCAACAACATCTTCATTGACGGGCAACTGGACGAATGCGAGCTGACGCTCAAAAACCTGCACGACATCGCCCGGAGCTTCAATCAGATCCTGAACGGGATTTTCCATCACCGCATCGATTATCCCGAACCGGTGCACAAATCGGGTAGCGGAGCCCGCAAGCCGGCTGCAACCGAACAGAAAACGGCGGTCGACCAGCTCACCCCGAACAATGGAGGCAAAATAAGTGGAGATTCTGCTGAACAACCGCCAGAGACGCCACCGGATCGAAACCCGCCAGCTAAAAAAGGTGGCGGCGAGGATCTTAAGCGCCTTGGGATGTCCTGAGGAAACTGAACTATCCATCTCCATCGTGAGCGATGCGGCCATCCGCCGTATCAACCGCGATTATCTGGCCAAGGACAGGCCCACCAATGTGATCTCCTTTTCCCAACAGGAAGGGGAATTCGCCGGCATCAATCCGCAGGTCCTGGGAGATGTGATCATTTCGGCCGATACCGCCCTGCGGGAGGCCGAAGAGGGGGGCAATTCCCATTTCGAAAGGCTCTGCTTTCTGCTCTTGCACGGCATCCTGCACCTGTGCGGATACGATCACGAGCGGAGCGGAGAAACCGAAGCGTCCCGCATGCAAAAAAAGGAGCAGGAACTATTCAGAATCCTGGCAAAGGAAGGGTTGTTAAACCCGTCCGCTTCATAGATTCGGCCAACTGCGCCATCGAAGGTATTCTGCATGCAGCCCGCGCCGAAAAGCACATGCGCAACCACTTCATCGCTGCTGCTGTGGTGCTGCTGGGAGCCCTGTTCCTGCGGGTGACACCGATCGAGTTCGGCCTGCTGGCGCTCTCGATTCTGTTCGTGCTGTTTGCCGAGCTGGTCAATACGGCGGTGGAGGCTGTGGTAGACCTGGTGTCGCCCGATTATCACCCGCTGGCAAAAATCGCCAAGGACACGGCCGCGGGCGCGGTGCTGACCACGGCGGTGGGTGCCGCGATTGTCGGCTATCTGGTGCTGGCAAAATATGTATTACCGATGTACGGAAAGGTGCTCGGCATGTTCGGATCACCGGCAGAATTGGGCATAATCGTTTCGGTGCTGGTGGTGGTGATCGTCGTCATCATGATCAAGACCCTGACCCACAAAGGTACGCCGCTTCAGGGGGGAGTGCCCAGCGGCCATTCTGCGATAGCATTCTCGATTGCCACGGCGGTTTCGCTCAATACGCGCGATCCGCTTACCTCCCTTTTATCGTTCGGACTGGCAATAATGGTCAGCCACTCCCGGCTCCTGATGAAGATCCACAGCATGCGCGAGGTGGTTTTCGGCTCGTTCCTGGGAACCGCCGTTACCCTGATCGTACTGCTGTTGTTCAAAATCCTTGCCTTTTAGCTCCAAATCCGCGAAATATACTCATTCTAATATAGTCACCAAGACCCATTGGGGAGGATGTCCAGCTTGGAAGAAGGCAGTAGAAAGTCAGGTTTCATCGAGCTGATCAGCAGGTTCGTGAACGGACGTAAAAAAGTCACCACGGACGAGATCCACGATCTCATCAAGGCCAGCGAGGAAGAGGGGCTCGTCAACGAAGACGAGAGCGAAATGATCCGCTCCATCTTTTCGCTGCGTTCCACGGTAGCGCGCGAAATCATGATTCCCCGCACTGACATGGCCTGCGTGGCAGTCAGTGCCTCGATCGGCGAAATCCTGGACACGATAATTTCCTGCGGCCATTCGCGCATCCCGGTCTACGAAAACAACATCGACAACATCATCGGACTGCTGTACGCCAAGGACCTGCTCAAATACTGGGGAAAACGGGAGGAGCAGATCCGGGTGCGCGAGATCGTCCGGGCTCCCTTCTTTATTCCTGAAACCAAGGATCTCGAGCAGCTTCTGCAGGAGTTCAAGCGCAAGCACGTGCACTTGGCCGTCGTGATCGATGAGTATGGCGGCACATCCGGGCTGATCACCATCGAAGACCTGCTGGAGCAGATCGTGGGGGACATCCAGGACGAGTACGACCGGGAAGAGGCGCTGTTCTCCGTCAACAAGGATGGTTCCATCACCGCCGACGCGCGCATGCCGGTCGACGATCTCGAGGAACAGTTCGAAATCGAGATCGAGCGCGATAAATTCGACACCGTCGGTGGGTTGATCATTCATCTGACCGGCAAGATACCCGAAACCGACGATATCGTCGAAGGCAGCGGGCTGCGCTTCACCATAATCGACGCGGACGAACGCAGGATCAAGAAGGTCTGCATCTGCCGTCTGGACAGCACGGAGCGTGACAGAGCGTGATAAGCCGTTTTCTGCGTACCGATCTGCCGGCCTGGTTCGATCAGGCGGGCATGCTGGCGATTCTGTCCGGTCTGATGATCGCCTGTTCCTTTCCGAACGTCGGATTGTCCTTTCTGGCCTGGATAGCGCTGATCCCCCTCCTGATCGCCCTCGAAGGATCTTCCCTGCGGACCGCCTTCCGCATCGGCTTCACCTGCGGTCTCAGTGCCTACGCCGTCATACTGTACTGGATCAATATCGTCATCACCCATTACGGCCATCTCCCCTGGGTAGCCAGTGTTCCGCTCTATGTACTGCTGATGGCGTGGCTGGCCATGTTTTTCGGACTGGCCACCCTGGTGGCGCGCGCCGGCGAACGGATCGGCATTAAAACCGCCTTTTCGCTGCCGGTGGCCTGGGTAGCGGGCGATTTCATCCGCACCTTCCTGCTGTCGGGATTCCCCTGGGCCATGCTGGGTCACTCCCAGTACAGAACGCTGCCCCTGATCCAGATCGCGGACATCACCGGGGTCTTCGGCATTACCCTGATCATCGTGCTGGCCAACGTGGTGCTGTATCGCGTTCTGCGCGCCATTGCCGGCGCCGGGGTTCCCTACCCCGTCAAAAGTGCGCTGGTGCTGCTCTGTCTGCTGATCGCCACACTCCTCTACGGTTTCAGCCGCCTGAATCTTCCCGAGGCGCGGGATGTGAAACCGCTGCGGGTCGCCTTAATTCAGGGCAACATCGCACAGGACGTCAAATGGAATCCCGCTTTCCAGGAGCAAACCCTGGTCAGCTACGAACGTCTGACCCGCGAGGCGCTCAAAAACGGGGCCGATCTGGTGGTCTGGCCGGAAAGCGCCCTCCCCTTCTTTTTCCAGGACGAACTGCGCCAGGCCGAGCGGATCAGGGGGCTGGCGCGGGAGCTGTCTACCACCTTGCTGGTGGGCAGTCCTGCCCATGAGCTGCGCAACGGCAAGCGCACCTTCCTGAACAGCGCCTTTGTCATTTCACCCAAAGGTGACACCATCGGCAGAAGCGACAAGATGCATCTGGTGCCGTTCGGGGAATTCGTGCCATTGGGACGCTTCTTCCCATTCATCAGTAAGCTTGTGGTGGGAATCGGGGATTTTTCCCCCGGCGAACGGGTTACGCCGCTGCCGGTTAACGACACCCAGGTCGGGACCCTGGTCTGCTTCGAGGGGATCTTCCCGGAACTTGCCAGAGACTATGTCCGGGCAGGGGCGCGCATTCTCGTCAACATTACCAATGACGCCTGGTTCGGCCGTTCGTCCGCTCCGTACCAGCACCTCTCTATCGCCGTCTTCAGGGCAGTCGAAACCCGCACGCCCCTGCTACGTGCCGCCAATACCGGCGTAACCGCCATCATCGATCATAACGGCCATATCCGCACCATGACCCCCTTGTTCGAGGAGGCCTACCGTACCGGCGAGATACATCCCGGTACCGGAGATTCGCTCTATCTCAGGATGGGCGACGCCCTGGCCTGGCTGTGCGTGGCAGCGAGTGCGGGGATCGCGGCACTGGCGTGGTTCCGGCTGAAGAAGAACACGTGAAACCTGAAGTCCGCCACTGAGACACGGAGACACAGAGGAAAGCCTTAACGCCGGGAAGTAAAACCTTCCGATTTCACAAATTCCGAGTTCTCTCCCTCCGTGCTTCGTGACTTTTAAATGCCTGCGCAGAGAACATTCAGGAATCCCAACAAGCACCCGTTTTATCCTGCCGGTAAGAGAATTGGAGCTGTACCAGCCTGATTTTCCTCTGTGCCTCCGTGTCTCTGTGGCAGAATAGTTTTATCAATCCAAACTATCGAGGAGTATTCATGTTTCGCGAAGAAATAGCCCGCATGCAGGATCTGGAAGAACGTATCGTCAAGCTCCGGGGGTCTCTTTGACGTCGACACCAAGCGCGAATCGATCCAGGAGATAGAGTCCAAGATTGCCGCCCCCGGTTTCTGGGATGCGGTCGAAACCTCCCAGAACATTCTCCGGGAACGCACGGCACTGGAAAAGATCGTCCAGATGTGGGACGGCCTCAATCGGCAACTGGACGATGTAAAGGTCATGATCGAACTGGGCGTGGAAGCCCAGGACGAAGAGACGCTGGCTGAAGTGGCCGTCATGAACGCCCGGCTGCAGGAAAGCGTCGAGGCGGCCGAGTTCCAGCGCATGCTCTCCGGCACCCACGACCGCAACTCGTGCTTCATCTCCATCAACCCCGGCGCCGGCGGCACCGAGTCGCAGGACTGGGCCGAGATGTTGCTGCGCATGTACCTGCGCTATTGCGAGAAAAAGGGCTGGAAGACCTCCATCACCGACTACCAGGCAGGCGATGAGGCGGGCATCAAATCGGCCACCTTCAGCGTAACCGGCGAGTACGCCTACGGCCATCTGAAAGCCGAGGTCGGTATCCACCGGCTCGTGCGCATTTCCCCCTTTGACAGCAATGCCCGCCGCCACACCTCGTTCGCTTCGGTCTACGCCTTCCCCGAGATCGAGGAAGAGGACATCGACATAAAGATCGCCGAGTCCGACCTGCGTGTGGACACCTATCGTTCCGGCGGCGCCGGGGGGCAGCATGTCAATACGACCGACTCGGCGGTGCGCATCACCCACCTGCCGACCAACATCGTCGTGGCCTGCCAGAGCGAACGCAGCCAGCATCTCAACAAGGCTACCGCCATGAAGGTCCTGAGGGCCAAACTGTATGAACGGGAGCTGGAAGAACGCACTGCCAAGGCCTCCGAAATCGCCGAGGAAAAAAAGGAGATCGGCTGGGGCAGCCAGATACGCTCCTATGTCCTGCATCCCTACAAGATGGTGAAGGACTTGAGGACCGGCGTGGAAACGGGCAATCCCGATGCCGTGCTGGATGGTGCCCTGGAAGATTTCGTGGTGGCGTTCCTGATGGGAGTACGGCGGCAGGTGGGGGATGTCGACTAGCGGCGTGAGCGGGGGCTTTGCCTACGCTGACCTGAATGGCCGCAGGTTCCGGCGCATCTGCAAAGACCGCTTTCTGGAACAGTGGGGACGGCAGTGGGCCTGCCTGCTGTTCCGCCATTTTCGGGTGGCTGCATTAGAGCAAACAATAAAGCCGTCTGCTGAGACAGATCAGCAGACGGCTTTTTTCATGCTCGGGGAAGCGCCGGAAACCGTCGTAACTACGTTCTGAAACTCACTGAAGTGTGGGTGGATGCGATGATCTCCGTCAGGCGCGAGAAGTAGAGGGGAGGCGTCTGGTACACCACGCTGTTGGTGCTGTCCATGAACCTGATTTGCAGGTTGCCGCGGAAGTTGTATGAAAACAGTATATTCTTCATTCCAGTCGGTTTTTCGTTCGTGTGGTTCGCCTGCTGCCCGGACTGCCGCTCTTTTCGCGTCAAGGTGACGATATCCTCGGACTCGGATGCCTTTATTTCCCCGGCATCGCGGCCATAGGCAGCAGCAGGAGAGTCCGGTGCAGGCCAGGTAATGGCCGGCACTGCCGCTTTGAGCGCCTGTGATGAGGAAACACCCGAATTGTCGGCAATTGACGCCACAGTCTCTCCCCTTTCCCGAGTGAGAGCCCAGCGGAGAATTAAAAAATCTTTTATATAATAGAGCATGTCACAGATTTGTAAAGCTTTTTAACTAAAATAAATCAGCGTTTCGGCTTGCCACCCTTGCGGTACCGCCATTCCCGGAATCCGGGCAAAAAGTTCTTTACTCCCGGTTTCAAATTACGGATACTGTGACACCATACCCGCTGGAATTATGAAAAAAGATTGCCCGTGAACATGCTCGCCTTGAAAAGATCCGTTGTAATCACCGTATGCTGCATTCTTTTAGCCGCCCCCTCCATGCCGGAAGCGTCGGATCCTTCGTCAGGCATACGCCGCCTGGGATACGCCATCCAAATGGGCGCCTTTGCAGATGTAAAAAACGCCGAACGCTTCACCACCGCTCTTCAGAAAAAAGGCATTGAAGCCTTCTATTTCCGCAAAGATAACGGCATTTACGCTGTCCGGTTCGGTGATTTTCCCAGCAGGGAAAAGGCTCGTGCCGCGGCTGCCAGGCTGGTGGCGGACCATCTGATCGACGGTTACTATGTCGCCCCCCCAAACGAAGTGGTCTTCAAGGCTCCCAAGGAACCGGGCCTGCAAAAGTCTCCTGTCGAAGAGATCCGGCAGACCAGGGAACCCAAACGCACCGAGCAGCCCAGGAGCCCTGAGTCGGCCATCAAGCAGGCCAGGCACGGCGACCGCGATATGGGGGCCATTGCCGCCCGCACCGCCGAGCGGTTCGTCGGCATCCCGTACCGCTGGGGGGGGGACACGGTAGTGGACGGCATGGATTGCAGCGGCTTCGTTCGCGCAGTCTACAATCTTTGCGGAGTCAGCATCCCCCGCACCTCCCGGGATCAATTCAAAGCAGGCGAAGCGGTGACCAGACCTGACCTGCAGGATGGCGATCTGGTATTTTTCGGTGCGGCGGATGACAAGATCAATCACGTCGGCATCTATGTCGGCAATGGCAAATTCGTTCACGCCCCCCGCAGGGGCGAGGAAATTCGCATCACCCCCATTGACGAGTCCTATTTTGAAAAGCGCTTCGTCGGGGCACGCAGATACTTCTAAAGGCAGGAGTTGTACATGGCAGTGATCAAACCCTTCAAGGGACTTCGTCCCCCCAGAAAACTCGCAGACAAGGTAGCGGCGCTGCCCTATGACGTGATGAATGTCGAGGAGGCCAGAGCCATGGCCGCCGGCAATTCCGACAGTTTCCTGCACATTTCCCGGCCCGAGATCGACCTGCCGGCGCACATCGACCCGCACGATGAACCGGTCTATGTCCAGGGGCAGCGCAACCTGCAGGAGTTCATCGACCGCGGGCTGCTCGTCCAGGACGACCAGGAATGCTTCTATGTCTACCGCCAGAAGATGGGCATCATCGTCCAGACCGGCTTGGTGGTGTGCGCCAGCGTCGATGACTACCAGTCCGGAGTGATCAAGAAGCACGAGCATACCCGAGCCGACAAGGAAGAAGACCGCGTCAAACACATCGATTACCTGGATGCCAATGATGAACCGGTTTTCTACCTCTCGCGCAGCTGCAGCGAAGTCGAGGAGATCATTGCCGGCGTGATCGCCGCCGAGCCCGAATACGATTTTACGACCGACGACGGCGTGTCGCACACCCTCTGGATCATCACTGATTCGGCGATGATCGATCGCCTGGTGGACCTGTTCGGCGCCATTCCCCGTCTGTACGTGGCGGACGGACATCACCGCAGCGCCGCTGCCGGCCGCGTGCGTGAACTGCGCCGAGAAAAAAATCCAGGGCACAACGGACAGGAGGAGTACAACTTTTTCCTGACAGTGATCTTCCCCGAGAACCAGCTCAACATCATGCCGTACAACCGGGCGGTCAAAGACCTGCACGGCCTGGATGCGGACGGTTTCCTCGCGCAGGTGGCATCGGCCTTCGAGATTGTGCCCTCCGCCACTCCGGTCATCCCCTGCAATCGCCATCACTTCGGCATGTACCTGTCGGGCAGCTGGTATCACCTGCATGCCGCCCCTGACCTGGTCAACGAGTCCGACACGGTGGAGCGCCTTGACGTATCGATTCTCCAGAACAGCCTGCTGGCTCCTATCCTGGGCATAGGCAATCCCCGCACCGACACCCGCATTCATTTCGTGGGAGGCATTCGCGGCAATGATGAGCTGGTGCGGCTGGTAGACTCACAGGAATATGCGGTGGCATTTTCCCTGTTCCCCACCTCGATCGGCGAACTGATCGACCTGGCCGACCAGGACCAGATCATGCCTCCCAAATCGACCTGGTTCGAACCCAAGCTGCGCAGCGGATTATTCGTGCATCTGCTGTCCTGAGGCGAACTGTGCTGGAACGCGCGGCCGAGATAATCAGGAATGCCGAAGCCTTCGTCATCACGGCCGGAGCCGGCATGGGGGTCGATTCGGGCCTGCCTGATTTCCGCGGCGACCAGGGCTTCTGGAAGGCCTATCCGATGTACGCCCGGCTCGGGCTCTCGTTTGCGGATGCCGCCAATCCACAGCACTTCGAGCGCGACCCGGCCTTTGGCTGGGGGTTTTACGGCCACCGCACCAATCTCTACCGGGCCACCATCCCCCATCAGGGGTTCCACATCATCAGACGCTGGATCGAGTTGAACCAGGCAGCTTATTTTGTGGTGACATCCAACGTGGATGGGCAGTTCGGCAAGGCGGGATTCGCCAATGACAGCATACTGGAGGTGCATGGTTCGATCCACCACCTCCAGTGCATCAAGCCCTGCACCCGGGACATCTGGGACAACCGGGAGAGGATCGTGGTCGATCCCGCTACCATGCGGACCTCCTCGCTCCCCCGCTGCCCGCACTGCGGCACCGTCAGCAGGCCCAACATTCTCATGTTCGGGGACTGGTCCTGGTTGCCGGACCGTACCAGCGGCCAGGAGGCGCGCTTCGAGCGGTTCATGGAAGCTCAGGCGGGCAAACCCATGGCGGTGATCGAAATGGGGGCAGGAACGGCAATTCCGACCATCCGGGCCACCTCCGAGCGCCTGGGCTGGCAGCATGCCGATACCACGGTCATACGCATCAATCCGCGTGAGCCTGACATCAAACCGCCGCACATTTCACTGGCCTGCGGCGCGCTGGAAGGGCTGCAAAAGCTGGATGAGGCATTGCAGCACCAGGGTGGCAGGCAGAACTTTGGGCATTGACAGACGCCGTTCAGTCAGGTATTAAATTATGGTTCTTCCCCGTCCGATGGACATTTCGAAAAACATCGCCGTTTTAGCTCAGTTGGTAGAGCACATCACTCGTAATGATGAGGTCGTCGGTTCGATTCCGACAAACGGCTCCAGAACAACATCCGGCCACGTCCGGTAAAGTGCGAAGCCCCCTGAATTCAGGGGGCTTTTTCTTTTTTTGTTGTCCGGTAATATCCGCTTTGGTATGGTGGCATCCGTGGCAGATGGGGGCATTATTTGGACGAATACCCCCGCCAATGCATCACGATACCCCCACAAGGAGCCAGCCCATGCCGCTTACTGATGCCAAGGTCCGCAATGCAAAACCGTCTGCCAAGCCCGTCAAGCTCTCCGACTCGGCGGGGATGTATCTCATGGTTACGCCGGCTGGCGGTAAATGTTGGCGCCTGAAGTATCGCTTCAACGGCAAGGAGAAGACTCTCGCTCTGGGTATGTATCCAGAGGTTACGCTCGGGGACGCTCGGGAAAAGCGGGATGCAGCGAGGAAACTCCTCGCGAACGATATTGATCCTGGAGAGCAGAAGAAGAATCGGCGGGCCGCTGCATCTTTGGCATCTGCGAATACCTTTGAGTCAATCGCTCTGGAGTGGCATGAGAAATTCAAGCATGAATGGACGGAGGAACATGCCACACGTCTTCTCAATCGACTGAAGGCGAACGCTTTTCCCTGGATTGGGGCGCGACCGATCACCGAGATCGAGGCACCGGATATTCTATCGATCATGAACCGGGCAGAGAAAAGAAGCCTGGAGGTTGCTCATCGGGTCAAGACGTGCTGTGGTCAGATCTTCCGCTATGCAATAGCGACGGGACGAGCAAAGCGGAATCCTATCCCGGATCTTCAAGGCGCTCTCCCACGGGTGAAAAATAAACACTATGCGGCACCAACAGACCCGAAGACAGTCGGGCCGATGCTCCGCGCCTTCGAGGATTATGACGGCTCCGCCATTGTCAAGGCTGCTCTGCTACTGGCCCCCCTGCTCTTCGTGCGTCCTGGCGAACTCAGGGCGGCGGAATGGTCTGAAATAGACCTTGACGCTGCTGAGTGGAACATCCCCGCGGAGAGGATGAAAATGAGGGTTGTTCATCTGGTCCCCCTCTCCTCTCAGACAATCGAGATCCTGAAGGGACTCCAGCCATTGACAGGCCGGGGGCGGTACGTGTTCACATCCCATCGTTCTCCGCTACGGTGCATGTCGGAGAACGCCGTCAATGCGGCGCTGCGACGTATGGGATTCGAGAGGGACGAGATTACCGGCCACGGTTTCAGGGCGACGGCGCGGACAATCCTCGATGAGATCCTCGGTTTCCGGCCCGACATCATCGAGCATCAACTCGCGCACAAGGTCAAGGACCCGAACGGCAGAGCCTACAACCGAACGGCACATATCGAAACGCGCCGGAAGATGATGCAGACCTGGGCGGATTACTTGGACGAGCTCAAGGCTGCAGGAACTTGAGCAATGCCTTTGCCCGTTCCTCTGGTAAATCCCTGATGATCGCCCATAGATTGCGTTTCGTGGCGGTGACATACGACATGTCTACTAGGCCGGGGGGGATCGGCGTGTCTTCTTCTTTGTCATTTCTCAGCCATGCGACAGTTTTGCCGTAAGCCTGCCCGATCAACTCCAGGCTTTTGTGTGACGGCTCGGTTCTCCCCTCGATGTAACCGGTGACGGTATTGTGAGAGAGTCCTGTTTTTCTCACGACGGCATTGACGCTGCCGGCCTGAACAGCATTTTCCAGCAAGAGTTTCGTAACCCTCGGAAACGTCTTCTTTTCCTTCACCGCTCTCTCCTCGTCTTTTCCTGATGTTCCTCGATGGTCAGCCATTGCAAGTTCTCCACTGAATCGCACCCGCCCCGATGCAGGGGGGTTATGTGGTCTATCTCGTATCCCGTCCGTCCGCCGTTATATCCGGTCTGCTGTTTGAACTGGCGAACCACTGCCGCGCTCCGCTTGATCCGGCCATAATCGTCGCGGGGGATCGAAGCGGCGGAGGTGTAGCAGAGGAAGGCGACCAGTAAACTGATATGTATTTTATAACCCATTATCAGATATCGCTTTTTCAACACAGGCTTTATCATCGATAAATATGGATGCAAGCCAGTTCTTGTCAAATAATTCTGAAATAGGGTTTTTTTCCTTTTTATCCACCTTTTTCATTGCTGCATACGATGATCTTGTTCTTCCATTCTCAGACATCCATTCTAAGTGAATTAACTTGCCAGGATAAGTGACGTTGTATTCTGGCTTACCCCATTCTTTTTTTAGTATTTCATGGATCGCATTTGCTTCTGAATATTCCAAAAGTGGCCACATAATTTCAACCCTACAAAATTTTTTGTTGTAAAAATGATAAGTAATCATTCCGTTGTCAATACTTGCTACTCTGTCTCTAAGTTGCCCCGACTTACTATAAACATCCATTCCATGTTCTTTTTTGAGATGCAACATGTCTGGCAAAGGAGCATCGCCCCAATAAATGTCACGAAAGCCATCCTTAGGACCTGGGCTTGCCGCCATTGCATTACAACATAGTAAGTTTATTAATATAACAACTACAATGATTCGCATTTCATACCTCCTGTATTCCCCGGCACACCCGAAGTAAAATAGCTTGTTCATTAGAAAATAAAATAATATATAAGCTCTCATCTCACAATTTAACCCTCAGCGGCCGCGCCAGGAACCGGAGACGGTTAACCGCTCGGAGGGAACCCTTCAACGTCGAGGCACCGGTCACCAGGACGCAATACTCTATTTCCTTATCAGGGGGTGTGTATGTGTCCGAAGTGCGCCAAATCTCGGAAAGCTGCAAAAAACAACGAAATCAACATTGAAGCCCCTCCAGAATTATCATCAGATGAAAAAGCCCTCCTCAATCTTTTCCGCTTGAATCCTCTCCGTGTGCAGTCAGCTCTTGAAGCAGCTTTGCTTTCTCGGGACCGGTAAGTTTCCGGTAGTTTTCCAAAAGCATTTTTTCATCCCACGGAAGGCCGGCATTAGTCGGTCTTTTGTCGTTTTCTGTGCTCATTTCTAACGCTTTTCGTTCAATGTGAGCAGGGACCCTTCCTTCTGGCCGAGTGCGCCACTTTGATATCGTTGACCTATCTTTTAAGCCGAAGTGTGGCGCTAGGTCCTGGTCTTCTATTACCCCCAATAACCTCTTTAAATCATCAACAGTCATAAAAAACCTCTGCGTGAAAAAAAATCACAAATATCTTTACAAGTGAAAACAATTCACTTATAGTCACACCATCACATTGCCACGGAGGCGTAAAAACGGCGCACCTGTAGCGGGGTCGCCAAAGAGGGGCTTTCACCATAAAAGAAGACCCTTCTTCGACAATTGAAGAATTAGAGCGGCCACACCTTACAACACGGCAACACGACAATGCAACAAAAAAAGGGAGGTGATTGACTTGGACGTAGAAGCTACACGGCGGAAAAAGCTGGAACCTACGCGGAGAAAGCTGGAGGGATCGGGGAGAAACATCGCGGGCTGGGCTCGATCAAAAGGCTTCGACCCGGAGAGAATGCGGAATGTCTTTCGCGGACGATTTCAGATCAAGCCGGAAGAAGAGGACGCCCTCAAGGCTGACGGTCTGTACGTGGAGGGCGGGCCGAGTAAAGAACGTCGCAGTAGCGAAAGGCGGCAGTCAGCATGAAAAAGCCCCGCAACCGGTCCAGGGTCAACGGGGCATACCAACGAATCGAGGATACTATAATGAAAAACAAATTTACTGTCAACGGCTGGCAGGTCCTTTCAACGGCTGGCATCAAGCGCAGAGGTATCACAGAAGTCAAACAGATAAGACAGGCTATCGCTGCTGCGAATCTGGTCGATGATAAAGATTACCATATTCTCCGTCATGCTCGGTACGCCAATAGCTACTACTTCACTGCTTCGGCATCCCTCCAGGTTATCAAACATCTGAAGGCAAGCCCCGTCTCCGAAGCTGCTCCTCCCCCTCAGTCATTGTCCGGAATTCTTCGCGATGCCGCAGCTTGTGCCGCGCGCCTTGAGTCCCGGAAATCTGAGCTTGCCGCCTTGCTCAACTCTGCGCTGCTGATGCTTGGAGGAGATAGTCATGCAACTGCCTGAGACCGGGTTCCTGAGACTGCCCCAAGTCCTCGAACTCATTCCTGTCTCTAAAACTACTTGGTGGCAGGGCATCAAGGACGGCAGGTATCCCAAGGGCGTGAAATTGGGGCAGCGGATTACCGCATGGCGGGTAGAAGACATCAAGGCTCTAATCGAGGGTGCCAATCATGGCTAAGTATCAGCGCGGCCCGATCATCCCCGATCTGCAGACGCTCGTGTTCTGCCTGGAACATGGCGACCATATCTACCACGGAACGGCGATCCTTCCATCCTGCCAGCTTTTCACATGGACGTTCAATAAAATGCGCGAGAAGGTCCAGGCCGGAAAGCTTTTCTTTGCGGAAGTGCGCTCATGAATAACTGTTTCTCTCTGTTGGTTGTTCTCTGCTCTTACTGTGGCTTTGAGTACAGCCGGAAAGATGGACAAGGCGTCACAGGCGTTTCTCACGGCTCTTGTTCAGTCTGCCATGAGAGAGAGATGAGGACTTTAGGGGTGACTTTGGCGGAACGGATGGAGATCACGAATCAATTCGGGGGACTCTGTGAACAAGCGAGATAGGCAGGATGCGGAAATCATGATTGGCGCTCTCATGCTCATAACAATCATCCTGGCCGGCGCCTTTGGGAACTGGCTGGATGCTCGGGCAAAGGAAAAAGCAAAGGAACGTGAACGGCAGGAAGCGGCAGAGATCGCAAATGCTGAATATCTCATATCTGTCATGAGTGGCGGGAAACCATAAATGGAGGATGAAAAAATGAATATTACAACGCAGTGGCTGCAAGAAAAACGTGCTTGTCAGAGCGATATGACGTGGTTCAAGGAGCATTTCCCCCAGGGTGAAGCCGATTATCAACAGGTCCTTGATGCGCTGGCACAGGAGAACCGCGCAGATTATGCAAGCTGGTTGATCAACCAGGTGGGTGCCACTGATTCAGTGTTGGAGGTTGAAGGTGACATAAACCTGGAGTTCGGTTTGTTCTTTGCCGGCACCATCAAGGCCACAGGCTCTATCAGTGCGAAGGTGATATTGGCTGGTTGGGGCATCGAGGCTGGTTGGGGCATCAAGGCTGGTTGGGGCATCAAGGCTGGTTCGGGCATCAAGGCTGGTTCGGGCATCAAGGCTGGTTGGGGCATCGAGGCTGGTTGGGGCATCGAGGCTGGTTCGGGCATCAAGGCTGGTTGGGGCATCGAGGCTGGTTGGGGCATCGAGGCTGGTTCGGGCATCAAGGCTGGTTCGGGCATCAAGGCTGGTTCGGGCATCAAGGCTGGTTGGGGCATCAAGGCTGGTTCGGGCATCGAGGCTGGTTCGGGCATCAAGGCTGGTTGGGGCATCGAGGCTGGTTGGGGCATCGAGGCTGGTTCGGGCATCAAGGCTGGTTGGGGCATCGAGGCTGGTTGGGGCATCGAGGCTGGTTCGGGCATCAAGGCTGGTTGGGGCATCGAGGCTGGTTGGGGCATCGAGGCTGGTTCGGGCATCAAGGCTGGTTGGGGCATCGAGGCTGGTTGGGGCATCGAGGCTGGTTCGGGCATCAAGGCTGGTTCGGGCATCAAGGCTGGTTCGGGCATCAAGGCTGGTTGGGGCATCAAGGCTGGTTCGGGCATCGAGGCTGGTTGGGGCATCGAGGCTGGTTCGGGCATCAAGGCTGGTTGGGGCATCGAGGCTGGTTGGGGCATCGAGGCTGGTTCGGGCATCAAGGCTGGTTGGGGCATCGAGGCTGGTTGGGGCATCGAGGCTGGTTCGGGCATCAAGGCTGGTTGGGGCATCGAGGCTGGTTGGGGCATCGAGGCTGGTTCGGGCATCAAGGCTGGTTCGGGCATCAAGGCTGGTTCGGGCATCAAGGCTGGTTGGGGCATCAAGGCTGGTTCGGGCATCGAGGCTGGTTGGGGCATCGAGGCTGGTTCGGGCATCAAGGCTGGTTGGGGCATCGAGGCTGGTTGGGGCATCGAGGCTGGTTCGGGCATCAAGGCTGGTTGGGGCATCGAGGCTGGTTGGGGCATCGAGGCTGGTTCGGGCATCAAGGCTGGTTCGGGCATCAAGGCTGGTTGGGGCATCGAGGCTGGTGAGGATTACGGCATCTACGCAGGACTGAATATCAGGATCTCAAAGAAGTCAAAGTTTGCCTTGGTAGTCGCTAAGGTAGCCCCGAAAAACCTCTTGCTCGGCATATTCAAGGCTATCGAAGGGGGCGAGTGATGATACTTCAACCGAGCGTCGTGATGGCACGCGAAATAGTGCAGAAGATGTACCCTGGAATGATGGTGGCGGCAAGCTGTAACATTCTCGACGACAGCAATATTGTTTTCTGGTCGATTATAGTTTCGCGGATGGAGAAAGTCTCGTGTGACCGTTGTCAAAAAGCTAGGAAAGAAATGCTTGCTTCGACATATATCCCCCAGACTTTTGCAGATGCAGTAGAAGAGATCAACAAGCAGATGGCTAACCACAGCATTTTGCCGGATGAAATACACGAATTGGAGGTGTAGATAATGGCCTTACTACGTGAAGCATCAAATGAAATAGCATACGGCAAAGTCGGTATTATGGGATTTGCTGCCGCTGGGAAGACCCGTACCGCTACTGAAATTGCAATTGGGCTTCACAAGATGATCGGGAGCCAAAAACCAGTTGCTTTTCTCGATACTGAAACTGGTTCTGACTTTGTTCTGCCGTTGTTCCAAGCAGCCGGGATCAAAGTTCTTGTAGCGAAAGCCAAAACCTTTACCTCACTGATAGAGTTCATGCAGGAGGCGCAGCAAGCCGCTGATATCGCAATTGTTGACTCCATTACTCACATATGGGTCGAGATTCAGCAGGCTTTCCTGGACAAGATCAACAAGGACCGGCAGGCAAAAGGATACCGTAAAGTTTTTCGTCTGGAGTTTCAACACTGGAACCAGATCAAACCGGAATGGCGGCGATTCACTGACCTGTTTTTGAACTGTCCCATGCATGTCATCCTCTGCGGACGTGCTGGGTTCGAATATGACTACGAAGAGTTGGAACAAGGGGGAAAAAAGGAGCTCATCAAGGTCGGAACTAAAATGAAAGCCGAAGGAGAAATGGCTTACGAACCTTCTCTGTTGATCGAAATGGAGCGGTTCCAGATCAATCCTGAATACCAGAAAGAAGCAAAGACTCGGCAAGTAATCAACCGGGCCTTTGTTCTCAAGGACCGTAGCGATCTCTTGGACGGTCGGTCCTTTGACAATCCCACCTTTGATACTTTCCGCTCACATTTCGAGTTCCTGAACATTGGCGGTAATCATCGTCCAATAGACACAGCCGCTTCATCTGAAAACCTTTTTGACAACGAAGGCCGGTCTGATTGGGACCGAGAGAAGCACGAGAAGACAAAGGCGCTGGAGGAAATACAAGGATTGCTCACTTCGAAATGGCCAGGGCAATCTGCAGCAGAAAAGAAGGCAAAGGTAGATATGTTGGAATCGATTTTTGGCACTCGGAGTTGGACCACCATTGAGGACATGAAACTGAATCAACTCCTTGATGGAGTAGTTGCCCTCGAACAGAAGGTCCAAGAGGTGGAGTAATGCTGCAAAAAGTGAAGCCTATTCGGGATAAAGCCTATCTGGATTTTATCCGTAACCTGCCCTGCATCATTTGCGGCCATGTTGGTTCCGAGGCGCATCACGAGGCAACTATGGGCAATGGCACAATGGGTGGAAAGCCGGGTGATGATCGTACCTTGCCCCTCTGTTACAGACATCATGCTTTCGGCGGTACGGCAAGATACCCCGGCAGCAGGCATGGGATGGGTAAACTCGCGGGGCGTAGTTTTTGGGGACTTTATGACATCGATCCAGAAGCCTGGATAATTCGTCTTAACTCAGCTTTTCAAAAATCTATGGGCCGCGCAGTCGGGCAAAAATAGGGAGGGATAGCATTCTTGCTCGCTCCTGCCATAGCAAGGCGCGAAGCTGGCTGTCCGGATTGCGGTTTCTTCTTCGCATGCCCGAAATGTTCGCACACGATGGATCTGATAAATCAGGATCTCAATAAAAGAGAGGGCAATGGAAATGGAAACTGAGACGACTGTAACAACCGTGACTGAGAAGCATCCTCCGTGTGAAGAATGTCCTGACACCTGTTTCAACACGAACTGCGAAATGTTTTCAAAGGATGCCGATAGAGGCTGCACCCGCGAGTGGTTGGATGAATATATTCCCCTGGGCGCAGTCTGCGAAGACTTTGTAGGTATGACGGATGCCTCCGACTCGATCCCTGAGGCTTCGGAGGCGGTCAACACAGATCTTCCGACGTCGAAACCTTTCGAGTTCTCACTCCCTGTCTTCCTCACTGACGTAGAACTTGGCTGCTATTCGAAACTCCAGGCTGAACTATGGACCGAATGGGGCCGGCTCAACCAGGCGAAGAAGGATTCCGCCGCAGTCTACAAGAAGAAGATCGACGATGTTGAATCTCAGCTCGACGAAATCACCAGAATCGTCGAAGAGGGCAGCGAGGAGCGGCCGGTCATGTGCCTGTGGATGTATGACTACCCACAGAATGAGAAGATCCTCGTCCGCCTTGACTTCAACGAGATCGTCGAGCGAAAGACTCTCACGAAGGAGGAAATCGAGCGTTATCAGAATCCCGAGTTATTCGGCTCTGAGACAGGCGACCAAGCCATTGAAGCGGGGGATGTATTGCCGGATTCGAGTTCGGCCTCTGAGGGTGCCAAAATGAAAGCCGAGAGTATTGTTTCTTTATCTGGTTCTTCTACGCTTGGAGAAGAATCATTAAAAACATCGAGAGACATGGACGAAGATAAATGGCCTGCCCCCCCTGTTCAGAAAGAGTGCTGTCTCCCCAAAGACCGGCGCTTCCACCGGGACGGAGACATCCGAATCATGTACTGCACCATCTGTCAACGCGTGATCCTGAAAGTGGACATGTCAGTTGCACCTCCTCAACGGCTTCCGGTTGAGGATGGGGAACTCTTCGAGGGAGAAATAGCATGATCCTCGACTTCTTCGTACCGGGGGCGCCGGTCCCGAAAGGCAGCGCGAAGGCGTTTGTCGTCAAGAGCAAGGGCAGCGGCAAGCCTCGGGCGGTCGTGACCCAGGACAACGGCGACAAGCAAAAGCCGTGGGCGAGCGTGATCAGTTACTCGGCGCTTCAGGAAATGCGATCCGAGAAGCCAGCCTCTGGTCCGATCAGGCTGACGCTTTACTTCGTCATGCCGCGGGTAAAGGGTCATTACCGGACGGGGAAGAATGCTCATCTCCTGCGCGACGAGGCTCCCCTCTGGCACGTATCGAAGCCCGACCTGGACAAGCTCGTCCGCTGCGTAAAGGATGCTCTCACTGGTGTTGTCTGGAACGATGATAGTCAGGTCTGTGACATGCCCCATGTTCTTAAACGGTACGGGGATTACCCGGGCGTGAGAATCACTGTTGAAACGATATGACATCGGGCGCCGTGTGACAGGCGGTGTCCCTCTCAAGGAGCGGACATGAAACTCATCGACATCATACGGGACCGTATTCCCAGTGGGACATTCTGGATCGGTGCTTGTCCAATTATGCGGACGCGGGACGAGGCTCCTAATTTATGAGCCGTCCTTTCTTTTACAAGATAGAAGCTTCTGAATTCTTCGCGGAAACTTTGAAGTTTAAGTCCGACAAAGAACTCGGAAAATTCATACGACAGTTTGCAATTGATTTAGTGACTTGTTCGTCCAGTTCCCCATATAGCGATCGTATCATCCTGGAAGCTGTCGATTATATTGAAAAAAAGAGACGCGCAGGGAGCAAAGGGGGCAAGCAAAAGGCTAGCAGTGCTAAAGCATCGCTAGAGCAAACGGATAGCACTGGTCTAGCCAGTAGCAGTAACAATAGCAATACAGAAGCAAAAGAAGAAAACCATAACCTTTCTTCATCTGACGATGAAGGTAGCACATTCCTGTTTTCCGATCAGGAGCAAATCATTACCCGGAAGAAGCGGACTCTCAAGGGTGCACGCCTGGAGGCCTTCATGCAGTTCTGGAATGCCTTCAACTACAAGCACGGCCGGGCAGAGGCTGCAGACGCCTGGATCGATATTCCTCAACTGACCCGGACGTTGGTGGAAAAGATCGTAGACGCAGCAAAGAAGGAGTCCGCGAATCGACCGGATATGATCAGGCAGGGGAGAACTCCGAAGATGGCACAGGGGTGGATTTCTGCGCGTCGATGGGAGGATGAGGCTTCCGTTCTCAATGATACCGAAGAGAACGACTTCACCAGGGCGCTGCAGGCTTCGATGTCAGGGAGGGTATCGGCATGACAGAGAAATTTGCACGCGAAGGACTGAAGCATATTGGACTCTCCCATTTCGGATCTGAATGGCCGGAGACGGCAATCGCCAGTGTCCTGTCCGACCTCGAATCTCTGCCCGAGGAGGCAATGATCCAGGCTACCAAACGCGCCTTTCAGGAGCTTCCTCCTAAATTCCTGCCGGCGATCAAGAAGGTTGTCGATTTGGTGCATGAAGAGGCATCCAAGTTATTCGCAGCTCAAGGGGCAAAGGCTGAAGAACATTGGTCGAAGAACAAGGAACGCCGCGGCGAAGAGACAATTTTGAGCCGAAATCCGAATAGCAAGTTTATGGAGCATGCTCAAAAGGCTGTGTTGGTCATGATGGATCCTGACAAGACACGGGAGGAAAAGCTCGAAGTTTTTAGGGTTATGGAGCGGGCATATCCGGGCATTGGTTACGCTCATGAAGGTGCCAGACTACAAGCTCATTGGCAGACTGCGGAGGGGATATGAAAGGGCGCCATGCTCTCGCCTATATGCTCATCGAAGATGGGCGAATAGTGGCAATCCGCGATAAGGAACGTCGTAACCGGATCGATTATGACGACTGGGCCGAACTTGCCGTCACGATGATGATCTGCCCTCAAATTTATGCCACTGACGGATGGGAGATCGGGACGGAATGCCCGGTCTGCGAGGGTACAGAGACGACATCTGTCCGTTGCAGGGGAACGAGCCTATCGAATACTGCTTTGAATCACAATCCATGCTGTAACGGCTATGACGAGCGCCCATGCGGCGCATGCGAAAGGGGGATTAAGTGGGAAACGGAGTATTGAAACGCTATGTCGTTGGTTTTGTGTTCACGGAGAACCGGCAGGAGGTCGCGCTCATCCAGAAAGCTCGCTCCAGATCTGGATTTGAGTGGCAGATCGGCAAGCTCAATGGGCTCGGGGGAAAGATCCGAGACAATGAAGCGCCCCGCGACGCAATGGTACGGGAGTTCGAAGAGGAGTCCGGGATTCACATCATGTGGGACGAATGGGAGTTGTGCGGGAAGTCCGGAGACAGGCGGACTTATGAGGTTGTCGTCTTCAGGGCTTTCTCCGACTCGATTCTCGGTAAACTGGCGACGACTGACGAGGGGGAAGTCGCTCTCTACCGAGTGGTAGACCTTCCAGGTCTGCCGATTGTTCGGGCGCTTTCATGGCTCATTCCCTTGGTGCTTTATCAGGATCTCAAAATATTCAACGTGGAGGAGACATGAAAGAACTGATGACGACAACAGGAGATATAATCACCCAGGCTTATGACGCTGAAGGTTTAGCGCCTGAAGAGGGATGGTTTAAGCCGGTAAAGAACCCTTTCGTTCACGGTTGCTGCGACTGTGGCCTTGTCCATCAAGTGGAGTTCTGCTTCGTAGATAAAGGGGGTCATGAGATAGTTCTCGCGGAAGGCGATGGGATTGCACTTCGTTTTGCCAGGGATGCGGTAGAGACGGCGAACCTTCGTGCTCAAAAGGCAATGATTGAAGCCCGGAACGTATCACTCCCATTGGCCGCTGTCTCTGAGTTTCTTCACAATGAAGTGCCTATGGAGGCGGTTGAAATGACAACTTTCGACGGCGTTTTTATAACGGAGCTAGGTCGGATCGAACTTCTCAAACTGGTTGCTCTCTTGGCGGCTCAGGGGGGAACCGAGAAATGACATTTGACGCCAACAGAACCGGAACTGGCACGGCAGAGTGGGCTGAGGTTACGGAGAACATCTGTCGTGGTTGCCGGAACAACTGTCTGTACTGCTACGCGGCCCACAATGCCAACAGATTCAACCAGCGGGCACGGGCAGAATGGGGCCGCGAGGAGCTTACTAAACGCGCTGCCATGACCTCCTACCCTGCTCGTGAGGGTGTCGTGATGTTTCCGAGTAGCCACGATATAACCCCATTCAACGTGGAGCATTACTGTCGAGTAGCTGAATTGATCTTGAAGAAGGGCAACAAGCTACTGATCGTGTCAAAACCGAGTCGGGACTGCATCAGGCGTGTCATGGATGCACTGGAAAAGTGGCAAGAGCAAATCATGTTCCGCTTCACTATCGGTGCGACAACTCCTGCACTCATATCGTTCTGGGAACCTGGAGCACCGTCAGGCCTGCAGCGTCTGGGAGCATTGTCAGATGCCGCACATCGAGGATTCAGCACGTCCGTTTCGATTGAACCGATGCTGGGGGGCGTAGAAGAGACGCTGCGGGTAGTTGACGCAGTGCGGGTCTATGATCCTGAGACCATCTGGATCGGTAAGATGAACAAGATAAGATCGAGGGTGGATCTTGAGCACAGATGGGCAGTGTTGGAAGTTGAGCGGTTGCAAAGCGATACGGAAATCATGCGGTTGTATCAACTTCTTGACGGTCAACCGGATATACGCTGGAAAGACAGCATCAAGGAAGTCGTAGCAAAACACCTGGAGGTGCCGGAGATATGAGTAAGTTTCGGCTAATAAATGACCACTTCCAGAACTACAAACCCTATGCAATTCCAAAGGCGCAATTGGTTATTGCTGATATTCCTTACAACATTGGCAAAAACGCCTATGGCTCTAATCCTTCCTGGTACATCGATGGCGACAACGCCAACGGAGAGAGCGACAAGGCCGGAAAAGAGTTCTTTGATACTTAGCACTATAACGGGCCGCGTTTCAGCGGTGAGCGGAGCGATCCGCTGGTAACGTTGGTTAAATGAGCGAAAGGGAGGAAACAATGGGAATCAGGATGACGATAAAAGATACGGATGCAGTCACTTTAGAGGATCTACTGACACAGTTGCCGCACTCGGCAGCAGCGAAAGAAGCACGGGGCTATTCAAGGGAAATTGAACTGCTCAGGGATTTGGAGCGGAATTACTCGCATCAGTTGGCAGAGTTGGCCCGACTCTCCGATATCATCTGCTCTCATCTCTATACGGCAGGTACAGGCGGAGATGCCGAGGTCATGGAGGCTGTCACTGAGATCATGCAGTACGTTGATGCAGTTCGCCCTGGCAAGGGAGAAAAGGAAACCGCATGGGTCATGCACATCATTGGCCCTGACGATGTCATCCCGTGCAGAGGCGAATTTGACGCACTGCGAAAGGCGAACCAGCATAACAAGGCATTTGCAAAACTGATGGAAACCGACTCTTCGTCAAACGACCCGTACTGCGTTGCACTGGCAGAGTCCATTTAACAGATCAGCAGATGACCCGCCTTGGCTGTGTCCATCTGTCTGGTTAGTCAGGGGAATAAAAATGATACGAGTAGTTATGGCACCATTTGAGACATTTGCAGACCACCACGCACGATCAACCCACGATGATCCGTACAACGATGCTTTTATTTCTCATTGCCGGGAAAAAGCTGCTGAATACTCTGGGCTGTGCGGACCAACTCGTACCGCGCTATTGAGGGAGCTGAGGGAATCTCTCCCGTATCATTTTCGCAGCGTAGTTTTTGTCTGACTAACGGCCAGGGCGGTGAACCGCCGTCTTTTGGGCGGCTTCCAGCGTCCTGGTTATAGTGCGCTGCCAACTACGGAGTGAGGAGGAATATCATGCAAATGGCAAAGGCTACTAAAAAGGATATGGAAGTGATAGCAAGCCTCGCGGCCCTGCTGAACAGTGTTAACCGTGGCTCTTTTCCCCCTGGTGAAGATGGGGAATATCTGGAGAGTGACCCGGAAGATTTTGACGAGGATGACCCGGAGCATCACAAGGTATTTTATGACCGTATCATGGGGATGCTCGGCAGGAATCCGGGGACGGTGAACCGGGTGGTATTGGGCTTTCACACGCTCATGCACAACAATTTGGTTGACCCCGGCAAAGATCATCTTGCGCTGCATCCTGACCTGATCCGGGCAAAAGAGGTGCTGGCTGCCACGGAAACCGCAATCAGGGATTACCATTTTGCCTTGGACAGCCGGGAGCATGGCGGGGTGGCACAGGATAAGGCAATCAAGACCATTGAGGATGCGCTAAATCTTCCCTGGCGACAGGGTGAAGAGTTGGAGCGGCGGAAAGCACTATAACGGTTTTAGCTGTGCCGCCGCAGGGCGGTCAGCACCAGCGGTTTGTTAGAATCTGAATCGCGCTTGGCCGAAGGCCATGAGGTTGGTTATGACTGAACAACAATTGAAAACCTTATTTCTTCGTCAACGACAATCGCTTCCTCTGCGGATGGTCATTCAGATGTCGATCAGGCGTATTGTCGCATGGCGGGAATACTGGCAGGGTTTGGGCAAGGATGTCTATGTATCGCTGGGGGGGAAGGATTCTCATGCCCTGCTCAACTTGGTCCGCACCGTTTACCCAGACGTGCCGGGCGTGTTCGTGGACACCGGCTTGGAATACCCCGAAGTGCGGGAGCTGAACCGCAGAACACCGAATGTGATTATTCTTAAGCCGAAATTGACCTTTGCTCAAGTCGTGGAAATATACGGCTGGCCGGTGGTGTCGAAGAAAATGGCTCAGTATATCCATGAAATCCAGAATCCCACTGAGAGAAATAAAAACACAGTGAGGTTGAGAACTACAGGATTTCGAGCGAACGGTACTTTTTCACCCATGTCGAAGATCAGCGACAAGTGGCTGTACCTGAAAGACGCTCCTTTTAAAATCAGTAACGCATGTTGCCACATTATGAAAGTCAATCCGCTACGCAAATTTGCAAAAGAAGCAAACCTGATTCCGATCATTGGTACTACTTCCGATGAGTCAGACACGAGGGAGCACAATTACATCAGGTATGGATGTAACGCCTACAACACCAAATTCCCGGTATCAACCCCCATTATCTTTTGGACTGAGCAGCATGTCCTCCAGTATCTGCGGGAAAACGATATTGAAGTGGCGAGTTGTTACGGGCAACAGGTCCAGCGTACAGAATGCAAATGGATATTTACTGGAGTACAGCGCACCGGATGTATGCCGTGTGGTTTTGGGGGACATTTGGAACCCCGACCGAATCGGTTCGAAAGGATGGAGCAGACACACCCGAACATGCACAAGTACATCATGTACGGGCTTAACGGCAAAGAGGTATTTGATTATTGCGGGATACCTTGGAGGCAAGAACAAAGCTGTTTCGCCTTTTAGCGCGATTCAGATTCTAACGGGCCGGGAGTCCACCAGCGGGCAGAAAGGATAAAGAGATGAGCAATACAATGTTCCCCATCAATCATGCGCTGAACGGAGGCGATGACTGCCCGACTGAGTGCGGAGACTGGTTAAGCGACGTTGGTGCCGAAATTCACGCGAACAAACTCCGGCATGGCTGGAAAGTTACCACTTCGGAGGATTGGGAAGATCAGCACGAAATCCCCGCTGTTCTGGCCCTGATCCACTCCGAGGTTTCTGAGGCGCTGGAAGCGTTCCGCAAGAATGACCGTGCCAACTTTGAAGAAGAGCTTGCCGACATCGGCATTCGTTTGATCGGTCTTTCTCATGGCATGGGGATTGACCTCAAGACGGCAATTTTCGAGAAGGTGCGGCGGAATCGGGTTAGAGAGTATCGGCACGGCGGCAAGCGGGTATAGTCGCTTAACGGGCTACCAGTCACCAGCCAGGCCGTATGGTCTGGTGGAGTGGTCTGGTTAGAATCTTAAATCGACGCTGGCCGCAAGGCCATAGCCTCAAGGGGTGCAATCGAGGACATATATGGACAAACGAGATGTTACAGCCGAACTGGCTCCTCTGGAGGTTGTCGGGGTGAGAATAGCGCAAATACTCATGAGCCGTGCATACTGCGCGTGGGTGCCACAGTGGGCGTGGGAAATGTACCGCAACGACGCGCAGGCAATCGCCTCTGAATTGAGAAAGATCGGGATCACGGACGATATGGTCAGAGTGGAAGTAATGAGGCAAGCAGGGCGATAACGGCCATGGCGCTGACCCGTCCACCGGGCAGTTTCGGCGGTCGGTGGCCGGCGTCCTGGTTATATTTCGTAGGAGGGTGACGATGGAACCTAAAATGCAACTTTTCCATGACGAATGCCAGAAACCTTTTTCTGAGTTGCCCGAATTAAAAGCTGATGAAAGTGGGCGCACATGGTCATTCCAAGAGGGTGGCCGGGGTTTAGAGCGGGGGCAGTGGTCTATTTCTGTTTTCCGTGGCGAGATTACGGATATTTACCCGCTGCCGGAATCAATCAACTCCATTATCAATCTGGTGGAGAAGTGGGGGCAGGACAAGGCGAGAAACGCCATGAAAGCGGCGTTAGGATTATAACGGTTGACGGGTGTGCGGGGACCGCAGGCCCTCCACACCAACCGTCTGTTAAGCGCGATTTTAAGGGGGAAATATGAAGGTTGAAAAGAACACAAGCTACGTATTCAAATTTATGCTGTCGTCGGGTGATGGTGATGATTATCCAGGGTGTAAACTGACGGTTGCTTTCTGGCGCTGGCTCATTGTTTTTGGCCTGCCGCCGATCATTAAGCCGGACGTGTTCAAGGTTCGTGGGCAGTACAACTATGACCAGTACATCGAGCGCCGTTACGGGGTGTACCTGTTTGAGAACCATTTTAACATCTGCTACGGCAGGGGCGACGCCAATTTTCACAGGGATGAATTTGGACCGGAACAGCGGTGGAGTTGTTTTCTACCATGGAATGAATTGCGTTTTGTACGTCACAGCGTCTATGGCCTCCAGGGTGAGCATGTGCGAACGTTAGGCAAAGGAGAGCACACGTATGAAATGGGCGATGTAATCCCACGGGTTGTATTTCCATTTCGGGATTACGATGGCGAAGCGTTGAATGCAACAACATTCATCGAAGAACGTGAGTGGCACCGGGGAGAAAAGTGGTTCAAATGGTTGTCGTTGTTTTTCAAGCCAATGATCCGCCGCAGCCTTGATATTCAATTCAGTGGGGAAATAGGGCCGCGCAAAGGATCGTGGAAGGGTGGCACTATCGGCCACAGTATTGACTTGGAACCGGGGGAACTTCACGAGTCGGCTTTCCGGCGCTACTGCCAAACCCACAATATGACGTTTGACACTTAATGGTTAGCGGTTCACCCACGATCAATCCAACCATTGCAGTTTTTCAAATAGTTCATCAAAAGCGGCGCAACGATCAGCTTTGATTTGCTGGTTATCGCAATCGAGGTCAACCATGGAGAAACGAGCTGTGCGCGATACCCCCTGGCCCACAGCCCCTGCAACCAGTCGAAAGCCAGGTCAGGCGCCACATCAGAGAGTATGGGGACGAGTAGCAAATATCTCAGTTGCAAAAAACATCTTGACAATTTCTTATATTATAGTAGATGCTCAGCGCATAATTCTTCTATTGTAGAAGAAAAAGAAAATTCCTGCTGTTGCGTATGCCAAGAGGTGGCAACCATGAAACCTTCAAATGGGTAGAGACGTTAAGGCAGGTAATTAAGTAACCACTCCCGCAACGGGCGGGGTGTCCAAGACCGATAGCCACAATGGAGCGCATCGGCAATGAAAGAGCAAAAGCAGCAGACCACAAATCGACGTGGCAACAAGCAGGGGACTATCTCGGAAGAGGTGTCCCCTTCTGTCGTTGGTGCTCTTCCTCTGGAGAATGAGGGGCATGAGCGCTTCTGTCTGGAGATCCTGAACCGCAAACCGAACGTCCGTGCTTATAAACTCGCCTATCCTGATGCTGCTTATATGTCGGCTGCTGCTGCATCATCCGTCCTCTTAAAAGATCATAAAATACAAGAGCGCATTGCTTACCTCAAAGAAGAGCAGCGATCACGGCTCAGAATGTCCGCTGATGATGTCCTCATGGGCCTTGAGATGGCGGCTCGTCTCGACCCTGCGGATCTCTACAAAGATGACGGCTCACTCATCAATATCAAAGATATGCCCTACGAGGTGCGAATCTGTATTGAAAAGTTTGAGAGCGACTCGATCTTAGTTGGGGAAGGCAAGAACAAGAAGAACATAGGTCGCACGTCAAAGGTCCATTTCATCAGCAAAAAGTCTGCTCTTGAACTCCTCGCGCGTCATCACAAGCTCCTCACTGACAAGTTAGAGGTGAAGGTAACTAAATCCCTGGAAGATCTGCTGACTGAGAGTGAGAGGGAGGGCGAAGAATGACTCCAGCCGCCTCTCGTCTCCGGACTTGGAGAGAGAACCCTGTACAGTTCGTGTGGGACAACTTCAGGGTTGAGCCTGACGCATGGCAAAAGGAGGCGCTTGAGTATGTCGGAGGGGATTATAACCCTTGCCGGCGCTTGGGAATGAAGGCCTGCACAGGTCCAGGGAAGACAGCCGTGCTTGCTTGGATCGGTTGGCAGCGGCTCGCATGTTTCGGCCGGAAGAATGAACATCCCAAAGGGGCCGCGCTGTCAGAAACAAAGGACAATCTCAGGGATAACCTCTGGCCGGAGCTTTCACACTGGCAGAAGCGCAGCGAGTTCCTTATGTCTCAATTCACTTGGGGCAAGGAGCGTATATCATCAAATGACCATCCTGAGGACTGGTTTCTTTCCGCCCGATCCTTCGCTAAGGATGCCGACGAGAAGGCAATCGGTAATTCCCTTTCTGGTCTGCATGGATCTTTCCCCTTCATTTTGCTCGACGAGACAGGCGATCAGCCTCCCGCGGTAATCAAGAAAGCATCACAGATATTCACCGGAAATCCAGTTGATGCTCTGCTCGCGGCGGCAGGAAACCCGACGAGCATAGCAGGGCTCCTTTACGAGATATGCACTCACTCACGAGAGCAATGGAAGATCATCACCATCACGGCCGATCCTGATGACCCAAAGCGTACTCCTCGCGTGTCCGTAGAGCATGCTCGTGAAGAGATCCGTCTCAATGGCAGGGATAATCCGTGGGTAATGGCGACGATCCTGGGGTTATTCCCTCCCTGCGGGTTCAATGCCTTGGTAGGTGCCGAAGACATCGAGGCAGCGTTTAAGCGGCACTATCGACCAGATCAATACGATTTTGCAGCGAAGATTATCGGCGTTGATGTAGCACGAGAGGGGAATGACCGCTCTACGTTCTGTCCGCGACAAGGGCTTGTTGCCTTCAAGCCGCGGGAATTCCGCAACGCACGAAGCAATGTCTTGGGTACGTCTCTCGCTCAGGCTGAAGACAAGTGGAGCGCCGACGGAGTGATCGTTGACGGTACTGGCGGATACGGCTCAGGAGTGATCGACTTCGGTTCCAACATGGGGCGGACTTGGTTTGATTGCCAGTTTGCTGGCAAGTCTCCTGATCCGAAGTTCTTCAACATGAGAGCTTATATCCTATGGCAGTTCGCAGAGTGGATCAAGAACGGTGGAGCGCTCCCCTATATCCCGCAACTCCTCAAGGAAGCGCCGGCGATTACCTACACCTACTCAGGGGACAAGATCCTCATGAAGCCAAAAGAGATCATCAAGAAAGAAATTGGTGTTTCTCCTGATTACTTTGACGGGTATGCAACGACCTTCGCCTATCCGATCCAACCGAAACCGCGAATTCCGTCGAACATCCACGTCGGCTCCGCTGGCGACTACGATCCCGTTGCTCGTGCCGAAGAGTTGATGAAGCGATCCTCCGGCCGTGGCGACTACAACCCTTTTAACGAGAGGAGATGACGATGAAGTTCATCACAGGCGTCGCAATTGTAACCTGCTCCGGGGGAGCCCCCTCTCCTCCTCCGCCCCCTGCTCCTCCTCCTGAAGCTCAGGACGCAGGAGTCACGGCATCACGTGACAAAGAGCGTCGTCTCCGCCGTGCAGCTGCGAGCAATACCTTTTTGACATCTGGCACAACGACGACTCCGGCTGTTATCGGAACGAAGACCTTACTCGGGCAGTAATCAGGGGTGAATCATGGCAAAGACTGAAGATCAAATCATCCTTGAAAAATGCAACTCCCGTAACGCCGCTCTGAAACTGGAGCAGTCGTCTTTTATCACTCATTGGGAAGAGATCACACGATTTATATCACCACGATCAGCGCGGTATCTGCGGAGCGACAGGAACAAGGGCGAGAAGGTCAACCAGAACATCATCAACGAGACGGCGACGATTTCCTCCCGGACGCTTCAGTCTGGACTGATGGCCGGAATGTCGTCTCCCGCCCGCCCGTGGTTTGTACTCAGCCCTCCAGATCCGGGGATGAAAGAGTTCGGTCCGGTTAAGGATTGGCTCGACACGGTTACTCGCCTGATGCGCGACGTCTTCACTCGTAGCAACATCTATTCAGTGCTCCCTCGTGCCTATGGGCCCCTTGGCGATTACGGGACGGCAGCGTTCGGACTGCTGGAAGACGAGAAGGAAGTCGTCCGCGGGTACAACTTCCCCGTTGGTAGCTTCAAGATCGACTGCAGCTCTCGGGGCAACGTAGACACGCTTTACAGGGAATATTCAATGACCGTGCGTCAATTGGTCGAGACCTACGGGCTGGAGAACGTTTCGGTCGCTGTCCGTAACCTGTGGGACCGCAGCAGCTACGGCTCGTGGATTCCGGTTATCCACGCCGTTGAGCCCAACTTCGCACGGGAGACCGGGAAGCTCAACTCCAGGGACAAGCCTTTCATCTCTGTTTACTACGAAGAGGGAGCGGACCAGGGCAAGGCGCTGAGGATCTCGGGCTTCGACGAGTTCTCCGCTCTGGCACCGCGGTGGGCAGTCAACGGTGAAGATATCTACGGCTCGAACTGTCCGGGGATGCTGGCGCTCGGGTCGGTCAAGGCACTGCAGTTGGAGGAACGTCGCAAGTATCAGGCGCTCGACAAGTTCGTCAATGGCGCAGTCGAAGCAGACGCGATGCTTCGTAATTCGGGAGTTGACCTTCTTCCAGGTGGTGTGACCTGGCGGGCAAATATGGGGAACTCCCCTCATCCCGGCGTTCGTCGGATAGAGGAGATTAATCCGAACATTTTCGTCGTGTTAGGCGAGGACATCAAGGAAGTCGAGAATCGCATCCGGCGCTGTTACTACGAGGATCTGATGCTGATGATGGCTCAGTCCGACAATCCCCAAATGACGGCGCGGGAAGTGGAAGAGCGGCATCAAGAGAAGCTCCTTGTCCTCGGGCCAATGATGGAGCAGCAGAACGATGACCTCTTCGATCCGCTCATCGACCGGACCTTCAACATTATGCTTCGAAGGGGAATGTTCCCTCCTCCTCCTAAAGAGCTTCAAGGACAGCGTCTCCGCGTCGAGTACACCTCAATCATGGCCCAGGCTCAGAAGCTCATCGGTGTGGCGGCTGTCGAGCGTTTCGTCGGCTTTGTGGGTCAAGTCGCTCAGTACGACCCGACTGTTCTCGACAAGGTCGATCTTGACCAGACCGTCGATGAATACGGCGAGATGACCGGCGTCTCCTCAAAGATCATCGTTCCGGATGACGTCGTCCAGTCGAAGCGGGAGCAACGGGCGAAGGCTGAACAGGCACAACAGGCGATGGCAGCAATGCCGGCAGTCGCACAAGGCGCGAACGCGGTGAAGACTCTCGGGGAGACTGACACGGCAGAAGTAAGCTCGCTGATGAGGCTTATGACCGGGGGCGGGGCATGACCAGGGACGAGACAATCAACTTCCTTCGCAGGGAGCAGCAGATTGATGACATGAAGGCCGTCATGAGCACTCCAGAAGGTAGGCGTTTCATATGGCGGCAACTCGGAGAGGCGGGGGTTTTTCGTCCCTCATTCGTAGCAGGATCACCAGACACAACATCTTTCAACGAGGGTTCCAGAAACTGCGGGCTTCTCCTCCTGGCGGAGATCATGTCCGAAGCACCGGAGAATTTCCTCATCATGCAAAAGGAGGCAATTGAAAATGAGCGCAGAAACAAGAAGGAAACTGATCGTAACATTGGCCGCGGCGATTTTGACAACTGAGCCTGTTGTTGATCCACCTGCGGCAACAGATCCTCCGGTGACTGACCCGCCTGTAACTGATCCCCCGGCCGATGATCTGACGGCTCTCTTTACTCCCGAAGACATCCAGGCGAAGAAGAATCTCATCGCTGCGAACAAGGCAGAAGAAGAGCGTCTGGCGGCACTGACCGACGAGCAGCGAGCCGAAGAGGACCGCATCAAGGCGGAAGAGACGGCGAAAGATCAGGCTCCTGAGCAATACGCAGACTTCAAGGTTCCCGAAGGCATCGTCCTCGATCCGGCCATGATGGAGAAATTCGCTCCCCTGGCTAAGTCACTCAACCTGTCGCAAGAAAAGGCTCAGGGGCTCATCGACCTCGCTACAGAAATGCAACAGAGGACAATGGACGGAATTTTTGAGGCTCACGAGACCAGAAAGGCGACATGGCTTCAGGAGGCTCAGAATGATCCTGAGATCGGCGCGGACATCAAGCTGGGTCATGAAGGTTCGGCAGCCTATCGGGCGTTCAATACCATCGCCGCAAGTCATCCAGACATGAAGGCAATGGTCGATGAGACCGGAATCGGCAATCATCCGGCGTTTCTCCGTGTGTTCTTCCACCTCAGCAAGCATCTGAGGGAGGACACCTTCGAGATACCTTCAGGCGGCGGTGAAGGCGCGAAGGGATCGATCGCAAACTCGCTATGGCCGGGGATGAAATGAGAACGGTGTCCAATTCAAGAAAGGAGGGGGAGTCGCGGCGACCGGCCGCTTTGTAGCACAGGAGGACCGAAACCATTCACTATCGAAAGGAGTATCAAATGAAAAAGATGTTTATCAATGGGGCGGCAATCCTGACAACTGCAGCCGCCGGAGCAACAGCACTGACCCTTGCGGATTGGGCGAAACGCCTTGATCCGAATGGCAATGTCCCGAAGGTCGTCGAGATGCTGTCGCAGAAAAACGAGATCCTCGATGACATGCTCTTCGTCGAAGGCAACCTCCCGACAGGGCATCGCTCGACGATCAGAACCGGACTCCCGGACGTCGCCTGGAGGAAACTGAACTATGGCGTCCCTCAGTCCAAATCGCAGACCGTCACCGTTGACGACAACTGTGGGATGCTGGAAGCTCGCGGTCAGGTCGATTGCAAGCTGGCAAGCTTGAATGGTAATTCAGCAGCCTTCCGCCTGTCGGAAAACTCCGCCTTTTTGGAGGCAATGAATCAGGAAATGGCAAATACCGTCATCTATGGCGATACCGACGTAGATCCTGAGAAGTTCCTCGGGCTGATCCCCCGCTTCTCCGACATCGGCGCCGGAGCCCCTGCCAACGCGATGAACATCATCGACGGCGGCGGTACTGGCTCGGATAACACCTCGATCCTGATTGTTGCCTGGGGCGAAGACACCTGTCACGGGATTTTCCCGAAGGGCAGCAAGGCCGGTATCGTTCACCAGGATCTCGGAGAAGGCGACGCCTTCGACGCAGCCGGGAACCGTTTCCGCGCTCTGATGGACCTCTGGCAGTGGGACTGTGGGCTCGTTCTTCGAGACTGGAGATATGTCTCCCGTATCTGTAACATCGACGTCCCTTCGATCCGTACCGATGTTACCGCTATGAAACTGCTTCTCCGTAACCTGGTTGACGCTGAAGAGCGTATCCAGGACATGAACACCGGCAAGGTGGCGATCTACTGCAACCGCACCGTTCGCGCTGCTCTGCGTAACGCGATCATCGAGAAGATCTCAAACAACCTGACCAATGAAACCGTCGCCGGAAAGCGTGTGACCATGTGGAACGGAATCCCCGTCCGCTGCGTTGACAAGCTTCTTTTGACCGAAGCTCGTGTCGTTTAAACAGGCGCACAGCTTCTACGCTTGTTGTTGAAAGATGGCCACTCTTTCGAGGGTGGCCGAAATCAAAAAACCAGAAGGGAGCACTATCATGTTGAAAAAACTCAAGCTCTTCCTCGCGGGAGCAATCATCACAACAATCATCGACAAGTTCAATGAGTTCTCGGACTCCCAGGCGTTCACCACCGGGGCCAATACCTCGACCTTCTCCTTCGACACGAATGGCGCCGACATAGGTTCGGGGGAGGATCTTTATCTGGTGATCCAGGTTGACACTACCGTCACTTCCAACGGTAACGCGACCGTAAAATTCGGTTATGTCGAGGATGACAATGCTGATCTCTCCACAGCGACCGTCCTGCACGAGACGGCGGCTATTGGTAAAGCTACGCTTGTCGCCGGCTATCAAGTGCTCAAGATGAAGATCCCGGCCAATACGAAGCGCTATGTGGGCGTGGTCTACACCGTGGCGACTGCCGATCTGACCGCAGGCAAGTTCTCTGCCTTCCTGTGCAAAGACATCACCGATGCGAAAACCCGGATCTATCCGGCTGGTTACTCAATCTAAGCGTCTCATCACTTCAAGGAGAGGAGGTAGGTCATGCCGTTATACAAGGCAATCAAGGAGGGATGGGACGGCCGGAAGATCATCAAGCCGGGGACTATCTTTCCGTTCGACGGGCCGAAAGGGTCATGGATGGTGGAATGTGACTCGTCCGGCAAAGTAAAGGCTGGCGAAAAGGATCTTATTCCTGATCGTCCTGTCCGGGCTGGAGCTTCTCAGCCGAAGGGCTTAACCCGCGACGATCTCCGGAAGCAACTGAAGGATGCGGGGGTGAAGTTTCCCGCGACTGCCGGCGCTCCTGCTCTGGCGGAGCTTCTCAGAACTCATCAGGAGAAGGTTGCGGAGGCCGATTTCGAAAAGCAGAGTGCTGGCAAGTCATCTGAAAATCCTGACGGCGGCGCTCCAGGCGTAGGCAATCAGGACGTTATTTAACCGCTTCGGCGGTAACACTTCTGTAAAGGAGAGCATCATGAAAAAGCTGGCCTTTTTTACATTCCTGATAGTCCTGGCGGTGGCTGCGACTGTCTGCGCTCAGGGGAGAGTTGAGCATGACTTTGACAACGGTAATCCCATTGACGGCTTCGCCCCGCGGAGCATTACGGCTTACACCCACACTAAGGCTGCGATCACCATCCCGCTCACTGCTACCGGCGCGACGGCCGTCGCAAAATATTGCCTAAGTTCGACCGCTGCCGGAACCATCCAGATCAATGGTTCCGGGGATACAAAGGCGATTGCCGTCAATACCGATTACTGCCGCACGGTGCGTAAGGGGGTTACCTCTCTCGTCTTCACCGGGGCATCGTCGGCGGCAAAGACGATTACAGTCGAGCGACAGTATTGACCATTTTCACCTGTTGACCGGGTCCCGGAGGGCAACTTCCGGGGCTTCACTGAGCAGATGAATATCTACCGGAGGGGGCGAAATGGAGCATAAATGCGATAAGGAGAGGGAATTCGGGGAGATCACAACCACGCTCCAGTTTTTCCAGAAAGCAGAACAGCGCCGGGAGGCGAGAGAAGTGGAAATGGTCTCCACTATGAAGCAGATCGCTAGCCAGGGTGCAACCATCGCGGCTCATGCCGACACACTCGGCAAACATGACAAGTGTTTCGATGACCTCTTTGGTCGTGTTCATGTTCTGGAGACATCACCCACGGTTACACCTCTTCCGCAAGGCCCACCCGAAGACGACTCCATAGTGGTCCGGGTCTACAAGTCGAAAGCTGGCCCCTACATACTGGCGGTGCTAGTTGCCGGCTTCCTTGTCGGTGTGGGTACGAACATCGAAGCAGTCACAAAGATCGCGCTGAAGATCATTCCAGGTTAAAGAGGAGATCCCGATGAAGATGACGAGCATGGTTATGAAGGCAGAGAAAGAGGGCAAGTCGGATTGCTGCTGTTGTTCCGGTCCCTGTGGCTGCGAAGAGGGCAAGCCTCGTTATCCATGGGGGCTTCAGCTTACCCTTCAGAACGAGCAGCTTCAGGCGCTCGGATTGCCTGACATGCAGAAGGTAGGGGATACAATGACTATCCAGGCGATCGTAAAGGTCACAGGCTGTAGCGAGAATGAGCGCGAAGGCGCCGATCCTGAGCGTTCCGTCTCTCTTCAGATTACGGATCTCGGTCTCGAAGTGCCAGAGCAGAAAAAGTCACCGATCGACAAGGCAGCAACCGCGGCTGCTCTCTATGGTGGTAGCATGAAGGGCGGAGAGGGGGCTTAATCCCATGGCAAATGACGAAGTTGCAATCTGTAACAGGGCGCTCTCCCGAATCGGAGTCACAACGAAGATTCCCTCTCTTGACGTCCGGACGAAGGAAGCGATCGAGCTGAACGCCGTCTTTGAGGATGTCCGGGACGCTGTCCTTGCGGCTGCTCACTGGCCGTTTGCCCGGAAGATCATCGCGCTTCAGAAGACCGGAGAAGCTCCCTTCCGCTGGCTTTACCGATATGAGTATCCGAACGACTGCGTCGCTATTCGTTTCCTTTATCCTCCGATTTCGGGCGGCAGGGATGCCGAAGGTTTCAGGCTCGCTCTCCAGGAAAACCCAATCAAGTATGAAATCGGGCTCGACGAGAACAACGCTCAGACCATTTGCACGGATACAGACCTTGCGGTCATCGAGTACACGGCTCGCGTCAAGAACCCGCGCCAGTTCGACGCGAAGTTTTCCTCGGCCTTAGCTTGGGCTCTGGCTGCAGAAGTGGCGCTCCCCCTGGCGAAGACGCTCGATCACTCACGCAACGCCTTGGCTATGTATGAGAAGGAAATAAGCGAGGCTATTGCAAAGGCTCTGAACGAGGAGAGGAGCGATCCTCCCCCTGAATCGGAGTTTGTCCTGGCGCGACTTTAAACCGGGAGGGATTCAATGACTGCAGTAGCGCAACCGAGTTTCACCACGGGAGAGTTGACTCCAACGCTATATGGTCGGGTAGACCTGGCTCGATATTACACGGCGCTTAAAACCTGCCGGAACTTTGTTGTCATGCCGTTCGGTGGCGTCATCAATCGAGCGGGGACTCGGTTCATCGCCGAAGTGCTCGACTCGACAAAGGCGTCGCGACTGATACCGTTCGAGTTCTCATCAAGTCAATCCTATGCGCTGGAATTTGGTCATCTGAAGGAGCGGATCATCAAGGACGGCGGTCTTGTTCTCTGGCCGAGTGGTCCCTCTGAAGGAGATCCGGTCGAGGTAACTACCATTTGGCCGAGTACGGAGCTTTTCTTCCTCAAATACTCGCAGTCAGTTGACGTAATGACGCTCTGTCATCCCTCCTATCCCATTCAACAGTTATCGCGTACCGCACATCACCTGTGGGCGTTCAGTTCATTCAACAACGTCGATGGACCGTTTCAGGACATCAACATCACCCTTTCGAAAACCGTCAGGGTAAACGCCGTGACCGGGAACGTGACCATTACCGCTGCTGAGTCGATCTTCAACTCCGCGATGGTCGGGCAGATGTTTTACATCGAGCAGTCTCCGGAAGTGCAGATAAAGAAATGGGAGGTAAGTAAGGATGTCATGGTCAACGACGTCAAGCGAGCCGGCTCCCACTACTACCAGGCCTTGACGACCGGCACGACCGGGACCGTGCGGCCTGACCACACTGACGGGGCGGCATATGACGGCGATCCGGGCGTCTCCTGGCAGTATCTCCATTCCGGCTTCGGGATCATCCTCCTGACCGGCTTCACGACTGACAAGATCATGACGGGGACCGTGCTAAAACGGCTCCCTGAATCTGTCATGACGGGAACATCGTCCCGGAACATAACCGGCGCCACTACCGGGAGCGCTCCGATTCCGGGATCTGAGGGGGGGCCTGACACTCCGGCTGTTGATGCAGTAATTACCTGTCCCGCTCACGGCTTCTCGACGGGCGACACGGTCACAATCACGGGGCTCGTCGGCATAGCCGAATTGAACACGACAGCACAGATCATTGTATTGAACACCAACTCCTTTCAGTTTGTCGGCGTCTACGGTACGGGCGCGTATGTCTCGGGCGGAGTAGCTGCCAAAACAGTTACCGGCCAGGACTCTTATAAATGGGCGCTGGAAGCCTGGGGCGGTGATCAAGGCTATCCAGCCACAAATATCTATTACCAGCAGCGGCAGATGTTCGGGGCGACAACCAGGCAACCGCAAACCTCATGGATGTCACAGTCGGCTGGATTCACCGATTTCGGTCAATCGATCCCGCTGCTCGATGACGACGCGATCAGTTTCAGGTTGGTGGCCGACAAGATGCACGAGATCCGCCACTTCATTAGACTGAAGAGCTTGATCGCGCTTACCTCCGAAGGTGCTTGGGTCATCAACAAGGAGCAGGGTTCGCCTATCCCTGCGACCGATCCTCAAGAACAGGGGGGCTCCTCGCATGTCCGTCCGCTGAAGATCGGGAAGTCCGCGATCTACGTCGAGGAGAAGGGGGGCGCGATTCGCTCACTCGGGTACGAGTTCAACTCCGACTCATACGAGGGGAAGGATCTCACGCTGACTGGCTCTCACCTTCTGGAAGGAAAGCAGATTGTCGATTGGGCCTATCAAAAGGTGCCTTTCCGTTGCGTCTGGATTGTTCTCAGTGACGGCGGGCTCCTTGGGTTGACCTACCTCCCGGATCAGGATGTCGTCGGCTGGCATCGTCACGACACGGACGGGGCGGTCGAATCGATCTGTTGTGTCTCCGAAGGACAGGAAGACGCGATCTATGTCATCGTGCGGCGGATCATAAACGGCGTGTCGAAGCGGTATATCGAGCGGTTCGCCTCAAGATCATTCGAATCTATCGAGGATGCCTTCTTCGTAGATTGCGGTCTCACCTATGACGGGCGCGAAGCAGGAGCCGGCGTCGCCTTCACCCTCTCGGGTGGAGATGAGTGGAGCTACGAGGAAACCTTGACCTTTGAGACGACAACCGACTTCTTCGCCGGGGTTTCTGACGTGGGGGATGCAATAGTCCTACATGAGACACCAGACGAGGAAACATTGCTGGTGAATCCGGACGCTGTCGGACAGGCGCTCCGGCTGACGATACTCGAATACGTCTCCGCCCGAGAGGTGACTGTGCTTGCTGACCGTACCGTCCCGGCTGAGTTCCGCGATACTGCGACAACCGGCTTTCAGGTGGCACGGAATACCTTCTCCGGCCTCGATCACCTCCAGGGAAAGACAGTCGCGATCCTGGCGGACGGGAACGTTGAGGATCGGGCCGTCGTTGGAGCAGTGACAGGGGGCGTCGGGTTCGTGCTTGAGAATCCGGCGGTCGTCGTTCATGCGGGGCTCCCGATTGAGGCGGACGTCGAGACGCTCGACATCAACGTTCAGGGTCAGTCGATACAAGACAAGGTCAAATCGGTTCGCAGTGTCACGCTGCTGGTGAGAGACACCAGGGGGCTCCAGGCGGGACCGGATGCAAACAACCTGCTGGAACTGAATCCGCTTATGTCCGGGGGGTACGATCAGCCGGTTGCTACGGAGACGGGGCCGGTCAAGGCGAATATCATCTCGGATTGGTCGGACGGGGGACGGGTGCTCGTCAGGCAGTCGAACCCGCTTCCCGCGACGATACTCGCAGCAATCCCGGAGGTTGTCATCGGTGGAGCATAATATTCCAAAAAATATTCCGGTAATTATTCCGGCCTTGCCCGAACACGTCCGTTGCATCGCTGCGAACATGCGGCCGGCGGACGTTGCGGAGATAAGGGCGCTTGCCTGGGAGCCGGAGTCAGCGCTTCGGATCTCGCTGAGAACGTCTCTCGCTGCCTGGACGGGGACCGTTGACGGCGTTCCCGTCTGCATGTTCGGCGTCTGTGACGGAGAGATGGGCGAAGGGCGTCCGTGGATGATCGGGACGGCAGATCTAGAACGGTATGCGGTGATATTTCTTCGCCGCTGCCGCAAGCAGGTTGAGCGGATGCTCGACATCCGGCCGGTCCTGGCAAATTACGTCTCAGTCGATAACAATCGGGCTATTCAGTGGCTCACATGGCTTGGCTTCACTATCGATGCTCCGCTTCCGTGGGGAGCGCGTCGTCAACTCTTTCACCGTTTCGAGCTTAGGAGAACGACATGAGAGAGATCGCTCGGGAAGAGTGGAACTTCCCGGTCAGCGGCCGGGGCTTTGACAATCGCTATTTCGTGGCGGAAGGTGCAGGCGCGGAGATACACCTCCATATCCAATTCATCGACGGGAAGGACTTCGTTCAGTTGCATCTCTACGCTACTGGCAACAACCGGGAGGCGATCAGGATCATGCGTCGCGACCGGCCAGAGTTCATGACGATGCTCCGCTCCTGGGGGATTAAGACCTTCACCGCCATTCGGCCCGATACCGACGACATCAAGAAATGGATCAAGTTCCTCCTGCTCTCTCTGGAAAAGGACTTCAAGGTCGCGGACTTCAAGTGGAAGCAGAAGAATTACAAGGTAATCAGCGTGGAGGTGGACGATGGGGCTTGAAACAGCAACTCTTATGACGATCGCGGCAGTCTCGGCGGTGGCAGGAGCGGGAGTCTCCGCATACTCGATGTATGCGTCTGGAGAAAACCAGAAGGAAGCGGCTGACTACAACGCTGAAATGAGCAAACTGAAGGCCCAAGACGCCCTCCAGCGCGGGGCGATTGAGGCATCGGCAAAGCGGGAAAAAGCAAAGAGGGTCGCCGGGGCCCAGGCTGAAAGCATGGCGATGTCAGGCGTCGCAATCGATACCGGGACTCCTCTCGCTCTTCTGACTGAGACAGCCGGACTCGGGGAGCTTGACGCGCTGAGATCCGTGAATAATGCCACTCGGGAGGCGTGGGGGTATAAGGCCCAGTCCTCGCTTGACGAGTATCAGGGGAGATCGGCAGCTTCGGCCGGTCTGCTCAACGCAGGGGGAACGTTCCTCGGCGGCGCTTCAAATGCTTATTTCGGTTATCGCGCCGGCATGAAAGCAGCGGCGTAAGGGGGAGCGATGAAAAGGTTTATTCAAGGGGCTGCAATAATTACCACTCCGGAAGTTCCGCGGTATGACAGCGGACGCATTGAGCCGACCCAAGGCTTCAACACTCCCCGCGCTCAGGGTCTCGGGCCGGAAGCGTTCGGGGCGGGCATCGGACAAGGGCTCCAGCAATCGAGCAAAACCATGTTCGCAGTCGCCTCGGAAGAACGGGCAAAGGCTGACCGCACGGCAACGATTCAAGCACGCACAGCGCTCGACCAGGCGGAAGTTGATCTCCTTTATCATCCTCAAACGGGGGCGTTGGCGAAGCGCGGGAAAGACGCTTTCTCTTTGGAGGAGCCGACACTCAAGTCGTTTGATGAGAAGACAGCAGAAATAGAGGGGGGGCTTGCTACTCCTGAACAAAAATCCACCTTCAAGCTTCTGGCGGGACAGCGCCGCGTCGAGGTCGATAAGCAGATACAGCGGCACGTTTTCAGCGAGATCAAGACCTATGCCGATGAAGCGAATAAGGCGAGTCTGCAATCAACACTTGAGAACGTTGTCCGCAATTACCAAGATCCCGAGAGGATCGAACAGGAGCGCAAGTTCGGGCTGGCCGTCATCATGTCCGATACTGACAACAAGGGCCTCCCTCCTGAAGTCGTCAAGGCGAAAGTAGCCTCCTGGGAGTCGATGGTTCACAAGGGCGTAATTGAACGGATGTCGGTAGACAATCCTGTCAAGGCTCAGGAATATTTCGACGTGAACCGGGACAACATCATCCCCACGGATGCCGTCAAGATCGAGCACGCCTTGAAGCCGCTCGTTAAGGAGGTTGAAGTCAACGCGGCGGCCGATGATATCTTCCAGACAAACCCGACTGCGTCACGTGCGGATCTCGTCTCTGCAATTCGGGAGAGGTACAAGGGGAAGCCGTGGCTTCAGGAGGCGGAGGCAGAGGTCCGGCGCCTGTACGAAGATCGTGAGACGGCGACGAAGAAGGTTAAGAACGACGCAGAGGAAGCGGTCTATTCCTACATCGCGAGGGCGAAACTCGATGGGCGGGTTCCGAAGCTGAGCGACATCCCAGGTGACGTATGGGCAAATCTGGCAAAGGTTAATCCGGAGAAGGTAGGGAAGATCGCGGACGAGATCCGCTCGGCTCAGGAACACGCGACGGACCGGACTCGGGCGGAGCAGGACCGGCGGGACACGAAGGCCACAGTTGACAATCTGACGACCTGGGGACTGCTGAAGACCAATCCGGCGACGCTGCGAAGTACCAATCTCGACGCGCTACTCGCGCAAGGGAAGATCTCAAAGAGCCAGTATCAGGATCTCACGACCGATCAGCTCGCAATCAGGCAGGGCAAGGGAGAACACGAGGCGCTGCTCCTGAGCAACAAGGCGGCGGTTGACGGCGTTCTTCATTCGGTAGGTATCCGTGACGATCCGAAGAGCGAAGGGAAGTCAGAGAGGTACATGAAATTTTATGATGCTCTCAATAACCGGATGAAGGTTTTCGAGTTGGAGAACCAGCGCCGACCGAAACAAGATGAAGTCAAGACAATGGCGCGGGGGCTGCTGGCGGAGGTTTCTCAGGACGTCAACTTCTGGCCGATCGACAAGACAGTTCGGACATTTGAAGTTGATATTTCCAGAGTTCGGGTTCCTTCGATTGACCGGATTGAAATCATTCGTGCAATTAGGGCCAATCAATTGGGAATATCACACACCGTCCCAATATCTGAAGAACAGATCCGGAGAGTCTACCTCGAAAAACAGGCTCTCTCAGGAGGTAAAAAATAATGGCCGACGATCTCTTCTCCGTCTATGACGACATCATCAAGAGTGCTGCCAGAAGAACGAACCCGCAACTCAAGGGTTCGCTATATTCCTCCGTTGACACGAACCCAGATGAGGAGGCAGGGCTCCACAAGCTGTCTCAGAAGGTAAAAATTCCGGTCGAGGCATTAAGAGCAGATCGGGGCGCCGAAGCGCGTCGGCTGGCTGCAGTCCAGGGGCGCGACGATCTTCCGACAGCGTCTACAAACTTCCTCTCCTCTCCTGATAATGCGAAGCTCGCTCACGATGACGTTGACAACCTATCCCTGACTGAGAGGCTTCTGACATCCGCGGGTAATTTCCTGAGAAACGATGTCCCTGCCATTGCTACAACCTACGGGGCAAGGATCGGCGCCGGACTTCAGAAGGGCCTCGGGGGGCTTCAGAGGTTTATGGGCGAAGCGGTTCCGAACGAAAACGGTTTCTCGATTTATGCCGATGATCCTGAGCTTATCCGCAAGGGGACGGAGCGCTATCAAGAGGGGAAGATGATCTCCGAAACGATAGACGCGGAGAAGCCTCTCAAATCCTACGCCGGGAAGATCGTATCCAGCGCTCTGGAGAGTATCGGCTTCATGGCTCCGGGGCTTGCCTTGGGTGCTGTATCTGGTCCGGCAGCTCCAGTTACTGCCTTGGGGACGATGGGGCTCCTGACGGGCGGTCAGGCTTACGGAGAGGCACGGGACAAGGGAATCACACGGCAGGACGCCACCGACAGCGCGGCGATTCAGGGGGCAACGGAGGTAGCAACCGAACTGCTCCCCTTCATGGCGCTGGCTAAGTTCTTCAAGCCGGGGAAGTTGACGACCAAGCTCGCTCATTATTACCTGGCAGAAGTGCCGGGAGAGCACATCGCGACGGCTGTCCAGAACACGACTGGGAAGGTGTTCGAGGAGGCAGATCCGGAGAAGCGGAAACAGGCGGCAATCGATTACTTCTTCTCGTCGGAACATGCTCAAGACCAGATTGATACCTTCTTCACGACCATCGTCCAGGGCGCAATCCTCGGCGGCACGGCTGCGGGGGTCCACAAGGTCGGCAGTAGAAGCGATAAACAGATCCAGGCAGACGAAACGGCCGGCTCCCTGGCTACGGCCGCTGCTCGTACCAATGCAACCAGTAAGCTGATGACATCGCTCGGGGAGATGGCGTCCTCTTCAAAGCTGAGAGAGCGGCTTCCCGAAAAGTTTCAGGAGTTCATGCAGCAGGCGAAGGCGGAGGGCGGGGTCGATAACGTATATATTCCGGCGGACCGTTTCTCCACCTTCTTCCAAGAGCAGGGCAAAAGCCCGGTGGAAATGGCCCAGGAATTGACCGGGGACCGTGCGGCATACATGGAGGCTATTGCTACTGGCGGAGACGTGGTCATTCCCCTGGAGGTTTACACGACGATCATCGCCCCTTCGGAATATCACCAGGAGCTTGCGAAGGACGTCCGCCTTCATCCTGGCGACATGACTCAAAGAGAGCTTGAGGAATGGTCGGGGAAGATGCCGGAGGAATTCGATGCGATCTTCAAGGATCTGGAGACTGAGGGGAAGAACGTCCCCGGTGATCAGAAGGTTTATGACGCTGTTCTCGGGGAATTGATGGGTGTCGGGCGCGTCCGTGGCACGGCGGAGCGTGAGGCTATGCTCTGGCAGTCACGGTACAGGACCAGGGCAGAGCGCCTCGGGAAAGATGCCTGGGCGCTGTACGAAGAGAATCCGCTCAGAGTTCGCCGCCCGATGCCGGAGTTCATGACACGGCGAGATTTCGTCGATACTTCGATCGATCCATTCCTCGACCGGATCAGGGCGAACGATGTTCCAACTGAATCTCAGGCGTTCGGTGAATCTCTCGGGGACTTCCTGAGAATGAGAGGCGTTCAGGACTCAGGCGGGGAACTCGCTTCAATAGGCGTCGATGAAGGCATCAAACCGTTTCAGCGGAAGATGGTTCAGGAAAACGGTCTCGCTCTGGATGAGGCTCGGGATTCTGCGATCAAAGCTGGCTATCTGCCGGAAGGTGCGACGACCAGAGACTTCATCGATGCGGTTGATAAGGAGGCACGGGGCAAGTCGGTATATTCTGCGGCGAACCAGAACGAGAAGGCCGTAGGGCTGAAAATGGATCTGGAGCAGCTTCAGCAGTTCCTCAGCTCCCTCGACCTGGACGTCTCGATGATGACGAACGAAGAGATTCGGAAGGCGATTCAGGGTCAGTCGTTCGATCAGTCTGACGATCAGACCTACCTCGAAGTAAAGCGAGGCTCGATCACCTTCGTGCCTGGGTTCCGCAATATTGCCCTGCTGGAGAAGGCAGATCTCTCGACCTTCCTCCATGAATCCGGCCACGCTTGGCTTGAGGAAATGAAGCAGGACGCAACGATCAAAGAGGCGCCTGAACAACTCCGGCAGGATTGGGAGACTCTCGCCTCCTGGGGTGGCTTTGCGCCTGATACGTCTACGATACCTGTCGAAGCTCACGAGAAATTTGCTCGCGCTGTCGAAGCATACCTCATGGAAGGGAAAGCCCCATCGGTTGAGCTGCAACCGGCTTTCCAGCGCTTCAAGGCGTGGCTGTTCAGGATCTACCGCTCGATCAAGGGTCTTGATGTCGAGCTGACCGACGAGGTCAGACGTGTGCTAGACCGGATGCTCGCCACGGATGAGGAGATCAAACGGGCGGAAGATCTGCAATCCTTCCATCCACTCTTTGCCGATGCGGAAGCGGCCGGCATGACGGAGCGGGAGTTCAAGGCTTACCGGGCGGAGATCGAACGGGCCCACACAGAGGCGGAAACGCAGCTTCAGCAGAAGCTTATGAAGGAGATCACCAGGGAGCAAGAGGCGTGGTGGAAAGAGGAACGGGCAAAGTTGCTGACCGAAGTCCAGGCAGAAGCGCAGCAAGAGCCGGTTTATCAGGCTTTCAAGGCTCTGACCGATGGGACGGACTTTGAAGGCAACGCAGCGCCGGAAGGTTTTAAGCTCTCGAAGGACGATCTCGTCCGCATGTACGGGAAGGAGTTCGTCAAGAAGCTTCCCCGCTCCTTCCGTTACCTCTATGCAAAAGAGGGGGGTCTCCATCCTGACGCAGTGGCTGAAGTCTTCGGCTTCTCCTCTGGCGACGAAATGATCCGCAAGATGGCGAACACTCCGCCGATGAAGAAGTTCGTCGAGGCGGAGACCGACGTCAGGATGCGGCAGAAATACGGCGACATGCTGAATGACGGCACGGTCGCTGACGAGGCGCTGAAGGCTGTCCATTCCGACTATCAAGGGCAAGTCCTCCGGGCTGAATTGCGGGCGCTCAGGCGCAAGCAGAGAGAGGTTGCCCCCTTCGTCAAGGCCGAGAAAGACCAGGCGGCGGAGGCGCTCAAGCGGGAGAAGACGGAAAGGGAATATGAACGGCGGTGGCTGGATGCCGAAAAGAAACTCGCTCTTGAGATAGAACGGGGTGCGGCGGCTGAAGAACTGCGGAAGATTCGGGAGGAGATCCGCACCAATCGGGAGGGCGCTCGCCGGGCTCGTCTTGAGATGGAGGCGGGTATCCCTCCGCTTGAAGCCTTCAAGATGTGGGCGGCTCAGGCAATCGGCGCGAAGGCTCTCAAGGACATTACTCCAGGTGTCTATGCTCGGGCAGAGCAAAAAGCAGGAAAAGCGGCTTTTGAGGCAGCGTCAAAGGGAAAATTCGAGAAGGCAGGGGAAGAAAAACAGAAACAGCTACTCAACCATTACCTCTATATGGAGGCAGTCAAGGCAAAAGAGGACGCCGACAAGATCTACGATTATGCGAAGCGCCTTGAAAAGCCGGCGACTCAACAGAGGATCGGCAAGGCTGGCGGGGATTACCTCGAACAGATCAACGCAATACTGGAGCGGTACGAGTTTAAGCGGGTAACGCTGGAAACGCTGACGAAGCGGCGCTCTCTGCTGGAGTGGGCTCAGGAACAAGAGGAAATGGGGCTTGAGCCTTCCATTCCCGATGAGCTTCTCAATGAGTCGAGCAAGCGCAATTACAAGGAGCTGACGATCGACGAGCTTCGGGCGATCAGGGATGCCCTGAAGAATATCGAGCATCTCTCCAAAGAGGTCAACCGGATAAGAATCGACAATGAGGAGTTTGAGCTTGAGGAGGCGCTCAATGAATTGACAGCTTCGGTCACCCAAAACTTCGATGTGAAGAAGCTCCCGATTGACAAGGAAACGCTGTCCTGGATCGAGAAGCAGGGGGAGAAGCTCTCCCGCCTCGACGCCTCGCTCATCAAAACGGAGCAGTTGATCGAATGGATGGACGGCGGAAAGATAGATGGCCCCTGGTCGCGGATGATCTTCCAGCCAATAGCGAAGGCAGAGTCCAACGAGCACAACATGACGCTGAAATATACAGCGAAGCTCGCAGACCTGGTTGAAGCATACGGAAAAGAGAAGAAAGCGGGTCTGATGGAGAAGGTCTTCATCTCCTCCCTGAATGAGTCCCTCACCAGACAGGCAGTGATTGCCGTCGCTCTGAACACGGGTAACGAATCGAACCAGAAGAAACTGATGACCGGATACGGCTGGACCGATTACCAGCTTGACGAGATTCTCTCTCATCTCGACGCGCACGACTGGGACTTCGTGCAGCGGATATGGGACACGATTGAGGAGCTTTGGCCGGAGATCGCGGCAATGGAAAAGCGGATGACGGGTGTCGCGCCTGACAAGGTTCTCCCGCGGGAAGTGACCAACGAGTTTGGTTCCTGGCGCGGCGGCTACTATCCGGTTGTGTACGACTCGCTCCATTCGGCTGCAGGAGAAAAGCAGACCGACGCGAAAGGTGACCGGCTCTTCGAGAACACCTATGTCCGGGCAACCACGGAGAAGGGCCACACGAAGGCAAGGATAGAGGAGGCGGCTTTCCCGATTCTGCTCTCTCTGGAAGTCCTCCCTCAGCACATGGCGCAAGTCATCCATGACCTGACGCACCGGGAGGCGGTCGTCGCGGCGAATCGCCTACTCGCGAACAGAGACATGAGGAGTACGCTTAATGCTACGATAGGCGCTCCCTATTACAAGATGCTGAAACAGTGGCTCGCGAACGTGGCAAACGATAGGAACATCGACCGGACCGGGAATGAGTTCTGGACGCGTTTCATGGGTACACTACGGACGAATGCGACCATCGTCGGGATGGGCTTCAGGATGACAACCATGTTCTCTCAGCTCGCCGGCCTCTCTCAGTCGCTCGACATGGTCAAGGGGAAGTATCTCGGTACGGCTCTTCTCCGCTTCACACGACATCCCTTTGAATCGGCGGCATGGGTGGCGGAGAAGTCGGGGGAGATGAAGCACCGCCGGAACTCTCTCGACCGTGACATCCGCGACGGGGTCCGGAAGCTCATGGGCAAGCACGGTGCGAAGCAATGGATTCAAGCGAAGGCATTCGCCGGGGTAGCGCTCTTTGACGCGATGGTCTCGGTCCCTACCTGGATGGGAGCCTATGAACAAGCGAAGGCGGAGGGGCTCTCCGAAGGCGACTCGATCGCGGCGGCAGACCGGGCGGTCAGGCTCTCGCAGGGCTCCGGCGGAGCGAAGGACCTCGCTGCCGTTCAGCGGTCAAACGAGATGATGAAGCTCTTCACAATGTTCTACAGTTATTTCTCCGTGCTTTACAACCGGCTCCGCAACATGGGGCGGCTCAAGTCAATCGGAGAGATCGGCTTTATGGATGTCGCATGGAAGAGCTTCGTCATGGTCATGGTCCCGGCGATTATGGGCGATCTGCTCGCCGGACGCGGTCCTGACGATGACGAAGACAAGGCTCTTTGGGCGCTGCGGAAGATTCTGGTTTACCCGTCCCTGACGGTTCCGATCGTGAGAGACATCGGAAACAGTTTCGAATCGGGCCGGCCGTATAGTCTGACACCGATGAGTCGTCTTCTGGAGATGACGGCGAAGCTCCCGGCGCAAGTCGAGGCGGTCGCTGAAAACAGGAAAGATCTCGACGACCTCATCTTCCAGAACTTCGACCTTTTGGGATACGCCTTCGGGCTCCCCACGGGGCAACCAAGAACAACGACAAAGTACATTTGGGATCTCACTGAAGGCGATGTCCGGGCTGAAGACCTCGGGGACGTCCTGAAAGGGCTCGCCTTCGGACACAAAAAGGAGGGGCATAAGCGATGACAGTCATGGTCACGGATAATTTCAAACGGTTTCACGGCTCAGGGGGGACCGGTCCTTTCACCTGGACCTGGCGCTTCCTGGCGAACGCAGACATTCAAGTCTATCTCATCGCAGAACCGGACGAGGATCACCCCTCTCTTGAGGAGAAAACCCTACTTGTCGAGGGTGATGATTACTCTCTGACCGGCGCCGGGGGCTATGTCGGCGGAACCCTCACCCTGATCTCTGCCCTGGAAGTGGGCGCGGATCTCCTTGTCGAGCGCAACACTGAGCCGGTTCAGCGGGTATCGATCAGGAACCAGGGGAATAACTTCATCCCTTCGGTCCACGAGAACGTGTTCGATCGGCTCGCGATGATGAATCAGGATCAGTTGCGGCGAATTGTTGGCTTTGAGGAAATAGCCGCTGACCTGCGGGGCAGGGCGACAGATCTCGAAGATCGGGTCACAGCTACAGAGGGGGACATTGCGACACTGTTCGCAAGAGTGACAACGGTGATCGTCACGCCTCCAGCCGGAGAATCGGGGGATGTGGTCGTCCATCAGTCTGCTTTTGCTGGTGACACTTACATTGATGTAGTGGCCGCGAATGATCCAACGGCGCGGACGATGGTCATTGGTAAAACGGACACAAGTGCAAATCTGGTCATCTTCCGTCCTACAGCCGGTAACGTGATGGGACTGACAGAGTACCCGATTGACGGTCAGAATGTTTATCGTCGGTTCATACCTCGCGCATCAGATAACACCTGGATCGTGAGCAACTAAAATGAAATGGGAGGAGGTGAACGGGATGAAGAGAATAACAGGGTTTACGGTGTTTCTGTCCCTGTCGATTGTGTCGGCTTCAGCAATGGCGGACACGGCGGCGGATCAACTGCTCAACACGGCGCTTCGCAATACAGGCAACCTGCAGGACGGCAAGCTCGATAAATCGGCAGTGGCGACAACGATATCCTCCCCAGGTTCGGATTTGAAAGTCCCTTCTGAAAAGGCAGCTCGGTCAGCAATAAATCTGCTTGTGCCGAAAACAACGACTGTGAACGGTCATGGGCTTAGTGGCAATGTTACCGTGAATAAGGCAGATGTCGGACTCGGTAACGTCGATAACACGTCAGATGCAGCCAAGCCAATCAGCACGGCGACGCAGGCGGCGCTTGATGGAAAGGTAACTGGAAACGTGGCTATCACAGGGGCTACTAAAACTAAAATCACTTATGATGCAAAAGGCTTAGTCACTGCCGGGGCTGATGCTACAACTGCCGACATTGCCGACTCGACGAATAAGCGGTACGTGTCCGATGCCCAACTCGTAGTGATTGGTAATACGTCCGGCACAAACACCGGAGACGTGACAATCGGCACTGCCAACGGTCTGTCGCTCTCTGGCCAGCAGATCTCCCTACAAATTGCGACCGATAGTGTGCCGGGGGCGCTGACAGCGGCGGATCATGCGACTTTCGCCGCCAAGGCGGCAACCGCACTGGAGGCCATCACAGCGCCAGCGTTGCTGAACTCTTGGACGAATGTTGGTGGAGGTGAACAGCCAGCCCAGTATTATAAAGATAACTTCGGCATCGTTCACGTCGAGGGGTTGCTATCGACCAGCGGAACAAGCAGCGCAACGGTCGCCTTTAATTTGCCCGTGGGGTATCGGCCCGCTTCCAATCGTTATTTTTCTGGTTTTGTTGATGGTTCGTCACTTGGCAGTGGGAATATAGGAGTAACACCTGCGGGAGACGTATATGTATTTTATCCAGCAGGTGCCGGGAGTGTGGGTATTGAGTTTTCATTTAGACCATAAAGAAAGGAGATAAATAATGATCATTCTGACTTTAAAATCCGGTGCTGTATACGCAAAAGCTACCATTACTGCACTCAACACGGATGCAGATGTCGCGAACGCAGCGAGGGTTGAGATCACCAGTAACTATGCCATCAGCGACAATATGACACAGCGTAACGACGGCCCCCCCTGGACGTTCACAAAGGGTGGGGTGCTTACGGTTGCAAGCGGGAAAATTTTTACTTTCGCTGCTCAGCCTGACATACCCGGCAATTATCAAGTGTTTGCAGGAAGCGGGGCCGTTACAGGGCTTAAAGAGGCAAAAATAGATTGGTGGGGAACAAACACGACCCCTGGCAGCACGGACATGTCTGGAGCCATGTCAAAAGCCCTTGAGTCTGGCGCGTCCATAGTTATCCCTCCTAACACTACATACTATTTTGGCAGTACGGTAACTCACACAGGCCGAGTTACTGTTATAGGTTCAGGGGTAACATCTCGAATTAAATCCGATGTTATGGCCTTGCGGATCATAAACGGGTCTGGTTCCCTGATTGATAATATTGATTTTAGTAACGTCACTGCCCCCTATCTTATCATCCGCGACCCTGCTAACTGGACTGCTTCGCCAACATTCTCAACAACCAGCGCCGAGATTGGTTGGCAACCAACTGTAAATGATTATGACATTTGGAGTTCTTTAACTCTTGCTCAACAAAACCAGAATATCGGCCCTGAAATTAATTTTACCGGGAATGCTTCGGATATCACCGTTAGCCGAATAACCGGAAACTTTGTGAATATAGTTCTGGAGTCGGCCACTAATTCAGTTGTGCGGGATTGTAATATACGCGGTGGTAAAGGGTACGCGGGAACTATCGTGTTTTGGAATATCGATGGGCAGCAGGGAAATTCTAACCGCGCCATTAACAACGTGGTGCGCTTTCCTAGTTATTCGGGCATAGCCTTCAGCCGAAACTTCGATGGGCAGGTGGAGGGTAACTTAGTAAACAATGCAGGCGAAAGTGGGATCAAGCTCTGGTCGTTCAGTGCGAACAATGGGCACTGGGACACCCCAGATGGTCCAGACGTGTACTGCTATAATATGTCGATTGTAAATAACCGGACACAATTTGTATGGTTTGATGGGTTTGACTTGGGTTCATCATACGCACAAGTGACCCTCCGAGAGTCCAGGCACATGATCACAGGCAATAAAACGCTGGGTAATGCCAGAACCGGTATGGTGTCCGAAGGCATACACAACACTATCGTAGGGAATAGTGCCAAGAACTGCGGCACATTCGGGATGGCGTTTTACCGCACTGATAACAGCTTGATTAGCGATAATATGATGGAGAACAATGGTCTATTACCTGATACTCCAAATGTTTGGCATGAATTAGTGTTGGTAGGTAGCGGTAATACTGTTACCGGCAACCGTATCGAACGCGGATCAGTCTACTCTGGCGCGGCCATATATGAGGAACTTAGCGTCAGCCCGACCAATTATATCGCACACAACCACGCGATAAACGCATCTTTTGCGTTTGCCGATGCTTCGGGTTTACACTCATCTGTACTGGTTGGTAATCACTCTTCTATTTCACCCAATATGGAGTTTGGGAATTACCTTATTTCAGCGTCTACACCAACTCCACAAGAATCTGATATCCCGGCAGGGACTAGCTACCCTTATGACGCTGTGGTGTGGACATATGATGACGTGGGTAATAATTTGATAGGCCGTGTCAAATACCGCAACGGGCAGGTGCGACGGGCTGTTGTTCCGTTAGTTTATCCATAAATGCGGAGCTATTTATATTTTAGCAGCAGTAGGAGGGGATGAAATGGATCAGACCAGGCTATTAGATACACTGAAGCAGGATGAGGGCTTTTCCTCAAAATCCTATTGGGACAAGAAGCAATGGACCTATGGCTATGGCTGCAAGGCACCAGGCGAAGGCGCGACAATTACTAGAGAGGCGGCGAAACCGCTTCTGGAAGAACATCTCGACACGGCAATCGCCGGATTCAAGCGCATGTTTCGCGGCCACGAGTACAAATTCAACGAGGTGAGGGAAGAGGCGTTCATTCAGCTCATTTTCAACATGGGGACCGGCCGGCCGGATGGGAACGAAGGACTTTATTCGTTCAAGAACACGCTTGGCTTCATCTTTAAGAATAGCGACGTCCCATGGGCTTCCGTAGCTGATGGGCTTCAGCGGTCGCTCTGGTTCCGACAGGTCGGCAAGTCGGGAGATCCTGACGGTCCAGGGCCGAAAGAAGGGCGCGGAGAGCGGATTGTGCGGCAGGTTCGTACAGGTGTTTTTTGATCGTAATTTCTACAACTGCCATAGGAGGTTACAAGTCACCTCCTGCATTCAGAGAAGGAGGGTATGCGATGAAGGTTGAAAAGATCAAATACCGAGACGGGTATAAGTATCAGCTTGCATCAGGCTACTCGATACAGGTCTCAGTATTCCCTACGAAGCACATCGCGACGGAATACATTGTTCTCAGTATGACCGGAGTTCTGATCATCAATGAAGGCTACGCCTGGGACGGTCCTTCAGGGCCCACTATCGACAGTAAGAATTTCATGCGGGGAAGTCTTGTCCATGATGCGCTTTACCAGCTCATGCGGGGTGGGCTTATATCTGAGCGATGGAGAGAACAGGCGGACAAGGAGCTTCAGAGGATCTGCATCGAGGATGGCATGTGGAAGATCAGGGCATGGTGGGTATATCGAGCCGTGCGCGACTTTGGCGGCAGTTCGGCCGCTCGCTGTAAAACCCAAATATTGGAGGCACCATGAAAAAGGTATTTCTGCTGTGTTCTGTTCTTCTGGCCGGCTGCAGTACAGTCAACTGCAATTTCCACGGCGACAACAACAAGGTGACAATCGAGCAGCCGAAAACGATCTCTACATCACCGTCTGTAACTGCGTCAGGGAACACGGTTCCGGTTCTACCTTAGGGGGTACTTATGGGGGCATTTCATAAAAAATAAATATGATAATTTATATAAAACAACAAATAGTTATGCCTATAAATAGATTCCGACAAACGGCTCCACACCATTTTTCCAAGACGCCCCAATCTCTGCGAGGTTAGGGCGTTTTCCATTTCCGTCTTCACCACTACCCGCTGAATCCCCGCGACTGTCCCTGCATTATGTACGGTGCGACTGTGACCGGGCTTACAGTTTCCCGCACATCAATCTGGTAGGTTCGTCTGGCCATAAATACCTGGTCACCACTACCCAAACCACCTCCCCCGGTAGAGGCTCTTGGAGAACATCATGAAAAATTTGAAGCTGGGAACGAAGTTGATCATAAGTTACGTCATCGTAGCCTTGGTTGCCGGAATCGTCGGAATGGTCGGTGTCATAAAGATTCACCAAGTCAACGAAGCCGATACGGAACTCTACGAGAAGATCACCCTGCCCTTGGGCGAACTTGCCGGTATATCGGTGGACTTCCAGCGGGTGCGCATCAACCTGCGCGACGCCACTGAAACCAATGATCCGGCTGAAGTGAAAGCCGCCTGGGACACCATCACCACGCTGCGCAGCGAAATCAGTGCACGCGCCGAACGATTCGAGAAGACCATTCTGACCGATGAGGGGCGCAAACAGTTCGCCGAATTCAAGGAGGCCCGCAAGGCCTATGTCGGCTACATGGACCGGATTCGGGAGCTGGATCAGACAGGCAAGCATGACGAGGCTATGGCACTGATCCATGGCGACGCAAAAAAGGCGGCCCTGCATTACCAGGGGGTACTGAACAAGCTGATGGAATCGAAGCAGGCGCAAGCCAAGCAGACCTCCGACAGCAACGACAGGCAGGCCCGCACCGCATCCGCCATCATGATTGCGCTGAGCGTGATCGGCATCATCATGGCTGTCGGCTTTGGCCTGCTCGTCACCCGCACGATAACCGGGCCATTGAACGCGGCTGTTTCAGTAGCCGACCGGCTGGCCGCAGGGGATCTGTCCGTCACGGTCCAGGTGACCGGAACGGATGAAACCGGCCACTTGATGGCTGCCATGAAGAATATGGTCGCCAGCCTGCGCGATATCATCACCCGCACGGCGGATATCTCCAGCGGCATTGCCTCAGCATCCAATCAGCTCCACTCGACTGCCAGCCAGATCGCCACCGGCACTGAGGAGGTGGCTGCCCAGACAAATACCGTGGCTACCGCCAGCGAGGAGATGTCCGCGACCTCCAGCGACATCGCCCGCAACTGCTCCATGGCTGCCGACGCTTCCCGGTCCACGACCGAATCGGCCAATATCGGGGCCGCAGTCGTGCAGGAGACCATCACCGGTATGAACGTCATCGCCAACCGGGTACGCCAGACATCCAAGACCGTCGAGGCGCTCGGCACCCGCTCGGAACAGATCGGCGCCATCATCGGCACCATCGAGGACATCGCCGATCAGACCAACCTGCTGGCCCTGAATGCCGCCATTGAGGCAGCCCGCGCCGGGGAGCAGGGACGCGGCTTTGCGGTGGTTGCGGACGAAGTGCGCGCCCTGGCGGAGCGGACCACCAAGGCCACCCGCGAGATCGGCGAGATGATCAAGGCCATCCAGGGCGAGACCCGCGAGGCGGTCAAGGCCATGGAAGAGGGGGTTTACGAAGTGGAGAAGGGCGCGGTTTCCTCCCAGAAGTCAGGCCAGGCCCTGGAAGAGATCCTCAACCGGATCAACGAGGTCTCCATGCAGATCAATCAGATTGCCACGGCAGCTGAAGAGCAGACCGCCACAACGAACGAAGTGACCGGCAATATCCAGCAGATTACCGAGGTGGTGCATCAGACCGCCCAGGGTGCGGATGAGACGGCAAGCGCTGCGGCCCAGCTGGCGCGGCAGGCCCAGGATCTGCAGAGCCTCGTCAGCCGTTTCAGACTGACATAGGGAGAGAGAGGACGATCATGAGCAATCTGCCTGTTGTTAAAAAAGAAGGTCAACGATCCAACGAAATCATACAGTTGGTCAGCTTCGAACTGGGTGGTGAGGAATATGGCGTTGACGTGCTGACGGTGCGGGAAATCATCCGCATGCCCTCCATCACCAAAATGCCCAATACCCCCGATTATGTGGACGGCATCATCAATCTACGGGGCATGGTGGTGCCGATCATCTCGCTGCGCAGGCGCTTCGCCCTGTCGGAGCGGGGGGAAGACCGCGACAGCCGTATCCTGGTAATGGAGGTGGGCTCGGGCCTGACCGGTTTCGTGGTTGACGCGGTGGCCGAGGTGATCAGGATATCTGCCGCAGAAATCCAGCCATCCCCACCTGTCGTGCAGGGTAATGCGGCCCAGGAATGCATCACCGGCGTAATCAACCATGGTGAGCGGCTGCTGATCGTGCTGGACATGGAGCGGCTGTTTACCGACGAGGAAAAACAACGCTTCGTGGCGCTGGAGTAGCACCATCCTGCTGCCTTATCACGAGCGCACGTCATTATTGCCGGGTTCCTGCTCCATCTGTCGGCAGAAGCCCCCTCTTCCTCCCCATGACCGGCAGAGGAGATGCCCGCAAAGGCATCTTCTTCTGCCGGGCTCTCCTTACCTGATAGTGATCTTCTTGACCTTTTCCCTGGCTTCCCGGCTCTTCGGAATCCGGATTTCCAGAATACCATCCTTGAAGGTTGCCGATGCCTGATCGGAATCCACCTCGGCCGGCAGCTGAATCATCCGGCTGAATGAGCCGTACGACCGCTCAAGACGATAATAATCCTTGTTTTCGACCCTCTCTTCCTTTCTCTTTTCCCCGGAGATGCGGATGGTATTGTCACTGAACGTTACCTCCACATCCTCTTTCCGTATTCCGGGGATTTCCGCCTTGACAACGACATCCTCCTGTTCTTCATACACATCCACGCTCGGAATCGCAGGCTCCTCGAATTCCGGAAATGTCCGCAGCCAGCGGGCCGGGCTCAGAAAGGCATAGGGGCGTCTCCAGAAATCTTCGAACATTCTCTCCATTCTTTCCATTTCATGCAGGGGGGACAAGGGACGATGCGGCTCCTGCCTGGCCAGTTCCCGTGATTCTTTCTGCGCCATTCTGCACCTCCTCGATGAAGGTTGTTGCCGCCTTCAACAAGCGGGATCGCATCCGGCGGCATGATCTCGTGCCATTCCTCTCCTGCTGCAGTGGAGGCCATCAGGAAAGATATATACTTCAAGTCTACGTTTGGGCCGGGAAGAGTCAAGAATGTGCGGGAGTGTTTCCGGCGGGAACGACGGACATGCGGGCATTTATTGCGGAGGTCCTCCAGGCGGAGTTTCCGACACAGGGGCCGAAATGGTACAATGAAAGGGGAAAGAGGTGACCACCAATGAGGGAAACGAGTTGCGGCAGCATGAAGCACTACGAGCACATGTGTTCGCTCACACTGAACGGGTGCGCCATCGAGAAACTGCTCGCAACTGGAGATGCTGACATCGCTCCGTGCGGGGGACAGGGCTCATAATCACCGATTCATCTGCACTCCCAGCCTGATCGGAACATGACATTCGCACCGGCATCCTTAAGACGCCAGGGCCAGGAAGCAGAGCGAGGGGGCTGCGCAGCCGCAGGCGCGGCCCTTTTCGCAGCCCCGCATCGGTAACCGCTACGGTACCCTGCGGTTCTCCTGCGCGACAGGTGGGCCGGGAGCCGGCGGTGATTGCTGCGGAAGATCGCCGCAAACCACCCTGGACAGACTCTCCGGCAGTGATGCCGGCTGAATGTTCTTCCAGTCGCTCCCGTGATAGCTGATCGTTATGGCCAGGGAATTGTCCGTCGGGTAGGTTACCGTCAGAACCGCCCGATAGGCATGCCGGGCACAATCGAATTCGGTCAGGGTCCGCACCTCGAAAATGCCCTTTGCCATATCCTCCCTGGTACCCAGGGTTCTTTCCCATACCTTGGCCATATCCCCATTGATGACGATACTTTGGGGACTGTAAAAGTTCCTGGCGCCATCACTGCCGTTTGCATGGTATTCCCAGCGGGAGGCGTGTGCGGGAGAGACCACCATCCACGCCACGGCGGCCGAGACAAGCCATAATACCGTTTTCATCCCCCCTCCCCGCATCGTCAGCTGTCCCCGTTCCTGCCCAGCCAATACCTGAGCCGTACAAAGGGGTTGTCCACCGCCTGCTTGCAGACCGTCGCCCGATCGTCGATCAGGGTCGCCAGGTTGGAGATGTTTCCGGTCACTTTTTCCGTCATCTCCCTGAGCGAGGTTTCAACCCTTGCTTCCACAGTTGCCTTGCCCCCCATCATCAATGAATACTCCAGGGCCCGTTCGCGGGCATCCAGGGCCAGTGCATTTTCCGGGGCCGCGGCATCGTCGCGCTGGAGTGCCCAGTAGCAGACGGCATAATAGGCCGCACAATCGGCCAGCTCCAAGGCCTGGAGGCCCAGGGCGCGCTCGTAGTCGAGAGCCGGCGCGGCCGTTGCTGTCATGAACATCGAAGCCACCGCCATGGTCACGATGGTTTTCATACATCCTCCAGTGTAAGCGCTCTATATTAAACACGATTCTAGCAGCTATTGTTCCGCTGTCCAGCGACGGGCATTACCATGACCCGGCATCAGGTCAGGCGGCTCTTGACAAAGGGGCTTTTGCTGGAAAGATTAGTGTAACGACGAAATCGGGAAAACGAATATGCGCATCATCTTTTCAATCATCCTGGCGGCCTTTCTGCTGACGGGCTGCGCCTCGGTCATCAGCAACAAGTCTCAGCGCCTCGTTGACCGAAACATTTCCTTCACCCAGCTGCAGAAGGACCCGGAACGCTATAACGGGCATTTCGTCATGTTCGGCGGAGTCATCGTCTCCCTGTGGAACAAGAGCAATGGAGCGGACGAACTGGAGATGGTGCAGCTCAAGACAAACGAGCAGGGCGAAATCATCGATACGACCTCATCGGAGGGGCGCTTCTTCGCCATGAGCCCGACCTTCCTTGACCCGGCCATTTACCAGCCCGGCGTGATGGCGACACTGGTGGGAGAGGTACGGGGCACCAAGACCGTGCCGATCGGGGAGCGCGAATACATCTATCCGGTACTCCTCATCAAGGAGATCCATCTCTGGAAACCGGATCAGTCGCGCCCTCAGCCAACGTTCCAGTTCGGCGTCGGGATCGGTACCACCATCCATTGAGCCTGGGAATGTTTTTTCCTCCGGCACCCGTTCCGGGCGAGCCGGTTTCTTCACCCCACCAGCAGGCGAATGAAGCAAAAGACGGAATACTGTGCGGAACCGCGCTTCGGGCCCGGGTCGCGGCCGCCGGTTCGCAAAAGGGGTCCTGGCATGAAGTGCCTGATACAGTTGATGATCGTCTGCCTGATCCTGGTGCCGGCGCTCGCACCGGGGGCGGACGGGCAGTACGGGTACCCGATTCAGGACGCCTATGGGGCAACGATCCTGGGAACCCCGGCTAAACTCAAACCGGAGCTGCCCAAAAGCGTTCGCACGCGGGAACTGGTGCTGGACGTGGTTCCCGGCCGCCAGCGCCCCCCGATCTTCAATTACAACGACGGCCTGCGCTGTACCGTTGCTTATCACAAACGGCGGGCGCCACTGGTGTTCCTGATCGCCGGCACCGGCGCCGGGAATCAGGCCCCCCACCAGGTCACCCTGATGAAGGCCCTGTACGTGGCCGGCTTTCACGTCATCACCCTCCCCTCCCCCACCACCCCCAACTTTATCATCTCCGCCTCCCGGAGCTGCGTACCGGGCGTCCCCTTCGATGACGCCGTGGATCTGTACCGGGCCATGGAAACCGCCTGGAACGCCGTTGCAAAGGATGTCGAGGTCTCCGACTTCTACCTTTCCGGCTACAGCCTGGGCGGCAGCCAAGCCGCCTTTGTGGCCAGGCTGGACGAGGAGCGCAAGGTGTTCAACTTCCGCAAGGTCCTGATGATCAACCCGGTCGTCAGCACCTACACGGCCGCCCAAAAGATCGAAGAGCTGTTGATGGCGATCCCCGGGGGGCCTTCTAAGGTGGGTTATTTTTTCAACCGGATGCTGGACAAGTTCAGCGAATACTACATCTACGGCAGCTTTGTCGCCATCAACGACGAATTCATATACGAAGTCTACAAGGAGAAACTGTTCTCCCGGGAAGAGGCCGGAGGACTGATCGGCCTCGTCTTTCGGCTCAATTCGGCCGGCATGATCTTCACCTCCGACGTCATGACCAACAGCGGATATGTGGTCCCCAGAAACCGCGTCCTGACAACCACCGATTCCCTGTACGACTACTTCCAGGTTTCCACCCATCTCAGCCTTTTCAATTACCTGGACGAACTCCTGTTCCCCTGGGTTCACCAGCAAAAACCTGAGATCGGCAGGCAGGCCTTCATCGACTCCCTGAGCCTGAAAAGCATCGGCGACTACCTGAAATCGTCGGCCAAATTCGGTCTGATGACCAATGCCGACGACTTTTTGCTGACGCCGGACGATCTCGATTTCTTCAAAAGGACATTTTCCGAGCGTGCGACGATCTACCCCCGCGGGGGACATCTCGGCAACATTGAATACCGGGAGAACGTGGCCCACATGGTGGAGTTCTTCAAACGGTAAGGAGGGGGCATGAAATCGGGGGAACCTTGCAGTCCCGCCCTTCGCGGCCGGTTGCTGTCCCTGCTGCTCGGGCCGTGCCTGGCAGCGGTGGTGGCCGGATGCGCCACAACCGCGCCCGTTACCGCCGAGGAAAAGCCGATGCACACGGTAAGCGAGTTCCGGGACCAGCGCTTCGGTTACGTGGACGACCCCTGGGAGTCCTTCAACCGCAGCATGTACAATTTCAACTACTACTTCGACAAATACTTTTTTCTTCCGGTCATAAGCGGTTACGAATTCATCACCCCCACCATTCTCCAGACCGGTATCTCGAACCTCTTCAGCAACCTGGGAGAGGTCCGCAATTTCACCAACAATCTCCTGCAGGGAAAACCGGTAGATTCCCTGGCAACCCTCGGCCGTTTCGTGACCAACAGCACCATCGGGCTCGGAGGTCTGTTCGATCCTGCCACCCCGCTCGGGCTGGAGCGCCGGTACAATGACTTCGGATTGACCCTGGGCCACTGGGGCGCCGGTTCCGGTCCGTATCTGGTCATGCCGATCCTGGGTCCATCCACCCTGCGCGATACCACCGGCTGGGCCGTGGACAGCGGCATGCGTTACGGGATCTACCACGCCATCGATCCCTTTGAAAGCACCAACCACGAGTTCGCCATCTCAGCCGGCATCGTCCTGCTGGAGGCGGTCGACAAGCGCCATCAGGAAAGCTTCCGCTACTACCAGAGCGACAATCCCTTCGAGTACTACATGGTGCGCTTCTTTTATCATCAGAAGCGCAATCTCGATGTCCTCAAGGGGCTGAAAAAGCCCGAGGAGGGGGAAGAGGAGAAGCGCGGAGCTGAATGACACGGAGAAACGACAACTCCTTCCCTTCTCCTTTATGCCCTCTGGCCTCTCTTATGCCAAGAAGGGGGCGCACTGCATGGGCTTGTGCAAGAAATTACGACGATAGCATTCCCAGCAGCACTCGTGACCGCGGGGATTCGAGAGCGGCTATCCATGAATCCGTGAAGCATGGAAGCCGGAGCGAGCGTCATGCCGGGGCTCCATCGTCGCCGGCTCCGCTTCATGCCGGCATTGCCGCCCCACCGTCGACGAAATGCTGCCCATACGGAAATGCAAGAGCAGAGGCATGGGTAGCGAGTGCAGGCTGGAAGGCTTCACGGATTCAGCCCCACCGGCAAATCCATCCCTGAATCCGTGAGGCATGGGTAGCGAGTGCGAAGGCTTCGCGGATTCAGCTCATGCCTGCACTGAAGGGTTCTGCCCCGACCGCTTTTACCATTGCCGGAGCAACGAAAATCGAGGATAATGCCCCCTCATCGAAGGGGAACTCGCATGCGAACCTTGGTCGACCTGTTTGAGACATTCGCTTCCCGGGGCGATACAACAGCCTTTGTCAACCGCACCGGTGTGCGCCGCCAGGAGGTGTCCTACCGGCAGTTCAGCGAGCTGTCGCTGAAAATGGCCCGACTGCTGGCGGACAACGGCGTTCAGCCGGGTGACCGGGTGCTGCTCTGGGGTCCCAACTCATCCTGGTGGGGCATTGCCTACTTCGGCATCATCCTGAGCGGAGCGGTCGCCGTTCCGGTGGATTTCATGTCAGGGCCGGAACGGGCGGATACCATCCGCACCCTCACCGAGGCACGCCTCGTCGTCCAGAGCAGATTCAAGGCCGAACGGCTCTCCTTTTCCCCCTCGCTGCTGCTGGAAGACCTGCACTTCCTGCTGGAGAACGTCGTCCCCCTCTCCAGCCCCCATCATCCGGCGCCCGGCGATATGGCCCAGCTGATCTACACCTCCGGCACCACCGGTAATCCCAAGGGGGTCATACTGACCCACGCCAACCTGACCGCCAACATGATCCAGATCAACCAGGCGGTGCCGATCATCACCCCCTCCTTCACCTTTCTGTCGCTCCTGCCGCTCTCACACATGTTCGAGCAGATGGGGGGCTTTTTCACCCCGCTCTACCGCGGGGCAGGCATCGTCTATCTGCGCACCCTCAAGCCATCGGCCATCATGGAGGCGCTGGCCGAGGAAGACATCTACGTCATTATGTCGGTCCCCCGGCTGATGCAGCTTCTCAGAACCTCGATCGAGCAGGGGCTGGCCGAAAAGCATCTGGACGGAGCGGCACGCAGGCTCTTGCAACTGGCCCCGCACCTGCCCCCTGCCCTGCGCCGGCTGCTCTTCTTTCCGGTCCACAAGGCCTTTGGCCGTCATTTCAGGCTCTTCGTCTCCGGCGGTGCGCCGCTCGACCCGGAGCTGCACTCCTTCTGGGACCGGCTCGGATTCACCCTGCTGGAGGGCTATGGACTGACCGAATGCTCGCCGGTCCTGACCGTCAACCGGATGGAGCGCCAGGTGCCCGGCTCGGTCGGCCCGGCCCTGCCGGGGGTTGAGCTGAAAATGGAACACCAGGAGGTCGTGGCCCGGGGAGACAATGTCTTTCCCGGTTATTACCGGAACGAGCAGGCCACCAGGGCCGCCTTCACCGCCGAGGGCTGGTTCAGGACCGGCGATCTGGGGGAGCTTGCCCCGGACGGCTGGCTGACCATCAAGGGACGTGAAAAGGAGCTGATCGTCACCGGCGCCGGGGTCAACGTCTATCCCGACGAGATCGAGGCCATCCTCAACAGGGTCGCCGGTGTCAGGGAATCATGCGTGATCGGCATGGACCGCGGCGGAGGGGAAGAGGTGCACGCGGTCCTGCTGCTGGATGGCGCCGGACAGTCCCCGGATGAGATCGTGCGCCAGGCCAACCTGCAGCTCGATACGCTGCACCAGATCAGCGGCGCCACGGTCTGGGACGAGGCGGAGTTTCCCAAGACCACCACCCTCAAGATCCAGAAGTTCCTGGTAAAGGAGCGGATCAGCAAAGGGCGGGAGCTGGGAGGAGGGACTGTTTCCGGTGACCGGCTGCTGGCCCTGCTGGCACGGATCACCGGCACTCCGGCCGCAGAGATCGGGGAGGATGCGCTGCTGGTGGCGGACCTGGGGCTGACCTCCATCGGCCGGGTGGAACTGGTCAATTACCTGGAACAGGACTACCGCCTCGACATCGAGGACTCCCGCATCGGGCCGCAGACGCGAGTCCGGGACCTGCGCCAGATCATTTCCAAACGCGAACGGGTGCAGAGCCGCGACCGTTTCAGGTTCTGGACCAACAGCACCCCGGTCAGGGGGCTCAGGATGCTGTGGGACGCCATCGTCCACTACCCGCTCTTCCGCAGCTTCGTCACCCTGGAGACGCGCGGTGCGGAGCTGCTCGAAAACCTGGAAGGGCCGGTCTTCTTCGTATCCAACCACCTGAGTTACTTTGACCAGCCCTCCATCATGTTCTCCCTGCCGCGTCGGCTGCGGTACCGCACCGCCAGCGCCGCCTACGAGGAATTCTTTTCCAGCCCCTCCGCAGGTCCCCTGATGAGGATCTGGAAACGATTCACTTACGAATACGGCACCTGGCTGCTCAATCTCTTTCCCCTGCCCCAGACGCGCGGATTCGGCGGCTCGATGCGCTTCATGGGTAGACTGGTCGATCACGGCGTCAACATCCTGATCTTCCCGGAAGGGCAGCACTCCCGCGACGGCATGATGCTGCCCTTCAAGCCGGGGCTGGGGATCATGGTGAAGGAGCTGGGCATCCCGGTGGTGCCGGTCAAGATCAGCGGCACCTATCAGATCCTGCCGCACCACGCCAGCCGGCCGAAGCGGGGCACCGTGACCGTGACCTTCGGCGCGCCGCTGCGCTTCCGCTTCGAGGAACCGGCCGAGATCGTCAAAACGGCGCAAGCCGCAGTGGAGCGGCTGTAGAAGACGCCATGATAATAGAACGCGGATGACGCGGACCGAGCGGATAACGCGGGTAAAAAACCGATCAGAACACGAATCCCGGCCGGCCCCATAGGCGCGGAGATAAGCACAAACTTTTATGGATAACTTCTTTCAAACCACTCCGCGAAAATCCCGCCCAATCGCGTCATCCGCGGCCCATTGCCTTTTGATTTTTGATTTGAAGTTTCAGGGATATTCATGACTACCGACACAACTTCACCTAACTATCGCCGCTACGCCCTGTCCATGCTGCTGGCGGTCAATCTGCTGAACTACATCGACCGCCAGGTGCTGTTCGCCGTGTTCCCGCTGCTCAAATCGGACCTGCAGTTGTCGGACACGGCCCTGGGTTTTCTGGGGAGCGTCTTCATGCTCAGCTACCTGATGACCGCCCCGCTGTTCGGCTGGCTGGGGGACCACTGGAGCCGGCTGCGGCTGGCGGCCGGCGGCCTGGTGGTCTGGAGCCTGGCAACGGCCCTGGCCGGATTCGCCCCCGGCTACCGGACCCTGCTGGCGGCCCGGGCCGTGGTGGGGGTCGGCGAAGCCAGCTTCGGCACGGTCTCCCCCGGCCTGATCTCCGACTTTTTTCCGCGCGAACGGCGGGGGCGGGTGCTCTCCTGGTTCTACGTGGCCATCCCGGTCGGAAGCGCCCTGGGCTACCTGCTGGGGGGGATGCTGGGACACCGCTTCGGCTGGCACGCAGCCTTTCTGGTGGTCGGCGTGCCGGGACTGCTGCTGGCGCTGCCGATCGCGCTCATGAGGGAACCGCCCCGCGGGGGCCAGGATGCTGCACCGGACGATGAGCAGGAGGTGAAGACCGGCGGGTATGCGGCCCTGTTCAGAAACCGCTCCTTCGTGCTCAACACCCTGGCCATGGCAGCCATGACCTTCGCCATCGGAGGGCTGGCCCAGTGGATACCCTCCTTCCTCTACCGCACCCACGCCCTGGATGTGGAAAAGGCCAATACCCTCTTCGGCGCCGTAACCGTGCTGGCCGGCATTGCCGGGACCCTGACCGGCGGCTGGCTCGGCGACCGCTGGCAGAAGCGCACCCCCCGGGGCTACCTGCTGGTATCGGGATGGGGATTCGTGATCGGCGCACCGCTGGCAGCCGCCGCCTTTCTCTCCACCAGCCTGCCCGGCTGCATGACCGCCATTTTTCTGGCCGAATTCTTCCTGTTTCTCAACACCGGCCCCCTCAACACCGTCATCGTCAACGTCACCAACCCCGGCGTGCGTGCCATGGCCTTTGCGGTCAACATCTTCTTCATCCACGCCCTGGGGGATGCCATTTCCCCCTCGATTCTCGGTTGGCTCTCGGACCAATGGGGGCTGCGCCAGGCGCTTCTGGTCACTCCACTGGCAATGGGGCTGGCAGCCCTGTTCTGCTTCGCGTGCGGCAGACAGGTTGCGGCAGACATGTCCGTATCCAGTGATCGGGGACCAGGAACCGGTGATCAGTAAAACCTTTAACACCAGAAACAAGACAAGATTTTGATGTTGCCGGCCCCTGATCCCCAGTCCCCACCCCAAGTTTACCCGCCCCTCACCCTCAGGCCGTTGTGCTATAATGATGTCGTAGTATCCTTTGAAAAAGGGGGTGGCGTCCCGCGCCGCAGGCAGGCTCATCCGGGGCCGGACATGGCCGATGGATGCAATGCGATGCCACATCAGTCGGGGATGCGATCATGGCTGATAAAAAACAGCAGGATCAGGAATCTGTCGTAATCCCGGGCGCCGGTGCCAAGGCTGCGGTCAGCGACGAGCAGCTCCGATCCATGGTCCAGAACGTCACCAACCATGCCCTCTACATTATCGACCCCGAGGGGCGGATCATTTCCTGGAACGCCGGTGCTGAAAGGATCATCGGTTACCGGGCCGATGAAATCATGGGCCGGCACTTCTCGATCCTGTTTCCCAAGGAAGATATACGGGCCGGGACCCCGCAGCGGGAGCTGAAACGGGCCCTGGCGCACGGCAGGATCGAGGTCGAGGGCTGGCGCGTACGCAAGGACGGCAGTCGCTACTGGGCCAATGTCACCAGCATTCCGCTGCTCGACGAGCAGGGGGGGGTGACCGGTTTCGGCAAGATAGTCCGCGATGCGACCGAGCAACGCAACCATGACGAACAACTTCACAAGAGCCGCAACATGTTCGAGCGGCTTTTCGAACATGCGCCGGATGCCGTGGTGGTGGTAGATAACCGCGGAACGATCCGCAAGGTCAATCTGCAGGTCGAAACCATATTCGGCTACCAGCGCGACGAACTGATCGGACATCGCGTGGAAAAACTGATCCCCGCGCGTTTCCATACGATTCACCGGCAGCACCGCAAGACCTACTTCGCCGATCCGCGCACCCGCAAGATGGGGGCAGGCCTCGATCTGTACGGTCGCACCCGCAACGGCGACGAAGTGCCGGTCGACATCATGCTCAGTCCGGTTGAAACCGAGAATGGCACCTGGGCTTTTGCCGTCATACGGGATGTCACCCAGCGCAAGCAGGACGAACGGGCCATTACGGAGCTGAACGACCTGCTCAAACGGCAGGTCGGCCAACTGGCCGCCACCAACCGGGAGCTGGAGGCCTTTTCCTATTCGGTATCCCATGACCTGCGCGCTCCCTTGCGCGCCCTGGACGGCATCAGCCTGGCGCTGCTGGAGGACTACGCCGAAAAGCTGGACAAGACCGGCCGGGACTTCCTGCATCGCATCAGGAGCGCCGCCCAGGCCATGGGGGAATTGATCGACCATCTGCTGACCTTGTCGCGGCTGGCGCGCACCGAGTTGCTGATCGAGCGGGTCGACCTGAGCGAAATGGCGCACCAGGTAGCCGAGGAACTCCGCCAGCAGGATCCCGGCCGCACCGTGGAGTTCGTGATCACCCCCGACATGATCGACAGCGGTGACAGCAACCTGCTGAGGGTGGCGATCACCAACCTGCTCGGCAATGCCTGGAAATTCACCTCCAAAAAGGACACCGCCAGGATCGAATTCGGCGTGCAGCAGGATCAGGAGGGGAAAATCTATTTTGTCAGGGACAACGGCGCCGGTTTCAACCAGGCGTATGCCGAAAACCTTTTCAAACCTTTCCAGCGCCTGCACGCCGTGGGAGAATTTCCGGGTACGGGCATCGGGCTGGCAACGGTGCACCGGGTCATCAGCCGCCACGGGGGAAGCATCTGGGCCGAAGGGGGCGACCAGGGGGCCACCTTCTATTTCCGGCTTGCCGCGGCCTGAGCCGTCACCGCAGAGGAGAAAATGAATGAAAGATAAAATGATTCTGCTGGTGGAAGACAATCCCGACGATGAATTGCTGGTCCTGCGCGCACTGAAAAAGGCCAATGTCCTCAACCAGGTCATTGTGGCGCACGACGGGGCCGAGGCGCTCGATTACCTTTTCGGCACCGGCGTCTATGCCGGCCGCGACATCAACGACACACCGGCCATTACGCTGCTCGATCTCAAACTGCCCAAGATCGACGGTCTGGGGGTGCTGCGCAGGATCCGGGCCGATGAACGGCTTGGAAGGCTGCCGGTAGTGGTCCTGACCTCCTCGCGGGAGCAGGAGGACATACTCAAGAGTTACGAACTCGGCGCCAACAGTTATGTGCGTAAACCGGTGGAGTTCAACAGTTTTGCCGATGCGGTGCGTCAGCTCGGCCTGTACTGGCTGGTACTGAACGAACCGCTCCCCCTCCAACGTTGATCGACCGGGAGGACTGACATGGCAAACACTGCCGAAAAGGAGTCATTTGCCGGACCGGCTGCCGCAGATGCCGGCGACGAACTGCGGGATCTGCAGCAACGACTGCAGGCGGCCGAGCTGCATGCCAGTGAAGTCGACCGGGAAATGGACCAGCTCAGCTATGCCATCTCCCACGATCTGCGTGCCCCTTTGCGCGCCGTGGACGGCTTTTCGGAGATACTCCTGGAGGATTATGCCGACAGGCTCGACGACCAGGGCAAACACTACCTGCAGGTGATACGGAACAATGCCCGCACGCTGGGTGCAGGCATCGAGGCACTGCTCGCCCTGGCACGGGTCGGCCGGCGCGCACTGCAGCGCGTGGATCTCGATATGAACCTGCTCTTCTCCCAGGTCCGCACCGAACTCATGGCAGCCGATCCGGAGCGCAGCCTTGCATTCGAGATCGGCAGCCTGCCCCACGCCTTCGGAGACCGGGATATGGTGCACGATGTCATTCGCGAGCTGGCAGGCAATTCTGTCAAGTTCACCCGCCCCAGGGAAACGGGGGTCGTCACGATTTCCGGGGAGAGCGACGGCAGGGAATGCCGGTATACCATCAGCGACAATGGCATCGGATTCGACATGCAGTATGCGGACAGGCTGTTCGGCCTGTTTCAGAGGCTGAACGGCTCCGAGAGTTTCGAAGGCCAGGGGACCGGGCTGGCCCGGGTCCGGCGGATACTGGACCGGCTCGGGGGAAAAATATGGGCCCAGGGGGAGGACACAGGAGCGGTGTTCTCTTTTACCCTGCCCGCCGCCGGCGGCACACCGGGGACTGGGGACCGGTGATCGGGGACCGGTGACTTCCAAAACCTCAGGCTCAGCCGTTTTCCCCTTTGCCGTGTGCAGGCGAAGGGCAATGCAACCGGAACTTTTACATGGACACTGAACTGCGTATCCTCATCCTGGAAGACAGTGCCACCGATGCCGAGCTGGTGCAGCATGCCCTGCGCAGGGAAGGCTTCACGTTCGACATGCGCCGGGTCGAAACCGGGGAGGAGTTCGGCGCCGCCCTCCTGGACTACGGACCGGGCCTGATTCTCTCCGATTACTCCCTGCCCTCCTTCGACGGCCTGACGGCGCTCAGGCTGGCCCAGGAGACCCTGCCGGACGTTCCCTTCATTTTCATCAGCGGCACCCTCGGCGAGGAGCGGGCCATAGAAATACTCAAGATGGGGGCCACCGACTACGTGCTGAAGGACCGGCTGTCGCGTCTGGCACCGATCGTTCACAGGGCCCTTCAGGAGGCACGGGAACGGATAGTCCACAGGAGAACGCAGGAAGCGCTCAGAAAAAGCGAAGAGATCTACCGCCGGATCGTGGAGACGGCCCAGGAGGGAGTCTGGATCGTCAATACCGAGGGGGAGACGATTTTCGTGAACAGCCGCATGTCGGAGATTCTCGGCTATACCGACATGGAATTCAGGGGATTCCGGATGGTCGAGCTGATGGATGCCTCGGCGCGGCATAGGGCGTCGATCGACCTGGAACGGCAGGCGGGACGGGTGGAACACGAGCTCAGACTGCGGCATCGCGACGGCTCCCTGCGCTGGGTTTCCATGGCGACCAGCCCACTTTTCGACGACAGGAACCGGCAGATCGGCGTGCTTTCGATGATCAATGACGTCACGGCCAGAAAACAGGCCGAGGATGAGCGCAACAAGCTGTGGGCCGCGGTGGAGACGGGGGGTGACTGGGTGCTGATCACCGATATCCGTGGCACTGTGGAATACGCGAATCGCGCGGTGGAGCATATCTCGGGGTACGGCAAGGACGAAATACTCGGCCGGAACACCAGGATGTTCAAATCGGAGAAACAGGATGACTCGCTCTACCGCCAGATGTGGAAAGATATCCTGGCCGGCAAATCCTTCAGATCAATGGTCGTCAACCGCAAGAAGGACAACAACGTCTTTCACCTGGATCTGACCATAACACCGCTCATGGACGAGAGCGGCACCATCGTCAACTTTGTGGCCACCGGCAAGGACATCAGCGAAAAAAAACTGATGGAAGAACGCCTGAACTACCTGGCCTACAACGACCTGCTCACCGGCCTGGCAAACAGGAGCCTGTTCTTCGACCGCCTTCAGCAGGCCATCACCATCACAAACCCCGGCAAAAAACTGGTCTTTGCCGCCATTATCGACCTGCAGCGCTTCAAGTACATAAACGAAACCTTCGGTGTCAGCGCCGGCGACGAAATCCTGAAGGAAGTTGCCAGACGGCTGACCGATGCGGTGCGGCCCGGAGATACCGTTGCCCGTTACGGCGGTAATTCGTTCGGGGTGATCCTGCCCGAAATCGGCGAAACGCGCGACGGCATCCTGATCATCGAGAGAGTGATCACCCACCTGTCCAGGCCCTATCAGTGCGGCCACGAAGAGCTGATCAACACCTTCAGCGTGGGCATAGCCATCGCTCCCACCGACAGCAACGCGCCCCAGGTGCTCATGCGGCATGCCGAGGCGGCGCTCTTCAGGGCCAAGGACAAGAAGGGGAACAGCTATCGCTTCTACACTCCGGGCATGAACATCATTGCCACCGATTTCCTGGCAATGGAGAAGAACCTCTATCACGCCCTGGAAGCCAACGAGTTCGTTCTGCAGTATCAACCCTATTTCGACATACGCAGCGGCGAGCTGAAAGGCATGGAGGCACTGATCAGATGGCGTCAGAAGGACGGCAGCCTGATCCTGCCCGGCGACTTCATCCCGATCCTGGAGGAAACCGGCCAGATTGTGGCTGTCGGCGACTGGGTCATAAAAACCGCCTGCGAGCAGATCGCTGCCTGGCGCAGCGCAGGCATCCCCCTGGCACCGGTGTCGGTGAACCTCTCGCCGACCCAGTTCCGGCAGGAAAACCTGGTTTCCCAGATAATAGCCCATCTGGCCGCCTACGATGTGCCCACCGGACTCATAACGATAGAAATCACCGAAAACATCTTCATCCGGGACATCGACTATACCCGCCAGATCTTCGAACAGTTCCGGGCACTGGGCATACACCTCTCCATCGACGACTTCGGCACCGGCTACTCTTCGCTCAGCTACCTGGCCCGCTTGCCCCTCGACAACCTCAAGATCGACATCTCCTTCATCGTCAATCTCGTCAGGGACCCCAAGGCCTTTTCCATCGCCAAGGTCATCATCACCATGGCCCATGAGCTGGGGATGAAAACCATAGCCGAAGGAGTCGAAACCGCCGAGCAGCTGGCCATTCTGAAGCAGCTCGGCTGTGACCTGGTGCAGGGTTTCTTTCACCACAGGAGTCTGACCGGGGACGAGATGGGGGCCCTGCTGCGGGAAGGGCGCAGCGCACACCTGCCGACAAACCCATGACGGACGGAAAGGCGGCACCTGAGATGCAGCACCTCGAACAGCACACAACAGTCGGCCTGATCGTCGTACTGACCGGGAACGGCAAGGGTAAAACCAGCTCGGCCCTGGGGATGGCGCTACGGGCCAGCGGTCACAGGAAGCGGGTCTGCATCATCCAGTTCATGAAGGGGGATCTCTACAGCGGGGAGATCGACGGCCTGAAATCGCTGCGCACCCTGGTCGAGTTCCATCAGACCGGCAAGGGTTTCTGCGGCATCCAGGGCAATCCCTACCCCTACCACGAGCATCGCGCCAATGCCCAGACCGCCATCGAACTCTCCCGAGAGAAGATCCGCTCGGGCCACTTCGATATCGTCATCCTGGATGAGATCAACAACGCCCTGAAACTCAGGCTGGTGGACCTGCCCCAGGTGCTGGAACTGATCGACAACAAGCCGCCGGAACTGCACCTGGTGCTTACCGGCAGGGACGCCCACCCGGAGGTCTGCGAGCGGGCCCATACCGTGACCGAAATGCGGGAAATTAAGCATGCCTATCGGGAGGGGATCGAACCGCAGGCTGGTATCGATTACTAGAAGGTTGTTGAAAAACGGGCATCTCGCCGCCGTCCTCGTCAGCCCTCTTGTGCGGCGTAGCGCTGCTACGCCTCCGCGGGACTTTCTGCGGGTGCGACGATCTACCCATTTTTGAACAACCCGAGAATTTCAACAGTCTGCTAAGAGGCTGTTTTTTTGCGCGACAGCAGGTTCAGGTAACTGTGCCGGAATCCGTGGCGCCGGACTGCCGGGGCGCCTGAAAGAAGCCGGGGCCCCAACGTCGCCGGGATGCCTGGGTTATCGTAACGGCAGGCCCTCCGCCGAAATGTTCCAAACCGGCCGAAGAGCAAGGGCAGAGGCCTTTCAGGCGCTCCGGCGGGGAGGCGTCGCGGATTCCGGCGCGCCGGGAAAAAGCCGAGAGAGATCTTTCAAGCCCCGGCCTTCAGGCACAGTGCTGCATAGATCCGGGCCGCCGCAACCACCTCCTCGAATACCACCTGCTCATCAGGCGTATGGGCCGTCTCCAGTGATCCCGGCCCCAGGATCAGTGGCTTGACTCCGGCCGCATGGAACAGGTTGCCGTCCGAATGGGAACGGAAGGCGTCCAGACGCAGGGGCAGTTCCAGCTGGGAATAGATATCGCCCAGGACCCGCGCCAGCAGGTTGTCCGTGCCCAGGCTGTAGCCGCGGGATGCGAAATCGAAGCTGACCTTCAGATCGAGGCCGGGGATGTGGTTGCCCGCTGTGGCGGCGATATCGGCAACGTCTCTCTGGAATGCCAGCGGATCCCTGTCCGGGGGCAGATGCAGATCGATCCAGGCCTCGCAGCGGTCCGGCACAACAAAACCTCCCCGCGACGAACTCAGCTCGCGGATCGAATAGACCACCTCCGATCGCTCCCGGTCGAACATGGCATGACGTCCGACATGCAGAAGCACCCTCAGCATCGATTCCACCGCATTGTGCCCCAGCTCGGGCAGGGATGAGTGGCTGCGGCGGCCCCGGGTAACAAAGCCGGCCTCCAGGTAGCCGTAATGGGCGAAACAGGCTGCCAGGCCGGTGGGTTCGCCGATCACAACGCAGGGGGGGCGGCAGGCCTGCAGAAAGGTGGCGCTGCCGTCGCCGTTCTCCTCCTCCCCCACCACCAGCAGAAGACCCACCGAAGGAAGCTCGTGCGCGGGGAGAGCCTCTGCCAGCGCCAGCCAGGCCTCCACCATGGCGGCGCAGCCCCCCTTCATGTCGCAACTGCCCAATCCGCGAACAAGGCCGTTTTCCTCACGGGGACCGAGCTCGTCCAGATCCCAGGCGGTCACCGTATCCACATGCCCCACCAGGTAAAGCCGCGGCTCCCCCTGCCCCATGGTCACCTGCAGATTGTAGCGGCCCTGTTCCACCTCCTGGCGTTCCACCCGGAAGCCCGCCCCGGTCAGCAGCGTCTCCAGGTAGAGCTGGACATCCTCCTCCTTACCCGAGGGGGAATAGATCTCCAGCATCTCCAGCAGGGTTTTCCTGAGCCTGCCCGGATCGACCGCTCCCCACAGTTTTTCGAGTTCGGCTGTCACGCCCGTTTTTCCGACCGTTTCTTGGGTTTCAGAGACAGGTTGAGAGTCATGTAGACATGTTCCTGGATATGCCCGAATCCCTGTTTCTCGAAGAAATTGATGGCAGGCCGGTTGTCGGCCGACGTATCGATGATAATCATCCGCACCCCCTGCTCTTTCATGCGGCGCTTGATCTCCCGGAACAGCCGGCTGCCCACCTGCCCCTTCTGGATGTCCGGGCGCACGCCCAGCCAGATCAGGTAGCCGTACTTCCAGGAGGAGCGCTGTTTTTTCACGGTGGTGCCCAGAGCGAATCCGAGAATCATGTCACCGGCTTCGGCCACGACACACAGTTCGTTGTCCGTATTGAACAGCGTGGTGATCTCGTACTCGTCCCAGGTGCGGTAGAGGCTTTGGGAGTAGTTGGCGGTAAAAACCTGCTCCCCTATGTGGAACACCTCCGGGATGTCGTCGATCGACATCTCACGGATGCGGGTGGTCTCGTCCCCCGCTGACAGCGCATCTGCCATGGCATGACCTCGTCGGATGAATTGTGCCTTTGGCCCGCATCTGCGAATCCATTCTACAAGTATACCCTCTGATCGACCGCTGTCATGGCGTCAGAGCATTCCGGCCGGCGATCTGCGGCACGGCAGCCGTACCCCATCCATGGCCGGAGGCTTTCCACTTCCGGGCGGCACAGCTCCGGAATACCGGCCAATTCCGCCTTTTTGCATGCATGGTCTCTGCCACCCCTCTCCTTGACCATAGCGCGGAAGTTGGTACCATTTGGATAGAGGTGAAGACTGCGACCGGCGGCGTCAGCAATTACCGGAGCTGTCACCACGGCCGTTGCCGGCATGCTGTCCCGATACATCCGCACCACATGCCATGTACAAGGAGACCGTCATGAAACTCACCCGTCCGCAATCGCTGCTGATCCTGCTTCTCGCCGCCGCCCTGACCGTCACTGCCCCAGCGGGCATGCGTGCTCAGGAGCAGTCCGCCCCGGGAGGAGCCGTTCAGGATGAGTATACCCCGACCCAACCGCCGGAAGAGTCCGCGCCGGGCTCACTCATGGAAGAGCCCGGGCAGGCGCCCTCCATCAACGAACCGCCCCTGGCACCCACCCCCATACCTCCCTCGGAGGAATCGGCGCCCGGGTCCCCGCTGAACGAACCGGCTCCTGCTCCGCTTGCACCTGTCCCGGAACCGGCACCGGTGCCTGCACCGGCCCCTCTCACCCCTGCGCCCGGCTCCATGGATGAGGCAGCACCCGGGTCCGCCGTGCCGGAGGAAACCAAGGAAGAGTCGCCGCACCGGCCGAAACCGACCAGCTACCTGCTGCTCAAGGGTGGCTTCTACGCCCCCAAGCATGGGGTGGCAATGGACAAACTGGGTGGTGCGGGTGAACTTGCGGTCGGTCAGTACATCCTGCCGGCACTGGCCGTGGAACTCGGTGCCGGTTACTTCCAAACCAAGAACTCACCGGCTGCGCCTCAAGGCACGCTGCTGCGGATCGTGCCGGTCGTGGCGACCGGCAAGGCGATCCTGCCGCTCGGCGCCTTCGAACCGTACGGCCTGTTCGGCATCGGCGCTTACATCGCGGACCTGGATGTACACGGAACTGTAAACAATTTTTCAGGATCGACCGAAGTCGCCTTCGGCCTGCACGCCGGCGGCGGTTTCAACCTCGACGTCGCCAGGAACATGTTCGTGGGTGCAGAAGGCAAATACCTCTGGTCCAAGCCTGAATTCGGAGGCCGGGACATCAGGCTGGACGGCTTCATCAGCACGCTGAACGTCGGATTCAGGTTCTGATGAACAGCCCGTCCGGCAGCATGGAGGCGGCTCGCCGTAAAACCATCGGGCCGCCGGAAAGGAGAATCACATGTTGTGGACCATTGTCGTAGTACTGCTGGTCCTGTGGGCAATCGGGCTGGTGACGAGCTACACCATGGGCGGCTTGATTCATATCCTGCTGGTGGTTGCCATCATCGTGGTGCTGCTCAACGTTATCCAGGGAAGACGCCCTTTGTGACGCACCTTCCCGCTCTTTCGCTCCGGGGAGCATTCCCCCCGGAGCCATCAAGGCATGAAGGCAATAGCCAGCGGGCTCACGACCGCTGGACGGCCATGAAAGACATCGCATGCGCGGCAGCGGCTGCAGTGGTGCTGGGGGCGGCCTCCGGGCCGGCGGCCGTCCCCGGCGGATTCCCCACCCCGGATGCCGGCCGCTCGATACGGCAGCCGGCACTTTATGCATACGAAGCCTACAGCAGCGGAAGCAGGTATTACATCGACCACAGGGGAATAGCGCCTGGAACCGGGAGCGTCCCCGACGCCACGGATTCGGGGACGCTGCCGCACCAGGAGCCCCTGCCCCACCAGGAACCGCTGCCCCGCCAGGCGCCGCTGCCGTCCCAGGCACCGCTGCCCTCCCAACCGCAGACACAGCCACCCGGGCCACCCGGCGGCGGATACCCACCACGCGGGCAGTAGCCTTTTTTTGTCCCCGGCATGGGGCAGCCTCCTGAAGGAGCCATTATGCATGGCCAACACGGTAACCGACGATGAAGCTCTCCGGTATGGCGCGGGAAAACCGTTCCGGTGCGGCGAGCGGAAAAACGACAGCGGTTCCCTATGTGAGGCGTCGCTGTCGCCTGCTCGCCTATGGAGCGGTACTGTTGGCGCAGGTTACCGCGGTTTCTGCCATGGATCGCTCCATCTGCGCTCCGGATTCGGGAGTCACGCTGCATCCGGACGGGCAGCTCAATTCCTGCGTTGCCCGGGAGCCGGTCACCGTAAAGGATGTCAAATGCAACAGCTACTCCCTGATCAGTTTTCATGAGAACGGCCAGCTCAGGCATTGCGTCCTGCGTGAGAACTACTCCTACGGCCCGATCGTCTGCAACCAGCCCGCCACCATCAGTTTCTACAGCTCCGGCCAGCTGGAAACCTGCGACCTGGCCAAGCCGGTGCAGATCGAGGGGGTCGACTGCAACCAGGGTGAAACCATCTCGTTTTTCGAAAACGGAACGTTGCGATCGTGCGGCCGGCCTTTATGATTCGGTACAATGCAGCAGGTGGGAACGGACTGAGGGGCTATATCGCCTGGAGCACCTTTGACGACAGGAATACCCGTACGACCTGTGGATCGAAATGGATACCCGCCAGCGAACGGAGATGCGCCCTGACCTTTTTGACCGGCCAGGTATCCCGGTAGGGACGGTCGGACCGGAGGGCGTCCCAGGCATCCACCACCGAAAAGATGCGGGCGGCCAGCGGGATCTGCTCCCCCTTGAGGCCAAAGGGATAGCCGCTCCCGTCCCACCGTTCGTGATGGTGATAGGGGATGTCCAGCGCCGATCGAAGGTAGCGGATCGGAGCCAGCATCTCGTAGGCCAATATGGGATGGCGTTTCATCACTTCCCACTCCTCCTCGGTCAATTTGCCGGGCTTGAGCAGGATTCCATCAGGAATGCCCATCTTGCCGATATCGTGTAAAAGAGCGCCCCAGCGGACATGCACCAGCTCGGCCTCGGTCATTCCGAAACCGCGCGCCAATTCGACGGTGATATTGGTCACCCGCTGCGAATGCCCCTCGGTTTCCCGATCGCGCATATCCAGGGCGCGCGACCACCCCTCGATGGTGGCGTCATAGGCCAGGGCAAGCTCGGTGTTGGAACGCTGCAGGTGGTCGAACATCAGGGCGTTGTCTATGGCAATGGCTGCCTGTTCCGCCAGGGCACCGAGGTATTCGAACCAGTCCTCGTGGCGCCCCAGGTGAGTACGGTGGAAAATTTCCAGCACCCCCTTGACCTCTCCTTTTGCTATCAGCGGCACGCCGAAATAGCTGGTGAAGTTCTCTTCGGCCAGCTCGCGCTTGCTGAAGAGATCCTCCCCCGATTCGTTCAGATCGGGCACGTTCACGATTTCGCGTTCCAGTGCCGCCACCCCGGCGTAGCCCTCCCCCAGCCGTAATTTGGACTGTTCATAGCCGGTGGTGTGAAATCCGCGCCCTGCGGCGTACTCCAGGGTCTGGGAGGTGGGTTTGAACAGCAGCACGCCGGCCGCATCCACCCGCAGCTGGGCTAACAGATGGGTGAGCAGGGTGGAAAGGCTGATACGCATGTCAAAGCTGGAGGTGATGGCCCGGTCGATCTCGCTCAAGGCCTTCAGATATTCCACCTGGCGCCGGACCCTTTTTTCAGCCCTTTTCAAACTGCTGATATCGGCATACGTCACCACCACCTGCCGCAACTGGTCTTCTTCTCCGTACAGCGGGTAAGCGTTCACCAGCATCCAGTGGTCCTCACTTTCGCCGCTGTCCAGCCCCATGATAAAATTTTTCAGCACCTCGCCGCTGGTGGCCACCCTGTTGACCGGCAGTTCCCTAGCCGGCATTGGGGTGCCGTCTTCGCGCAGGAAATGCCAGGCAGGATCGTCGGCGTCTCTGCCCAGCATCTGGTCCGGCGTAAATCCCAGCAGCAGCGAAGCCTCGGGGTTGCACAGCCGGATGCTGGAATCGGCCGCATGCACGACCACGCCCACCGGAAGGTGCTCGAACAACAGCCAGTGTTCCTTTTCGCGGGCCCACAGGGCCGCCTCGGCCAGCTTCCGGTCGGTGATGTCGCGGATGTTGCACTGGATGACCTTTTCGTCACCCACCCGATAGACGTTGCTGACGAACTCCACCTGCACCAGATGGCCGTCCCTGGCCCTGAGGGGGAGGTTGTCGTAGCGGAGGTAACCCTCTTTCCTGAGCTTTTCAAAGGCCAGGTTGCATGCCTCGACATCCTCGAAAGGGCCGATCTCGCACAAGTGCTTGTGCAAGACCTCGTCGAGCGTATAGCCCAACAGCTCCAGCAGGTAGGGATTGGCGTCGGTGATGGTGCTCGTGTCGGGGTCGAGAATCAGGATGCCGTCCTGCGCCGTCTCGAACAGGCGGCGATACCTGAGCTCCGACCACTCCAGGGCCTGCTCCGGCGTGGGTCCTTTGCCGCTCCGTTTCAACGCCGGAGAGGCCGGCTGTTCGTGTTCCTTGCCCCCCCTGCCCGGCGTCTGGCTCCTGCCGGAGGACCTGCCAGTGCGAGTGGAACGTACTGGTCGCTTCATGCTTTCTCCCGGTTCCTGCTCGTTCGGGTGGCCCGAAGGAGATCACCCTTCGGGCCGCTATCGGCATCAGCGGGTGAGCTCGCTTCTGGCCCGTACCCTCACCACCCAGGCGTGTCCGGTCTCTTTCCGGTGATTGGTTCCGGCCTGGTCCGCCACGGTCTTGCTCTGCAGCCAGTCAGTCAGCGCCCCGCATCCGTCCGTGCACTCGGGAAGGTATTCATGATCGGTATTATCGAGATCCATGATTTCGCTCCTGCAGATCCGAACCGGCCATCCGTTTTCACGGTTCGCCGCGGGGGTTGCTCATGTTCGAAGATTTGATCGGTTCCAGGGGATTGCTGTCGTCCTCCTGGGGCCAGCGCCGCAGGCAGTAGAGACACTCCTTGGCCCCGTGCGGAATGGTGTCCCGCAGCTGCTCGTGTTCCCTGAGCTCTCCGCATCGCTTCGGCACCGGATACTGATGGACAGTGCCGTTCTTGACGAAATACATCATGGTGGCCTCCTGGGTATCGCCGTTGTGCCATGTACCACTCCGGATCCGGTCCGCCATACCGGCAGACCGTCCTGGTGCGCGGCAGAAAGACAAAGGGGGCAGAAAATGCCCCCGATGTTCCAGACCTCACATCAGCTGTAAAGGTGAGTCATGGCAGCAATGGCGGGAGAAGAAACGTCTGCAGATGATCGGTCGCTGTTCACCCGGCCGCTCCGCTCTCAGCGGAAGTATTCCCGAGCCACATCGCTCAGCGCATTGACGATGGGCTGGGCGTAACGGTTGGTCGGACGTGCCTGGCGGGTGACGGAACCCAGCAGGAGGCCTACACCCAGTCCGGTTCCCAGGGCAATCAGCGTTGTTTTGCCCGGATTTTCGCGACTGTACACCATCAACTGGTCGTACCTTCCGCTTACCTCGCGGGAGGTCTTTTCATAGGCTTCACTCACGGCCCGTCTGGTTTTATCGTACATGTCCGATGCCTGCTGCTGCACCCTCTGTCCAGCTTCCATGGTTTCCTCCTTGGTGGGGAATGGTGATGGGGATCTCTGTTCAGTTTCCATGGTTTCTCCTTATGAAAGGAAGGTAGCTCTTCGGGCCGAGAGAGCCCGAGAGAGGTTACGCGGCGTCCTCCGGCAGATCGGAGTGCGCCCGTGATCCAGCGGCTTGACCTCTGGTGGCAACCGCCTCGGAAACCGCATTTTCCAACCAGGCCGTCGCTACCCTGGCGGTAGCGCCGAACAGGATAGTTTTGATGAGACTTTGTTCCTGGGCCTTCCGCAACGGTTTTCTGGCAGACTTCACCAGGCGCTCCACCGGCGTGCTCTTCCTGAACAGGGCCGAGGCAAGCAGTCCGATTCCGGCCGCCGCACCAAGGGCCATGTAGGGGGAACGCCGTATGTAACTGCGCCATTCGAGCTTTTCCTGCAAACGCGTGCCGAGTTGGTCGACCGTCTCGGCGAGCATCTGCCGTTCGGTGACGATATCCAGCCTGATCTCGTCCGAACTGCGCCGGACCGGTAGTGCGCCGTGGGGGGTCAGACCCTCTCTTTCAGCCATTGCTTGCCCTCCTTGAGTGTCTGAATCGTCTTGCGCGGCTTCAGGCTTGTTTTTTTGAGGCGGGCAACGCCGGCCACGGCCAGAAGTCCCCCTGCCAGAGCGAGCGCCAGGCCGGTCACCAGCGCGGCCACACCCGGCGGCATGCGGGAAGCGAGGGCAAAGACCACGGCCAGGCAGAGGATCAGAAAAGCGCAAAAACCGACCACCGCGCCTATGGCGATCAGGAGCGATCCGCCGGCAACGGCTGTCAGCGACTCGCGCGCTTCCTGCTTTGCCAGCTCGATTTCATCCCTCATCAGGGTGGCGGATTTGGTGGCCAGTTGCCCCAGCAATTCCCCCAGCGTTTCATTGGGCATGGGATACCCCCGTCGATGGATGGGTTCACTATCTGCTGCGGCGCAGGATGACGCCGATAATCAGGCCGGCTGCCCCGGCCATCAATATGCTGCGCCCCGGGCTCTGCCTGACATAATCGCGGAATTTCGCATCAGTGGCGGCATAGTCGAATGTACGCACGCATTCGGCCGATTTTTCCAACCACTCCGATGCCTGACCGGCATAATGGGAAACCTTGGGCTGCCCCTCCAGCTCCGCAGCCTTGCGGGCCAGCGTCTCCGCCGTACCGTGCAGCGTATCGGCAATGACATTCCTGATATTCTCGATACAGCACTTTACATCGGCGCATGCCTCCTGCGCTGTCCTGCCGGGATTGTTCGCAGCCAGATTCTCGGTTTCCATATGTATCCCTCCGTGTCGTATATGGCCATGACGCATACGCTGGCGCCAGGTGCGGCTCGCCTCATCCCCAAGCAGCATTCATGCCGTTTGCCGCGCACCTTCCGGCTGCTTGATTTTCAACATCTTGAGCTGCTTATCGAAACCGGCCCCTTCCGGAAACGGTAAATTTATTCACCCCAAGGGGAGCCCTGCCAGGAACAATCGCCGCAGAATCCGCGGCCATGCGCCTGCCGCTCCCCCTCCATTTTTTTGCCCGCGGCAATTTTTTTGCGGTCCCGCCTGTAACCGCACATCAACCTACATCCCGATCAATTTAAGCGTTTCGCGCAGGAAATCAGGCAGATCAGCAGGCTCACGGGAGGTCACCAGGTTGCCGTCCACCACCACCGGGCTGTCCTCATACTGCACGCCCGCCTCGCGCAGCTCGCCGGCTACCTCCTTGTAACAGGTTGCCCGGCGCCCCCGGATGACACCGGCGCTGATCAGGATCTGTGGACCGTGACATATGGCGGCGACCGGCTTTTTCCGTTCGAAGAAACTCCTGGCGATCTCCAGTGCCTTGGGTTCCTGACGGACTTTCTGCGGCGCCTTGCCCCCCGGCAGCACCAGCAGGCCGTATTCGTCCGGGTTGACACTGTCCAGCGCCCTGTTCACGCTTATCTCGTAGCCATGTTTGCCCTTGATGGCACCTGACTGGGCCGAAGCGACATCTATGTCGAGACCGGCTTCCTTCAACCGGTAGAACGGCACCAGCAGCTCCAGATCTTCGAAACCGTCCGCGCTGATGAACAATGCCTTCATATAGTTTCTCCTCTCTGCGCCGGAATTGACGGCAGCCGCCAGATGCCGGCACCTGCAGCCGATCTTCGGGCAGGGTCCGCCCATGATGGCTGAAAATGCTGACGCCCTAATACCCGGGGCGGGATGAGCCGGTGGCCGCACGGCAGGTGCAGCAGTTGTATACCGGGGAGTCCGCTGCAGAAGCGCTCCATGCGCCGGAAGGACTGTCGTCGCGGCACGCTGTCATGGAGGCGTCGCTGATTCGGTACTTATTTCAAGTATAAAACCGGGCGATGAGGTGTCAACGCCGCCTCCTGCCGCGCCGGGACCGGCCTGCTTGCAAAAACGACTCCCCCTTTTATACTTAAACATGTCCAAAACGTGTGTTACAGCCGCTCAGCGCACCTCCGGCAACCGGCAGCGGCAGACCAGGCGGAGACGACCAGATGAATGAGGCCAATTGCACTCCACAGGCGGCGGCAGCTCCCCAGGCGGAGGAACCTCTTCAGACGGCCACGGCAGAGGTGCCGGCGCCCTCGCGGGAGTCCGAAATGCAGTGCTTCTACCCCGAACTCCAGGTTCATCAGCCCCCACCGGAGGCGGATGACGGGGAGTTGAGCTGGATCAGGACCGGGCTGTTCCCCTCCGGCGACCGGTACTTCGCCCTGTTCGACCAGGCCCCCACCGGATATGTGGCCTTCGATTCCTGCGGCATCGTCACCGAGATAAATTCCGTTGCCGCGCGGATGCTGGGCAGCGAGCAGCGCTTGCTGCTGAACACCCCTTTCGGCGACCGTGTGGCAGGGGGAGAGGGGGGGAAGATCTTCTCGAACCATCTGGCCCGGGTACTTGAGCAGAAATGCCTGCTGAAGTGCGAGATCGACCTGGCACGAATCGACGGCGGTGTGGTCCGCGTCCAGTTCCAGAGCGTTGTCCTGCATGATGGCGCTGACGCCGTCGGCATCCTGACCTCCCTCACCGATGTTACTGTCCGCCGGCAAGAGGAGGAATCGCTGCTGGAGCTGGACCTGCGTCTGAAGGAACGTTCGGAGGAGCTTGCACGGGAAGCGGAGGGTCGCAGATGCGCGGAGCAGGCGCTCGAAGAGGCACGGGCCGAGATCAGGAGCCTGAAGGAACGCTTTCAGGCCGAAGAGATCTGCCTGCATCGGGACATGGACCGGGAGCATGATTTCGGGGAGATCGTCGGCAACAGCGCTGCCATCAAATATGTCTTTTTCAAGATCGAGCAGGTGGCGCCCCAGGACACGACCATTCTGCTGCTGGGGGAGACCGGCACCGGCAAGGGGGTGGTGGCCCACGCCGTGCATGGCCGGAGTTCCCGCAGAAACCGGCCGCTGGTCACGGTCAACTGTACCTCGCTGCCCTCGAACCTGATCGAGAGCGAGCTTTTCGGACGCGAGAAAGGGGCCTTTACCGGATCCACCATCCGGCAGATGGGGCGCTTCGAGCTTGCCGACGGCGGCACGATCTTTCTCGACGAGATCGGCGACATGCCGCTGGAGCTGCAGACCAAGCTGCTGCGCGTGATTCAGGACGGCGAGTTCGAGCGTCTGGGCAGCCCCCGCACCATCAAGGTCAATGTCCGGATCATTGCCGCCTCCAACCGCAACCTGGAGGAAGAGATCCGTGCCGGCCGATTCCGGGAGGACCTGTTCTACCGACTGAACGTATTCCCGATCACCATCCCGCCGCTGCGCAAGCGCAGGGAGGACATACCGCTGCTGGTCGATTATTTCGTGACCAAGTTCAACAAAAAAACCGGCAAGAAGATCGAAACGGTGTCAAAAGGCACCCTGGACGCACTGCATGCATACCACTGGCCCGGCAATGTTCGCGAACTGGAGAGCGTCATAGAGCGGGCGGTGATTACCAGCCAGGGAAGCATGCTGCAGGTGCTGGATCATTTCGAGGCCGTGCCGGACCCGGTGGAAGCGGAGCGCGATATCAAGGCGCTGGACGATCTTGAACGCGATCATATTCTTCAGGTGCTTCGGAAAACCGGCTGGCGCATAGAAGGGGAGCATGGAGCGGCACGGCTTCTGGGGCTCAACTCCAGTACCCTGCGCGGCCGGATGAGAAAATTCGGCATAAAACGACAAAACATGAACGACGCTTCGTTTGCCTGATGCCCTTCCTCTCCGGCAGGAGACGATCGATAGCTGCACGAACAAGAGGCACGCTTAACCGACGCATCAGGCTCCGCTGCTCGTCGCAGGAGCCGTTATCATGAACATACTGCTGATATATCCGCGCTATCCCGATTCTTTCTGGAGCTTCAGGCACGCCATGAGATTCATCGGCCGCAAGGCCAGCTTCCCCCCTCTCGGGCTGCTGACGGTGGCGGCCATGCTTCCGCAATCCTGGCAAAAACGGCTCGTGGATCTGAATGTGCGTCCCCTGACCGACCAGGACCTCGCCTGGGCCGACTGCGTATTCATCAGCGCCATGACGATACAGCGGGGCTCGGCCCGGGAAGTGATCGCCCGCTGCCGGGAGCTGGGGATCAGAACCGTGGCCGGCGGACCGCTGTTCACCACCTTCCACCAGGATTTCCCCGAGGTGGACCACCTGGTGCTGGGAGAGGGTGAGATCACGCTGCCCCTGTTCCTGCGGGACCTGGAGCTGGGGCGGCCGCAACGCCTGTATGAGGCCGAGCAGCGGGCTCACCTGCGCGACAGCCCGACTCCCCTGTGGGAACTGATCGATCCCCGTTCCTACGCGGCCATGAATATCCAGTATTCGCGGGGATGCCCCTTTGACTGCGAGTTCTGCGACATCACGGTCCTGTTCGGACGCAAGCCGCGCACCAAACCGCTCGGCCAGCTGATCGCCGAACTCGACAGCCTGTACCGCCTGGGGTGGCGCGGGGCGGTTTTCTTCGTGGACGACAATTTCATCGGCGACCGCCGGAAATTGAAAGAGGAGGTCCTGCCGGTGCTGATCGAGTGGATGGAAGCCAGGAAGCATCCTTTTTACTTTTACACCGAGGCCTCCATCGACCTGGCCGACGACGACCGCCTGATGGAGCAGATGGTCAGGGCCGGCTTCGAAGAGGTCTTCATCGGCATCGAGACACCTCACGAAGAGGGGTTGGCCGAGACCGGCAAGATGCAGAACATAAACCGCAATCTGCTGGTTTCGGTCAGGCGGATCCAGCGGGCAGGCCTGCAGGTGCACGGCGGTTTCATCGTCGGCTTCGACAGCGACACGCCGGCGATCTTCGGCACGCAGATGCGTTTCATCCAGGAGAGCGGCATCGTCACCGCCATGGTGGGGGTGCTGTCAGCCATGCGCGGAACGCGGCTCCACCAGCGCCTGGAGCGCGAAGGGCGGCTCCTGGGAGAGGCATCGGGCAGCAATACCTCCGTTGACCTCAACTTCGTCCCCCGCATGGACAGCGAACTGCTGATCAGCGGCTACCGCGAAATCCTGTCTTTCATCTACGCCCCCCGGGAGTACTATCAGCGGGTGATGCACCTGCTCCGGGAGTACCGCCCCCGTGCCAAGGCCCGCTTCCACCTGCAGCCCGGCTATGTGGGCGCTCTGGTCAAATCGATGCTGTTCCTGGGGGTGATCGGCAGGGAGCGCCTGCATTACTGGAAGCTCTTCATCTGGACCCTTCTCCGCAAACCGCGGCTGTTCCCCCTGGCCATCACCTACGCCATCTACGGCTTCCACTTCAGGAAGGTTTCGGAAAAGATCTGATCCAAGGAACGGACACCGGAATGGATCCGGAACGGTGATGCCTCCCTGCCGGAGCGCCTGAAAGGCCTCTGCCCTTGCATCGCTGCGGTTTGGAGCATTTCGACGGAGGGCCGGCAGATGCAGCGGCCGCAGCATCCTGGCGACGTTGGGGCCCCGGCTTCTTTCAGACACTCCGACAGTCCGGCATCACCGTTCCGGATCCCCACTATTGACGCGCAACCGCACCTTGTGCCGTAAGGCTTGATTTCGCCCTCAATTACCGGCAAAGTAGGCGACCAACCGACAAGGCACGAGGAGACACCGTGGCGCTCTACAGCAGCATCAATCTGTTCTTCATCTCACTCTTCACCAGACTGGTGCCGCGCTGCCTTCACGCCCCCTTCGCCCTCTTCACCGGCGGGCTGTTCTACCTGCTGAAACGGGAACAACGACGGGGAGTCAGGGCCAACCTGCGGGTGGTGACCGGGCAGGAACGGGTCGAACTCCTGGTGCTGAAAACCTTCTACAAATTCGCCCGCAACTGGACCGACATCATGCTGACCATGCGGCTACGGGGGGAACGGCTGTTCTCCCTGATCGGCCGGACCTCGGACGACCGGCCGCTGGTGGAGGCGCTGGCCCGCGGCAACGGCGCCATCCTGTGCGCCCCCCACCTCGGCAACTGGGAACTGGGGGGGCTGGGGCTGGCGGATCGCGGCTATCCGATCAACGTGCTCACCTTCCGCGAGCCGGATGAGAAGGTCAATGCCCAGCGGGAGCTGCTGCGCCGCGAACGGGGCATCCGCTTCATCTACGTGGATCGCGACGACACCTCGCCCCTGGCCATCATCGAAGCGGTCAACGCCCTGCGCCGCAACGAGGTGCTGGCGATCCTGGGGGACCGGGACGGTTCCTCGCACACCCGCACCATGGAATTTTTCGGCCGTCCCACCCCCATTCCCCTGGGAGCGTCCTACCTGGCCCTGGCCAGCGGGGCGCCGGTCATCCCGGTCTTCGTGCTGCTGGAAGGGGGGCGCTACGCCACCATCATGGAGAAAGCGATCAGCTTCGGCAACGGCTCCGGCCGGGACGAAGCCATCCGCACCGGTATGGAGCGGCTGCTGCGGGTGTTCGAAGACTACATCCGGCGCTATCCCGACCAGTGGTACAACTTTTTCGATTACTGGGGCAAACAGGCCGCGAACGGGAGGAAAACCGAATGAAACCGACCGCCGCTCCCGGGCAGGCCGCCCCCCGCTTGCTCCTGATCTATCCCGCCACCCACCGGCTCGGCTGGGAACGGCACTTCCAACTGCCCAATCACTCCCTGCAGCAGGTCGCCGCGGCAACGCCCCCTCCCTGGCAGGTAACCCTGATCGACGAACTGCAGGACGAGATCCCCTTCGGCACCGGGTACGACCTGGTCGGCATCACCTCCATGACCCACCAGGCTGCCCGGGCCTACCGGATCGCCGACCGTTTCCGGTCCCTGGGAGTGCCGGTCATCCTGGGGGGCATGCATCCCACCGTACTGCCCGAGGAGGCCCTGGAACATGCCGATGCGGTGGTGATCGGCGAAGCGGAGCCGGTCATGGCCACCCTGCTGGAGGATTTTCTGGCCGGTCGCCTAGCCCCCTTCTACCGCTCGACGCTTCCGGCCGGGGACCTGCTCTCGGTCCCCTGGGCCCGCCGCGACATCCTGGAGGGCAAACGCTACCTGACCACGCAGACCATCCAGGCCACCCGCGGCTGCCCCTACAACTGCGACTTCTGCACCGTTACCCCCTATTTCGGCAACCGCTTCCGCTACCGCGACCCGGCCGACATTCTGGCCCAGATCCGCTCCTTCCCGCGCAAGCTGGTGGTGTTCCTGGACGACAATCTGCTGGGGGACCCGCACCGGGCGCGGCCGATCCTGGAAGGGATGGCCGACATGGACATCCGCTGGGGCTCCCAGACCAGCCTGCGCTTTGCCGAGGACCCGGAGCTGCTCAGGCTGGTGGCCCGCTCCGGCTGCATCGGCCTGTTCGTGGGGATCGAGTCCATCACCGGCGCCTATGCCCGCATCGCCAAATCGTCGGGCCGCTCCAACCAGACCGACCTGATCAAGCGGGTCTGCGATGCCGGCATAATGCTGGAGGCATCCTTTGTCTTCGGCTTCGACGACCACGACCGGAGCGTTTTCGAGCGGACCCTGGCCTTTGTCAGGGACTGTTCCCCCTGCGTGCCGACCTTCAACCTGCTGACCCCCTATCCCGGTACCGCGGTCTTCCGGCAGTTCGAGGAACAGGGACGCCTGCTGCACCGCGACTGGAGCCGCTACAATCATGCAGAAGTGGTCTTCCACCCCCGCCTGATGTCTCCGGAACAGCTCAAGGCAGGCTGGCAGGAGGCACGCCGGGAGGCATACCGCTGGCCGCCCATTCTCGACCGGGTCTGGAAATCTCCCGGCAGCCGCCTCACCCGCCTGGCCTACAACGTCCTGCGTAAAGGGCCGAACAGCCGTTCCGGGGCGGCATCCTGAACAGCCCGCTCCCCCGGCTGCCGAGGACCCGGGTGAAGACCGGCCGCCGGCTTACCACCGTTGCGCGGAAAAGTACGGGTTACCCGTCGCATGCAACGGTTCCGTTAAATACGGCGCCCCCCGTGGCGGGTTCCCGGTACTGCGGGCGGGATGCCTTCCCGGCTGCTCCCGAATTGCCGCGGTTTGCGGCGCATTGCCCGTCCGTCCTCCGCTGGCACGCACTTTGAAAACAAGGGAGCAGGGGGAGTTGTCCGGCAGCGGCCGACAGCCCGAACAGGGATCACGGAGGACAATAAGTTTTCGTTTATATTGAGGTTGTGGTACAAGCTATCGTGTGGACAAACCCAAAAAGGAGGACTCGATCATGAAAAAGCTTATTGCACTGGCCGGCCTGGCGGCACTCCTGTCCATATCAGCCGGTACAGCCACGGCTGACAGCATCAGGGGAAAACTCGCACTGACCGGTAAAATCGGTATAATCAACCCCGGCGACAGCGATGTGGCGGACTTCAGGGTCGAGCCGGATATCGGCCTGATCGGCGGCGGCGGTTTACTGTACGGCATCGATGACTATTGGGCGGCAGAATTCGATATCACCCGCGCGACCTACGGGTCCGAGACACCCAGCCATAGAGATACGGGCGATTTCGGCATCACCAACATCTCCTTCGGCGGGCAATACCGTTTCCATCTGCCCCAGAACCCCAAACTGGTGCCGTACGCCGGAGCGGGCCTCGACATCCTGCTCAACAGCTACGACCACGGCGACGTCGACACGGTGGTGGGTGTCCATGCCAGCGGCGGTGTGGATTACTTCTTTTACAAGCAACTGGCCCTGACCGCGGAGATCAAAGGGGTGCTGGCACCGGATGCCGATATCAAAAACAGCGGTGGAAAAATCGGAAACTTCAATCCATCCAGCTTCTCCTCGACCGTGGGGGTTCGCTTTTTCTTCTTCTGACACGCGCCCGCAGCACCGGAGCGCCGTAACGGAACGTCGGAGCTGACCGCCGCCCATGCCGGAATCTGCCGGCAGCGACGGTCGCCTCCGTTGTTCTGTCTCATAGTCCCGGAAGCGCGTGATAACGCCGGGCTTCCGGCAACAACATGCAGGCAGGGTTCCCGAAGCCCGCCTGTATGCGCTTTTTTATTCAGGCAGCCTTCCCGGAGAATTCCGGGCAGTGAAGGCCCGGGGCAGAAGCCGCTCGGGCCTGCACGGCATGTGGCGCCGCCCATTCGGGAATCCATTGAAACAGGGGGGACAAGAATCCGATGGACAAGAAGATTTACCTGAGCATCGTCGCGGCTCTCGCAACCGCAGCCGCGGTCTGGCTGCTGGCCCTTCTGGCCGAACCGATCGCGCTGCCGCTGGCCTGGGCCCTGATCATCGGCATCGCCACCCTGCCGCATCACGAGCGGCTGGTACGAAGATTCCCCGACCGGCCCGGCCGGGCAGCCGGGCTGATGGTGCTGGCAGTGACGGTCTGCTTCATCCTGCCGGTGGCGGGCCTGGCGGTCGCCATTGCCCAGAACGCCCCCCAATGGTTCCACGAGGCCCAGGGGCTGGTACGGTCGTTCGCGGAGGACGGGAGTGCCACGCTTAGCCGCATCCCCTATTTCAACAAGTTTGCCGGACTGGCCGACAGGGCCGGCGTCGATCTGGCGGGCTATGCCCAGAAGTTCGCCGGAGCGGCCTCGGGCCTGATCATCCAGGCAGCCACCAATACCGCCAAAGGGCTGGCGCAGCTGATGTTCATCCTGGTACTGGCGCTGTTCATCCTGTTTTTCATCTATCGCGACGGCGAACGCATGGTCTCCCGGGGACTTGAACGCTTTGCCGGCGACCGCCCCCGCATCCGCCGCTACCTTTCCGGGATACGCTCGACCATCACGGCCGTCACGGTCGGCACGATCTACACCTGTATCGCCCAGGGCATCACCGCCGGTGTCGGCTACTTTTTCGCCGGCGTCCCCGCCGCGGTCCTGTGGGGGGCCCTGACCGCCCTGGCCGCGCTGGTGCCGGTGGTGGGCACCGCCATCATCTGGGTGCCGCTGGTGATCTTCGTGGCCCTGCAGGGCACCTACCTCAAAGCGGGACTGCTCGCCCTGTGGTGCATCCTGTTCGTCGGCCTGGCCGACAACGCCATACGGCCGCTGGCCGTGGGCGCCCAGGCGGATATCCCCGTTGCGGCGATCGTGCTGGGTGCGATCTGCGGGGTGACCGCCATGGGGGTGCTGGGGCTGATTCTCGGGCCGGTGGTGTTCGCCTCCCTGATCACCTTCTGGCACGAGATCACCGAACAGCCGCTGGAACAACCGGAAAACAGCACATCCCGCCCGGAATGATTCCTTAACCCCCATGAGGCGCAACCATGCCTGATCGAACCCTGCATCCGTGATGCCTTTCCCTCCCCGTCTGCCCGGCATGACAGCCGGACTGCGTTTGATGATCTGGGCCCTGCTGGCGCTGGCCTGGCCCCTTTCTCCCTGCGCGGCCGCAGAACCGGTCACCGTCGTGGTGGAGGGCATCGAAGGGGATCCCCTCAAAAACGTGACCCAAGCGGTTACCCTGCCGCCGGGACTGGTGCACGACGGCAGCGTGGACCGGCTCTGGCTGGAACGCTTCGCCCGCCAGTCGGAGGAAAAGGTCCGGACCGCGCTGGAACCCTTCGGCTATTACAATGCCCGCATCGGCACAAGGCTTGAAACCGTCGCCCCGGGCGTCTATCGCTTGCTGGTCACAATCGAGCCCGGCGAACCGGTGCGGGTGACCGCAGTGCAGGTGACGGTTCAGGGCGCTGGCCGGCAGGAGGAACAGCTGCAGGAACAGGTGCGCGCCTTCCCGCTGCAGGAAGGGGACATACTCCTGCAGCCTGCCTACGATCATGCCAGGGACAACCTCAGGGCCCGCGCCCGGGAGCTGGGCTACCTGGATGCCGAGTTCTCGCGGCACGAGATCCGCGTGGACCCCGAGGCAGCCAGCGCCAGGATCGAACTGGTCCTGGAAACCGGCGAGCAGTACCGTTTCGACGGGGTGACCATCAGCGGGGCCCCCGACTATCCCGAGCCCTTCCTGCGGCGCTACCTGTCCTTCAAGACCGGCGAAACCTTCTCCTACGCCAAGCTGGGTGAAACGCAGCTCAACTTCACCAACTCCGAACGCTTCAAGGAAGTCGTCATCGTCCCGGACAAACAGCAGGCCGAAGAGCTCAAGGTCCCGGTACGGGTCCAGCTGAAGCCGGCCCCGCGCAGAAGTCTGCGTCCCGGCATCGGATACGGCACCGACACCGGCGCCCGTTTTTCCATCCGCTACCGCGACCTGAACCTGTTCCACCTGGGGCATGAATTGAACATGCAGCTGTATATCGCCGAGCGCCTGCAGGGGCTGGCCAGCGGCTACATCATGCCGGACACCAGGGACATGAAGAGCGCCACCAGCCTGCAGTTGAACCTTCAGCGGGAGGAGATCACCACCTATTTCAGCCGGCTGGGAGCCCTGGAGCTGGCCCGGCACCGCAGCTTTGGCACAGGGCAGCTGGGCACGGTCTACCTGCGGCTGCAGCACGAGGAATTCACCATTGCGGATCAGACATCCATTTCGCGGCTGGTGCTGCCCGGCCTGCGCTTCGTGGAGAACCGCTACGAAAACCTGATTCGCCCCACCCATGGCTACCGTTACGGGCTCGAAGTGCGGGGCACCAGCCATGTGTTCGGTTCGGACACCGGCTTTCTGCAGGTGATTGCCGAAGGGAGCCACCTGCAGCCGTTGCCGTGGCGGTTCTCGCTGTACACCAGGGTCAACACGGGCCTCACCATGCTGAGCGGCCTGAGCGAACTGCCCCCCTCGGTCCGTTTTTTCGCCGGCGGCGACCAGAGCGTGCGCGGCTATGACTACAAATCCCTGGGCCCGCGCGATGCCAACGGCAATGTGGTGGGGGGCAAGAACCTGATGACCGGCAGCATCGAACTGGAGCGGGCGCTGTTCGCCAAGTGGGGGCTGTCGCTGTTTTACGATGCGGGCAACGCCTTCAACACCTTCGACGAGTTCAAGGTTTTCCAGGGGATGGGGATCGGCCTGCACTATTACACTCCGGTGGGGGGGCTGAATCTGGCCGTGGCCCGCCAGATCGGGGTGGAGCATCCCGGTTACCACATCCATTTCACGGTGGGGTTCGAGCTGTGAAGCGTACCGTTGCCATACTGCTGGCAGTTCTCCTTGCGGCTCTGCTGGTGCTGGCGGCAGCCCTGGCCTGGGTCGCCGGCACCACCGCCGGAACGCGCTGGCTGTTGGATACGGCTTCCCGCCACGCCCCGCTGCAGATCGGGGAGGTCCGGGGACGCCTGGCTGACCGGCTGCGTCTCGACCGGGTCAAGGTCTCACAGGCGCAGCAGACCGTGGAGCTGGAAAGTCTGGAACTGAGCTGGAAGCCGCTGCTCCTGCTGACCGGCACGGTCGGAATCCGAGAGATCTCCCTGAAGGGGCTGCGCATCCACGCTCTCTCCCCCCCCTCGGCGCAGCCCCTCTCCCTGGCCTGGCCCCGGATGCCGGTCCGGGCCTCCCTGCTGGATGTCTCCATTGCACGCCTGAGCATCGATCACCTGAGCTACCGCCGCAGGGAGGACAAGCCGCAGGAGTTGGGGCCCCTGACCGCGGCCGTGGAATGGCACGACGGGCAGCTTTCGCTGCGGGATCTGGATCTGGCCACCCCGACCGGCAGGATTGCCGGCAGCCTGGACGCCGGATTCCGGCTTCCCTCCCTGGCGAGCAACCTGACCGTCACCATGCCGCAACCGCTGGCAGGCATGCAGCACTTCAGCCTGACCACCCGGCTGTTTCCCGCCAAAAGCCCCGAACAGCTGGCAGGTGCCGTCGCCCTGCACGGCTCCGGAAAAACAGCCGGCGCGGCGCCGCGTCTGGAGCTGTCAGGGGTGCTGGGGGTGACCCGCAGCGGTTTCAATCTGCGCAACCTGGTCCTGACCAGGCCGGGGCGGAGCGGCCGGATCACTGCCGACGGTTCCCTCGATCTGGCGGCGCGGGAACCGCGGCTGACGCTGCAGATGCGGGTCGCGGACCTGAACCTGGCGCCTGAGGTGAACCTGCCGACCGATCTGACCGGTCACCTGAACCTGAGCGGCAGCCTGGACAGCTACCGCGGCAATTTCGCCTTCAGCAACCGGGACAAGGGCTGGCGGGCCATCACCCTGGCAGCCGACTACCAGGGCAGCCGCACCGCCATAAAACTGACCCGCCTGAACGGAGCGCTGCTGGACGGCACTCTGCAGGGGGAACTGGAGGCCGGGTGGAGCGAAGGACTGGCGCTGAGCGGAGAGCTGCACGGCAGACGCCTTAACCCGGCCCGGATCACACCCCAGTGGCAGGGCTCGGCCAACTTCGATCTGTCCGGCACGCTGACCCGCTCCCGCACCGGAACACTGCAGGGGAAGATCGGCGCTATCCTGCTGGAAAGCCGGCTGCACGGCCAGCCCCTGACCGGAGAGCTGCAGGCCGATCTTTCGGGCGACAACCTGCGGATCGGCCGGCTGCTCCTGCACGGCAGGGGCTTTGACCTGGAAGGATCGGGGCAGCTGGATTCGCGGCTCAACCTCTCCGCACGGATCAGCGATCTCTCCCGCCTGCTGCCGGGCACGGCCGGGGAACTGCAGGCCACCGGGTGGCTGCGCCGTCGACAGGGGCAGTTGGCTGGCGCCCTCACGGCCCGCGGACGCGGGCTGGCCGGTGGCGGCGCCGGCGCCTCCTCGGCAGCCGTGGAGGCCAGCATCGCGGAAGGTGCCGGTCATCCGCTGCACCTGGCCCTGAACCTGGCCGGGGTAGCGTATGGTTCCCTACGGAGCGACGCGGTCGTCCTGGAGGGGGATGGCACCCTTGCACGCCACACGCTCCGGGCCACCCTGCGCGCCAATGGGGACGAGGCGCATCTGGGGCTTTCCGGCGGATACGCCGAGGGCGCCTGGCAGGGGGCGATCACGCACCTGTCGGGGGGGGACGGCATCGGGCCCTGGTCACTGGCCAAGCCGGCGCCGCTGACAATGACGAGCGATCAGGTCACGCTGGCGCCGCTGGTCCTTGCCGGTGCGGCGGGCGAACGGATCGAGGTGGCCGGCCGGCTGGCGCGTCAACCTCTGGGGGGCACGCTGCGGGCCGAGTGGGACCGGCTGAACCTGGCACGGGCCAATGCCTGGCTGCCTGACATGAAGCTTTCAGGCACCACCGGCGGCACCATCAGGGGCGAACTGGAGGCACCGGATCGCCTGACCCTGACCGGCAAGGCCACCATGCAGGGCACGGTCGCCGCCCAGGGGCGCACGCTGTCGGTGCGGCAAAGCGAGCTGAGCCTGGATAGCGGACGGCAGGGGGGACGAGCGACCATGGAGGTGCAATTGACGGACGGCACCCAGGTACGGGGCAGCTTCGTTTCGAACGCCCCCCTTCGGCCGGCGCTGCCGGAATCAGGCGATTTTTCCGCGGAATGGAATCTGCCGGACCTGTCGCTCCTCAGCGCCTGGGTGCCGGCTGAAAACCTGCAGGGGCAACTGGCCGGGCAGATCGACGGCCGCCTCCTGCCGGGCCGGCAGGTTGAGATGAAGGGGCGCGCCTCCCTGACGCAGGCCAGACTCGGCCTGAAAAGGCCGGAGGGGGAGCTGGACCTGACCCCGCTCACGGCGGCGCTCTCCTTTGACTGGCGCCGGGAAAAACTGACACTGAACGGCCAGGCCACCACCCGGGGAACGGTCATTGCCAAGGGGCGGAAACTGACGGTGCAGCAGGCTGAGCTGAGCCTGGATGGCGGGCGGCAGGGCATGCAGGCAGCGGTGGAAGTGCAGCTGACGGACGGTTCCCGCGTGCGGACCCGCTTTGCTTCGACCTCCCCTCTCCGGCCGACCGTTCCCGAAACAGGCCGTTTTTCAGCCGAGTGGCACCTGCCGGACCTGTCGCTCCTCAGTCCCTGGCTGCCGGCTGAAAACCTGCAGGGGCAACTTGACGGGCAGATCGACGGCCGCCTCCTGCCGAACCGGCAGTTCGAGCTGAAGGGGCGCACTGGTTTGTCGCAGGCCAGACTCACGCTGAAAAAGCCGGAAGGGGAGCTGAACTTCAATCTGCGCAAGGCTGCGCTCACCCTTGACTGGCACGGGCAGGAGCTGAAGGGGGACCTGGATCTGGCCCTGGCCGAACAGGGCCAGGCCCGCGCCCGGCTCCAACTGCCGCTGCCGGCGCGCATTCCTGTGGCCTTCGATCCCAAAGGGGAACTCAAGGGGTCCATTACCGGCAAAGTGCAGGAAAAAGGGGTTCTGACAGCACTCTTTCCCGGCATGCTGCAGGAGAGCCACGGCGAGCTGACCACGGACCTGCGGGTGGGGGGCACGTGGGAGCAGCCGCGCTTCGAAGGGCTGCTGCAGCTGGCCGGTGCCGGAGCCTACCTGCCGACCGCCGGCATCCGCCTCAGGGATCTCCAGCTCACCGCGCATCTCGAAAAAGACCTGATCAGGATCGACACCTTCCGGGCCGCCTCCGGGCCCGGCCATATCGAAGGAAGCGGCCTGCTGCGCCTGAAGGGATGGCAGCCGGTGAGCTACAGCGGCCGCATCGACGGTGAGAACTTCCAGACGGTCCACTTCCCGGAGATCGAGATCCAGAGCACGCCCAAGCTCACCTTCGAAGGGACGCCGGAAAAGCTGTCCGTGCAGGGGGAGGTGCGTCTGCCGGTACTGCGCATCACCGCGCCGCCGTTGCAGGCCCCCATTGGGCCCAGCAAGGACGTGATCGTGGTGGGGCGCCGGCCCGCGCCGGAAAAGGGGCTCCCGCTGGCCGTGGACGCCCGCATCCGCCTGGTGCTGGGGGACCGGGTGCTGGTCAAGATGTCGGGGATCGATGCGCAGTTGGGAGGGGCCATGGACCTGACCATGCGGGGCATGGACAAGATCACCAGCAGCGGGGAGATCCGGGTGGTCAAGGGGCGCTACCAGACCTACGGGGTCACGCTGGACATCGTCCGCGGCCGTCTGTATTACGGAGGGGGCCCCATCAACCAGCCGACCCTGGACATCCTGGCCCTGCGCACGTCGGGTGACGTGAAGGCCGGCGTAACCATCGGCGGCACGCTCCAGGCGCCGGTAACCAAGCTCTATTCGGAGCCCCCCATGCCGGACGTGGATATCCTGGCCTATGTGGTGCTGGGGCATCCGCTGGGGAGCAGCGGTGAGCAGGCAGGCCTGCTGGCCCAGGCGGCCGGGGCGCTGCTCTCGGCCGGCCAGTCCGCCTCGCTGCAGGATCAGATCAAGAGCCGGCTGGGGCTGAGCACCCTGGAGATCCAGTCCGCACCCGGAGCGACAACCGGCCACATGGGCTACAAACCGATGACATCCACGCCCCCCGGCACCGCGCCGACTGTCCAGCCGGGAGGCCTGTCCCAGACCATGGTGACCATCGGCAAGTACCTGACCCCGCAGATCTACGTCAGCTACGGCCGTTCGCTCTTCACCAACAACAACCTGTTCCTGCTGCGCTACGACATCACCCGGCGCTGGCAGATCGAAACCCAGACCGGCGAGGCCAGCGGTCTCGACGTGTATTACAAGATCGAGTTCAATTGAACGGCGGAACAACCGCCCAAGCCCTGCCAGCCCATCCTCGCATGCCCCGCCCCGGCCGCCCGCCCGGGAAAAGAGCACTCACATACCGGCCGATCTTCCGCGATCCATCCTTCCCCGGTGATCAGGCGTCTGGATAGCGGGAAACCGGCACCCGTCCAAAGAAGGGGGGCGCCCCGTTCCGGCCGGGATGGCTCCGGCAGCGGCTTCGCAATTCGGGCTTGATCTTGTGAGCATGGTCTGGAGTACAATTCGTACCTCGTGCCGGGCCTGGGGGCCGCCGCGCTTTTCCGCCGACAGGGAACTGAAAGGGACTGACTGACACATGGTACAGGACATATCTTCAAACCATTGCCACCTGGAGCGGCACAACGAGTTCGAACGATTCTTCGGCCTGATCGGCGATCCGGCATGCATTGCCTCGACCGAAGGGTATTTCCTCAAGGTAAACCCCGCCTGGGAAACCACCCTGGGTTACAGCATGGACGAACTCAGCGGGGTACGGTTCGAGACGTTCATTCACCCTGATGACCGGGAAACCTCAAGGAAGGGGCTCACGCTGCAGCGCGCCGGCACCGCCACGACCAACTTCATCAACCGGTTCCGCCACAAAAACGGCTCCTACCGCTGGTTCGAATGGAATACGACTCCGGCTGCGGATGAAAAACTGCTGTTCGCCACTGCCCGGGACATTACCGAACGGAGACTGGTCGAATTCGAGCGCGAAATCACCATCGCCTTTCTCAGCCTTGTCAACACCAGCAAAAACCTGACGGAACTCCTCACCGGCGCGGCAGCCTTTTTCCGGAAGCAATCCGGCTGCAGGGCCATCGGGGTCCGGACCGTGGAAGGGGACCGGTTCCCCTTTACCACGCTGATCGGCCCCGACGAAAGTTTCCGGATATGCCGCCTCGAGGACGGCGCCGTGAAAACGTGCCTGTGCGGCACCATCGCCAGTGGCAGCCATGACGGCACAAGGCCGCGCTTTGTCGGGGCAGGATCATTCTGGACCAACAGCGTGCCCGAACCGGGGAGTACCGCCTGCTGCCCGGCCGATGAAACCGACGGGCCGATTCCGGAATGCTGCCAACGGGAGGGGCACCGGTCCATGGCGATTATCCCCCTGCGGAACAGGGGGGCCTGCATTGGGTTGCTCCACATAAGCGACCGCGCAGCCGGAAGATTCTCCGTGGAGCTGATCGGCGCCTGGGAACGCATTGCCGGGCATCTGGCCATCGCCATGGCAAAGCTGTCGGCAAAAGAACAGCTGCACACAAGCCGGGAGCTGATGCAGGCGCTCTATGACTCGACTCCGGACATCATATTCGTCATCGACGCCGATAACCGTTTCATTACGGTGAACAGAGCCATGGCAGCCTTTGCCGGCCGGGAGGCGGGCGATTTCCCGGGCAAACCGCTCGATTTCTGTTTTCCGGCGCATCCACCCCTGTTTCTGGAAGAGAACAGGCAGATCATGGCTTCCGGGAAGATGACCACCGTTACCCAGCAGGTGGCAAGCCATACCGGCGACGTGCTGACGTTCCGCACGACCAAGGGCCCGCTCTACGATTCCAGCGGCGGCATAACCGGACTCTTTGGCGTGGCACGGAACATCACGGGAGCGATCCGGGCCAGGGAGACGTTCTCGAAGTATGAGGAGCAACTGTCCTCCCTTGCCGTCCAACTCTGCCGCGTCGAGGAGAAAGAGCGGAGACGGATAGCCTCCCAGCTCCATGACCACATAGGGCAGAACCTGGCCTTTGCCCGGATGCAGCTCGGACGGGTGGACACGGAGCAACCGCTGCCGGATTGCAGAAAAATGCTGCGGTCGGTCGCGGCATTGCTTGACGAGGCGATCCGGCAGGTCCGCACCCTGACATTCGAACTGATTCCGCCGTTGCTGCACGAAGTCGGTCTCGGGGCCGCCCTCGAGTGGCTGGGTGAGCATTTCAGGGAAAGACACCAGGCGCAAATCAGCGTCTCCCGGAACGACGATCTGCAGGACCTGTGCGAGGAGGCCAGGGGAACCCTGTTCCAGGCGGCACGGGAACTGCTGACGAACGTGATCAAGCACGCGGATGCGAAAGAGGCGTCCGTTACGATAGTCAGGGGCACAGAGGGCCTGGTTCTCAGCGTAGCCGACCGCGGAGCCGGTTTCGACGCCGATGCGGAAAAAAAGAGGCCGGGCGGGAACGGGTTCGGGCTGTTCAACATTCAGCAGCGGATAATGCACCTGGGCGGAACGGTCGCCATACGGTCCGCGCCGGGAGCAGGGACCACGGTAACGATCACCGTGCCGCTCCCGGACCCGGAAACGGAAGAAGGGCGGACGGACCGATGAGGGTGATCATAGCCGACGACCACCGGATAGTGCGCGACGGGATCAGGCAGATCCTCGAAGCGGAGGCGGACATCACCGTGGTGGCGGATGCCGACAATGGCGCGGCCGCCGTGGAGCTGGCCGGTTCGCTGGCCCCGGATGTCATCGTGATGGACATGACCATGCCGGGCATGAACGGTATCCATGCCACGCGAAAGATCCTCGAAGGCCCCTTGAAAACGCGGGTACTGATCCTTTCGATGCATTCGGACCGCCGGTTCGTCATCCAGGCGCTGCAGGCGGGCGCCAACGGCTACATCCTCAAGGATTGCCCGGCCGATGAGCTGGTACGGGCGGTCCGGACGGTCGCGGACGCGGAATTGTACTTCTGCAGGGAGATCATCCGCATCATTGTCAGTGATTATATGAAGAGGATCGCAGTGGAGTTCCGCACTTACGATCTGTCGCCCAGGGAGCTGGAAACCCTGCGCCTGATCGCAAACGGCAGAAACACGAAGGAAATAGCTTTTGAAATGGGTCTCAATCCCAAAACCGTGGAGTCTCACCGCCGCAACATCATGAACAAGCTGAAGCTGCACACCGTCGCCGAACTCACCAGATTCGCGGTCCGGGAAGGTTTCACTTCCCTGAACTGATCACACCCCGCATTTTCCCGCATTGGCATTTCCCTTATTCCCGTCTCAGGATCTTACCAATAAAAATTATCTTCCGTGTCTGTTATCTATAGCGAACGGCCGGTGTCTCATTAAGGCACGATTGCGCGGTCGGAAGCCGCCATCAGATCGGAAGACAGAATGAATTGCCGCATAATACTCGCGGACCGGCATGTCATGGTCAGGGCCGGCCTGCGAAAAATCCTGGAGGCATCGGGGATATCCGTCATTGCGGAAGCCTACAGGGGCGAAGAGGTGGTCGACCTTGCACGCAGGCTCAAGCCCGACCTGGTCGTGACCGAGGTGGACCTGGTCGGAAAGAGCGGAATAGAGGCGACCCGGGACATCCTGTCGCACAAGGCTGGGATCAAGGTTCTGGTGCTCTCGGCTCATGCGGGTGCCCGGCACAGGGCCGAGGCGATCGGAGCGGGCGCCGTGGGATACCTGTCCAAGGAATGTTCGTCGGAGGCGCTTGTGGCGGCCATAGCGAAAGCCCGCGAAGTGGGACGGGAGACAGCAAGCGACGACGCCGACGGATGCGATCGGGGCAAACGGAAAATACCGGGCCTCACGGCGCGCGAGGTTCAGATACTCCGGCTTCTGGCAGAGGGAAAAACGACGGGGGAGATCGCCTCGACCTCGCGCATCTCGGCCAAAACCGTGATAGCCCACCGGGCCAATATCATGAAAAAGCTTTCCATCACGGAAATAGCCACCTTGACGAAATACGCCATCAGGGAAGGTTTCATCCCGCTCATGTGGTCGGCGACCGTCTCTTTGTATGACGCACTGTCAGTCTCGACCCCCAATCCCTTCACATAACCTTCTGACGTTCCACACGACAGATATTCAGGTTCAGGGCCGTCACGTACCGCCGGTCTTTCCGCAGGCTGCCGGCCCGGAAAAGGGGATTTTCGCCCCGGAACAGGGAAATCCACATCGGAAGAGGAGAGCATATGGCAAACGGACAGGCAGATTCCCGTCAGTATCTCACGTTCATGCTGGGCGAAGAGGTTTTCGCCCTGGACATCGAAAAAGTACGCGAGGTGATCGACTACACCACGGTGACCAAGGTCCCGCAGACCCCCGACTTCATGCGCGGGGTGATCAACCTGCGCGGAAACGTCGTGCCGGTGGTGGATCTACGGCTCAAGTTCGGGATGTCCATGACGGAAAAGACGGTCAATACCTGCGTGATATTCACCGAGGTGGCGCTGGGGGGCGAAACCGTGCTTCTGGGAGCCATGGCGGACTCGGTGCGGGAAGTGCTGGACCTCGAATCGGAGGAGATCGAGCCTCCGCCGCACTTCGGCGCCCGGCTGAGCACCGAGTTCATCCGCGGGATGGGCAAACACGAAGACCAGTTCATCATCATCCTCGACATAGACAAGATCTTCGCAACCGGTGAATTGGACCTCATGGCCGACGCCGCCTGAGGCTCGTTTCAACCTGCCGATGAAATCTGCGCTCAATTACGCCAACGCAAGGAGAGCATCATGGAATTTTTCAGGAATTTCACCATCAGCAAAAAGTTGACCATTTCCTTCCTGATTCTGGCTGCCATAACCGCAACCGTGGGTTTTGTCGGCATCACGAACATGTCCAGGATCAGCGACCTGGCCGATCAGATGTATCAAAAGGAGTTGATGGGCCTTTCGTACATCAAGGAGGCCAATATCGATCTTCTGTACGTGGCACGGGCCGAAAAGAACATTGTACTTGCCACGACCAAAGCGGACCGGGAAAAATTCCTCAAACTGCATGCGGAAGGGATCAAGCTGTTGCAGGAGAATATTGACAAGGCCAAGCCGCTGTTTCACTCGGAAAAGGGCAAGGCGGCGCTGGCAAAGCTCGAAAAGGCCCTGGACGAATACCGGCCCGTGACGCAGAAGGTCGTTGAAACGGCCCTGTCGGAGGAACTTTCCAAGAGCAAGGCCTCCATCGAGCTGTCCATGGGGCTGGCCCGGGAAAAGATCGGCGTGGCCGACGACCTGATGACCGAGCTGTCGAAGTTCAAAGAAGAAAACTCCCGGGATCTCTCCAACCTGACCACCAAGATGTACGACCAGAGCAAGATCTTCATGATCTCCCTGATGATCGGCTCCGTTCTTTTCGGCGTAGGCATCGGCATCTACCTGGCCCGCAACATCGGCAGCATCCTGAAGGCCCTGCTGAGTGAGACCGCGCGCCTCAGCGAGGCGGCGGTCAACGGCCAGTGGAGCGTGCGCGGCGAGGTCGACAAGATCAATTTCGAGTTCCGCGACATCCTGGCCGGAATGAACAAGACCCTCGATGCGGTCATAGGTCCCCTGAGCGTGACCTCCACCTACCTCGACCGGATCAGCAGGGGGGATGTCCCGCCCAAGATCACGGAGGAATACCGTGGCGACTTCAACACCATCAAGGTCAGCGTCAACGACTGCATCGACACCATGCAGTCGCTGCTGGAACAGACCGAGGTGGTGATCCAGGCGGCAGCCAACGGAGAACTGGACCGCCGGGCCAATGCTGCCGTCTTCCAGGGCGCCTGGGGCAAGGTCATAATCGGCCTGAATCAGGCGCTCGACGCCATCGTCGGTCCCCTGGGCGTGACGTCGGAGTACCTGTCCAAGGTGGCCTCCGGAAACATTCCCCCCGAGATCACCACCCAGTACAAAGGGGATTTCGAGAAGATCAAGAACGACATCAACAACATGGTCCGCAAACTGGCCGAGGTCATCATCGAGGTCAAAGCCGCGGCCGACAACGTTGCCTCGGGAAGCCAGGAGCTTTCCACCAGTTCGGCGCAGATGTCCCAGGGGGCAACGGAACAGGCGGCGGCAGCCGAAGAGGCCTCCGCCAGCATGGAGCAGATGAGCGCAAACATCCGCCAGAATGCCGACAACGCCCTGCAGACCGAAAAAATAGCCATAAAGTCGGCGGACGATGCCCGGCAGGGGGGCACAGCGGTTGAGGAAACGGTTCATGCCATGAAGGAGATCGCCGGCAAGATCTCGATCATCGAGGAGATCGCGCGCCAGACCAACCTGCTGGCCCTGAACGCCGCCATCGAGGCGGCCCGGGCCGGAGAGCACGGCAAGGGGTTTGCCGTAGTGGCCTCCGAGGTTCGCAAGCTGGCGGAACGTTCCCAGAAGGCGGCCGCCGAGATCAGCAACCTATCCTCGACCAGCGTGGAGGTTGCGGTCAAGGCAGGTGACCTGCTGTCGAAGATGGTGCCGGATATCCAGAAAACAGCGGAGCTGGTCCAGGAGATCTCGGCCGCTTCGCGCGAGCAGGATACCGGCGCGGAACAGATCAACAAGGCGATCCAGCAGTTGGATTCCGTCATCCAGCAGAACGCCTCGGCCAGCGAGCAGATGTCGGCCACCGCGGAGGAGCTTGCCTCCCAGGCGGACCAGTTGCAGCAGAGCATCGAGTTCTTCAGGATCGACGACCGCCTCCAGGGCAGGCGGCTGGCTGACAGCCCGCAACCCCGGCAGAAGATGCAGCCGAAAAAAACGGTTGCCCATATCCCCCTGACAAACGGACACCACCAGCCCCAGAAGCTCACCAGCGGCGTGCAGATGGACATGGGGCGGGACACCCTGGATATGGAATTCGAGCACTACTGATCGAAACGGCACCGCCTTATCTCCAGGGTATGGCGGTGCCTCGCAGGGAGGGCATATGAACGGCTTTGCCGGAATAATCTCGGGAACCGGTTCCGACAGGGTCCTGGAGTTGACGGGGCACCTGACGATCGAGTTCGGCCAGGAGATCCTGAACCAGTTGCGGGAGGCCTTTGACGGAGCCGAAAGAATCTGGTGCGAGGTCGGCCGGGTCACGGAAATCGACCTGATCGGCCTGCAGCTCCTGTGCGCCGCCCATCGGACAGCAATGAAGCAGAACAAGTTCTTCGGCATCTGCGGAGACAAGCCCGGGGCAATCAGGTCATCCATGGATGCGGCAGGATTGACGCGGCACACCGGCTGCAGCTTCGACAGGGACAGGACCTGCATCTGGACCGATCCGCCCCGTGCCGGCGAACACCAGCCGGGCACCACAGGGGCGCCGAGATGATGGATCACCACGTGCAACTCTTCAAGGAGGAGGCCCACGAACGGCTTGCGGAACTGGAGACCTCGCTGCTGGCCCTGGAGGACAACCCCACGGACCATGAAACCGTCAGCAGGGTGTTCAGGGCCATGCACACCATCAAGGGCTCCGGGGCCATGTTCGGCTTCGACGAGATCGCCCGGTTCACCCACGAGGTCGAGACCGTCTTCGATCTGGTGAGAAACGGCGCAATCGCGGTTACCGGAGAGCTGATAAACCTGGCCCTTCAGTCGCGGGACCACATCAGGAACATGCTGGACGCATCGGACGGAGCGCCGCCGGTCGACGCCGCGGTCACGGAAGCACTCATTGCCGGATTCAGAATGTTTCTGGCCAAAGATCACACGCCTGCCGGAGAGTCCCGCAGCCTACCGCCCCCCGCGCTGGTCCGCCCGGAAGAGGGCTCTGCCACCTACAGAATCCGCTTCAGTCCGGCACCGGGGATCATCGCCAACGGCACGAATCCGCTCACCCTTATCAGGGAGCTGTCCGAACTGGGCGAATACCGGGTAACTGCCCGGACCTGCGAAATTCCCTGCCTGGACGAGATCACGCCCGAACAGTGTCATCTGTCGTGGGATATCACCCTGACTACCGACCGCGGCCTGAATGCCGTTCAGGATGTATTCATCTTCGTCATGGATGACGGTGACATTGCAATAGAGGAAATCGGCTGCGGCGGGATTTCCACGGAAACCGGCGATCCGGCGCGGGAAGAGGTGAACTGCGCGCTGCTGCAGCGCTCCCCCGACGAACCGGGCCGGGCTGCGGCTCCCGGCGGCGTGTCAACAGGGGCTGCCGGGCAGGATCAGGCACAGGAGAACCGGCAGGGCCGGCAGCCGCAGGATGCGGCGGGCAACAGCATCAGGGTGCCGGCCGGCAAGCTCGATACCCTGGTCAACCTGGTGGGCGAACTGGTCACGGTCCAGGCGCGGCTGACCCAGACGGCGCTGCTGCGGGATGACGACGAGCTGATGGCCATTGCGGAGGATGTGGAACGGCTGTCGTCCGAACTGCGGGACAATGCGCTGAATATCAGGATGCTCCCCATCGGCATGACCTTCAGCAAATTCCAGCGCCTTGTACGCGACCTCTCCTGCGAGCTCGGCAAAGAAATCGAAATGACCACTGCGGGGGCTGAAACCGAACTCGACAAAACCGTAATCGAGCGTCTGGGCGACCCTCTGGTGCATATCATTCGCAACAGCATCGATCACGGCATCGAGTTCCCGGATGAGCGGGAAGCGGCCGGCAAACCGGGCAAAGGGACCATACACCTGTCCGCCGTCCATGCGGGGGAAAACGTCGTCATCTCCATTGCCGATAACGGGGCCGGCCTCGACAGCGAGGCGATCCGCGTCAGGGGGATTGAACGGGGGCTGATCCAGCACACGGCCGAGCTTTCGGAAAAGGAGATCCATGCCCTGATCTTTGCCCCCGGATTTTCCACGGCCAAGCGCATCACCAGCGTCTCCGGTCGGGGTGTCGGCATGGATGTGGTCAAGCGCTCCATCGAGGCATTACGGGGAAGCATCGAGATAGCCAGCCGCCGCGGTGTCGGCACCACCATCACGATCAGGATACCGTTGACCCTGGCGATTATCGAAAGTCTGCTGGTCAAGGTCGATGGCGACTGTTTCGTGATCCCGCTTTCCGTGGTGAACGAGTGCATCGAGCTGACCCCCGCCGACATCGACCGGTCCCATGGCAGGCATTTCGCCAATGTCCGTGGAAGGCTCGTCCCCTACATCCCGCTCCGCGAGCGGTTCGACCGGTCCGGAGATCCGCCGGAGATCCAGCAGATCGTGGTCACCGAGGTCAACGGCATGATGGTCGGTTTTGTGGTCGATCATGTCATCGGCGAACATCAGACGGTCATCAAGTCGCTGGGCAAGGCATACCGAAGTGCCGAGGGTGTTTCCGGGGCAACAATTCTGGGCGACGGCAGCGTGGCTCTTATTCTCGATACGCAGCACCTTGTCCGGGAAGTGGCCTCCACGCCGCAATAACAGGGCCGCTGCCCATATCCGGCAGAGGCACGGCATGGACCCCACACTGACACAGACGGAACCCTGTTCACCCGCACCCGCCATCCTGGTGGCCGAGGACGACACGGATGTGAGGACGGTGATTTCGAAGATCCTGTCCTATGGGGGCTACCGGGTTATCGAGGCGGAAAACGGCGAAGAAGCCGTGGCGAAATTCATACAGCATAAAGATGCCGTTCGCCTGGTTGTCATGGACGTGATCATGCCGAAGAAGAACGGCGATGACGCCTATTTGCAGATGCGCCGGCAGGCCCCGGACGTCAGGGTCCTTTTTGTCACCGGTTATCCGGATCATGTCATCTCCGGACATGCCGTGCCCGGGGACAGGATCAATCTCATGAAAAAGCCGTTTACAACGGATGAGCTGCTGCAGCAGGTCGGGAAGATGCTGCCTGGCGAAGGTCGGGAGGATGATTGCGTATGCAGGAAGAATTATCGGGGAGCGCAGGATGTCAAAAGTGATCATGACAGCGGACGATTCGGCCAGTGTGCGGCAGATGGTGGTCTTTACGCTGAGGCAGAGCGGATATGAAGTTATCGAGGCAACAGACGGCAGGGATGCACTGACCAAGCTGGGCAAGCAGAAGGTCGACATGCTGATCACCGACTTGAACATGCCCCATCTGGACGGCATCGGACTCATCAAGGGCGTCCGGTCAGGCGCTCACAACCGCTTCATCCCGATCATCATGCTGACCACGGAATCCCAGGAGTCGCGCAAGGCCGCCGGAGCAACGGGATGGATCGTCAAGCCGTTCAAGCCGGAACAGTTGCTGGCGGTTGCGAGGAAGGTGCTGGGGTAGCGGATCGCCGGGTGGTACTCGAAACTTATCAATGTCCGCACGGTCTCTATCGCCGCCAGTCCCGGAGACTGACGGATCGACATTCTTTACAATTTTCATGGGGCTATGACCAGACGTTTCAATCCACGCCAGTCCTGGAGAACTGGCGGATCGCTGCAGAACGCCTGCGGGACGGGCGCTTTACGGTGTTCCAATCCACGTCAGTCCCGAAGAACTGACGGATCCCGGTGGGGTCGCTCCAGGTTTTGCCCATGACCAGGTTTCAATCCACGTCAGTTCCGGAGAACTGACGGATCCGATGCCTGGATGCAGGGCTGGCGCAATCTGAAGGTTTCAATCCACGTCAGTCCCGGAGAACTGACGGATCAAATTGACGATATCTGCCTCTTCCCGCCGCTTCCTCTCTGGTTTCAATCCACGTCAGTCCCGAAGAACTGACGGATCAATACGCAGTGATGTTCGAGTCCGACCTGAACAAGTTTCAATCCACGTCAACCCCGAAGAACTGACGGATTTCGATGGGCTACACGATCCACATCCAGGACTACACCGTTTCAATCCACATCAGTTCCGGAGAACTGGCGGATCGCCGCTTTACTTTCAGGGCGGCCAATAGTTTCTCGTTTCAATCCACGTCAGTCCCGAAGAACTAACGGATCCGCTGCAGCCGGGGGAGCGTCCGCGGGATCTGCCTGTTTCAATCCACGTCAGTTCCGGAGAACTGACGGATCGAACCAGCGACAGGCTCGATGTGATGCCATTCAGGTTTCAATCCACGTCAGTCCCGGAGAACTGACGAATCGGAAATGGTGATGTCGCTGCTCGGGGCGTTCATGTTTCAATCCACGTCAGTTCCGGAGAACTGAGGGATCCTAACGAAATAGGTAACAATTGGGACGTGTCACCGTTTCAATCCACGTCAGTTCCGGAGAACTGACGGATCATCATGGGCACGTATTCCTCGACCGCCACGGTCGTGTTTCAATCCACGTCAGTTCCGGAGAACTGACGGATCGCGGCATTCTGTGCGGCAGTCTCGGCGGCTGATTTGTTTCAATCCGCGTCAGTTCCGGAGAACTGACGGATCAGCCGACTGGTAACCCTGCACCGCCACGCCATTGCTGTTTCAATCCACGTCAGTTCCGGAGAACTGACGGATCCGGTGACGATATCCCCCGTGTCGTCGGTCAGGTTGGTTTCAATCCACGTCAGTCCCGAAGAACTGACGGATCGATCGGGATGCTCTGCGGCATTCTGGCCCATCATCTCGTTTCAATCCACGTCAGTCCCGAAGAACTGACGGATCGGAGCGCAAGGCCACGATGGACAGCAGGATGGATGTTTCAATCCACGTCAGTCCCGGAGAACTGACGGATCCACAGTCGGTGTCCCCGTACCTGGACGAAATCGTTTCAATCCACGTCAGTCCCGGAGAACTGACGGATCTTCGTCCAGTCCGAGGCGGCCTTGTACCCGGTCAAGTTTCAATCCACGTCAGTCCCGGAGAACTGACGGATCAGTTTCGAGTCAAACCATCAGCACCCGCGTGCTTATAGTTTCAATCCACGTCAGTCCCGGAGAACTGACGGATCTCCAGGTCGCAATCCTTCGAGTTGGCCCACAGGCTGTTTCAATCCACGTCAGTCCCGGAGAACTGACGGATCGGTATCTGCTTTATCGCCTTGCCAGCTTCACAGCAGTTTCAATCCACGTCAGTCCCGGAGAACTGACGGATCGGCTGATGTATAAAGTATTCCATGGCGACACCTCGTTTCAATCCACGTCAGTCCCGGAGAACTGACGGATCGACCCGAACGCCGAACCGGATGAAACCTATGATGGTGTTTCAATCCACGTCAGTCCCGGAGAACTGACGGATCAGCTTTTTCCCAATGCTCCTGGTTATGGTCAAGGTTTCAATCCACGTCAGTCCCGGAGAACTGACGGATCAACCTTCCGGTAGATTCTTTCCGGTTGCGTCCATGTTTCAATCCACGTCAGTCCCGGAGAACTGACGGATCGTTGACGGTGGGTCCGGTCACGCCATTGCCCAGGGCGTTTCAATCCACGTCAGTCCCGGAGAACTGACGGATCAAGCTTCCATGCGTTCTTGCGCCGTTAATGGCCGTGTTTCAATCCACGTCAGTCCCGGAGAACTGACGGATCATGTTCGACAAGGTTTTGACTCACAAAGATCTGGTGTTTCAATCCACGTCAGTCCCGGAGAACTGACGGATCTGCTGTCCTTTGAAATCATAATTCCTGACTCTTTAGTTTCAATCCACGTCAGTCCCGGAGAACTGACGGATCGCAGTTGCAGGCTGACTGGCAGACGGCCAAGGAGTTTCAATCCACGTCAGTCCCGGAGAACTGACGGATCCAGCACGGCATGCGCGGTAATTCTCCGCCGAGCAGAGTTTCAATCCACGTCAGTCCCGGAGAACTGACGGATCCTGCTGCCTCGTTGGATCACTTCGACCGAGTAGTTGTTTCAATCCACGTCAGTCCCGGAGAACTGACGGATCCACCAACCTACTGCTGGATCGTACGAAGAGTCCAGTTTCAATCCACGTCAGTCCCGGAGAACTGACGGATCTGGTTCCGCCTCATGATTGAAGATGAGGACCTCATGTTTCAATCCACGTCAGTCCCGGAGAACTGACGGATCACCAACAGCCTCTTGGAGGATATGCCCTTCAAGGTTTCAATCCACGTCAGTCCCGGAGAACTGACGGATCGCCTGGAAGCTCTGAAAGCCTTCATAGATTCGTACTGTTTCAATCCACGCCAGTCCCGGAGAACTGGCGGATCGTTCTACCTTAATCCCTGACGCCTCTTTGATCTCTCGTTTCAATCCACGCCAGTCCCGGAGAACTGGCGGATCAATACATACAGGATTTCGAGGCGGATTCGGTAGTGCAGTTTCAATCCACGCCAGTCCCGGAGAACTGGCGGATCTTTAACCAGGGCCTTGATATCCGGCTTCTTGATCAGGTTTCAATCCACGCCAGTCCCGGAGAACTGGCGGATCGGGCGATGGGCTGTTGATGCCGATGCGGCCATAAATGTTTCAATCCACGCCAGTCCCGGAGAACTGGCGGATCCCGTCGTCATTGACTGATGGCGTCAGCAGGTAAACGTTTCAATCCACGCCAGTCCCGGAGAACTGGCGGATCGAGGCCATGGCCGTCAAAGTCACCGACATTCTCAAGTTTCAATCCACGCCAGTCCCGGAGAACTGGCGGATCGCGGGCGGTGCGGCAGGAACAGAACGGAATCGAAAGGTTTCAATCCACGCCAGTCCCGGAGAACTGGCGGATCCCGGCGGTCTGCTCGTTTTCCCTGGCGACCTCTGAGTTTCAATCCACGCCAGTCCCGGAGAACTGGCGGATCGCACTACAGACTGAATGCACTACTGACATTACATTGGTTTCAATCCACGCCAGTCCCGGAGAACTGGCGGATCTTTACCGTCACAAGGTGTCAAAATTGCAGATACCAGAGTTTCAATCCACGCCAGTCCCGGAGAACTGGCGGATCAGTCCTCTACGGGCTTTTGTCTGTGGTAGTGATGGCTGGTTTCAATCCACGCCAGTCCCGGAGAACTGGCGGATCTATATCCTACTCACAAACTGTACTTAATAGTAGACGTTTCAATCCACGCCAGTCCCGGAGAACTGGCGGATCACGGGCCGTATTTCTTGTTGTCAACGGTTATAGTGTTTCAATCCACGCCAGTCCCGGAGAACTGGCGGATCTCCGGCAACCATGCTGCTTAACCGGACGCACCGGAGAGTTTCAATCCACGCCAGTCCCGGAGAACTGGCGGATCGAGGGGAGGAAGAGAGAAGACCAGTAAGCAATGAAGTTTCAATCCACGCCAGTCCCGGAGAACTGGCGGATCTTATCTCCCAAAGGTGAACGGGTAGCCCCGGTGTTGTTTCAATCCACGCCAGTCCCGGAGAACTGGCGGATCCGATGTCGCCCTTGTGATCCGCCACCAGTTCGTCAAGTTTCAATCCACGCCAGTCCCGGAGAACTGGCGGATCCCGAGTACAGCAGAATGCCCATCAGGTACACCGATGTTTCAATCCACGCCAGTCCCGGAGAACTGGCGGATCGCCGAGTACAGCAGAATGCCCATCAGGTACACCGATGTTTCAATCCACGCCAGTCCCGGAGAACTGGCGGATCCTTTGACGGTATGACCTTGACCATGATTGTGCTTGTTTCAATCCACGCCAGTCCCGGAGAACTGGCGGATCCGTGGCACAAATCCCCAATGCTTTGTGTTGATTTGGTTTCAATCCACGCCAGTCCCGGAGAACTGGCGGATCGCCTGACCGCGTGTAAAAATCAGCATATGCTCATTGTTTCAATCCACGCCAGTCCCGGAGAACTGGCGGATCGCAAAAGGGGAATAGCCCATGAACCGCGATAATTTGTTTCAATCCACGCCAGTCCCGGAGAACTGGCGGATCGGGGATCGTATTGAGACAGAACACACCGGAAACCTGTTTCAATCCACGCCAGTCCCGGAGAACTGGCGGATCCAGAGGTGATGCAGGCCCTTGATGAAGGGATAAAGTTTCAATCCACGCCAGTCCCGGAGAACTGGCGGATCGCCACACTGAAAGATGAATGCGAACGCCTACAAAAAGTTTCAATCCACGCCAGTCCCGGAGAACTGGCGGATCATCCCTGAGAAGTGGCAGATGGACGCAGAGAAGAAGTTTCAATCCACGCCAGTCCCGGAGAACTGGCGGATCAACGAGTACACTGTTCTTTTCGGTTATACTAAGCGTTTCAATCCACGCCAGTCCCGGAGAACTGGCGGATCACTTTGCGGAGCTATGCAGTGTTCAATCATTTCTCGTTTCAATCCACGCCAGTCCCGGAGAACTGGCGGATCCCGCCCGTCCTTATCCTCACAGGCCCCAACGTTGTTGCGGTTTCAATCCACGCCAGTCCCGGAGAACTGGCGGATCGGCGGGGGGCAGGAGCTATCAACGGCGTTGATCGTGTTTCAATCCACGCCAGTCCCGGAGAACTGGCGGATCGGGGGTAGTTGTCCCCATGCCCTTCGGCACCGTTGTTTCAATCCACGCCAGTCCCGGAGAACTGGCGGATCGCTTGGCTCCGGGGTAAGCTGTTCACGATTATCGATGTTTCAATCCACGCCAGTCCCGGAGAACTGGCGGATCATTGCGCCGTATCCTGTGCTACCCCAGGTGGACATGTTTCAATCCACGCCAGTCCCGGAGAACTGGCGGATCGTCATACCCCCGAGTCGCCCAATACCAGAGATATTTGTTTCAATCCACGCCAGTCCCGGAGAACTGGCGGATCTCCGGTTTCCATCCGCAATGCGGGCAGGCAGGATGTTTCAATCCACGCCAGTCCCGGAGAACTGGCGGATCCGGTTCCGTGAGTATGGAAGCTCAGTTCCCTGAACTGTTTCAATCCACGCCAGTCCCGGAGAACTGGCGGATCCCCACCAACTTCTCACCGGAGGATTACCTGGAATATGTTTCAATCCACGCCAGTCCCGGAGAACTGGCGGATCGCAAGTCGTGTCGGCAGTGCTGCGGGATCCTGGTCGTTTCAATCCACGCCAGTCCCGGAGAACTGGCGGATCGCTGGACGAAGTGAAGCAGATCACCCTGGAGTGGGGTTTCAATCCACGCCAGTCCCGGAGAACTGGCGGATCGCGATCTGACCACGCGCTTGAATGTGGCTTGGCAGTTTCAATCCACGCCAGTCCCGGAGAACTGGCGGATCATGATCTCCAGCGTCTGGTCGGGGGGAAGCTGGTTTCAATCCACGCCAGTCCCGGAGAACTGGCGGATCTGCCCCCTCAAATTAGGGACAGATTACAACATGTTACATATGGAATTTCACGAACCGTCACTTTCGTTGTTTGAGCACGCCGCATGCCATCCCCCCACCTCCTATTTTCCCTAATGATTCCAATCATCGCGAAAGTTCCGCGTTTTTGAATGAGCACTAGGTTCGCGCGGCTCATACCACCAACGTTTCTTCATCGAAAAACAACGTCCTGGTAGCACCATATTCCTCGACCCTCTGCTCTCTCGGTTCGGTCAGGCGATATAGCCGCAGATTGTCCAGTTCCAGCTTGACCTCTTTGAGCAATTTTTTACGCAATTGTTCGTACTTCATCTCATCCACTTGGCACTCGAAAACTGATTTCTGCACGCGCTGGCCGAAGTTTTTACAGACTTGCGCCACCCGCCGGAGCCGTTTGCGCCCCTCCCGTGTTTCAGTATTGACGTCATAGCAGACAACTACCCACATGGTTAGTGTCCTGAGTTATTGGAGTTGATAGAGTTATTGGAGTTGCTGGAGTTTGAGTGATTGCAGAGATACCGGGAAAACGCCATGATCATTTTAGATACCTCGTCGGCCAATCGGTACAAGTCATCGAACTCGGTCGTAGCCAAATACCCCTGATCAAGCGCAACGTAGAGCGCGGATTGAACTTCCGCTGCTGAACCATGGGCAATTATGAGAAACTGACTGAACTCCCGCTTCGTTTTTCTGGCAAACCCCTCGGCAATGTTGAGCATGATGGAGACCGCTGCCCGCCGTATCTGATCGCGCAGGCCGAAATCCCTGGTAAACGAACCAGAATTGCTGATGGAATACACATGCTTCACCAGCATCCGCGCCTTTTGCCACGCCTGAATATCCTCAAACCGCTCAATCTTAGCCATATCTGCCCCCAACTCTATGAACTCTCTAACTCTATAACTCATTAACTATAGACGTATGGAATGTATGCTTCCAGGTCCCCCCTCAGATGCCGGGCCAGAAGACGGGCCTGTAGATGGGGTAACAGGCCTATCGGGGTCTTTTCTGAGAGCAGAGAATGATTTGCCTCTTCCTGCTTGCGTTTCTGGTAGGCTGCCACCACCTCCTTACGCCCCTTTTCGTTCAGGTAGACCGCCCCACCCGGGCGGGGCTCAAAATGCTCGATTGTTATCTGCTTGCGATTGATGAGCGTGATCGCCAGCCGGTCTGCCAGAAACGCACGAAACTCCTCCATCAGATCCAGCCCCAGCGACGGCCGGCCCGGTCGGGGCACATGCAGAAACCCCAGTTGAGGATCGAGCCCTACCCCCTCCAGAGCGCTGATGCAGTCGTTCAACAGCAGGGTATAGAGAAAAGAGATCAATGCATTGACAGGGTCCAGCGGCGGACGGCGATTCCGGCCATTCATGGGAAGCGAATCCCGCTCCGACGGTTTCATCATCAAGGTGAAAACATCGAAATATGCGGCGGCCGCCTCACCTTCGAGCCCGCGTATATGGTCGGTATTGCGCGGGGTCTTCAAACGGAAGAGAGCGTCAGCCAGAACATCCGCCGACTTGCGCAACCGCCTTTCATCGTCCGGCGATGCAGCTTCGCGAGCACTGCGCATCAGCACATTGCGGGCATTCTTGACCTTGCCGGCCGTCATGGCGGCAGCAATCGCTATTGTTCGGGCATCATCCCGCACGGCATCATGCTGGGTCTGGCGCAGCAGGATATTGCCGCTGGTCTTGCCGACCATACGGCACTTGAAACGGCCGTTGCGGTCGAGAATCACCACGGCCCGCCCGTCATCGGCGCATTTACCCAGGAAAAACGGGCTGATCATGACGTTGCCCATGGTCACTATCGAACCAAGATGATGCAACGGCATCTGAAGCCTCAGATCTCCCCCCACCTCCACCCGCACGGTTTCGTGGTCCAGCGACAGGTATGCTCCCTGGGTCATGACATACAGCGTATTGAGGAGTTGCTTCATGATCACTCCTTTTCAAAGAGTTTGGCGGCTGTCCGGTGAAAGCGCTGCCGCTCGGCCACCACGGTGGGCAGGCACGATTCGCGGAGCGAGCAGTGCTCACATCGTTGATCATTCACCGGAGACGGGGTAATGCGTTGTTCCAGCATCCCACGCACCGATGCCGTCACCCCCTCCACCTGTCCTCGCATGGCATCCGTGAACACGATCTCCCGGCGTTCACGCGAAGCGTGCCAGAAGATAGCACCGGCGGATACCGGCACGCCGAACATCTCCTCCAGGCACATGGCTTGGGCACAGAGCTGCAACGTTTCCGGCGCGCCCCGTTTGCGACGGCCCGATTTGTACTCCACCGGGTAGGGAATATCATCATGGAATTCAACCAAGTCTGCCTTACCGACAAGACTCAGCTTGCTACACCAGATGGGAAGCGCCCGCTCATAGCGGACGCCTCCCACATCATGTCCCGAGATTTCGTCCACCCGCTCGTGCACATCCCGGCCGCGCATGGTGTACAGGTTTTCATCCCACACCTGCTCCACATGGATCAGCGCGCACTGGCGCGGGCAGTAGGCGTAATGTTCCAAGGCAGAAATGGGGATGGGGTCGGTGGGATCAGCCATTCTTTTTCCCTTTCCGGTTTGATTCGATCTGCTTCACCGCTTCCAGGAAATCCCGTTCCGCACGGGATGGCTCCTTCAACTGTTCCCGTCGGTACCGTTCATACTCGGCATGGGCCTTTGACACTGCCTCCTCATGACTGACTCTGCCGGAGTGGATCAGAATATCCCGGCCGGAAAGTTTCAGAAAATCATCCAGCTTGGCTATCCAATCGAGCATGTACATCGGCCTACGGGAAAGTGCCTGCAATTCGGCGAATTCCAGGTACGAGTTCACAATCCTGTTGAGGACGTCCAGTTCCTGCTGGTCAAGATAGTTTTTAGCCACCACGGCATCGGCCTTACGCGGCGTATCGCCTTCCCACACAGTAAGTCCCATATTGGGCTTGGCGGCATCGGCACGACCGTGGATAATCTCGGCGGCGGTCTGTCCGTGGGTGGCCCAGTGCATCTTGTTCTGGATGGTGGCGAAGAACTGGTGCGACGCATCGGCAGAGGGATCGTAATCGATGCTGGTGACGTAAATGTCCAGCACCTTTCGCCAGAAGACCTTTTCAGACGAGCGGATGTCGCGGATACGGGCCAGCAGCTCATCAAAGTAGTTGCCACCTCCGCCCCGCTTCAGCCGCTCGTCGTCCATGGCAAAACCCTTGATGATGTACTCCCGCAACCGCTGGGTGGCCCAGATACGGAACTGGGTGCCGCGCAGGCTATTGACCCGGTAACCGACGGATATGATGGCATCGAGGTTATAGTGATCTACTTGATAGGTCTTGCCGTCGGCGGCAGTTGTTGCAAAATTTGCAACAACTGACTCTGCCTGTAATTCTCCGGTATCGAAGATGTTTTTCAGGTGACGGCTGATGCCGGATTTATCCACCTGAAACAGCTCGGCCATTTGATTGAGCGACAGCCAGACTGTTTCATCCCGGAGCCGTACCTCAATTTTGGTGTTCCCGTCCTCGGTCTGGTAGAGGAGGAAGTCGCCGGGGGGGGGAGTAAGGTTTTTCTGTTTTTTCATGTTGGGGCCTTTGGTGGGGCGGCCATGGCAGAGGCCGCCCGTGCTGATTTCGGATTACAATTTCTCGATAATTTCCACTCCTTCAGGTGCCGCACCAATAGTGACGACGTAATCCTTGAAGGAACGCGCGGGACCTTCCGAGCCATTCTTGCGCGTGATATCGATCAGCTCAAAAAGCTTGTGGGCCGGAGCGTTACCGAGCTTATCCCGGTGTTTGAAAACATAAAGTTTCTGACTGCTCATCATTCCACGGGCGGCCGAGCGGTCATGCTCGAACATATTGATCAATGCATTCCAGAGCAAGTCCAAATCCGCTTCACCAAAACCGGTTCTTTCCGCCAGCGATGCGGAGACAAAGCCGTGGGCCACATATAGACCGTACGGGACGATGTGCTTGCGCCCCATGGTTCTCTCTTTTTCCAGATCCCTCTCGTTGGTCACCGCCATGCGGGTGATGCTGACTTCCTGCGACATGATCGGCTCGATACTCTTGGAGAACGCCAACTGCACCGGCCCGCGCACCTGCCCACAATTCACCTCCGTGGTCATGACCGCGCCAAAGCTGCGGATATCGTAAAAGTTCGCGCACATCCAGCCGGTGACGTTCCGGGCATCCGCCTCGGACTTGGGCAGCTTCTTGGCTTCAGGTTTCAGTTCAAATGCCTTGTAAGCCATCTCGTTGGTCTGGTTGAGCACCGACTTTTCCTGCACGTAAATATTGAAGCCTTCGGCCCCTTCCTTGGTGAGCGCCACATGATTGCGGATTTTCCGTTTCAGGCAGACATCGGTCACCAAGCCATGGCCGGTTTCGGGATCGACGCGCGGCATGTTGCCAGCATCGGGGTCGCCGTTGGGGTTGCCGTTTTGGACATCGAACAACAGAGCAAATTCGTAACGATTGGCGATAGCAGTCATGGCTTAAACCTCCTGAGTTTTCTTGGTATAGAAGTCTTTGCGCTGATGATAGTAACCGATCATGAACAGCCCCTGCTCCTCGGCTTTCATGGTTTTGGGATAATCGGCAAACCCGGCGATGATGTCCTGGGTCATGGCCTCGTAATAAAAGGCCCTGCCTTTCTTTTCCGGATCTTTCTTCAGCTTGGCGATGTGGTTAGTAGAATTCTTCTGCAGCATATGGAAAACCAAGCCCGGCGTGGCCGCTGCCGCCGCCAGATATCGATCCTTGATGGTGGCATTGGCACCGGGTATGGCTTCTTCCTGGGCCTTTTCAAGCACGGCAAAAAGCCGCCCCAGCAGGTAAGGCCGGTCGGTCCGGTTGGGGTCGAGAGACACGGGAACCTCCTTTTGTTTATTGCGCATCAGATACGCTTTCAACAGCGCGGCGCGGTAATAGGTGACGTTGTGCTCGGCCCGAATACGATCCAGCACCACGGGTAACAGATTCTGGGGATAGTAAGCTCCGGTCAGAATGGCGCGAGCCATGGCGCCGGCCAAAACCGGCGAGACGTTCTCCGGTTTGCTCAGCGTTGCGGTTTGACAGAGCAGACGCCAGAGTGGGGGGAAATCCGGCTCATTGTCGAACTGACGCACGATGTTGAGTTGTTCGTAGTGTTTGCCAACGCGTTCCAGCAGGGCTCCCAGACTGTTTGCCTCCCAGAAGCGGATCGACAGGCGGGCGGCATTGGGGGCAAGCCCGAGAATGTAAAACTGGACGTCGTCATCCAGATCAGGCAGAAAGTCGGCAGCCTTGCGGCCGTCACGGATCGCTTTCAGAAGTCCCCGAAGTGCAGTTGTTGTCTGTTGGTCGTCCTGCGTTGCAGCGGCTTCCGCCGTTTCCGCGGGTGGGTCGAAGAGATCGGCAAAAAAGGTTTCCACCGGATTGCTGCACGCGGCCCAGAAAACATAAGTGGCATCGCCAATGACGATCTTCTGGCGGCTTTCACTGGTCAGCAATGCATTCAAGGCCGTCGTGTAGGCAAAGGCGGAGGATTCGGCAACGGATGCCTTATCCTGGTCGTAGGAGACAAAGGCCGAGGCATTGAACGACACGATATACCCGCCCGAGGTCTGCCCGCCGCGAACCCCCTTGATCGGCGTATGCACCCGCGCCAACGGAGCATCGTGTTCGCCGGTAATCAAGCACTGGACCAGAGGTGTATCAGTGGCGCGCTGGCCATATGCGAGCCAGGCATGCTGTACCGGCTGACGGTCGTGGATATAGCCGGGAATGCCATCCAGGCGAAAAACCAGGTTGGCGCCACAGACTTCCTCCCACGGCAGATAACGAGCAATCACTTCTTGGGAGCGCTCACAATCCCACGTCTGAACAAACCGTTGGACCGCCCGGAAGCCTGGATCTTCCAGGTCCTTACCGACATCGTGCAGAAAATCTCCAAAGGCGGTGAAACGTTGCCGGTTCGCATCGGTCGGGCCATCTCCATCGGCGCCGAACACATAGGAAGCCTTGTCCCAAAGGAAGTTGGCCTTTATCCCCGATGTTCGGGTAACAGCAGCCGGAACCGGCATTTTACGGGGTCGCGGCTTCTTGCCGTCCAGCTCATAAAGCGGCTCCACTCCCCGCAACGAGCCGTCTTCGCCAAGCACAAGAGCAAACGAGATATTTTCGATACTGGTGCCGAAAGCAGGCATTCCGGAATCGGGGGTGGTGAGCATTCGTTCGTAATAGCTGTTGAGGGCATGCAGAATCATGCGCGAACCTCCGGCGAGAGAGGCGACGGAGGCGAAATGATGCCGTTCTCCATCTGAGCCCGGAAAAAAAGCGGGGTCATGTTGTTGGCAAAATCGATGTCCAGCAGCATGTACCCCAAATCCTTGTTTTGTCCGGCGTAGCAGGAAACTGGCGGCGCATCCTCGACCAGTTCGAAGGAGGCCGGAAACTCGCGGCATCCCAGCGAGGGCTGATGAAAGAATTGCCCCTTCCTGGCCCGCCGCCCGAAAATATCCATGTGCTTTGCCCGGTTGTCATCGGGTCCGGCTTTGTCGGTCAACTCGAAATGCGCCTCGATGACATACTCCACATCGCGCAGCAGGGTGGCAGCCCGCTGCTGGCGGTTGTTACCGTCATCCACCAGGAAATAGAGCGGCTTTTTGTCCCGCATGGCAGTTGCAGGATTCGGCTTCGGGATTTTGGAACTTACTTCGTTGCGCCGCACGTTGTCGAACCTGATGGGACGCAACACATGAATCCGGTCGACCACCCAGCGGATCGCGGGCTTCCAATGGATGGCCTCCAGGATGCCCCGTGCTGCCGAGGGGGTCATCACGTCGTAGGAAACCCTCTCGACCTTCATTTCTGGCCGGGTGAAGCAGGCATAATCGCCCCATACCCGCAGTTTGATACCATTCGCCATAGGCTCCTCCTTGTTGTGCACAACACACAAAACGTCACTAGCAGATCAGATCTTCGGCTTGCCAGATATCACCTCCTTCAATGCAGATACCCACATCTTCTCGATATGCAGCCACATTGCGCAGAACCGGGAACTCGCCTCGCACCATCTCAAGCGCTCCGGCACCTTCGAGAGCGGCAAACTCCCTGCTGCGAAGCGCTACGCTGTATTGCTGCAGCTTCCGTTGCGTGGTACGCGGATATTCCGTATGACGCAACTCCTCCACCAACTTTTTCGCCGCCGGTTCGACAGGCACGATGACCCCAATGGTTTCGTCCTCGATAAACCGGAATTCGCCGGCAACCTCCCGAAACGGGAAATAGAGATCTTTGGTAAGTTGATTCAGACGCGACACAAGTTGTTTTTTGTCCAGTTCCTGAACGTCGTACAGCAATTCGAAATAGCGCCGCATCGCTTCCAACCCCAAGGGATCGGCATCCGGCAATGCCCGCAAGGTTTCCGCAGCACGGGACATACAGCGCTTGAGCCAGGGCATGCGGGGCGACTTTTCCGGTTCATAGACATAGACCTGGCCAAGCTTTCCCTGATCGTTCATTTTCCCTTCTCGGTTGCACCGTCCCGCTGCTTGGGCGATGGAGTCAAGACCGGCCATGGCTCGATAAACCACCGGAAAGTCGAGATCCACACCGGCTTCCACCAATGAAGTCGCGATAACCCGGCAACACATTCCAGCTTTCAGTCTGGCACGTATTTCGCTCAGCGCCCGCCGACGATGTTCCGGGTACATGTTGGTTGACAGGTGGTATGTTCCGTCACGTTGGCTGAGTTGTTCGAACAGAGCGCGGGCCTGCGGCTTGGTGGGCACGATGCAGAGAACGTGTGGTTCCGCATCTATTTTTGCACCGAGGGCGCTATCGGTGAGCTTACCGGTGAAATGCACCTGGGTACGGATCAAATCGTCATAGAACTGCTGCGGGTTTATGATGATTTCGTGGATATCATGCAAAGCGGTGCGCAACTTGGCATTGTCCAGCGCCGGTTGGGTAGCGGTGCAGAGCACCACCGAGCAGTTGTAATGGGCAACCAGCTCGCGTAAGGCTGCCAGGCATGGTTCAAGGTATTCGGTCGGAATTGCCTGTGCCTCGTCGAGTACGATTACGCTTCCGGCAATGTTGTGCAGTTTACGGCAGCGGGATGGTTTGTTGCTGAAGAGCGATTCGAAAAACTGCACATTGGTGGTGACCACGAGAGGGGCATCCCAGTTCTCCGCCGCCAGCCCCCGTCTTCGGTTGTAAGCCGCCTCTTCGGGGTCATTGCTCTCTTTGTAATTGCAGTGATGCTCCAACACCTGATCGTTACCAAGGATTTCCTGAAACACCCTGGCGTTCTGCTCGATGATCGAGGTAAAGGGTATGGCGTAAATCACCCGGCGCAGCTTGTTGGCAACCGCATGATCAAGGGCGAAGGCGAGAGAAGAGAGAGTCTTGCCCCCGCCGGTTGGAACCGTCAGGGAAAAGATTTGTGGTGGCAGCCCGGCCTTGGCACGACATTGCGTCAATATTGCCTGCCGTACGCGATTGACCTTGGTTGGCTCGGCCTGCTCCAGTAACGCGGCAAGATGGGTGTCAAGCGATGCCTTGAGTCCGGACATTTGTTCCGGGTTAGTCGTCAGCCGTTCCGACTTCTTTATCGGTGATACGAAACCTTCGGTATCGAGAAAATCCGCGTCGACCAGACACGAGTACACCATGCGCGTAAAGAACGACAGACTGAACCCGCCTAAATCCCTGTCCAGCGTGAATGGCAGGGCAAGATCCTGTTTGATCTCGGCTTCAGGAAGTAACATTACATCCGGCGGAATCTTGCCGTGTTTGAGCCGATGGTGAAGTTCGCCCTCCTGCGAACCGCCGTCCGGCAATCCGCCATGATGCCCGGCAATAACGTAGGACAGCAGCAGGCCAAGCCGGCCAGCCCTCTCCTGGGCCAAACGCGCCCCGAATGTCGAGTGGTCGACCCTTATGTGACTCCCTTCGAGCCGCTTGATAAAATCCATGGTTGCTTTCCCGGCATCGTGCAGTAGAGCGGCAACGCGCCCCCAGTCTCCAGCCTCGAAAGTCGCCGCAAATTCACTCGCCATCCGGGCAACTTCCTGCAAGTGCTCGCTAAGTGGTTGCCAGTTGGATTTGTCTGGTACATGTGTCGAATGCGCGTAAAATTCCATCGTCTCCTCTCCCCTCGACAATCCCTGATACAGCCTCAGTTAATCTCGTGGCCGCAGGCACGCAGAATACAGCAACAGCAAATCCAGGTAACTATTTTTAATAATTATTTGCATATATTTCATTTCCCCTTTGAATCGTCGTCAATGCATCTTCATTTTTTGGTCGCCACCCTACCATAGACTCATGACACAATAAGTCGTTCCAATTAAAACCGGATACATTCTATTGTCGAAAAGCCGCGGCTTCGATTTGACAATTACAGACTGCACATTAAACTCTGATGTGAATCCGGGATATTCCATGCCCGATACATTGCACGACAGGAGGCCTCCCGTGAACAAGATCTCACACCTGTTGACCACACTGCTCCTCGTCTTATGCTTCGCCTCGGCTGCCCTGGCCGAAATACGCCCCGGTTCGTTCACCCTTTCCGGCATCCTTGGAGGCTACACCTTCGACGGCAGGCAGCACCTGGAGACGCGGCCGGTGATCGGGCTGCGGGGAGGCTACAACTTCACCAAGTATCTCGGATTCGAAGCGCTGTTCGACTACGTTCCGACCGAAGGGACCACTGATGCCGGGGATACCAACGTTTTCCGCTACGGTGGCGAAATGCTGCTGCACCTCCTGCCCGACAACCGGCTGGTCCCCTACCTGGCGGCCGGCTACGGCGGCATCACGCTCGATCGGGACAACGGGGGCAGCACGACCCGCGGCATTTTCAGCGCCGGTCCGGGCGTCGAATATTTCCTCAAGGACAATGTGAGCCTGCGCGGGGACTTTCGGGTGCTATTGTCGGATGATCAAAAGACCAATGCGGATTACGAGTACACCGCCGGAATCACCTACCATTTCGGCGGCGTCCGGCCGGCTGCCGCGCCGGTCGCTGCACCGGCAGCTCCGGCCAACGTGACTCCTGTCCCTCCGCCACCACCGGCAGAAACTGAAAAGCAGGCTCCCGGAGGCGAGGTCGGAGAAGGCGGCCCCGGAGGCAAAATCGAGGAAGAGGCCCCGCTGGAAGAGCCGCCCGCGGCGGAACCGGCACCGGGCAAATACAAATACTGCGTTACCCTGCACCTGGAGTTCGACATCAACAGAGCCGAGATTCGCCCGGAGTTTCATGACGAGGTCGCCAAGGTCGGCACGTTCATGAAGGAGAATCCCTCCACATCGGCGGTGTTCGAGGGACACACCGACGAGGTCGGCAGCGACGAGTACAATATGGAGCTGTCCAAGAAACGCGCCGAGGCCGTGGCGGCATATCTCCAGCGCGAGTTCGGCATCGATCCGGGGCGCATGACCACCAAGGGGTACGGCAAGACCAAGCCGATCGCCGACAATTCCACCGATGCTGGCAAGCAGAAAAACCGCCGGATCGAGGCCGCGATCGATTGCGTCTTCGACGTGAAGGAACACAAGCCCCCCGAGCGGCTCTGCGTGTCGCTGCAACTGGAATTCGACACCAATTCGGCCAAAATCAAGCCCGAATTCAAGGATGAAATCGCGAAGGTAGGCGACTACATGAAGAAATATCCCTCCACGACTGCCTTGATCGAAGGGCATACCGACAATACCGGCACCCCGGAGGTCAACCGGCGGCTCTCCCAGCAGCGGGCCGAAAGCGTGGTGAACTACCTGGTCGAGAATTTCGGTATCGACCGCGCACGCCTGACTGCCAAGGGCTATGGTTCATCCCGGCGCATCGCCTACAACAGCACACCGGAAGGGAGACATGCGAACCGTCGGATCAATGCGGTGATCGACTGCGTGGCGGCACCCTAGCCGCCCTTCTTCCCCATACCGAACGATGAGGCGTGCCGTTGCTGCGGCACGCCTCTTTTTTTGTGCCGGCCACGTTCCGGTGCCCACGGTTCTCCCCGTCTCTGTCGCATATGACGGTTCCGTTGAATACGATGGCAGCCACGACGGCCGTTCCGGCCGGTTTTTCATTATTGATGGCCGTTCTTCGCGCAATATCGGCAATTTAAGGCGATCTTCCTCCCCGCAGAGGGCTGGCATGCTAGTTGAACCGGTACGCTTGTGACATCCGCCCGTCGAACAGCCGGGAATACGATTCCCGGCGGCCCGCTGCCGGCATGACAGCGCCTGCCGCGGACGCGAGGAGTCCCGCCATGGTCAACGCCACCATCAGAATGATAGTGCCCCGCGGGAAGCGCAAGGAAGTCCTGCAGACGATCGGGGACATGCTTGATTCGATCCGGCGGGAGCGTGGCTGCATCGGCTGCAACTACTACATGGATGTGGAAGACGAAAACGTGTTCTGCCTCAAGGAGCAATGGATGACCCGTGAGGAT